>CAITOF010000075.1 GCA_903893945.1 uncultured Oxalobacteraceae bacterium | reverse complement strand
CGCCACGCGGCGAAATGGTCTGCTCAAACCAGTCGCGGTTCTCCAGTTCGAATTGCAGCAGATTGGCGGCATCACCCAGCTCCAGGTTACGGATGCGCACGCTATGCATTGAGTTCAGGATTTCCTGACCGGACGCTGCCACCCGGCAATGCTGGTCTGCCTGGCGCGTGACACCGTCAGTTGTCCGGCCGGCGCATCTTTGGACAGGCTGGTGCCGGCACCCAGTGTTGCACCCTGACCCACCGTGACAGGTGCAATCAACTGCGAATCGCTGCCGATAAATGCATCGTCTTCAATCACGGTCCGGAATTTGTTGACACCATCGTAATTGCAGGTAATGGTACCCGCGCCGATATTGACCCGTGCACCGATCGTGGAATCCCCCAGATAGGCCAGATGATTGGCCTTGCTGGCGGCAGCTATCTGGCTGTTCTTGACTTCAACAAAATTGCCGATATGGACATCCGCCGCCAATGTGGTACCGGGCCTCAATCGGGCATAGGGACCAATCTGGCAGGCACTGCCAACGATGCTGCCGTCAAGATGGCTGTACGCCTTGATACTGGCATTTTTGCCGATATGCGCATCACGGATGACGCAGTACGCGCCAATCTGCACACCGTCGTCGAGCGTCACCCGGCCTTCAAAAATGCAGCCAACATCGATCGATACATCGCGCCCGCAGTGCAGATCTCCACGGATATCAATGCGTTTCGGGTCGTAAAGCGTCACGCCCTGCTCCAGCAGGATTTCTGCCTGATTGTCCTGGTACAGACGCTCCAGCGCCGCCAACTGGGTTTTGCTGTTGACGCCCATTGTTTCCCATTCCGCCTCCGGCTGCGCAGACACGATTTCTATGCCGTCCGCAACCGCATTGGCGACGACATCGGTCAGGTAATACTCACCCTGTGCGTTGCTGTTTGACAGTGAGGCGAGCCACTGTTTCAGCTTCACTGTGGGCATGACCATGATGCCGGTGTTTACTTCGCTGAGGGCGCGCTGTTCGGGGGTGGCGTCTTTATGTTCGACTATCTTGCGGATCTGGCCGGCTTCGCGCACGATCCGGCCATACCCGGTTGGGTCGCCCAGATTCACCGTCAGGATGCCAAACCTGCTGTCTGCTGCGGCATCGACCAGCGCTTTCAGCGAACTCAGTCTGGTGAGCGGCACATCGCCGGCCAGTATGAGTGTGGGCAATGCGTCGTTCAGGAACGGTATGGCCTGCTGTACGGCGTGACCCGTGCCCAATTGGGGTTCCTGTCGGGCAAAACAGACGTCCGGTGCCGCCAGTCGGTCAGGCACCTGTTCACCGCCATGCCCGTAGATAACGCAGATCGTCGCCGGTGTCAGTCCGCGCGCCGTATCCAGCACATGACTTACCAGCGGCTTGCCGGCCAGCGGATGCAACACCTTGGGCAGATCCGAACGCATGCGTTTGCCCATGCCGGCGGCGAGAATAACGACATTGATTTTCTGGGATGCACTGGTCATGGTCGGCGATTTTCCGGATAGGGTGACGGGTTAGTATGTGGCGATCGGCACAACGTTTATTGTATTCACGGATGGCCGTGTAGCGCAAGGTTCTTCATCAAAGGCAATATCACCTTCCGGGATGGCATGACCATCGATTTTAAGTCCGGAAAAATCAAACAGTTGTGCATCCAGCAGATGCGAGGGCACGACCGTCGACAGTGCCGAAAAAATGCTT
This sequence comes from uncultured Oxalobacteraceae bacterium, assembly GCA_903893945.1. GTDB lineage: Bacteria > Pseudomonadota > Gammaproteobacteria > Burkholderiales > Burkholderiaceae_D > Solimicrobium. The sequence goes on along the minus strand of CAITOF010000075.1, from coordinate 51,572 downwards.
TCCACCCTGCCCGGGAATTTCTTTTCCCATTCACGCATCAATCCCTTGATCTGCTTGCGCTGCAGATTTTCCTGGGAACCGCACAGATCGCAGGGAATGATGGGAAATTTTTTCAGGTCGGCGTAGCGCTGAGTATCTTCCTCTTTCACATAAGCCATAGGGCGAATGACCATGTGACGACCATCATCCGATTGCAGCTTGGCCGGCATGGCCTTGATTTTCGCACCAAAAAACATGTTCAGAAAAAATGTTTCCAGAATGTCGTCACGATGATGGCCAAGCGCGATTTTTGTGGCTCCCAATTCATCGGCAACACGATACAAAATGCCGCGTCGCAGCCTGGAGCAGAGTGAACAGGTGGTTTTGCCTTCTTCAATAACGCGCTTGACGATACTGTAGGTGTCCTGGTTCTCGATATGAAACGGAATCCCCAACTGCGTCAGGTAGGCAGGCAGAACCTCTGCCGGGAAATTGGGTTGTTTTTGGTCGAGGTTAACCGCCACGATGTCGAAATGGATCGGCGCGCGTTCGCGCAGGGTCATCAGGATATCCAGCAGCGCATAGCTGTCTTTGCCACCCGACAGGCACACCATGACTTTGTCGCCGTCTTCGATCATGTTAAAGTCACCAATGGCCTTACCCACTAAACGACACAGGCGTTTATGCAATTTATTGTTTTCGTAAGCAATTTTCTCCATGCTTTTTCTGGACACATGGTCTGACGTCGAATCATCCATAACGGACTGCACTGTTTTCATAAAAGTTAAATAATAGGGGGTCTTACGTTAAAATCGTGAGTAATCTGTTCTTAAAAATTCTGAGTGTCACTTTCATGCAAAAACTCCAGTTACCGGTTCCAAGCGCTGAAGCCCAGGCGGCGTCATCGGCCTTATTGTCACGGATCGAACAGGAAATACACCACCACGGTGGATGGATATCGTTCATGCGCTATATGGAATTAGCGCTCTATGCTCCGCAATCAGGCTATTACACCGGCGGCGCAGCCAAACTCGGTCGTGACGGCGATTTTACGACCGCGCCTGAAATTTCCGCTTTATTCGGTGCTGCGCTGGCACACTTCGTCCTGCAGGTGTTGCCCCAGACGTCCGGTGACCTGATGGAATTCGGTGCCGGCACAGGCAAACTTGCTGTTGATTTGCTAACAGAACTGCGCCGGCAGGAATGCACGCCCGGTCGCTATTATATCGTTGAATTATCCGGGGAACTGAAGAAGCGCCAGCAACTGCGCCTGAAAGACTTTCCGGAGGTGGTCTGGCTGGACGAAATGCCCGCCTCTTTCAGTGGCGTGATCCTCGGCAATGAAGTTCTGGATGCCATGCCCGTGCAACTGGTCAAAAAAACGCCCGCCGGCTGGAAAGAAGTCGGCGTCGGCTGGCAGGAAGGTCACTTAACCTGGGCCGAGCACGAATTATCTTCCGGCGCGGACCTCGGGCAGATCCCGCATGCCGGGTTACTGCCCGACGACTACCTGACCGAACTGCACACGGTGGCGCGCGGCTTCATGTCCACCGTATCACGGATGCTCAAGGCCGGCGGAGCCGGACTGCTGGTGTGGATTGACTATGGGTTTCCTGCCGCGGAATACTACCTGCATCAGCGCGATCAGGGCACGTTAATGTGTCATTATCGGCACCATGCGCACACCGAGCCGTTTTATTGGCCGGGGCTGCAGGACATTACGTCGCACATCGACTTCAGCCGCATCTGCCAGGACGGGGAACTGGCTGGCCTGGAGGTATTGTCTTACAGCACCCAGGCCCATTTTCTGCTGAATGCCGGTATTGGCGAATTGTTAATGCGTCTGTCGCCAGAAGATCCGTTGCAATATTTACCAGAAGCTAACGCACTGCAGAAACTGGTCTCGCCGGCGGAAATGGGCGAACTTTTTAAGGTCCTGGTCATGGGAACAGGTGTGTGCCTGCCTGAAAAAATGCAGCAGTACAATCGGCTTTTCCGATTATAAAATAACGAGGTTACCGATGATTCGATGGGTTTTTGTTATCTTTTTGGCGTTGACGGTGTTTTCAGCACTGCTTCCATGGCTTGAAAAGCTCGGCGTGGGCAAATTGCCGGGCGATATCCGCTTCAAACTTTTCGGACATGTCTTTTGTTTGCCCTTTTCGTCGACTATCCTTATATCGATGGCTGTTTTATTGATTGCAAAGTTCTTGAAATAAAGTCAATACAGCATGGTTGCGGGAGTTGCGGAAAAAGGTACCGGCAAACTTGGACGCTGACGGTACTTGGCTGCATCGGTTTGATGTCCAATTTGATTGATCTGGAATGCAATGAGCGAGCTTTCTGAAATTCGAGTTTTACTGGTTGAACCGCACTCCGGCATGCGGGCGAGCATACACAATATGCTCAACCTGTGCGGTATTACCAAAATTGAGCACGGCATTTCGTCGGCCAATGCCCTGGGTTTTATCAAAAGCAAATATTTCGACCTGGTGCTGTGCGAGTACGAATTGGGGCCGGGGCAGGACGGTCAGCAATTGCTGGAGGATATCCGTCATCATAAACTGGCGCCGCTCACAACCCTGTTCATCATGGTGACCGGTGAGCGCAGTCACGAAAAAGTCGTCAGTGCGGCCGAACTGGCACCGAACGACTATTTGCTCAAACCGTTTACACCCGACGAACTACTGGAGCGTATCGGCCGCGCGATCAAGAAAAGAAACCTGTTTATCAGCATCTACCACTTGATGGACAGTGAGGAATTTCAGGCAGCGATTGAAGAATGCAAGAAAAAAGAACTGGCGCACCCGCGCGAAAAAGTCGATTTCATGCGTTTGCGCGCTGAATTGCATGTCTTGCTGGGCGAGCCTGATATGGCGGAACCCATCTACAAAAAACTGACTGAAATGCGCGCCGTGGCCTGGGCGCGCCTTGGACTGGCCCGCACCATCCATCTGCAGGGGAAATATGCCGAAGCCGAAGATATCCTGAAGTCGCTGGTGGCGGAAAATGAGCGCTACATGGATGCGTTTGACCTGCTGGCCAAAAACCATGAAATGCTCGGACAACTCGAGTCCGCAAAAAATGTATTGACCCAGGCGGTAGAAATATCGCCGCACGGAGTTCGGCGCTTAAGGAAATTGGGTGAAATTGCGCTGGCAACCGGCGACTTCAAAACGGCCGAAGCAAATCTGAAAAAAGTGGTCAGCAAGGTCAAGTTTTCTGAATTCAGGGATCCGGAAGACCATGTTAACCTGGTCAACGCCCTGGTCCAGAACGGCAATATGGATCAGGCCAAGACGATGGTCCGGGAACTGGAGAAATCCATGCCCGACAGACTGAAAACACCGGTCTGTAAAGCCATCTCAAAAGCGTTCATTTTTGCCAAAAGCAATGACCCGCAGCTGAAAGACGAATTGCTGACGGCGGTACAGGCCAGCCAGGGCAACATCGGCTTATCAACGAATATGAAATTGGGTCTGGCCAAGCATTGCCTGGAAAGCGACATGACCAAGGAAGCCAGCGGCGTCATTCTGGAAGTCATGCGCAATACCACCAACGACGCCGAAATGCAGAAGGCCGTCGGTGTCTTTGAAAGCAGCGGGCACGGCGAACTCGGCAAAGCGCTGGCCGATCAGAGTCGCACCGAAGTCATGGAGCTGGTGGCGGCCGGGGTCAAAAAGGCCAAGGCCGGAGATTATATGGGCGCTGTCGACCTCATGTCGTCGGCAGTCAAACAGATGCCGAACAACCCGCAAGTGGTCACCAATGCGGCCATTGCCTATCTGAAGTGCATAGAAAGCCATGGCTGGGAACACCAGATGGCACAACAGGCGCGCCGGTTGATAGACTCGTCATGCCGTTTGGACCCGACCAATCCCAGGAACGCTGCGTTACAAAAACTCTACGAAGACTTGCAGGTCAAATACGGCCTGAGCACCAAATCCGCCGTCTAGGGGCCTGGGCGTTGGCGGCGCCGTCTTCACCATATTGCATAGTCACAGAATAACGAACAGCCATCAGGATTCACGTGAACAAGTCAATTTCACCGGCCATGCAGGAACAGTTGGCGCGTCAGCGCCGTGATCAGCTGTTACTGAAAATCAGCAACGATAAACGCCTGCCCAGTCTGGGTACAGCGATCACGGAAGTAATTAAAATCGTTTCAACCGGTGATGAATCGGTCAACAAACTGGCCAAATTCATTTTGTCCGATGTCAGTCTGACCAAAGACATACTAAATCTTGCCAATTCGGTGTCCTATCGCAAGTCGCAGGGATCCTCGGTCACCACCATATCCAAGGCCATTTTCATTCTGGGATTTGATGTGGTAAAAACCAGTGCGCTGAGCATACTGATGCTGGAATGTTTCAGTGAAAAATACAAAAACCTGTATATCGAACTGACACGTTCCCTGTGCGCCAGCATTATTGCGCGTCAATGTGTGAACCGGAGCAGCTATCCGGATGCCGAAGAAGCCAGCATTGCGGCGCTGTTCAAGAATATTGGCCAGGTTTTGATCGCCGCGCAGGATCCGGACCTGTATGAAGAGATCATGAAACCGGTCAGGGACGGCACCGACAATCTGCACCAGGCTTCGGTGAACCAGATTGGCTGCAGTCTGACCCATTTTGGCAGCCTGATTCTGCATCAATGGAATATTCCCGACAGCATTACCCAGGCGGCAGGCGTGCTGCCCTTCGGACAGATCCGGAAAACCAAGCACCGCAGTGAATGGATCAAACAGGTGGCGGCGTTCAGCGCTGATGCAGCTGAAATAATCATGCGCAACACGCAGTTCTCCAGAGACAAGGCGGACGACATTGATTTCTCCGATGAAAAATTCACCAGTGAATTAATGCACCGCTACGGCACCGCGCTGGAACTCGAGGCCGAGGTGCTGGCGGACTGGTTAAGCAGCGCGATTGTCGAAACGCAGGAACTGGTGCAGAAATTGGGCATCGGCGTTTCCGCCACCGACCTCGAACAGCAACCGGTTGGGCCGGCACCGGGACTGCAACACGATGCCAGTTCGCTGGATGACCTGCTTATGGTTTCGGATCCGGTGTCGGTCGCGCTGCAGGTCGCGCATCATCCGAGCGGGAAACCGGTGAATGCGCGCGAACTGCTGCTGGCCGGCGTGATGGAAATGACACAGACCATTTCCAGCGGCCAGTTCAAACTGAATGACCTGGTACTGCAGTTCCTTGAAATTCTGCACGGCAGTCTCGGATTTCAATTCATTACGGCCAGCCTGAAGGATCTTAAAACCGAATCCTACATCGCCCGCATTTCGCTTGGACAGGACTGGTTCCGAAAGCAGAAGAGTTTCCAGTTTTCCGCAAAAGAAGAGAACGACCTGTTTCATCTGGCACTAAAAAACAATGCAGACCTGATGATCGGGGAAACCGGCAGCACCCGAATCAGTCAACTCCGTCCGGGGTGGCATCTGGCCCATTTTCCGGAGGCCCGAAGTTTAATGGTCTTGCCTCTGATCGTGAACGGCAAACCGATTGGCCTGATCTACGCGGACAGAAACTGTGAAGCACCGGAAGGCGTACCGCCGGACGAGACTTCGTTGATCAAAACCATGAAAGCCCAGCTCATCGCCGTCATGAGCCGATAACCCATACACCATTAAATTCTGCACGGGAGACTGAATTGCTCACCATCTACAGCCAGGATCATCAGCATCATCACGGCCAGTCCGAAATCGTCGATGGCACCATTCAACCCAGTTTTGAAATGCCGCGGCGCGTTGAAATGGTGTTGGACCGAATCAAACAAACGGCTCTGGGCGACATCGTGGAACCGGCCGATTACGGGCTGGCGCCCGTATTACGCATCCATGATGCCCGCTATGTAAATTTTCTGGAACAGGCCTGGCCACGCTGGCAGGCACTGAATCGCTGCCATGACGCCCTGCCCAACGCCTGGCCGATTCGCGGACTGCGCAGTGACCGCATTCCCGACGACATTGACGGACAGCTGGGGTTTTATTCGTTTGATATGTCGACACCGATTACTGCCGGCACCTGGCCTGCCATTCGCGCGGCAGCCAATGTGGCCCTGACCGGCGCTGAAAAACTGGTTCAGACCGGGCAGGCGGTTTTTTCATTATGCCGGCCACCCGGACATCATGCGGCCTCGGATTATATGGGTGGCTACTGCTACTTCAATAACGCTGCGATTGCGGCGCAGGCCTTACGGGACCAGGGTGCACGGCGCGTCGCCATACTGGACGTTGATTATCATCACGGCAACGGTACCCAGAGCATTTTCTACCGGCGCAATGACGTGCTGTTTGTCTCGCTGCACGGTGACCCGCGCAATGAGTATCCCTATTATCTGGGTTACGCCGATGAGACCGGTGACGACGACGGACTCGGCTACAACGTGAATTATCCCATGCCGCATGGCACTGATTGGGATCATTACAGGCTGGCTCTTGAGGCTGCCTGCCAGAAAATCAGGCAGTTTGCGCCCGATGCGCTGATTGTGTCGCTGGGTGTGGATACGTTTGAACACGACCCCATCTCGCAGTTCAGGCTAAAAAACGACCACTATCTGCGCATGGGCGAATTGATCGCCGCACTTGAACACCCTACACTGTTCGTCATGGAAGGCGGGTACGCCGTGGAGGATATCGGCATCAATGCCGTGAATGTGTTGGCCGGATTTGAACAAGGATAGCGTGCCAGGCGAATCAGGACGCCTGTTGATGCTGTCTCAGGAAAATCAGACTGAGTAACGACCCCAGGATCACCAGCTCGACGCCGTATTGCGCGAGCTCCGGCAAGGACAGGTTGCCAAACCAGTGGCCGGTGACCAGCACAAATGCGAGCGTCAGCATCAGGCGGACCGATTCCAGACCCAGGTAATTGACGCGACGCTCGGTCAGTCCACCAATGACCACCAATCCGGCTATCAACCATGCGCCGTATAAGGCGCATTCGCCATAGCCTATGTGCCGGTCGACGGCCAGAAAATGCGTCGTGATGAGAAGGATCAAGACAAACTGCACGAAGCAATAGATTTTCCAGCTACGCGTCAGAGCCGGTTCAAACCGGGGTCGGTGCAATACAAACGCGTCGTGCGGATATCGCTGTGCCACATCGGCAGGCTGCCAGCCAGGATGCCTGAACCAGATCCGGATCCTGTCAGCCCAGTGACTGGCATGGCGGGCGTCCTGAATAACTTTCTGGTAGACCTCGAGATTGGCCCTGAGCGGGTTCCAGCTGCGCAGCGGACTGCGGGTGCCGTACACGACTTTTTCATCGTCGCGTTCTTCGGTAAAGGTCCCGAACAGCCGGTCCCACAGAATCAGAATTCCACCGTAATTTTTGTCCAGGTAACTGTCGTTGGTGGCGTGGTGCACACGATGATTCGACGGTGATACAAAGACACGATCAAACCAGCCCAATTTGCCGATCAGTTCGGTATGCACCCAGAATTGGTAAAGCAGATCGATCAGACTGAGGGCGACAAATAGGTCAACCGGGACACCCAGAAAGGCCATCGGCAGATAGAATATCCAGGACAGCAACACCCCGGAACTGGTCTGGCGCAATGCCGTTGACAGGTTGTAACATTCACTCTGGTGGTGCACCACATGGGCTGCCCACAATATGGCCAGTTCGTGGCCGTAGCGATGCAGCCAGTAGTACAGAAAATCATAAAACAGCAATCCGCCCACCCAGACCCACCAGGTGTCGGGCAACACGAACAGGGCAAAATGGTGTGCAACAAAAGCGTAAATGCCGATCGCAAATAACCTCAGCAATCCACCGGTGATCTGGCTCATTATGCCCAGACCCATGCTGTTCAGGGTGTCGCCGAATTCGAAATTGGCCATGCCACGCCAACGTCCGACCATCATTTCAAGAATAATCAGGACGATAAAGACAGGTGAAGCAATCGTAATGACCAGTTCTTGCATGGCACTCCCGGAAAAAGTAGGTTGTCAGTTAAATTACGCCGCCCAGACCACGGTTGCAGATTACCCTGTTGCGACGCTCACTTGGCATGCTGCAACAACCGCGCAATATCACGGGCAAAATAAGTCAGCACCCCGTCTGCACCGGCCCGTTTGAACGACATCATCGCTTCCATCATGGCCTTGTTGTGGTCCAGCCAGCCATTCTGGGCGGCCGCTTTGATCATCGCGTATTCACCGCTGACCTGATACGCGAACGTCGGCACTTTGAATTCATCTTTCACACGCCTCACGACATCGAGATAGGGCATGCCCGGTTTTACCATCACCATGTCAGCGCCTTCGGCAATGTCCAGCGCCACCTCGCGCAGCGCTTCGTTGCTGTTGGCGGGATCCATCTGGTAGGTCGATTTGTTGCTCTTGCCCAGGTTGCCGGCCGAACCCACCGCGTCACGAAACGGGCCATAGAACGCTGACGCATACTTGGCTGAATACGCCATGATGCGCGTGTGGATAAAATGATGCGATTCCAGCGCATGGCGAATCGCACCGATGCGGCCATCCATCATGTCGGACGGTGCCACAACGTCAACACCGGCTTTGGCATGGGTCAGTGCCTGCCGGACCAGCATGGCACAGGTTTCATCGTTCAGCACATAGCCTTCGGCATCAATCAGGCCGTCCTGGCCATGACTGGTGTATGGATCCAATGCAATGTCAGTGAGTACTCCCAGTTCTGGAAAGTGGCTTTTTATCTCACGTATTGCGCGCGGAACCAAGCCATCCGGGTTGGTTGCCTCGATTCCGTCGGGTGTTTTCAGATGCGGGTTGATAACCGGAAAAAGCGCCAGCACGGGAATGCCGAGGGACACACATTCCTCAGCAACCGTCAGCAACACATCGACCGAGATCCGTTCCACGCCCGGCATGGAAACAACTTTTTCCCGTTGATTCGTGCCCTCAAGAATGAAAACCGGGTAAATCAGGTCTGCGGCAGTAATGGTGTTTTCACGCATTAATGCACGAGAGAACACATCTTTGCGCATGCGGCGCATGCGAGTGCCGGGAAAATGGCCGTTATTTTGTAAATTCATCATCTTTTTTAAAAAAATAGGGAACTTAATTAAATTGCACCACTCTTAAGCTATGGGTACTTCGTTACCCCCTGCTTCACTTCCCTGAGCGGGCACCAAGTTGGTGTTAGGCCCAGCGCCACAAGCGCTGGGTTTTTTTTGCCCTTTTTTATCCTTTTTTTACCCTTTTTTTACTCTTTTTTAACGTTTTAACATGCTGCCTCAACACTAAAGCACAACGGGCGCAGCACAACCACGTCACTAATTTTCAACGCCTTCTGCCCATGGCGCCTTGATGTAAGTCAGTACTAACTCAAAAACTGGCATTAACCCAGCTGGCGCACCATCACGCCACCGCGATTTCACAGTGCTCACCAGCCCCTTCAATCCGAGGACTCTACAGCAACATCGGTCGGCGCGCCATCATCCGCCAATCCCAGCAGTTCCCGAATCTTGGCATCTGCCTCGTCCAGTCCGACACGCTTCAGCGCCGAAAAAAGTTGCACGGTGTAGGGGAAAGGTTGGCCCGACTCATCGACATAACTTGCCAGCACCGACTCCGTTAACCTTAATGCATTCGTCTGATCATTGCGATTTAATTTATCCGATTTTGCCAAAATACAATGCACGGGACGACCGGTTGGCGCAAACCATTCCAGCATGTTTTTATCGAGATCGGTAAAGGGTCGTCGGGCATCCATGATCAGGACCAGTGCGCACAGTTGGTCGCGCGCCTTGACATAGTCGCCCAACAATTCATTCCAGTGATTTTTTGCGGCACCCGGGACCTCGGCGTAGCCGTAACCGGGTAAATCCACCAGCAATGCGCGAATTTCATCGACGTTGGTCGGATCTTTACGGTGCTGGGCCACATGGGCACCGCCGATCGAGAAAAAATTAATGTGCTGGGTCCGCCCCGGCGTTTTGGAGGCAAACGCCAGTTTTTTCTGATTGCACAGTGTGTTGATGGCGGTAGACTTTCCGGCATTGGAACGCCCGGCAAATGCAATTTCAGGAACTTGTAGATCAGGCAAGTTGCGTAGGTGGTTTACCGTGGTAAAAAATCGAGCCTGCCAGAGTATGGACATAAATTGAACCGAAAAATGCAACAAAAAGGAGGGAAAGCTATTGTACAATAACGGGCTATTGAATGTTGTTTCCTGGTGCCAAGTTTTCTGGTGGTAAATTATTCTGGCAGAAAATGTAGGGCTAAATTTTAAACTTCGTTGTTATTTCGTCTTCAAGGTGCATGAATGAACCCAAAATCTTTTCTGAAATCACTATTCGTCACTACGCTGGCTATAGTGGCATTGACTACGCTGGCGTACGCTAATGAAGAAAAGAAAGCGGCAGCTGACCCTGTCAAAGGCGAAGCGCTGTATACGAATGGTGATGCATCACGCAATATCATTGCCTGTGTAGCATGCCATGGCGCTGCCGGCAATTCCACCATTTCACAAAATCCCAAACTGGCAGGCCAGCATGCCGCTTACCTGGCAAAACAGCTCGGCAATTTTACCGAGGCTACCCGCAATAACGCCGTCATGACCGGCATGGCCAAAGCCCTGAGTGCGGACGATATCAAAAACGTCACCGCCTACCTGAGCGTACAGATGCCCAAGCCGGGTGCTGCAAAAAACAAGGATCTGGTCGAAGCGGGTAAGAAAATCTATCGTGCCGGTATTGGCGCCATTAATGTCCCTGCCTGCGCCGGCTGCCACGGACCGAACGGTTCCGGCATACCGGCACTGTTCCCGCGCCTGGCTGGCCAGCATCAGGATTACACGGTGGCTCAATTGACCAGTTTCCGTTCCGGTGCCCGCAGCAACAGCCCCGAAATGATGGCCATTGCAAAACGCATGTCGGACGAAGAAATCACCGCGGTGGCCGACTTCGTCGCAGGTTTAAAATAATTTTCTTTTCCCCGTATAATGAAAAGGGTGGCGCTGCTGCCCTTTTTTGTTTGTAAGACACCATGACTGACACTTCCGTTTCCACCCCGTCTGCCGACTCAGACCCGCCACGCCACAAAAATCGTTATTTCGCCGATTTCATCGAACTCATTTCGTCAATGCGCTTTGCCATCAGCCTGCTCAGCCTGATTGCGATTGCCTCGATTATCGGAACCGTGCTCAAGCAGAATGAGCCGATGCCCAATTATGTCAATCAGTTTGGCCCGTTCTGGTTCGACGTGTTTCGTGAACTGAGTCTGTATTCGCTGTACACCAGCTGGTGGTTTCTGATGATCATGACCTTTCTGGTGACCTCGACCACACTCTGTCTGATCCGTAATGCCCCGAAAATGGTGAAAGACATGCTGTCATGGCGAGACAATGTCCGGGAACAGTCGCTGCACAATTTTGCCAATAAGGCTGAGTGGACCAGCCCCGATTCACGTGCCGCATTAGCCAAAACCCTGATAACGCGTTTATCACAGCGCGGTTATCAGACCCGCCTGATCGACAAACCCGCTGCGACGCTTATCTCCGCCAAAAAGGGAGCCGCAAATAAATTGGGTTACATTTTTGCACACGGTGCAATAGTGATCATCCTGCTGGGTGGACTGCTCGACTCGGATCTGGCAATCCGCATTCAGCAGTGGTTTATGGGCAAGACGCCGTTTGACGGCAGTGGCCTGATCAGTCAGATTGCCGAACAGCATCGCCTCAGCCTGGATACCCCGACGTTCCGCGGCAACCTGATGATCCCTGAAGGCCAGTCCGGTAATGCAGCCATTATTCCCGCAGCAGAAGGTGTGTTCATACAGGATTTACCCTTCACCGTGCATCTGAAGAAATTCATCATCGAATTTTACTCTACCGGCATGCCAAAACTTTTTGCCAGCGAAGTCGACGTCGAAGACAACGAGACCGGCAAGAAATTTCCGGCGACCATAAAAGTCAATGACCCCCTGATTTATAAAGGTGTTGCCGTATACCAGTCCAGCTTTGAAGACGGGGGTAGCCGTTTGCAGCTCCAGACTTATCCCATGAACGGTGCAAGCAGCACGGCCTATCCCATGACAGGCGAGGTCGGCAGGACCACCGCGCTTGCAGCAAAGACCGCGGACGAATCCTACACCATCGAATGGACCGGATTTCGTCCGTTCAATATCGAGAATATGGAAGCGCCAGATCAGGACGTGCGCGCCGTCAAAAAGCCGCCCAGTCTGGGTGAACAGCTTTCAGCCAGTCTGGATCAGCATTCCGGTTCGTCCGCCAAAGGCGTGAACACAAAAAATCTGCACAATGTCGGCGCCTCATTACAATACAAGTTGCGCGATAAGAACGGTCAGGCGAGAGAATTCAATAACTACATGCAATCGGTCAAGATCGACGGTGAGGCTGTGTTTTTAGCCGGAACGCGCGATTCGCCTTCCGAACCGTTCAGCTACCTTCGCATTCCCGCCGATGAAAATGACTCGGTCACCGAATGGATGCGGCTGCGCGCGGCCCTGTTTGATCCGGAGTTACGTGCCCGGGCCGCACAGTCGTATGCCAGCCATGCCTTGGCCGATGACGAAAGTGGCCGGAAATTACGCCCGCAATTACAGAGCTCGGCGGAGAAAAGTCTGACTGTTTTCATCGGTGATGGCAAAGCCGGCGGCTATGTTGCGGTTGCCAAATTTCTGTCCAAGGTGCCCGATGCAGAGCAGGAACGCGCCGCCGATGTCTTTATGAAAATATTAAACGGCAGTTTGTGGGAGTTATGGCAGATCGCACGCCAGCAGGACGGTTTGCCGGTAATGGAACTGAACGACAGAAATGCCCGTTTTCTGCAACTTGCCAGTAATGCACTGTCCGATGTTTTTTTATACAATGCGCCAGTCTACTTGCAATTAAAGTCGTATGATGAGGTCAAGGCAAGTGTTTTTCAGGTAACGCGTTCTCCCGGCAAGAAAATTGTCTATCTGGGATGCCTGTTTCTGGTGCTCGGCATTTTTTCCATGTTTTACATACGCGAACGACGCGTCTGGGTATGGATGACCGACCACGACAGCGCGACACGCGCCATTTTTGCCATGAGTACACAGCGAAAAACAATGGATTTTGAAAAAGAGTTTATACAGTTGAAATCTGATTTGACCCGCTGAAAAATTCCACGCAGAGTCAACACACGAATTCCGGGAGAGAAACATGGATATGCCGCAGCAACAACCCTACCAGGGATTTTTCCGACGACTTGATATCGTCGACTGGCTCTATGCCGGCGCACTGATCACGGCGTCCTGTATAGCGCTGTTCAGATTCAGTGGCCATATGGATTATTACGAGCAGATCGTGTTGCTGCTGGCCGCACCGACGTTTGCGCTGTTGGGCTGGAACTGGAAGCCGATACGCATGCTGGTGCTGTTGCTGGCCCTGTTCAGCTGGTGCGGGATTACTCAATATGCCGGCGTACTGGATCATGCCAATTCCAGATTTTTACTGAAATACCTGTTTTCTTCCCAGTCTGCCATTTTATGGATGAGTTTCCTGATTTTCCTGTCGACCCTTTTTTATTGGGGCGGCCTGGTACTGCGTTCCGCACTGGGATATTCGATTGGCGCCCTGCTCTGCTGGGGATCGGTCGTCATGGGATTTACCGGGATGCTGTTGCGCTGGTATGAATCGTATTTGCTGGGCAGCGACATCGGACATATTCCCGTTTCGAATTTATACGAAGTATTCATCCTGTTTTCGATGATTACTGCACTGTTTTACCTGTACTACGAACACAAATACCAGACGCGCCAGATGGGTCCGTTTGTCATGCTGGTGATTTCGGCAGCGGTCGGTTTCCTGCTCTGGTATACGGTCAAACGTGATGCAGCCGAAATCCAGCCGCTGGTGCCGGCTTTGCAGAGCTGGTGGATGAAAATACACGTGCCGGCCAATTTCATCGGCTACGGCACATTTTCTCTGGCGGCCATGGTGGGCGTGGCCTATCTGGTTAAATCCAAAGGATGGCTGGCAGACCGTTTGCCGTCCCTGGAGGTGCTCGATGACGTGATGTACAAAGCGATCACGGTCGGCTTTGCGTTCTTCACGATTGCCACCATACTCGGGGCACTGTGGGCCGCTGAGGCCTGGGGGGGTTACTGGTCGTGGGATCCGAAGGAAACCTGGGCCCTGATTGTATGGCTTAACTATGCCGCCTGGTTGCATATGCGACTGATGAAAGGCCTGCGCGGTCAGGTTGCCGCATGGTGGGCAGTGATTGGGCTGCTGGTGACAACCTTTGCTTTCCTCGGCGTGAACATGTTTTTGTCCGGACTGCATTCGTACGGCACGCTGTAATTTGCACGCCTGAACCCGCAGGACAAAATCGCCGAACCTGTGTCGGCGATTTTTTTATGCATCGCTAGCCTGGCTGCACCGGTTCCACTTCTGCCAGGTCTTTATCTTTTATCAGGCGGGTCAGGAAGGGAATCAAACCAACCAGCACAACACCGACGACAACCGTGCTCCAGCCCAATTCCGAAAATAATTGGGAGTACGCCGCATTCGTGGTTAGCGCAGTGCCTTCGGAAGGTTCGGGTATCATCCCGGAAAAATCGCCCGAGAACAGTGACGCCAATCCGGTAATCAGCATCCAGCTTCCCATCATGATTCCCTGGTACTGTTTCGGTGCCATACGGCCTATCATGGCATAGCCGACCGGTGAAATCAGCAGTTCACCGATACTTTGCAGGACATAACTCAAAAACAGCCAGAAGAATGGCGACAACCCCCTGTCGTCAGCAAATGTGATCCCGAGCGGCAGGCATAAAAAACCCAACCCCATGAGTATCAGTGACGCGGCAAACTGTTTGGGCACATCAATTTTCCAGCCCTTGGCGCGCAGCTGGACAAACAGGGCTGACATCGCCGGCCCGCCCAGCACAATCACGACGGTATTGATGTTCTGTATCCATTGCGGCGCCACCTGTACGCCCCAGACGACCAGATTCACATTGTTCACCGCGAACAGTTGCAGCCCGTTAGGTGCCATCTGGTACAGCGACCAGAAAATCAGTGAGCTGAATGTGAGGATCAGGTAAGCCCACATATTGTTTCTCTCGCGTTTGTCTTTATGGATAAACGTCAGGTAAACCAGGGTGATTCCAACGATCAGGCTGATGAGTTTCACCAGATTTTCAGTCCACTCGGATTGCAGCAGATACCACACCACCGGTACCAGACCCACCAATATCGCCAGGCCGATCAGGAAGCGCCTTTTGAATTCGGCAGGGGTGGAATTCAATAACGGCGTGTTCAGGTCCACCAGTGACTTCCAGTTGAAACTGGCCAGGACAATCGCCATAAAATTGCCTATCGTCGCAAAAATGAACAGGCTGGAATAATCTTCGGTCAGCTGATAATGTCCAGCAGCCGTAAAGCCGACAAAAAAGCCGATATTCATCCCCGCATAATTCCACAAAAACGCGCCTTCGCGACGGATATCCTCCGGTTTGAAACGCTGCGTCAGCATCATGTTGATACAGGTGACATTCAGGCCACTACCGGTCAGAAATAAGGCCAGGCCCCAGTAAAGCATTTCGACCGTGCCGGCTGAAATGCACGCACAACCTATTACCTGTAACGCCATGCCACCGATGAACAGATTGCGATTACTTAAAAAACGTCCGCCCAAATAACCGCCAAACAAATGCAGTCCGTAATTGAAGGCGCCAAAAATACCCATAATGGCGGTGGCTTTTATCGTGGAAAAATGCAGGTGCTTGCTGGCGTACAGTACCAGCGTGGAATACAGGATGGCAAAGCCCAGCGTCGCAAATATCTGAATGAAAAACAGCGCGCCAGCGCCAGACGGAATATGTGAAAACCTGTTTTTGATAGATTGCACGGGTGTCTCCGGTGGAATGTCATGGTTACGCCCGCTAACTCAACGGACGAATTTTTTGTGCAATTATCCTTAAAATTGCGGCCGACAGCCATTTATTCGTTCGTTAATCTGAAATAAACAGCGCTTCGATAGCGAATAGATAACTATTGCCCATGAATTAATCACAAATATATTGATCTGGAACAGGGTATTCCAGCCTTTTGTGCGCCCAGATAGCGTAGAGTCAGGCTCATGTCGCCGGTCAATCAGCCTCAACAAAAAACATAATTATCATGGAATTGAACATACTTCAAAACCTGGAAATTGCCGCAGGGATCTTTGATCTTTTGCCGGTCGCCATTTTTGTCAAAGATGCGCACAGCAATTTCAAGGTCATGAACAAGGCCTGCCAGGAAAATTGGGGTATTCAGTTCGCCGAGATTGAAAATACCAACGGCAGCCGGTTTTTCCCGGACGACCAGATGCAATTATTTCTCGGTAACGACAGCGACGTGTTTGCCGGTCGGGTGACGGTTGAATTTGAAGAAACCTTCTGGAGCACAAAGTACCAATCGAATCGCGTCGGCCTGACCACCAAAAAACCCTTCTATGACGAATATGATCAACCGAAATTTCTGCTTTGCGTTACCAAGGATATTACCGATATACGCAAAGCGACCCATGATTTGAAGGTCAGCGAAGAAAAATTGTCCAAACTGTTTGACATGTCGCCCATAGGCATTGCCCGAAATTCAATGGATGGCACATTTTTTGAAGCGAATCCGGCGTTTCTCGACATCGTCGGCTATTCACTCAGTGAATTAACCAAACTGAGTTACTGGGATCTGACGCCCGAGAAATACAGAGAACAGGAACAAAAGCAGATCGAATCACTCCATACAGCCAACGAATACGGGCCGTATGAGAAGGAATACATCAACAGCAACAAGGCAGTTGTGCCGGTAAAACTCAACGGGGTGGTGATCACGGATGACCGGAGTGAACCCTACATCTGGTCGTTTGTGGAAAATATTACTGAACACAAACGGATTACCGAACAGATCAGGGAAAGTGAAGCAAGACTGAGGATGATCGCCGACTCAGTGCCGGTCTCGCTGGCCCTAAACGACAAATTCGGCCGGATTACTTTTCTGAATCAGGGATTCAAAGATACTATCGGGTACACGCACGATGAAATACCTGTCCTGGAAGCGTGGTGGCAACGCGCCTACCCGGATGAGTCCTACCGACAGTACATTCTGGACACCTGGCAAAAACGGCTCGATGAGGCGCTTCGTACCCATACGCCGTTCAAACCCATGGAAGCTGACATCCATTGCAAAGATGGCCAGGTTCGAACCTTTTTGGCCAGTGCAACCCTGTTTGCGAATTCACTGGATGGTCTGCATCTGGTGTCGTTAATCGACATCACGGAACAAAAGCGCGCTGCCCAAAAAATCCTTGAATCCAAGTTGTTCCTGCAAAAGATTATTGACTCCACACCGGACTGGGTATTTGCCAAAGACAGGAACCACCGGTTCATACTCGCCAATGCCAGTTTCGCAGCGGCTTTCGGACAGGATCCGCTGTCCATGATAGGACGGCTGGACACTGACGTCATGCCGATGGAAATGTGCCTTGGTGACCCGGTCAACGGGATACCCGGGTTTCACCATGATGATCTGGCCGTGCTGAACGGTGATTCGATACATGACCCGGTGTTCAAATGGATCACTGCGGACGGCCAGGTCCGCTATTTCGATCTGGTCAAGGTGCCGATGCGAAATGCCGCGCTGGAAGTGACCTCCATACTCTGTTATGAGCGCGAGATCACCGGCCGTGTTGTGGCCGAACAGAACCAGAAGGCGTTGCAGACGCAGCTATGGCAGGCCCAGAAAATGGAACTGATCGGACAACTGACCGGGGGCATCGCGCACGACTTCAATAACATACTGGCCGCCATGCTGGGCTATTCGGAATTACTGGAAATGTCGCCCGAAGTCACAAAAAATGCCACCCTGAGCCGCTATATACACGAAATTCTCAAAGGAGGACACCGCGCCAGGGAACTGGTGGGCCATCTGATTTCGTTCAGCCGGAAAACCAGCATCGCCAAGGAAGAAATCAGTGTCGAACCGATCGTCACGGAAGTGATGAAGCTGTTACAGTCGACCATGCCAAGTTCCATTTTAACCAAGACCGAGATCGTGCAGCCGCTGGGGCCGGTGCTCATCAGTCCCGTTAACCTGCACCAGATTTTAATGAACCTGTGCATTAACGCGCGCGACTCTCTGGGTGAATCGGGTGTGATCACCGTGACGGTGTCAATGGTGTCACTGGACGACAAACGATTCTGCATGTCGTGCCATACCCCGTTTGACGGCCACTACATAAAAATCTCGGTGGCGGACAACGGATCGGGAATTTCAAACGACAATCTGCTGAAAATCTTTGAACCGTTTTATACCACCAAGGATATGGGCCTGGGATCGGGGCTGGGTCTTGCCGTCGTACACGGCATCGTCCATTCGGCGCAGGGTCATATCGAGGTCCTGACCCAGCCAGGTTGCGGCTCGGAATTCTGCATATACCTGCCGAGTAAAACAATGCCTCACGTTGCACTGGCCGGTCCGGACGTGTCCAACCCGGCCATGACCCGACTGACCGGCACTGTGATGGTGGTTGATGATGAACTGACCCTCGTCGGCTTTATGACGGAACTGCTGGAAGGAGCCGGATGCAGGGTGATTGGACTGACGAGCTCGTTTGCCGCGCTTCGGCGGTTCAGTGCCGATCCCGGTTCGATTGATCTGGTGATCACCGACCAGAATATGCCCGAACTTACCGGCGTCAAATTAGCGCATGCAATACAGGAAATTCGTCCGGGCATACCTGTCATCATTACCACCGGCTACGTTAGCGCCGCTGACGAAGAAAGTGTCCGACAGGCCGGTATCCGCGAAATCCTGATTAAACCTGTGCCATCGATGGCGCTGGTTCGCTGCGTGGCAGCGTATCTGAAAAGGTAACGCCGTGTTTCCGCCCCGACTGAACAGATGGTCGCCAGCGGACAATGTGCCTACCGGATCAGGCAGAGCGCGACCCAGGGCACCAGGTTAAACAGGATAATCCCCAGTTTATAAAGGGCCATTCCGGCAAAATTGAGTGCATCAAACTGTTCAGCGGAAAGTCTGTACCAGCGCGTCATCAGCCGGTAAAACGCGTTGCGCGCAAACAAAAAAATCGCTGCCCAGTAAAGCAGCAGTGCATAGTTGAGCACCAGGCACCAGAACAGGAACTCTTTGGCATCATGGACAGTCATAACTCCCTTTCAGAACGGGCAACAATCAAGGCCTGCTTGCGTCGCCAGTGCCTGCCATCCACATGAACCACGCAATCCACGGCGTTCTGTGTCACGCCTGTTTTGACCGGGCTTCCAGCAATGCCTGGATTCGCGGTTCCGGTTTCCAGTACTCCGGGCCCTTTAACACTTTGCCGCGCGCATCATAAATGGGATTGCCATTGGCATCCAGCTTGGAAAAATTGGATTGCATGATAATCGCCAATATCTCGTCCAATGGCAACCCGAATTTTGCCATTTCAGAGGCGCAATAGACCTGGATATCCCCCAGCAGGTCAGCCAGCATCGTCAGCACGACCAGCGGGTTGTCACCGTTTTCGGCGGCGGTGATGATCTCGTCGATTTCGCTGACTTCTTCCGTCAGTATATCTTTGAACGCTTTCAGTCTGTCGGCCGCCGGCACACCCACGTCCGTGGTCGGAACCGGACTGACGGGCAACCGGTAGATGCCGTTGAATTTTTGTATATCCTGTGCGAATTCGCTCATGCCTGATGTCCTTTTCAAATCGTACCAAATAACTGACAGAATTCCCGTGCGGCCTGCTGCGGATGGTCGGCCAGATACACGCTGCTGATTGCCGCCACCATATCGGCACCGGAGGTTATCAGTGGTTTGCTGTTGTCCACCGTCATGCCGCCGATTACCGCGCACGGCAAGGCTATTTCTTTTTTCGCCTGAGTCACGATGTCAAATGGGGTGGTGACCGGGTACTTTTTTATGCGTGACGGGTAGAATCCGCCAAACGCCACATAGCTCGCCCCGTGCTGCTGCGCGCTGCGCGCCAGTTGCAGATCGCCGTAACACGATGCACCGACGATCTTGCCGGGACCAACCCGCTGGCGAACCTCATCGACACGCAGGTCGGTTCCACCCACGTGTATCCCGTCGGCATCAAGCTCTGCACAGAGCTCAACATGGTCGTTGATGATGAACAAACACGGGTAATCGCGGCATAGCTGCTGCAGCGCGGTGGCCTGTTCCCGGCGCAGTCGCGCGTCGGCCGTTTTATGGCGATATTGCAGGATGCGGGCACCGCCCTGCAGCGCCTGCCGGCTGACAGCAATCAGTCGGTGGGTATCGTCCCAATCAGGGGTAACCAGGTAGAGTCCGTGTAAGGGTCTGTTCATGAGATTGTAACTAGGTTGGCATCAGTTGGCGTTGCGGAATGCGTTGCCCAGTTGAAATGGCGTAGGCAAACTTCAGGGTGTAATAACAGTAACTCTGCGCTGCATCCAGGGCTTGCTGCAGGGTTTTGCCACAGGCAAGTTGTGCGGCGATGGCGGACGCCAGTGTACAGCCGCTTCCATGGAATGTGCCTTCCAGACGTGGCCAGTGCCAGCTACTGAGCTCGCCCTGGTGAAACCACGTATTGGACACCATCGTGGCTGTGCCGTGCCCCCCTTTGATCAGCACATCTGGAATGCCGTGTTCCATGAAACGTTCGGCCTGCTGGTACTGCGTCATGGCACCAGGGCAGAGCAGGTCTGCCTCGGGCAGATTCGGCGTAATTAATGTCGCCACCGGCAACAGGGGCCTCAGTGCATCGACGGCATTATCTGTCGATAGCAGATCACCGTGTCCGCTGGCCAGAACCGGATCAAGTATGACCGGTACTGCCGGATAGTGCGTTTTGTAGTGAATTATCCACTCTGCAATGGCCGACGCGTTGTCACGATTGGCCACGATGCCGATCTTGATCGCATGTATTGCCATCTTTTGCACCAGCCTGTCGGCCTGCTGCAAAATCAGCGCGGAGTTCACCGGATGCACCGCAAATACACGGTCGTTGTCCTGCGCCGTAATCGCGGTGATTACGGGTAACGCGTGCGCACCCTGCGCCGCAATCGCCTCAATGTCGGCCGAGATGCCGGCACCGCCACTCGGGTCGCTGCCGGCAAACACCAGTACGGTGGCTTTATACAACGCGACCCGCCATCGGTGAAGACGGTGAAGCAGCAAACCGTTTCGGTATCCGTCCGGCCAGAAATGCTTCCCGTCCGGCTTCCACCGCCAGCTTCATCGCGCGTGCCATGCGTACCGGATCCTGTGCGCCGGCAATTGCGCTGTTCATCAACACGCCGTCGCAACCCAGCTCCATGGCAATCGCTGCATCCGAAGCAGTGCCGACGCCGGCATCCACCAGTATCGGCACCGTCGCCCGTTCGATAATCAGCGCCAGGTTCCACGGGTTCAGTATACCCATGCCGGAACCGATCAGCGACGCCAGCGGCATGACGGCGACACAACCGATATCTTCCAGAATTTTGGCCTGAATCGGATCGTCGCTGCAGTAGACCATCACATCAAACCCTTCCTTGACCAGTGTTTTGGCGGCCTTGATGGTTTCTGGCATGTTCGGATACAGGCTTTTTTCGTCGCCTAGCACCTCAAGCTTGGTCAGTGTCTGTCCATCCAGCAATTCACGACCCAGGCGCAAGGTGTAGATGGCATCCTCCGCGTTATAACAGCCGGCAGAGTTGGGCAGAATGGTGTAGCGTGAAGGAGGTACGGCATCCAGCAGACTGGGTGCATTCACGTCCTGGCCGATATTGACGCGGCGTATGGCCACGGTAATGATTTCAGCACCGCTGGCTTCGGTTGCCAAGCGGGTCTGTTCCAGATCACGATATTTCCCGCTGCCCACCAACAGGCGCGACGAATAGGTTTTTCCTGCCAGGGTAAAATCTGAAGTTGAATTTGCCATACGGGTTCCTTTGAATTGTTGACCGACTATCCACCACCGATTGCGCGCACAACGTCCACCTGGTCTCGAGGCTGCAACCGATGTTCGTTCCAATCCGGGCGCGGGATAATCTGTCGGTTGACCGCCACCGCGACGGCTTTTTCCGACAGGTTTAAACTGGCTACCAGTTCGGCGACTGAAATGGGCTCGCCCAGCTGGTGTAGTGATCCGTTCAAGACGATTTGCATGATGTTGGTCTGGGTTGATTTATTGCCGTTGAGAGCTGCTGCATGCCACGGGGTTCAGTCTTGCATTGAACCCGCGTTCGCCACGGAGCAGACGCCCCCTGCGGCAGACGTCCGTATTGCAGGCATGGCGGGTACACCATGAAATCCCTGCTCCACCCTGACTGACGCTGGGACACACCGGACATGCTGCGCTCATTGTCTGTTATAAATTTCCGATCCTGATTTGACGAACTCCACCGACTTGACTTCCATGCCTTTTTTCAGTGCCGCGATTTCGCTGATACCCTGCTGCGCCGCGTAGTCGCGCACTTCCTGGGTGATTTTCATCGAACAGAAATGGGGCCCGCACATCGAACAGAAGTGTGCCACTTTGGCCGAGTCCTTGGGCAGGGTTTCGTCATGAAATTCCCGCGCCTTGTCCGGATCCAGACCCAGATTGAACTGGTCTTCCCAGCGAAATTCAAAGCGCGCCTTGGACAATGCATTATCGCGTATCTGCGCACCCGGATGCCCTTTGGCCAGGTCAGCCACGTGAGCGGCTATTTTGTACGTGATAATGCCGTCTTTGACATCCGCCTTGTTGGGCAGGCCCAGATGTTCCTTTGGCGTCACGTAGCACAACATGGCGGTGCCGTACCAGCCGATGGTTGCCGCACCGATACCGGACGTGATGTGATCATAGCCTGGCGCAATATCGGTGGTCAGAGGGCCTAGCGTATAAAACGGCGCTTCGTGGCATTGATCCAGTTGCAGATCCATGTTTTCCTTGATCAGATGCAATGGCACATGACCCGGCCCTTCTATCATGACCTGCACGTCGTGTTGCCAGGCGATCTGGGTGAGTTCACCCAGTGTTTTCAGCTCCGCCAGCTGCGCTTCATCGTTCGCATCAAAAATGGAACCCGGACGCAGGCCATCGCCCAGACTGAATGACACATCGTACGCTTTCATGATCTGGCAGATCTCTTCAAAATGCGTGTACAGGAACGATTCTTCGTGGTGCGCAAGACACCATTTCGCCATGATCGAGCCACCGCGCGACACGATGCCGGTGAGTCGTCTGGCCGTCATCGGCACGTAGTGCAGACGCACGCCGGCATGAATGGTGAAGTAATCCACACCCTGTTCTGCCTGCTCAATTAACGTGTCACGGAAAATTTCCCAGGTCAGGTCTTCGGCTTTGCCGTTGACCTTTTCCAGTGCCTGATAAATCGGCACTGTACCTATGGGCACGGGCGAATTGCGGATAATCCATTCGCGCGTTTCGTGGATATGCTTGCCGGTCGACAGATCCATGACGTTGTCGCCGCCCCAGCGTATGGCCCAGGTCATTTTTTCGACTTCCTCACCTATCGACGAGGTCACCGCCGAATTGCCGATGTTGGCATTGATTTTCACCAGAAAATTACGTCCGATGATCATCGGTTCGACTTCGGGATGATTGATATTGGCAGGGATAATGGCGCGACCCCGAGCTATTTCATCACGCACAAATTCAGGGGTGATTTCGGCGGGTATCGACGCACCGAAATGCTGACCGGGATGCTGGCGCCCCATCAGGTCGGCCAGCTTGTTTCCCATCACACCGGATGCACGCAGGCTGTCCAGATACTGCTGACGCTGCATGTTTTCACGAATCGCAACAAATTCCATTTCCGGCGTAATAATGCCCTGTCGCGCGTAATGCATCTGGCTGACATTCTTCCCCTCGCGCGCGCGGCGTGGCAGGCGCTTCAGGTTAAAGCGCAGTTCGGTGCAGGTCGGATCCTGCAAACGTTCCACACCGTAGGCAGACGACGGGCCGGGCAGTTCCTCGGTGTCGCCACGCTCGGCAATCCAGTTTGCCCGAACCGGTTTCAATCCCGAGCGGATATCAATCTGCGCGTCCGGGTCGGTGTACGGACCTGACGTGTCGTAGACGTATATCGGCGGATTGGTCTCAAAGCCGAACGACGCAGGGGTATCTGACTGGCTGATTTCGCGCATCGGCACCTGAATATCAGGACGGCTGCCCTGTATGTAGACCTTGCGCGAATGCGGTAACGGTGCAATGGCGGCGGCATCGACCGTGGCGGTGGCAGACAGGAATTTCGGGTTGGCGTTCATAGTGCTTCCTTGTTGATGTAAACCGGGAAGCTTGAACGAACTGGCGGTATCTCGCCCACGATGTCGGCTTCCCTACGCTGGCATTATCCAGATCAGGTAAAGGGTATTTCTCACCTTGTCGGCCACGTTGCAGACCGAAAGGACCCCTAGCTTTTATTCCTTGGTAAAGCGCAATTATAGACAACATTGAGCCGCTCGGGTAAATGGATTTTAGCGCGCTGCTGACGGCGTTTTTGATGCTTTTTTGGCAGGTTTTTCTATATAACAATTTTCCTGCAGAAAGTCGAAGGCCGCTTTCAGGTCATGGTCCCAGTCGTCGAGCAGATAAAGTTTGGCCTGTTCGCAAAAATCCTCCCAGTCTTCCAGCAGACTTTCCTGTTTTTCATGCGGTGCGTTCTGCTGTATGAACCGGCTTGCCAGTTCCGGGAAAAAACCATCCTTGCGGATTTTTTTGATCAGTGTTCTGGCGGCGGCTTCGCTCAGGCTGATTTTATCGGGCACTTTGGCCGCCAGGCACAGCAGCAAGGTGAAAATGGCGTCGATATCGTTCTTGCCCCGCGTATACCGGCTCCATTCCCTGGAGACCAGGGCTTCATAATCGGCGGTGTCTTCCATGTCATGTCCGCGTATAAAATAGCGGTCCTTGATCTGGCTGATGAGATTATCCAGCGGAAGGTTCACGTCACTGATTTTTGGCAGGTCATGGGTCACAATATCCTGCTGCAATTGCGCGATAAGCTGTTGTTCCGGCGCGCTGAAATCACCGTCCAGCCTGATGGTTTTCGCCGTGCCTTTTCTTCGCAATTTATCGAGCAATCCGGCAAATTCAATCTGGTTGAAGCAGCTCTTTTTTTCAGGCGGTCCGGCTTTCGCTGCGTTTTTTTCAAAGCGTATCAATAACGCGCTGCGAATCAACGCATCCGCTTCACAATGCTGATCCTGAAAAATGGTGGCGGACAAACCCAGATCCACACCCAGTTTCTTTGCCAGGCGGATCTCCACCTGGTAGCGTTCGCGCTGTTTTCTCGCGGCGCGATAATCGTCGCTGGTTTTTTTGCGCGACCAGAATTCCAGAAAATCGTCGACCCGTCCATCGGTGTAGGCACCCAGAATCGGGTATTCGGGCAAAGCAAACAATTCTTTCAAAAGCGTCGAACCGCCGCGGGACAGCGTTAAAAAGGTATTGTCGCGAATAAGACGGGCCGCCTGGTCAAGATCACCCTTGGTCGTTTCCAGCAGGTACAGATTAACCAGATTGACGATGCGCACCCGCGCCAGTTCTATTTCAGCCCGCAGGTAAGGGCTGCCGAACGCCGTGGCGATCTGGACCATGCCCTTGGGCGCTTCGGCATTGATTGCCTGAATTTTTTCGTCGTTGATAATGCCTTGTTCGGTGCCGTAGCGCAGCGCTTGTTCAAAAAAGGGACGTTCATCGAAAGTGGCAAGCTGGAAATCGTGGTCAGTCATCGGAATTCATCTACCTTGGGCAGGTCGGGTATGGGTGTGTTCAAAGGGCCGATTCTTCCTGCAAACCTTCGAAGTCAGGGCGTTCCTGGGCCGGCATGGGCTTGTCGTTGTCCAGAACACCTTCGGGTAATTCGTCGACACTTTCCATAAACGCTTCGTGCTCCGCAATTTCCTTTTTGAGTCGGGCGCGCAGCTTGAGCAGCACTTCGCGGAAGATATCGGGATGCTGGTAACGCAGGATCATCGTCACCTCCATCCAGTCATGGTCCTCGAAATTGACCATGTCCAGTGGTGACGACTGTGCCTCCGAATCGCGCGTCAGATTCAGCAGGTCGTCGTCAATGGCCTGGGTTTTAACTTCATCGCTGTATTCGAACAGGTCAAACGTGGCGTAACGGTAAAAGAATTCAATCCGCTCAGTACGCTCGGACAGATAATCGGCCAGCGCTTCATAGCCGCCTTCGACTTCACTGATCGCATACAGAAATTCACCCGGATCGGCACCCTGACGGAAAATCACCGAATTGATCATGCCGCGCAACTGTTCATGACTCAGATCGGCATAACGCTTTTCCAGTACCACCGCCTTGGCAAACTGTTCCGGCGTCACCAGCAGGTTCACCATTGATTCCCTTGAGCTGTCGTATTCGCGTATGATCGCCAGCAAATCTTTGGGCGGAAACTGGTCGAGTGCGACCACCAGGGCGTTATCGCCTTCGGTTTCTGCCAGTGTTGCCAATGCGTGTTCAGCACCGACAATGTCGCCGGATTTGATTAATTTCTGTGCTTGTACAAGTGCGGGTAGGCTCATGATTTATGTCTTCACTGATTACTCTTTACGATCGAATCCCTGCGCGGCCAACCAGTCAGCGCCGGCTTTATCAAGATCAAATTCCGTGCTTTCGCCTTCATCGGCAACCAGGTCATCCGAATTCAGGCGACCTTCATGGCCGTCATCGGTATCCTCCGGTTCCTGCTCCTCACCCGGCGCGGCAGATGCGTCGCCCTGCGCGTCATCGGACGAGGGAGCACGGCGCTCGTTGCCATGCTGCTGTAAAAATTCCAGCCCCAGTGTTGTCACCAGAAAGGATTCCCCGTCGGGGTCGGTCAGCACCGTCCTGACCAGACTCTCGGCCCATGGTTCGATGACCACGGCACGCTGCACCGATGCCCACGCCGGAAGCCGGTTCAATTCTTTTGTGACCAGACTTTCCAGCGTGCTGGTCTGGCTGAATGTGAAGCCGCCGTGGAAGGCAACCGCCACCATTTCCGGCGCACTTTGCATCATCATCAGCAGTTGCGGCACCTGTTCACGTTTTTTTGCCAGACGGGCTTTCAGAACGTTATTGCCTTCCGAATCCGTGCGCAGGTCATCCAGTTCAGCCTGATACGACGATATCAGGTTCGCAAAATACCGGGACGTTTTCAATTTAATACTCCAGACAGATAATTTACCCAGATGTCGTGCGCCGTATCAATGGGTGATTCAAGGAGATTACGACGTCGATTATCATCATAATCCGCGCGCGCAGCCGGGTCAGACAGCACTTCATAGGCTTCGCGTACCGCCCTGAATTTCACCGGTGCCAGTTCCGAAGTGTTTCTGTCCGGATGAAATTCGGCCGCTTTCTGCCGGAATGCTTTTTTTATTTCATCCGGTGTTGCCGTGCTGCTTAATCCCAGTACCGCGTATAAGTCTCTGTTAATGTTCATGCCCGTGCTCATGTCCATGCCCGTGCGCGCCGTGCGCGTGACCGTGCTGAATTTCTTCGTCGGACGCGGCACGAATCTCCAGCACGGTCGCCTCAAACCGCAGCGATTTGCCGGCCAGCGGATGGTTGCCATCCACAGTCACTTTGCCGGCATCAATCCCGGTGATGCAGAATTGCATTTCTTCGTTGGTTTCCTGGTTATGCGTCTCAAACATCATGCCGATTTCAATATCCGGCGGGAACAGGCCCACATCTTCTTCGCGTATCAGGCTTTCGTCGATTTCGCCGAACGCTTCAGCGGGCGTCATCGACACATCGATGGTGTCGCCAACCCCACGACCTTCGAGCGCCCGTTCGACCGGCGGCAAAATATTGTCATACCCACCATGGAGATAGACGATAGGCTCAACGTTCCTGTCTATCAGTTGGTTGTCTTTATCAAACATGCTGTAATTCAGGCTGATGACGGTGTCTTTTGTGATTTTCATAATAAATTGGGAGTTGGGGGTGACAATCGAATCGGGACGGTCCTTATGGATCCTGCCATTGTAGCAGAGCAGAGCGCTTTCCACCGTACGCCAAACCGGGTATTTAATTGCCTTTTTGGTATTACCGCCCCTGAGCCTGCCTTCCCGATTTATAATCACCCCTTCCGAAATTAATCTCCCTGCACACCATGTCTGAATTAGCAAAGTCGTTCGAGCCCGCTGAAATTGAAAAAATCTGGCGTTCCGCCTGGGAACAACGCGGTTATTTCGCCGCTACCATGGACACCAGTCAGCCCGCATTCTGCATCCAGTTGCCGCCGCCCAATGTCACCGGCACACTGCACATGGGGCATGCGTTCAACCAGACCATTATGGACGGCCTGACGCGCTACCATCGCATGCGCGGCTTCAATACCTCCTGGATCCCGGGCACCGACCATGCCGGTATTGCGACCCAGATTGTGGTTGAACGCCAGCTCGATGCACAGAAAACCTCGCGACACGATTTAGGTCGTGAAAAATTCGTGGAAAAGATCTGGGAATGGAAAGAGAAGTCCGGATCCACCATCACCGGACAGATGCGCCGGATGGGCGCGTCGGCCGACTGGCAACGTGAATACTTCACGATGGATGCGCCGCGGTCGAAAGTCGTCTCCGAAGTGTTTACACGCCTGTATGAACAGGGCCTGATTTATCGCGGCAAACGTCTGGTGAACTGGGACCCGGTACTCGGTACGGCCGTCTCCGATCTGGAAGTACTGTCGGAAGAAGAAGACGGTTCGATGTGGCATATCCGCTACCCATTCACGGACGGCTCGGGCCACCTGACGGTCGCCACAACCCGTCCGGAAACCATGCTGGGCGACGTTGCCGTTGCGGTGGATCCGACCGACGAACGCTACACGCACCTGATTGGAAAAACACTCAGCTTGCCCCTGACCGGCCGCGCCATTCCGGTTATTGCCGATGAGTATGTCGACAAAGCCTTCGGTACCGGTTGCGTCAAAATTACGCCGGCGCATGACTTTAACGACTACGCCGTGGGACAACGCCACCAGTTGCCACTGATTAGCATGATGACCCTGGAGGCGAAAGTGGCTGACGATGCGCCCGAAGCCTATCGGGGTCTGGATCGTTTTGTCGCCCGTAAAAAAATGGTTGCCGATCTGGACGCGCTGGGCCTGCTGGATTCGGTCAATCCCCACAAACTGATGGTGCCGCGCGGTGACCGCACCGGCGTCGTGATTGAACCGATGCTTACGGACCAATGGTTTATGGCCATGAGCAAGCCTGCGCCGGAAGGGACATTCTTCCCGGGAAAATCGATTGCCGAGGTCGCGCTCGACAAAGTGGCGAATGGCGAGGTGAAATTCATCCCTGAAAACTGGACCACCACTTACAACCAGTGGCTGGGCAATATCCAGGACTGGTGCATTTCACGCCAACTCTGGTGGGGACACCAGATCCCTGCATGGTACGGCGAGCAAGGCGAGATTTTTGTGGCCACCAGCGAAGCACTGGCCCGAGCCAAGGCAGACAGCGCAGGCTACCGTGGCGCATTGAGGCGCGACGACGATGTCCTGGATACCTGGTTTTCGTCCGCACTGGTGCCCTTCTCAACACTCGGCTGGCCAGCGCAGACGCCGGACCTCGCGGCATTCCTGCCCTCGACGGTGCTGGTCACCGGATTTGATATCATTTTCTTCTGGGTCGCGCGCATGGTCATGATGACGGCGCACTTTACCGGCAAAGTGCCGTTTCATCACGTGTACGTGCACGGACTGGTACGTGACGCCAGCGGCCAGAAAATGTCCAAGTCCAAAGGCAATACCCTGGACCCGATCGACCTGATCGACGGCATTTCAGTCGACGACCTGGCAGCGAAACGCACCCTCGGTTTAATGAATCCGAAAGACGCCGAGAAAATAGCCAAAGCCACCCGCAAGGAATTTGCCGACGGCATTCAGGCTTACGGTACCGATGCACTGCGTTTCACCATGGCCAGTTATGCATCACTGGGTCGAAACATCAACTTTGACCTGGGCCGCTGCGAAGGTTATCGCAATTTCTGTAACAAGCTGTGGAACGCGACCCGTTTTGTCCTGATGAATACCGAAGGCAGGGATTGCGGCTTCGAGAACCACGTTGCGGGTGTCTGCAACCCGGAGTACCTGAGTTTTTCTCAGGCAGACCGCTGGATCGTGTCGGTTCTGCAGCGCACCGAACAGGATATCGCCAAAGGGTTTGCCGACTATCGTTTCGACAATATTGCCACGGCTATCTACCAGTTTGTCTGGGATGAGTATTGCGACTGGTATCTGGAGGTGGCCAAAGTGCAGATGCAGACCGGCACTGACGCCCAGCAACGCGGGACACGCCGCACCCTGCTGCGCGTCCTGGAGACCGTGTTGCGTCTGGCTCATCCGGTCATTCCATTCATTACCGAATCGCTATGGCAGACCGTCGCGCCATTGACAGGCAAACAACTCAACCCGGCCGGTGACTCGATCATGGTGCAAGCCTACCCGCAAGCCAATCCCGACAAGCTGGATACCGAAGCCGAGACCTGGATGGCCACACTGAAAACCCTGACCGACTCGTGCCGCAATTTACGCGGCGAAATGCAGCTCTCGCCGGCACAACGTGTACCGCTGTTAATACAGGCCGGTCACGCCGGCGACAAACAGCAACTGCACGGTTTTGCGCCTTATCTGCAGGCTCTGGCGAAATTATCCGACGTCCAGATTCTTGACGCGCTGCCCGACTCGCCCGCACCCGTCTCGATTGTGGGCGAAACCAGGCTGATGCTGAAGGTGGAGATTGATGTTGCAGCCGAACGTGAACGCCTGAACAGGGAAATTGCCCGACTGGAAACGGAAATGGACAAGGCACAGGCGAAACTGGACAACCAAGGCTTTGTTGCCCGGGCACCGGCCGCCGTGGTTGCCCAGGAAAAGGAACGTGTCGGCAATTTCTCCGCAACACTGGCAAAATTGCGCGAGCAGTTTTCCAAATTACCTCCCACCTGACAGAATGGACCCGCTCATGCACCCCAGAACCCGACTGCCCCGTTTTCGCTGCCTCGCCGCCGGCCTGGCGGGCTTACTGATGCATGGCCTGGTCCTGGCACAGGATGCTTCAGTCTCACCTGTTGGCTTATGGCGAAATATCGATGATGTGAGTGGCAAGTCGAGAGCGCTGATTCGCATCACGGAAACCAATGGCGTGCTGAGCGGTAAAATTGAACGGCTGTTCCGCGAACCGTCTGAAGAGCAATTTCCAAAATGTATAAAATGTGAAGGCGCCAACAAGGACCAGCCGGTGCTTGGCATGATAATTTTAGTGGGTCTGAAAAAAGACGACGATGAGTACAAAGGTGGAACCATTCTGGACCCGGATTCGGGCGACGTCTACAAGAGCAAATTAAAGCTCGAGGACGGCGGAAAGAAGTTGAACGTGCGCGGTTATATCGGCGTGCCCTGGATAGGGCGCAGCCAGATCTGGCTGCGCGAACCGTAGGTCTCGTCCGTGCCGGCCTGCCCGCTCTGCCGGTTTAATCTCCTGGCGGGTTAATCCTGTTCCTGATCCTGTTCCTGATCGTGATCAAGGTTGATCGGCTCAAATAAAGGCGCAGAGCGGTAAAGCGATACGGTCGGCAACTTGAATGAACGGACCGGGGTCAGATTCAGTATATCAATTCGCGCCCGGTTTAATACCATCGACGCCTGCAGATCCTGAAATGTGACATCGTTCATTTCGTAGATCTGGCAATTTCCAAGCCAGAAAGTGACCCTTTTTTTTTCATCGTGCGGCGACATTCTGGCCACGATTTCCAGGCCGTTTTTTACAATTTTTACCACCCGCGTGTTGTCGGTGCTGTCCACGCAAGGAATCTCGAACACATTGTTCAGGTCATAAAGTTCAGTCACAATGCGTCCATCCAGCAAATCTTTGAAGAATTGCACAAAGCGATAAACAAAACCCAGATCGGCCGGATCAAGTGCTGCTATTTTTGCATACCAGATATGATCCTGATGTATGCTGTTGATAGCCTTGGCCACAGCAATGGCGTTGCGTTGTTCAACGGATCCGCGCAGCATAGGATTACCTTTACTTTCAGTTGGTCCATGTGGAATGGACTGTACAACTGAAGGGCCAGTCGTCAGTCCATGACCGATTATGAAATTTCGATTAAGATCGCACCACCGTAGTTTTACTAGATTAATGCCCTGAAACAACTTATTTATCCGATCTCAATCAGCGACCCCTTACATGTATTGGAGGCAATAAAATGACCGAAGACGACGTGCGCCAGACAGGTTTTGCCATGCCGATGCACAATCCGGCCTACCCGCCCGGGCCTTACCGCTTCGTGGATCGGGAATTTTTGATCATTACCTACCGTACGGATCCCGTATTGCTGCAGAAAATGATTCCGGCGCCACTCAAAATGACCGAACCCATTGTCAAATTTGAGTTTATCAATATGCCTGACTCCACCGGTTTCGGGCATTACTGCGAATCCGGCCAGGTGATTCCGGTCACACTCAACGGGGTCGCTGGCGGTTATGTGCACAGCATGTATCTGGATGATCATCCGCCGATCGCTGCCGGTCGTGAACTCTGGGGCTTTCCCAAAAAGCTGGGCGATCCGGAATTGCGTGTCCACAAGGATACGCTGGTGGGCACTCTGGACTATTCGGGCACGCGCGTTGCCACCGGGACCATGGGCTTCAAACACCGACCCCTGGACACCAGCGCCGTGTTACGCTCCATGCAGTCCGCCAATTTTTTGCTGAAGATTGTTCCCCATGTGGATGGCACGCAGCGTATCTGTGAACTGGTTCAATATAATTTGACCGACATCAATATCAAGGGAGCCTGGAGCGGACCGGGCGCATTAGAATTGCATGCACATGCATTGGCACCTGTTGCGGCATTACCGGTGTTGGAAGTGCTTTCGGCGACCCACATACTCGCAGATTTGACGCTGCCGTACGGGTCGGTGGTTTATGATTACCTCAATAAATAAGGAAACTGTCATGCTATTAAAAGATAAAGTGGCCATCATTACTGGCGCAGCAAGTGGAATCGGCAAGGAAATTGCATTTGAATATTCCAGGCAGGGTGCCAAAGTCGTTATTGCCGATCTGGCGCTCGACGCAGCGCAGGCTACGGCGGCGGAAATTGTCAAGGCAGGTGGCATTGCCATGGGCGTGGCGATGAACGTGATTGATGAAGCGCAGGTTGATAAAGGCGTCGCTGATGTGGTCGCAGCCTATGGCGGAGTTGATGTGCTGATCAGCAACGCAGGCATCCAGATTATCAGCCCGATTGTGGACCTGAGTCTGGACAACTGGAAGAAACTGATTGCCATTCATCTGGATGGCGCGTTTCTGACAACCCGTGCCTGTATGCGCGCCATGATTGGCACCGGTCGGGGTGGCTCCATCATCTACATGGGCTCAGTGCATTCACATGAAGCGTCGCCGTTAAAGGCACCATATGTCGCGGCCAAACATGGCCTGATCGGTCTGGCAAAGGTGGTGGCCAAGGAAGGTGCCAAAGACAAGATTCGCGCCAACGTTATCTGTCCCGGTTTTGTACGCACCCCGCTGGTCGACAAGCAGATCCCTGAGCAGGCCAGATCACTGGGGATTTCCGAGGCGGACGTCATCAAGAACGTCATGCTCAAGGAGACGGTCGACGGTGAATTCACCACCGTTCAGGATGTGGCGCAAACGGCGATATTCCTGGCCGCGTTTCAAACCAGTGCACTCACGGGTCAGTCGATTACCGTCAGCCACGGATGGCACATGCAATAATGTCCGCCTATGGAAATTCTTGATCTGGAGGTGTTGAGAACGGCGCTGGCCTGGCGCGAGGCGGGTCATGAAGTCAGTCTGGCCACGGTGGTGCAGACCTGGGGCAGCGCACCGCGGCCGCCGGGTTCATTACTGGCCGTGCGTTCCGACGGTCAGGTGATTGGCTCTGTGTCGGGCGGCTGCATCGAAGACCATTTAATCGCCCGCCTGCGCGAACAGGGCGGTCCGGCGCGCGCGGAACGGGTGCAATATGGCGTCACCCGCGATCAGGCGCAAAGCTTTGGTCTGCCGTGTGGCGGCATACTGGAACTGGTCCTCGAGCCGCTACAGGAAACTCGCTGGATTTCAGACGTGCTCAAGCACATCGAGTTGCATCAGCTGGTACGACGCACACTGCATTTATCAAGCGGCGAGGTGCAACTGACCTCCGGTACACAGGGGCAGCCGCTGACATTTGATGGTGACCGGTTAAGCGTGACGTTTGGCCCGCAACTGCGCCTGCTGGTGATCGGGGCCGGCCAGTTGTCGCAGATTGTGGCGCAGATGGCGCAACCGCTCGGCTTTCATGTCTTGATGTGTGATCCCCGTGATGAATACACCGGCAGCTGGCAACCGGCCTGGGGCCGACATATCGCCGGCATGCCTGACGAGGTGGTGCTGGAAATAAGACCGGACACGCACACCGCCATCGTTGCCCTGACCCACGACCCCAAACTGGACGACATGGCATTACTGGAAGCATTACGGTCCGACGCGTTTTATGTCGGCGCACTGGGCTCCCGGGCCAACAATAAAAAACGTCGCGAACGACTGGCCCTCTTTGATTTGTCCGCACAGCAGATTGAACGCCTGCACGGGCCGGTGGGCTTGTACATCGGCAGTCGCTATCCGGCCGAGATTGCCCTGTCGATTCTGGCCGAAATTATCAGTGTCAAGAATGGCGTGGCGCCTTCGCAGAAAAAGGCGCTGCTCTGATTGCCCTGCAAGTCCGTTAGCCGCACCTGTTTTCCATTCTGACGCCCTGCCGATTTTCCAACTGATCCCCGTAAATATACGATCTAGGCATTTAAATTATTCGCCTGCAATATTGCACACATGCAATGGATGCGGCGGCTAAAACCGGTCGCCATGACACATCGCGCTACCGGTTGACCGACAATAACGCATCCTGACCCGATTTCGACAAGCGACACGCTCAGGGAGAAACACCATGCGGCACAATGCCTACCACATCCTGTTAGTGAGCCTCTTCGCCCTCGCCGGCTGTGGAGGAAATGGATCAGGCCAATCTTCAGACGCGGGCAGCGGATCCGGTGCCCTGCCCGGCCTAATCAGCGCCAGTGGTGGCGCCACGAATCCGGAGGCACGCTACGTGATCAGTGGTCAGGTGACCGGACTGATGCCTGGTCAGAGCCTTACGCTGGATAATCTGTCCAGTTTGGGTACGGACTCGGTGCAGGTGACCGGCAACGGCTCATTTCAGTTCCAGAACCGGGAAGCGGCCGGTGCGCCTGTCAACATCCGTCTGGGTGCGCTGCCCGATGGCGAGACCTGCCAGATCACCAACGGCCAGGGCACGGTCAGCACGCACAATGACAATAGCCTGATCATCGCGTGTACAGACCGGCCAGCCCAGACGTTCCAGGTTGGCGGGGTGGTCAATGGACTGGATGGCGTGCTCGAATTACAACTGAACGGCGCCGATACAACCGTCATTCAGGGCGATGGCAACTTCGTCATGAACCGGTCGCTGTATGATCAGGCGACTTATGACATTACCGTCGCCAGTCAGCCGGTGGGCCAAACCTGCACGGTCAACCATGCCGAGGGTACGGTACAAAGTGCCGACGTGCACAGTATCGGCATTACCTGCGAGGATAACCAGCCTGTATCGTTCAGCGTGGGCGGATCGATCGAGGGCTTGCGCGGCACCCTGGTCCTGCAGAACCGTGCGTCCGGTGGACAACCGTTAACCGGGTTCGTCGCGTCGGGACCTTTCACCCTGTCGGCACCGGTTCAGGAAGGGGCGCCGTATGACGTCACCATAGTCCAGCAGCCGGTCGGCCAGATCTGCACCATCACCAATCCGGGCGGCACCATGGGTCACACCGAGGTCAGCGATATCACGGTCTCGTGCGCCGCCGGGCCTACTTACACGGTCAGCGTCAGGGTCCTGATCGGGTTCACAATGAAAGGCGTCGTCGTGCTGCAGAACAACAACAGTGACGACATCCGGGTGACCGGCGATGGCGGCACATTCAATTTTCCCACGCAACTCGGCGTGGGTGCCACGTATAACGTCACCATCAAGCAGGTATCCCCGGGTCTGCAGTGCAACAAGGTACGCAATGGGAGCGGCGTGATCACTGGCAATGTCAGCAACATCGAGGTTGCCTGTGTGGCGGCTGTTACCAATGTGTC
The DNA here is from genome assembly GCA_903893945.1 of uncultured Oxalobacteraceae bacterium. Lineage (GTDB taxonomy): Bacteria > Pseudomonadota > Gammaproteobacteria > Burkholderiales > Burkholderiaceae_D > Solimicrobium. The sequence continues at coordinate 15,465 of CAITOF010000075.1, read as the reverse complement.
TGCGCCGAGTTCACGTTAGCCGGTCTGCCGGCGCGGGCGTCGCCGGCTCAGGCTGGTTTGCACAGATGGAGATCCTGTGACGGGAAATCGGACTTCAGATTGTCGAGGTCCGACCGTTCCGGGCCGGTGACATTTTTAAAGTAGTAATTAAATTTGCTGGTTTCGGCGGTATGCACACCCAGTTTCGCGCTGTGCACGCCTTTGGCCACCAGCGTGGCCAGCAGCTGTTTGGCCGACTCTTCGGATTTGAACACGCCCAGTGAAATTCCCCAGCGCAGGCTGGGCTGGTCCTGAATGATAAAAAAATCGTGTACGCCCAGATGAGTCAGTTCCAGTGCTTTCTTGTCGGCCGCTTCCTTGCTCCCCAGTGGGGGAATAAAAACCATGTTCGTCGGTGTGTCCTGCACATTCTGCCGCGATTGACGGTTGCCGAATCCGAAGCTTTTCAGCTTGTCTTCGACCTTGCCGACGTCAGTCACCAGAAAGGCGCCCCACTCAAGGCAGGCAAACATCTCGGGTTTGACGACCGGTTCTTTGACTTCTTTTGCCACTGCCGGTGAGCTTGCGGCGTCAGCGCTGACAAGTTTGATCATGTCACCGTTTTGCTGCTGCAGAAGTCGCTGTGGCTGACGTGGCTCGAAAACCGGATTGGCGACATACCCCTGACCCAGCGCAAACAGCAGGATGTTGGCAATAAGCAGGAAGAAAAATAACAGTTTCGTCATAGGGAGATTACCTGCAATCCAATTAATACCAGATTATCAACCCGCTGGTGAGGAATAAGCAAATTCGGGGCGATATACGCTGCCGCACCGCCGGACAGTATGCACAGTGGCGGTTGTGCCTGTAGCGACGCGGCGCCGGATGCGGGAAATCGCCTGACCGCAAATTCAATCGCACCCACCTGTGCGGCCAGGCAGCCACTTAAAATGGCTGCTTCCGTATGATCGGCAAAGCGGGTTTTGAATGAGTCTACGTCCGGGACGTGCGGAAGTTGCCGGGTATTTTTTGCCAGCGATTCGGCCATGATCAACAGCCCCGGGGTAATCATGCCACCGATGAAATCCCCCTGTGCGCTGACCGCATCAAGAGTCGTGGCCGTGCCGCAGGTGGCAATCAGCAAATCCTGTCCGGGGAACAGGGCATGCGCACCGATGGCTGCGGCAAACCGGTCCGAACCCAGCCGACCGGGGTTCTGATAATGATTCTTTATGTTCGCCAGAAGCGGTTGTGAAACCAGCCGTTCTATCCGGACAGCCTGTGACTGCACGGCCCGCTCCAGTTGCTCCTGAAGCACCGGTCCGGCCACGTTCGAGATCAGTACGCGCTGTACTGCATAAGCACTCCACGGCGGGTTATGTGGCGACAGATCGGCATGCAATACCGAGCCGGTCTGGACCCAGTTACCAAGCCCAGTCGGGCTGGCCCGGTCAACGATCGCCCATTTTATCCGGGTATTTCCTGCGTCAATTAACAATACACTTTCACCCCGGGATGGTCGCAGCGACACATCGCCTACCATGATGGATCTCGTATTACCCTGATCGTCCTGCAGCAGCAGATAACCCTGATCATTGACACCCAGTGCAATGCCCTGGTGCGTTATTTTTCCCTGATCAGTGATGTTGACAGGTTCGGACGCATAGGCGTGCAACGTGTTCCACCTGGCCATAAACGACGCAAATCCGCTAAGGGCAAACTGCTCGCAACAGGCCACCAGATGATCGGTTAATACCCCCAGCAACCGGTTTCTGTCCATTTGCGCCAGCCAGGTTGCCTCCGCCACAGAATGGCCGATCTCGGCCTCCAGCTGGTCGGAAACCCGTAAATTCAGACCGACACCGATGACTGCCCAGGTGCGCTCACCACTGGTGGCCACCTCCACCAGAACACCGGCCAGTTTTTTTCCGTCTTTGTGCACATCGTTCGGCCATTTTAGTGTGACCGGCACATCGAGACTCGCCAGCGCGCCGGCCAGCGCGACACCGACCGCCAAAGGTAGTCCTGTCAGCGCCTTCGGGGCTTGTTTAAATGGCCATGCCAGAGAAAAGGTCAGGGTGTCCCCGTCGACACTTTGCCAGCGACGACCCGCCCTGCCGCGCCCCGCGGTCTGCGATTCTGCGGCCAGCAGAACCGGTCCGGTTAATGCAGTCACCCTGCGCAACAGATCCGAGTTGGTGGAGCCCGTTTGCTGCACCACTTCCACGGCCACGGCACGCGCGGAACTCACACAGGCTGCGGCAATTTTTTCAGGGGATAATGGCGTTTTCATGCCCGGCATTGTAGCGTGTCGGTCCGCGCAGAGGAATAGCATTACGCCAACTCCGGCTAAACTCCGCCCTTTGTGACGCAATTTTGCCGAATATCTGTGGTAAAAACATAATCCTGGATTAATATGGTTTTTTCAGTCCACCCGGTCCGATTTTTTTTCAGGAATAGCCATGATAGACGTTGTCCAATGCATCGCTGATTTTAATAGAAACCGTTGCCCCGATCGTCTGGCAATGAAATATCACAACATGCGCATCAACCCGTTCATATTCCTGCGCGGGACCTGTCACCTGTTTTACCAACGGCTGCCCAACGCATCGATTTTCAGAACCGCCCCCCTGACCTGGAACTGCGGTGACATGCATCTGGAGAATTTTGGCAGCTACAAGGGCGATAACCGGCTTGCGTATTTCGACATGAACGATTTTGACGAAGCAGCGCTGGCACCGCTCACCTGGGAACTGGTCCGGCTGCTGACCAGCATACTGGTGGGTGCCGACAGCCTGTCGATTAACCAGTTTGAAGCTTATTCATTGTGCGAAACGCTGACGGATGCCTATGCGCACGCTCTGGCTGGCGGCAAGGCCACCTGGGTCGAACGGGAAACCTCGCACGGCATTATTCACCAGTTACTGAATGATTTACGCGAACGGCAGCGCGGACCTTATCTGGACAAACGGACCACTGTCGAAGGTCGTGGCAAAGCAAAACATCGCCTGATCCGCCTTGATGGAAAAAAAGCCCTTCCGGTGACCAGGCAGCAGCGCACCGAGGTTACCCGCCTCATACATGACTACGGCAGCATGCGCCCGAACCCGGCATTTTTTGAGGTGATTGATGTCGCGCGACGCATTGCCGGCACCGGCAGTCTGGGGGTCGATCGTTACGTCATTCTGGTCAGGGGTAAAGGGTCGCCGGATGGCAATTACCTGCTGGATCTGAAACATGCACTGCCCTCGGCATTGGCGAGGTATTGCACCATTCGTCAGCCAAAATGGGCAACCGACGCGCACCGCGTTGTCGATATTGAACACCGCATGCAATCGGTTTCCATGGCCTTTCTGACCGCGGTCACGATGGGCGATAAAGGCTACATCCTGCGTGCCTTGCAGCCCATGGAAGACCGGGTTTGCCTGGATCGGCGCCAGCACAACATGCAGGAATTACAGCAGACCATGACGACGCTGGCGCAGATCGTCGCCAGCGCGCATATCCGCAGTACCGGTCGTGACGGGTCCGCCATTACCGATGAACTGATCGCCTATGGCCAGAGGCACAAGTGGCGCGCCAAGCTGCTTAAAGCGGCGCAGGAATGTGCGCAGCACGTGCAAAGCGATTGGGGCACGTATTGCAGGGCGTATGATGCCGGCGCGTTTAAAGCGGTGTAACCTGGCCTGAAACCGGTCAGCACGGGGACGCGCCCCGCAATGCGGCCGCCAACGGGCAGGACGGTCTGTCGCAACCCTCTGCGCCGCGCCCCTATCGGACTTTGGCCCGCACAGCTGGTCGGCGCGTCCACGGCGCATTTATGTATTCAGCAATAAAAAAGCCCTGAACAGTCAGAGCTTTTTCGATACCTCACCCCACAGAAAACAGTCCATCAGAACGGAATATCATCATCCATATCTGAAAAATTCGGCGCGGGGCGCGATGGGGATGCGCCGCGCTGTTCAGGCGCACTGGAACGCGGGGCAGGTGCCGACGCATTCTGCGGCGCGTCGTAGCGTTCATCCATGCCGGTTGAATTGGGCTTGCCACCCAACATCTGCATGGTATCGGCGCGAATGTCGGTGGCGTATTTTTCGACACCGTCCTTGTCGGTATATTTGCGTGTTCGCAAACTGCCTTCGACATACACAGACGATCCTTTTTTCAGGTACTGCCCGGCAATTTCAGCCAGTTTGCCAAAGAAAGTAACGCGATGCCATTCCGTGCTTTCTTTTTTTTCTCCACTCGCCTTGTCTTTCCAGCTATCGGTTGTCGCAATGGAAATGGTCGTCATTGCGTCGCCGCTTGGCATGTAACGTGTTTCTGGGTCACGACCCAAATTTCCCAAAATGATCACTTTATTTACAGATGCCATAATTTCTCCTTGATTGATACTGACATTTTTCTTTTTTCCGACCTGCGATTATAAGCCAGACTCCCGATAAAACGACAGATAATCCCGCTTTGTTGATGTTGCCATCGCATCGAAATGGTCAGGAAGTCCCGGATTGTCATGTTAGTGACCACCAACTATGGCTGCGGTCACGGCCTTTTAATTCAATTCTTTCTTTAAAGCACAAAAAGGCAAGACTTTTTAGCCACCATAACACTGCAAACCGAGCCTGCCCGAAACCGCCGGGCAGTTCCGGGAACCAGGCACCCGGAATCCGGTTTTACAAAGTTTGGGTATGATTTCCCGAAAGCGGCTATAGTTACAGGTTGGCTGATTCTGTCTGCCCCACCTGTTTCAGTAAGTGAACTTCGAGCAAAAAAAAATGAGCAAACCCGCAAAATCCACTCCTGTCAAAAAAACGGCAAAACCGGCCGCCCGGGCCCTGAACCCTCGTCAGGAGTCGCACGAACTTGCGGCGCTCCACGACCGGCGTGACCTGATCCGGGTGCGCGGCGCCCGTACCCATAATCTGAAAAATATCAGTCTCGATTTACCGCGAAATCAACTGGTGGTGATTACCGGATTGTCGGGTTCCGGAAAATCGTCACTTGCGTTTGATACGCTGTACGCCGAAGGTCAGCGACGCTATGTGGAATCGCTCTCGGCTTATGCACGGCAATTTCTGCAGTTGATGGAAAAGCCCGATGTGGATCTGATCGAAGGCCTGTCGCCGGCGATTTCCATCGAGCAGAAAGCGACCTCGCACAATCCCCGCTCCACCGTGGGTACGGTCACCGAAATTCACGATTACCTGCGCCTGCTGTATGCGCGGGTCGGCACACCCTATTGCCCGGACCACCCTGAAAACCCCTTGGCTGCCCAGTCCGTATCACAAATGGTGGATGCGGTACTTGCTCTACCCGAGGACACCCGGCTGATGATTCTGGCTCCGGTCGTTGCCAACCGAAAAGGTGAACACGTTGATTTTTTCGAACAGATGCAGGCGCAGGGCTTTGTCCGTTTTCGCCTGCAGAGCGGCACGGCAGCGCCCAAAATCGTTGAAATTGATGACTTGCCCAAACTGAAAAAAACCGAAAAGCATACCATCGCCGTGGTCGTCGACAGAATCAGGGTAAAACCCGACATTAAACAGCGTCTGGCCGAATCATTCGAAACTGCGCTGCGGCTGGCCGAAGGACGGGCGCTGGCCGTTGAAATGGACACCGGCAAGGAACATCTGTACTCGAACAAATTTGCGTGCCCGACCTGCGGCTATTCGCTGCAGGAACTGGAACCGCGACTGTTCTCATTTAACAATCCGATGGGCGCCTGCCCCGAATGTGACGGCCTGGGCCATATTGAATTTTTTGATCCAAAACGGATTGTCGCTTTCCCGAATCTGTCGCTGGCGTCCGGCGCCGTAAAAGGTTGGGACCGGCGTAACCAGTTTTATTTCCAGATGTTGTCCAACCTGGCGACATTCTATGAATTCGACATCGATACGCCCTTTGAACAGCTGCCTGAAGCGGCACAGCACGTCATTCTGTACGGATCCGGAAAACAGTCGATACCATTCACTTACATCAATGAACGTGGCAAAACGGTCGTCAAGGAACACAGCTTTGAAGGCGTGGTCACCAACCTGCACCGCAGGTATCGTGAAACCGATTCCATGGCGGTGAAAGAGGAACTGGCCAAATTCATCAATGAAAAGGAATGTCCTTCATGCCATGGCGCGCGCCTGCGTGTCGAAGCACGTTTTGTGAAAGTCGGATCGGGCAAACAGGAAAGTGCCATTTATGAAATCAGTGCCATGCCACTGCGCGCGACCCTGCATTTTTTCGAAACCCTGAAACTGACCGGCGCCAAAAAGGAAATCGCCGACCGTATCATCAAAGAAATTGCGTCACGCCTCAAATTTCTGAACAACGTCGGCCTCGACTATTTGTCACTGGACCGAAGCTCCGACACCTTGTCGGGCGGTGAAGCGCAGCGCATTCGACTGGCCTCGCAGATCGGTTCCGGACTGACCGGTGTCATGTATGTACTGGACGAACCGTCAATCGGACTCCATCAGCGCGACAATGACCGATTGATCGGAACACTTCAGCATCTGCGCGACATCGGCAACAGTGTGCTGGTGGTGGAACACGATGAAGATGCGATTCGCTGCGCCGATTACATCATCGACATGGGGCTGGGTGCAGGTGTCCACGGTGGCGAGGTCATCGCATCAGGGACACTGGACGATATACTGGGCAATCCGCGATCACTCACTGCGCAGTATTTGAACGGCGCAAAAAAAATTGCGCTGCCCAAAAAACGGACCGCGTTTAACAGGGACAAGGTGTTTACGATACGCGGCGCGACCGGCAACAATCTCAAGAATGTCACGCTGAACCTGCCCGTGGGCCTGCTAACCTGTGTCACCGGCGTGTCCGGATCGGGTAAATCGACCCTGATCAACGATACCCTTTACCTGGCCGCGGCACATCACCTCTATGGCTCGCACGCTGAACCGGCACCCCATGCCAGCATTGCCGGTTTTAACCATTTTGATAAAGTGATTTCGGTCGATCAGGGCCCGATCGGCCGCACACCGCGCTCGAATCCGGCAACCTACACCGGCCTGTTTACGCCCATTCGGGATCTGTATGCCACGGTGCCATCTGCCAAAGAACGTGGCTACAGCGCCGGACGGTTCTCGTTTAACGTTAAAGGTGGACGCTGTGAAGCCTGTCAGGGCGACGGCGTGATCAAGGTCGAAATGCATTTTTTACCCGATGTGTATGTCCCCTGCGATGTCTGCCACGGCAAACGCTACAACCGCGAAACCCTGGAAATACAGTACAAGGGAAAGAATATTCAGGAAGTGCTGGGCATGACCGTCGAAGAGGCATTTCAGTTTTTCAGTGCCGTGCCCCTGATTGCGCGTAAATTGCAGACCTTGCTGGACGTGGGGCTGGGCTATATCCGCCTGGGCCAGAGCGCAACCACCCTGTCCGGCGGGGAAGCACAGCGCGTCAAGTTGTCGCTCGAGTTATCCAAACGTGACACCGGGCGCACATTGTATATTCTGGATGAACCGACCACCGGGCTGCATTTCCACGATATTGATTTACTGCTCAAAGTCATACACCGGTTGCGTGATCAGGGCAATACGGTCGTGATCATTGAGCACAACCTTGATGTCATAAAAACGGCTGACTGGATTATTGATCTGGGACCCGAAGGCGGTGCGGGAGGTGGGCAGATTATCGCAACCGGCACGCCGGAACAGGTCTGTGCCAATGCTGACAGCGTGACTGGCAAATATCTGTTGCCGTTACTTTAAGAAAATGCGGCGATCATCCCCGATCATACGCATTTCCATCGCAACAAATTATTGTTGAAACAACAAATCAAGGCGCCGCGACGTTCCTTCCTGAAACGTCGCGCGTGACTTCATCCTGCCCTGGCTTTACTGCCAGTCCATAGAACCGGCGATTTGTCCGGTGCCGCTCTTTTTTACCTCTGCCGTACATTGAGTTTTGACGCGATATCACCTAGTGTGAATGAATGGCTGCGCCGGTCTTTCCAGGCGTTGCTGATTGACCAGGGCAGTGCAACCGGAAATATAGCATTAAACACAACATCAGATTGCGTTGATGGCACCACCAGACTCTATGCCGAAAAATTCCCATATCCATCGCCTCAGAAACAAGATCTGGCTGGCGGCGGTTGCGTTCATCGTGCTCATCCTGCTTTTTGCCTGGTATGTGCAGGCCGAACGAGCGCTGGATGAAGCCAACAACAGTCACTTCGTGTCGGTCTCGCTGGCCCGGGAACTGCGTCAGTCGTCTGACGATCTGACCCGCATGGTTCGCACCTATGTCGCCACCGGCAACCCGATCTATAAACAGCATTTCCAGGAAATAATCGATATACGCAATGGCCTGATAGCACGCCCGCTCGATTATGAAAACGTGTATTGGGATCTGGTAACAGCGGACGATGTCCGGCCACGCGGGTCAGGCAGCGAAGCGATTCCACTGCTGGACCGCATGAAAATGGCCGGCATCACCAGGGAGGAGTTTGCCAAGCTGGCGCAGGCCAAAGCAAAATCGGACGAGCTGACAGCGACCGAGTTTGCTGCCATGCGTCTGATCGAAGAAAATCCGTATCCGACCGAGGCCGAGCGACAGAAAGCACTGCTGATGCTGACCGATGAGGGCTTTCATCAGGCCAAAGCCGACATCATGCTGCCCATCCACGATTTTACCAACATGGTCGAGACACGCACCTCCGGCGACATCGAATTTCTGCAGCGTGAAACCGCGAACATCCGTACCGGTCTGAGCGTTCTGGGTATCTGCATACTGGGACTGTTCCTGTCCATTTACCAGTCGCTGACGAAAACCCTGGGTGGCTCGGTCAATGAGTTGCATCGTCGTATTGTCAGCCTTGGATCAGGAAATTTTTCCGACCGGATTCCGGTGCCGGCTGGCATGGAAGACAGCATTCTTGGTTCACTGTCGCAAATGCAGGTCAATCTGGCCGAACTGGATTCAGCCCGAAAAGTGGCTGAACAGCGCCTGGAAAACACCACAAAACGGCTTGGCAACATCATCAACGCAACCCAGGTCGGCACCTGGGAACGGAACGAACAAACCGGCACCATGCTGATCAACGAGCGATGGGCCAACATGCTCGGCTACACGCTGGCCGAACTTGAACCCGTCAATAACACAACCTGGATCAGATTGACCCACCCGGATGACTATGAACAGGCTGAAATTCTTAAAGAATTCCATTTTAAAAACAAGATACCGGTCTACGAATGCAAAATGCGCATGCAGCACAAGGATGGGCATTGGGTCTGGATCCTGTCCCGTGGCAGCCTGCTGAACCGCACGCCAGACGGCGCACCGGAATGGATGGCGGGTTCGCACATGGATATTTCCGCCAATGAAGAAGCCATCGTGCAGTTGCGCGAAAACGAACACCAGATGCGCGTCATGCTCAATGACATGCCGATCGGGGTCGGCCTGGTCGACGACTCGGGGCGCATTTTCTTCCGCAATCAGCGCTTCGTTGAGCTGTTCGGCTATACCGACATCGATCTGCCTGATCTGAATTCATGGTGGCGACTCGCATTTCCGGACCCCGATTTTCGCGCCAACGCCATGCAGACCTGGGACCTCGCCGTCAGTACCAGCACGGATGGCAGTCAGATCATGACGCCCGACACGTATACGGTGACAGCAAAAAATGGTGAGCGGCTCGACGTGGAAATTTCGGGTGTCACCACCTCCTTCGGCTTTTTGGCGACCTTTGTTGACCAGACAGAAAATCGGCGCACCCAGTTGCAGCTTGAAGCCGCCAAGAAAGAGGCTGACGCCGCCAACGACGCGAAAAGCGTTTTCCTGGCCACCATGAGCCACGAAATCCGCACGCCGATGAACGGCATGCTCGGCATGATCAAACTGCTGTCCCATACCGAACTGACCAAACAGCAATCGGACTACGCCAAAAAGGCGGAAAACGCCACCCGGGCACTGCTTGACATCATTAACGATGTTCTGGATTTTTCCAAAATTGAAGCCGGCAGGTTTGAACTTGAGTCGGTGACATTTGAACTCGGTGACCTGCTGAGCAGTCTGTCCGCAGTACTTTCGTCAAACCTGAATAACAAGGACGTCGAAGTACTGTTTTCACATGATCCGCAGATACCTGCCTGCCTGACCGGCGATCCGTTACGCCTGCGCCAGGTGCTGCTCAATCTGACCGGCAATGCCATCAAATTCACCGAAAAAGGAGAGGTCGTTCTCGCCATCAAACAGATCGGCCGGATGAACAACTGTGTCGACCTCGAATTCTCGGTCACGGATACCGGCATAGGCATCGCGCCCGAAAATCAGCAGGCGATCTTCGAGTCATTCAGCCAGGCAGAATCATCAACCGCACGCCAGTTTGGCGGAACCGGCCTGGGCCTGGCCATCAGCCGGCGGCTGGTTGCCATGATGGGCGGCGATCTTCAGGTTGAGAGTACCCCCGGAATTGGCAGCCGGTTCCATTTCAGGTCACAATTCCCGATTGCCGAGAGTGTGCGCCGGCCTGAGGTCAGGTCGCCCTATGTGCATGCCGGCTTCCGCTTTCTGATCGTCGACGACAACGACACATCGCGCGACATTTTGACGGTCATGGTCCAGTCGCTCGGCTGGCAGAGCGACGCCGTGACCCGCGGCGCAGAAGCCATTGCAAGGTTAAGCCAGACCGGAGCCGGACATTACCACATCATTTTGATGGACTGGCGCATGCCCGGTATGGATGGGTGGGAAACCGTACGCCAGATCCGGTCCATGAAAGCTGGCACAGAACCGATCGTCATCATGATCACCGCACACGGGCTGGAGTTTTTCAACGCGAAGGCACACGACAAGCATGATCTGTCCATTGATGGCTATCTCTTCAAACCGATCACCGCGTCGATGCTGTTTGACGCCGTCAATGAATTGACCGAACGCCGGCAGGGTAACGTGCTGCGCCAGAAAGCCGAAGTCGGTTCACGATTATTGCAAGGCAGACGCATACTGGTCGTGGAAGACAACCGGCTCAACCAGCAGATAGCCAAGGAACTGCTTGAACTGAACGGCGCGATCGTCGACATAGCCAGTAATGGGCTGAACGGCGTTGAACAGGCCCTGGCCATGCACCCTGCGCACGATGTCATTCTAATGGACATGCAAATGCCCGATATTGACGGACTCGAAGCAACCCGGCGCATTCGCCAGCACAGCGCCATGCAGGCCGTGCCGATTATTGCCATGACAGCCAATGCCATGGAGTCGGATCGCCATGCCTGTATGGCAGCCGGAATGGTGGACCACATTGCCAAGCCGATAGATCTGGATAAACTGATCCACACCATCCTCAACCATACGGCAGGTACAGCGGCGGGCCTGCCTGAGCCGGATCCACGCACTGAAGCGCCCCCGGGCACAGACAGCAATGGCAGTCGAAGCGCACAGCAACTGGTCAATGTGGAACTGGCCGTGCAGCGTATAGGCGGAAACCGGCATTTTTACGGCAAACTGGTAGACGCCATGCGTACCGATGGGCCCCGACAGCTTGCCGACCTGAGGGCCTGTCTGGCTGTCAACGACATTGACAGTGCTGCGCGCTGCCTGCACACCTTCAAGGGGCTGGTCGCCACCCTTGGCGCCAGCTCATTGGCGCAACTGGCTGAAGAGACCGAGAAAACCGTTAAGGCACTGGCAGCCAGCGACCCGGAGGATCAGACGGCGCAACTGAATCGACAGCTCGGCGCCATCGATGCTTTAATGCAACGTGTTGTCGCTGAACTGGCAGAAATCCCGGCGCCGGCAGAAAACAACGGACCGGCCCAGCCGATCCGGATTACGGAAGACAGTCCTGAGCAGGCAGGCCAGAAAAAAATAATCTTGCAGCAGGAATTAAAATCACTGATTTACTTGCTACAATCCGGTAATATGCGCTCCATTACAGCATGCCAGCAGATGCGCCATGCCCACTCGGGCTGGTTGTCTATCAGCGAGCTGTCACTGATGCTGGAGGTCGACAACGCAGTCAGTCAACTGAAATTTACCGATGCCGTAGCCATGTGCAACAGACTTTCCGAATTGTTGAGCTCACCATGAGTAAGATGCCCAAACTATTGTGTGTCGATGATCAGCCGATCAACATCCAGATTCTGCATCAGATATTCGGTGCTGACCATGAAATGTTCATGGCCACAGATGGGCCGCAGGCACTCGCCCTGTGTGAACAGATCATGCCCGATCTGGTTTTGCTGGATGTCATGATGCCGGAAATGAACGGCCATGAGGTCTGTCGCCAACTGAAGCAGAATCCGCTGACGGCCGATATTCCCGTCATTTTCATCACTGCACAAACCAATATCGATGACGAGGCAGCCGGACTTAAAGAAGGCGCGGTCGATTTTATTACCCGCCCTTTTAACGCCGGGGTGGTCCGCGCGCGGGTGCAAACGCATCTGCAACTGCATCATCTCAAGGAAAGCCTGGAAGAAAAAGTCATGGCGCGAACTCATGAGCTGGAGCTGGCACAGCACCGGCTGCACGAGTCACAGGAAAAACTGACCGCCAGCGAAGCAAAAGCGACCATCAGCACATTAATCGCGAGCGTCTCACACGAACTCGGAACACCGATCGGAACCAGCCTGATGGCGGCCAGTTCGTTCGAACAGAATGCAGTCAAATTCAGGAAGAAATTCGACGCCGGACTTGTCAAGCGCAGCGACGTCAGCGGGTATATCGATGAACTGACTGAAATCTCGTCGATCATTCAACGCAACCTGTTCCGTGCCTCGGAACTGCTGTCGAACCTGCGTCAGGTATCTGCCGACCAGGCCAGTGAACAGCGGCGCACGTTCAATCTGGCCGATACCATCAGGGAGATTATCGATACTATCGGTCCCAGCATCCGCCGCAAACCGCATCGCGTTGAACTGTCGATCCCGCCGGACATCATCATGGATTCGCAACCCGGATCACTGGGACAGATCGTGATTAACCTGATCAACAATGCTTATCTGCACGCCTTTGAGAACCGCAGCAGTGGCCTGCTCAAAATCGAAGCGCTGTTGAGCGGCGAGTCGGTTCGTCTGAGTTTTATCGACGATGGCGAAGGCATTCCGGAGGAAAATCTCCTGCAGCTTTTCGAACCGTTCTTCAGCACCAAAATCGGGCGCGGCGGCACAGGTCTCGGCATGGCTATCGTCCATAATGTCGTCACCAAAACGCTGGGCGGGTCGATCAGGGTGGACTCTGCTTTGGGTATCGGCACACGTTTTGATATTACCCTGCCGCTGGTCATGCCGGACAAGAAACTGCCCGGCTAGCCTTGTGTTGCTAGCCTAACAGCCGCTCCTCTGCCAGCGCCAGCGTTTCGGTGGTGCCGCGCAGCACCAGGACATCGCCCGCCACCAGTTGCGTTGTCAACGCCAGATCAAAGCGCTGCATGGCGCGACGCATGCTGATGATCTCCACATCAATGTCGCCCAGGTTCAGGTCGGAAATCAGCAGCCCTTCGGCTCTGGCCCCCTCGGCAATCTGGATCGACTGCAACCGGACCTGCAGATGATCCGCATCGGAAACGACATCGCTGGCACCATGAAAATAGCCACGCAGGGATTCGTACCTGTCATCGCGCGACCGCTGCACCCGGAGCACCACGCGCCGCACGGGCACCCCCAGCAGCACCAGAGCATGGGAAGCCAGCATCAGGCTTCCCTCAATAACCTCCGGCACCACCTCGGTGGCACCCGCATGACGCAGTTTTTCCAGGTCGGTATCATCGTTGCTGCGGACAATGACGGGCAGGGCAGGATTCAGTTCCTTGACATAACGCAGGATTTTCAGTGCCGACGCCGTACCGGTATACGTAATCACCAGTACCGAGGCGCGCAGAATGCCGGCCGCCAGCAAACTTTCGCGCCGTGCCGCGTCACCGTAGCTGACCACGGAGCCGGCAACCTGTGCCGCCTGCACACGGTCCGGATCCAGATCAAGCGCATGATACGGAATGTGTTCTTCATCCAGCAACTTGGCCAGACTCTGCCCGGTACGGCCAAAGCCGGCGATCACGACATGTTTGTCCTGACCCATGGAGCGTGCCGCGATTTGCGTGATGGTCAGCGACTGCTGCATCCAGTCGCTGCTGGACAGTTTCATGACGATGGCATCGCTATTCGCCAGCAGGAATGGGGCTGCCAGCATCGATATCACCATGGCGGCCAGAATTAACTGGGTCAGCAACGGGTTCATGAGCTGCAGATGAGTCATCTGGGTGAGCAGCACGAAGCCGAATTCACCGGCCTGCGCCAACGCCAGACCGGTACGCAACGCGACGCCGGTCGAGTTGCCGAACAGTTTTGCCAGCAGCACGACCAGGCCGCATTTGAAGACCACCGGCACCAGCAGGAGTAACAGTACCAGCCACACATGTTCGATGACCAGGCCGATGTTGAGCAGCATGCCGATCGTCACGAAGAACAGGCCCAGCAGCACATCGCGGAACGACTGTATGTCCTCCTCCACCTGATGTTTGTATTCGGTTTCGGAAATCAGCATCCCTGCGACAAAAGCACCGAGTGCCAGCGATAACCCGGCTTTTTCTGTCAGCCAGGCCGCCCCCAGGGTGATCAGCAGCAAATTGAGCATGAACAGTTCCTGTGAACGCAGGACCACAACCAGCTTGAACCAGCTGCGCACCAGTTTTTTCCCCAGGAACAGCAACAGTACCAGCACCAGGACTGCTTTGAAAATGGCATAGGCCAGCGTCTGCAGCAGGTGGCCATCCGGCGCTGCAATCGCCGGGACGATTATCAGCATGGGCACCAGTGCCAGGTCCTGAAACAGTAAAACCCCAAAAATCTGCCGGCCATGGGCACTTTCGATTTCGAGTCGCTCTACCAGCAGTTTGGAAACGATGGCAGTTGACGACATTGAAAAGGCACCACCGAGCGCAAATGCGGCCTGCCAGCTTATCTGCCAGAAAGCGGGCAGACACAGCGTCGCTATCGCGGCACCGGCCAGCGTCGATAAAATCGTCAACACAACCTGCGCCACGCCCAGTCCAAAAACCGGGCGGCGCATCGATTTCAGTTTGGGCAGGGAAAATTCCAGGCCGATCGAAAACATCAGAAACACCACGCCAAACGAGGCAAGGCCCTGGGTTGCCTCGCTGTTTTCGGCCCAGGCCCACCCGTGGGGGCCTATGACGACCCCGACAAACAGGTAGCCCAGCATCGGCGGCAGATGCAGGCGCCGAAATAGCACCACGCCTATCACCGAGGCGCACAGAAACGATAAGGTGACTTCCAGTGCAGATTGCATTTGGCGAAATTTTTCCTGTTGACCTGCGGCGGCGCGGGTTAAATGACTGGGTTTCTTCAGGTTTTACCAGAATTACTTAACAATTGCATTTATTGTAAGTGGCATTTCTTCGCTTTGGCAGGTTTTTTGCTTTCCGAATTCGTTTATACTCACGCTTATGACGTCACCCACTCCAAAACCTGCCCAGATTAACACGGTTAGCTTTGACCCTGTTCG
>CAITOF010000074.1 GCA_903893945.1 uncultured Oxalobacteraceae bacterium | reverse complement strand
TTCGGTCTAGTGGCGCAGGAGCGCCTTCAACTTCGAATGAGAACCAACCAATAATTCGAGACCGAAAGCGCTGTCGCGCCCTGGATTCCCGCCTGCGCGGGAATGACGACTAATTGCGACCGTCGGGATTGTGCCGACTACAGGCAAACACACAAAATTCTGGATGGCTCCTGTCCGCTGTATTGCAGCCACTCTCAGGGGAGAACAGTAATTTAGAAATTAAAAAATAGCAACTTCAGCGAAGATGAATGCGAATATTTATGACGCTCGCTATCGATGTCAAACCTTAGAAATGGAATTTTCGAATTTTTATTTTGTGGCTGTAATACAGTGTTCCACAAATGGCTTTGGGTATGATGAATTAAAGGGAGGGTGGGATCACCGTGGGGTCTAACGTTTGAGGTATGTCGGGGAATTGATACTGGAAAACGCAATCGCGAACATTGAATCTTGACCTGTCACGCTACATAGTCGCCAATATCAAAAACATAACGATCCTGCTGGATGAGGCAAAATTGGACCAAATCAATCGCTGGGTTAAATTTATATGCAAATCAACAGACAAAAATAAAAAAGCGCCCGAAAGGCGCATGTCTATTGGATCTCTGGCGGAGAGGGAGGGATTCGCCTACACAAGCGCAGGCCGCTGCTGGCCCGGTAGGGCCAGCCCTTCGAATCCCCCACGTAAGGCGCGCAGGCGCCTTACTCTCTCCGCCAATAAAAAAAGCCCCTGTGGGGCTTGTTTCATTGGCGGAGAGGGAGGGATTCGAACCCTCGGATGGGTCGCCCCATCGCTTGATTTCGAGTCAAGTACATTCGACCACTCTGCCACCTCTCCGTTTTTCCAGACTTTTCTGGCTGCTGCACAAAATTGCCCTGTAAAGCCGCCAAAGGCGCAGATTATACGGTTTTGACCTCGCAAAAGCAATTGATTACTCAGATATCTGCGCTGAAATATTAAATTTCGATTTGCGAGCCGACTTCAATTACCCGGTTGCTTGGAATATGGTAGTAGTCTGCGGCGTCTCTGGCGGTGCGCGACATCATGACGAATAACCATTCGCGCCAGGCCGACATTTCATGTTCAGGCCGTGACACGATGGTCTGACGGGTGACAAAAAATGAGGTTTCCATAATTTCAAACTTGAGACCTTTGGCTGCGGCCAGTTCCAGAGCCTGAGGAATATCCGGTTCATTTTTGAATCCGTAGAACACGTCCAGTTGATAACATTCCTGGCCGAGCGGAATGACTCTGACCCGTTCATCAAAAGGCACCCAGGGAATTTCCTGATTATGTACTGTCAAGAATATCACCCGGTCATGCAGTATCTTGTTATGTGACAGATTGTGCAGCAAGGCATGTGGCACGCCTTCTGACGCACTGCGCAGGAACACCGCGGTACCACCGACCCGATGTGGTGGTGACACAAACAGGGATGCCAGGAACTCTTTTAACGGGATGGCATGGGTCTTCAGATTTTTGAATACCAGCTCACGGCCTTTGTGCCAGGTCAGCATAATGGTAAACATGGTCGCACCCAGAACCAGCGGGAACCAGCCACCATGTAAAATTTTGAGCGCATTGGCTGAAAAGAATGAGGCGTCCACGACAAAGAATACGCCTGTCGAGAACAGGCATACCAGCAGATTGTATTTCCAGAGGTAGTGGATAACAAAAAAAGTCAGAATGGTGGTGATCAGCATGGTCGCCGTCACGGCAATACCATAGGCGGCTGCCAGATTTGCCGAGGACCCAAAGCCGACGACTGCAGCCAGTACGACGACCAGCTGGACCCAGTTCACCATGGGCATGTAGATCTGGCCGATTTCTTTAACTGAGGTATGGATAATCGATAAACGGGGCAATAAGCCCAGCGAAATCGCTTCCTTGGTCATGGAATAGGTACCGGAAATAGTGGCCTGTGACGCAATGACAGCGGCTACCGTGGACAATGCAACCAGCGGGTAAATACTCCAGGCACCCAGTTGGTGGTAAAACGGATTGTCCACCGCCGACGGATCGGTCATAAGCAGACCGCCCTGTCCCAGATAATTGAGCATCAGTGCCGGGAACACCACAAAAAACCAGGCGATGCGTATCGGTTTGCGACCAAAATGTCCCATGTCGGCATAGAGTGCTTCGGCACCCGTAAAGGCCAGTACCACCGCGCCCAGTGCCACAAATGCAATCCAGCCGTGCTGGACCAGAAATCCGATGGCGTGCATGGGATTTAATGCTTCCAGAATAACCGGCGCCTGGACGATGTTGACCACCCCCATAATCGCCAATGAAGCAAACCACAGCAGCATGATGGGACCAAACCAGTTGCCTATGCCCGTCGTACCCTTGTGCTGAAAGGAATACAGGGCGATCAATACAACGACGGTAATGGGTACCACCTTGTTGGTAAAACTGGGGGTGGCCACATTCAGACCTTCTATGGCAGAAATGACGGACATGGCGGGCGTAATCACACCGTCGCCGTAAAACAGGGCTGCACCGAACAGCCCCAGCAACAGCAATATGTAACTCCAGCGTGAATTCTTACCGACCGATTCCAGCGCCAGCGCCATCAGGGCGATTATGCCCCCTTCACCACGGTTATCTGCCCGCAGAATGAGTGTGACATATTTGAGCGCGACGACCACAAACAAGCCCCACATTATCAGGGAAACGACACCGAGAATATTGGCACTGGTCAGACTCAACCCGTACTCCTCGGAGAAAATGGTTTGCATCGTGTAGAGTGGGCTCGTTCCTATATCGCCGTAGACGATACCAATTGCAGCCACCGTTAACGCCGTTGTGCTACTTTTTGTTATTGGTAAATTGGAGGACAATTGAATACCTTGGAGTAATTAGTGCATTGCACAATATGACAATTGAGAGTTCAAATCAAGTGACGAATTGAGAAAAGCGACGTATTAATAAAGAAACTATTTTATTCAAATGAAATGGTTTTATTGCAAGCAATTGAATTTAGGTCATTAATTCAACAAGTTAGTGCGTGTGGCTCGAAAAAGCAAAAGTATACACAATATTAAATTCAAATTACACCGAGGATTGTTGCCGCCCGTTTGTAAGCGACAAACAACACACCTCGCCCAACCCGGTTGTCCGGCAAAAGCGCCGGTAAAAAAAAGCCCGTAATTGGGTAATTACGGGCGAATTCTCTTTGGAAAGAATAAATAGAGAGCCCCACTCTAGCGAATTAATATGACAACCGAGTGACACAATCGAACTGCGCCATCGATAGGACAACCATAGTTTCAGGTTCTGCACAATTTCTGTGGATAACTGGCGTCAGTGCTCCAGTTTGTATCTGCAATTCCTTGATTATTATTGCTTTTAATAAAAAGCCTAAAATTTCAGCATCCCTTAAAATCAGTCCCTGACGCAATGCAGCATCGCTTTACCGTGGTTTTCGTCGTAATTTATTATTGAAGAGCGTATCCTGAGCTGGCGTTTTTGCCCTTTTACATTTTTTAAAAAAAGAATGTAAGGAATGGTGGGCTGACACGACTACCCGTTACCAGAGAGTGATTGTGAGCCGAACTTTTCGTCCGCAGCGCTGTTTGGCAAATCCATCCACCTATCAAGGAGTAGACTATGAGAGATATGAAAACAGGCGTCGCCATTGCTACAGCAGCTGCTGCATTCTTCGCCTTTGGCGCCAACATTTCTGTTGCACAGGCTGCTGATGCACCTGCTGCCGTGCATTGCGCCGGTATCAATTCCTGCAAAGGCACATCGGAGTGCAAGTCAGCCACCAATGCCTGTAAAGGTCAGAACAAATGCAAAGGTCAAGGCTGGATCAGCAAACCTAGCTCTGCCGAATGCACTTCAGCCGGCGGTAAAGTCGTTATGTAATGTGACACTGGTCAACGGCAGGCGCTGGCGAGACGCCTGATGCCTGCCGTCTGGTGTGTTATTCAGCCTCTGTGTTGTTAAATTAAGCCCATGACAAAAATTGATGGTTTCGGTCTCGGTTTGCGACCTGTGCATTACCACGATTTTCTGGAACAGAAGCCGCGTATCGACTGGCTCGAAATCATTTCCGAAAATTACATGGTGCCAGGCGGGAAACCCCTGCACTTTCTCGATGCGATCCGGCGCGATTATCCTATGGTGATGCACGGCGTATCGATGTCCATAGGCAGTACCGATCCTCTCAACTTAACCTATCTGACCGAATTAAAAAAACTTATAAACCGGGTCCAGCCCGCCTGGATTTCCGACCACATTTGCTGGACCGGCGTCGACCACACCAATTTGCACGACCTGTTACCGATGCCCAACACCGAAGCTGCGCTTCGACATCTGGTCGAGCGCGTTGATCAGGTTCAGAATTTTCTGGGGCAGCGTATTGCTCTGGAAAACGCCTCAACCTATGTCGCATTCAATGCCGATGAGATGCCGGAATGGGAATTTGTCGCCGCACTGGCTCAACGTGCCGATTGCAAGCTGCTGCTGGATGTCAATAACGTGCATGTCAGTTCAGTCAACCATGGCTTTGATGCGCGGCGCTATATAGATGCGATGCCGGCAGATCGCATCATCCAGATTCATCTGGCCGGTCATGAAGATCACGGTGATTACATCATTGATACCCACGACCACCCCATTGTGCCTCCGGTCTATGATCTTTATCGCTACACGCTGGCACAGTTGGGCTGGGTGCCCACCATGATAGAACGCGACGACAACATACCGCCGCTCTCTGAACTCATCGATGAGCTCGACCTCGTAAGAAAAACGGCCGGTTCAGCGCTTTGTCAGCAGGGGAAAGTGGCATGAACGACGCCTTGGCACATCTGCAGCAGGCGTTTGCGAATGCGGTCATTGGGGATGCCGGTGACGCTACGGGCGACGGCCTGTTGCGCCCCACCCCACAGGGCCTGAGTGCCCGACTGTCCATATATGGCAGCGCCTATCGCCAGAGGCTGGGTGAGGCACTGAAAGAAAATTACCCGATTTTAGCGCTGGTACTCGGCGACGATGCGTTTGCCGATCTTGCTGCGGGATATCTGCAACATTATCCGTCCAGAAAGCCGTCGATACGCTGGTTTGGCGATGCATTGGAACAGTATATTGACACTGAACCTGACGCAGTACCGCACCCGGCACTGCACGATCTGATCAGGATGGAATGGGCGCTGGGCAGCGCCTTTGATGGCGAAGATGCGGAACCGCTTCAGGTCGCCGATTTTGTGCAACTGCCCGCGGAGGCCTGGTCGTCGCTCCGGTTTGACCTGCACCCGACACTGCGCCTGCTGGCCCTGTCCTGGAATGTGGAGCCGTTATGGGCGGCGCTGACAGCAGACCCACAGGCCGACACCGACGCACCGGAAGCATTCGCCCACCATCTGCTCATCTGGCGCAAAGAACATCAAACACAATGGCGTTCCGTTGAACCTGTTGAAGCCCACTTGCTAAACGCAGTCCAAAACGGACACACCTTTGGCGATTTGTGTGAGCTGACCCACGACTTTGGCACGGCGGATTGCGCCAACGACGCTGCTACTGCGGTTGCCGGCTATCTTCGAATCTGGGTTGAAGCCGGCCTGTTAACCAACATGACGGCAACACCATGAGCGCCCGGCAGACTTCACGGCTGTTTCGCTGGCTGGTGCATCATTACATGACAACCTATTTCTTGATGGTCGTGATGTTCCTGCTGTTTGGCCTGTTATCGCTGGATCTGGTTAAATATGTCGCCGCCAACGCCAGTTATCTGATTGAATATGGCATCATGGCACTCTGGGATGGTGGATTAAGACAGTTAATTGAATTACTATTGACATCGTTTGCTGCTGTCCTGTCGTATCTTGGTTTCAAACTCTGTGAACATGCATTGATAGAACGCGCAGCCCACCCGCCCTTATAATCATTTAATCCGTTTAATCCGCTTAATCCGTTTAGCCATGTCGACCGCCGCGCTTCAATTTCAGCATGTAGTCAAATCCTATTACAGGAAACCCGTCAAACCGGCCTTGCAGAACATCGATCTGACAATTCAACCGGGCGAGTTTTTTGGATTGGTCGGGATGAATGGCGCCGGAAAAACGACTTTGCTCAAGTGCATGCTCGATTTTTGCGCGGTCGACAGCGGACAAATCACGATTTTTGGTGTAAATCACCAGATCACGGATGCCCGCAAACCCCTGGTTTTTCTACCCGAGCGGTTTATGCCGCCGTATTACCTGACCGGTACCGATTTCTTAAAATACAGCCTGACCCTGCAAAACATCGCGTTCAACAGCCGCGACGCGGTGGCAATGCTGGCCAGCCTGGACCTCGACGGTGCTGCATTGAACAAACCGGTGCATACCTATTCGAAAGGGATGACCCAGAAACTGGGCCTGGCTGCCTGTTTTTTGGCACGCAAACAACTATACGTTCTCGACGAGCCCATGAGCGGCCTCGACCCCAAAGCGCGCGCCTTGCTTAAAATCCGTTTGCAGGAGATCCGGAAAGACCGCAGTACGCTGTTCTTTAACTCGCACGAACTGGCTGACGTCGAGGAAATCTGCGACCGGATGGCGATAATGCACGACGGTCAGTTGCGTTTCGTTGGCACCCCTGCCGAGTGCCGCCATCACTATCAGGCCAGCTCGCTGGAACAGGCTTATCTGAAATGCATTGCCTGACCCAGACTGGCGTCATGACCATCACACCTGGTGTAGTACTTATTTCCAACAGTGTTGCATCCTTTTTTCATAATTCCGATTGATGTGTTTATAATCCAGCGGTAACGCCCACTCGTCACGTCGTTTTTCCCAACCTGCGGCCTATGTATCTCAATCATTTCGGTTTAAATAAACTACCCTTCGGCATGACGCCCGATCCCAGCTTTTTTTTTGCGGGAAACAAGCGCGGAGAAATTCTTGAAGCGCTGATTTATGCGGTGCTTCAGGGAGACGGGATTATCAAGGTCACCGGAGAAGTCGGGTGTGGTAAAACCATGTTGTGCCGCATGCTGGAAAGCCGCCTGCCAGATAATATCGAAATCATTTATCTGGTCAATCCGACGCTAACCAGCGATCAGGTAATCTTTGCCATTGCCGGCGAACTCGAGTTACCTATCACTGGCAAACGTGTCGATGAAGTCATCCGCATGCTGCATACCGAACTGGTCAACAAGCATATCGCCGGGAAGCAGGTTGTACTGCTGGTGGAAGAAGCACAGGCCATGTCGCTGCAAACACTGGAAGAAATTCGGTTATTCACCAATCTTGAAACGGCGCACCACAAATTACTGCAGATAGTGCTTTTTGGCCAACCCGAGCTCGATGATCATCTGAACACGCCGGGTATGCGTCAGCTCAGGGAACGCATTACCAACAGTTTCAGTGTTCCGCCATTAAAGCCGGCCAACCTGCCGGAGTACCTGATGTTCCGTTTGCGTTCCGCCGGATATCAGGGACCCGATCTTTTCGACCGTGCTGCGCTCAGACTGATCAGCCGGGTGTCCGAAGGCATTATCCGCCGCGTCAGCATACTGGCGGACAAATCCATGTTGGCGGCTTATGCCGACAACGCCTACATTATCAAAAGCCGACACGTGAAGGCGGCAATCCGCGACAGCGAGTTTCCCAGGAAAGCGCTTTATGGACTGGAGCTCGGTATCGGGGCACGCCTAACCGCTCTCGCAGTCGTTGTCTGTTTATCACTGGTTTCGGTGATCGCCTGGCAATATGCGAAAATACACCGGTTCACCGCCGCGACAATGCCGACACCCGTAAAAGCGGCGCCCGACAATGCGGCGCCCGACAAAGCGGTGCCAGACGTGGCGGTACAGGCCGCCGCCGCGCAACCGTTGACTGTTGCGTCCACGGCGCCAGGTCGGGCAACCCCATCCGCTGCCGCCGTGGCAAACCCGCCGGTCAGGCAGGTAAGCCAGCCAACTGACCATGGCGTCACCCAGGCAGTTGCAGCCAGGCCGATCAGTCCTAGCCAGGCAGACGGGTCGCCCGTGTCGATCGATGAACGCATCGCCCTGACAGCGCGGTGGTTAAATTCACAACCTGCGGATAAATTCAGTATTCAGCTGGCGATGATCACATCGGGCAACAAGGGCGATGTCGCCCGCTACCTGAATAAAATGGAAACAGAAATGGGTTTGCGCGATGTCTACCTGTATGCTCCCGCCCAGGCTAACCCCTCCAGAATCGGCATTGTGTTTGGCAGTTACGCCAGTCGTGAGGACGCGCTGAACACGTTGAACCAGATTGCGGCGAAATGGGGCTATCGCCCGCAGTTGCGGACCATAGGTGGTATAAAAAAGGAAATAGGCAAAGCGTAGTTCGAGGTGTCTCATTCAGGAAGGGTATTCGGGGCTTTATGCCAGATTTATTTGCCGAAACATTAATTCTGTCATAAGATTAACGTATTGCAATATATCTGATGGGCTAAAACTTATTAAGGCGACTTTCCCCAATGACAAAAATTGCTCTTGCAGGTTCTTTGTGTTTTTTATTGTTCGCTTGTGGCACAAAGCCTATGGCACCGTCGACACTCCATATTAAAGATCAACCACCCGCCAACGGCACAATTCCCGACCCTGTACAACATAGCACCAATCTGAGCCCACCCAAGCCGACAGCGGCGCTGGAAACTTACAGTGTGACCGTCTATAAAGTGCCTGTGCAGTCGCTGCTGTTTGCCCTGGCGCGTGACGCCAAGGTGAATATTGACATACATCCGGGCATTACCGGCGAAGTGACCCTGAATGCATTAAACCAGACGCTGCCCAACCTGCTGTCGCGCATCGCCAGACAGGTCGACATGCGCTACGAACTGGACGGCTCAAACCTTTTGGTCATGCCAGACAAGCCTTACTTGCGTAATTACAAGATCGATTACGTGAATATCACGCGCCACGCGTCTGAAGTGGTGACCATCGCGACACAGATTTCCTCTGCCGGCGCGACAGCCGGCAGTAGCGGCACCGCCAACAACAATTCCACGACGGCGGTTGAAAACAAATCGAATAATGATTTCTGGCCGACGCTGGTCAAAAATATTACCGATATCCTGCGCGAAACGGACAAGGTTATACCGGGCATAAACGGTACCATCGGGTCCAACCAGACCGGCATGCAGACGGACATTAACAGCGCCAATGCAAACCCGACCGGTGAGGTAACGACCAATGCGACGGGCGGAACATCTGGCAGCGGACAGCCGGGCGCAACCGGTGGGCAAACCAGTACGCTTGCAGGAAATGTCAATAACGCCAACCGGGGAACCACATATCGCGAAGCGGCCTCTGTCATTGCCAACCCGGAAAACGGCCTGATTTCGGTACGCGCAACCAGCCGGCAACATGAACGTATCCAGGAATTTCTGGATCTGGTCATGTCCAGCGCCAAACGCCAGGTGTTCATTGAAGCCACCGTGGTTGAAGTGCAGTTAAGTGACCAGTACCAGCAAGGCATCAACTGGCAGTTGCTCAAAACGGGCGCGACGAACACCTTGAGCTTCAACCAGAGCCAGGTAAATTCTGTCCCCTTGAGCAGCGCCGTGTCACCCGGCACCAGTGCCGGACTGTTTGTGACGAACTTCTCCAGCATCACCAAGCTGGGTAACATTACCTCAACCATACAGTTACTGGAATCGTTTGGTAAAGTGAAGGTGGTTTCAAGCCCCCAGATCAGTGTTCTGAATAACCAGACTGCCTTGCTGAAAGTGGTCGACAACAATGTGTACTTTACGATCACGGCGACCACCACGCCGGGCACGCTCGGCGCACCGGCCACGACGACCTATACATCAACACTGAATACGGTACCGGTAGGGTTTGTGATGAGTGTCACGCCGCAGATTACCGACGGTGACGAAATCACCATGAACGTGCGCCCCAGCATTTCGCGCATTATCGGGTACGTGCAGGATCCCAACCCGGCCCTGTCGACTGCGGTGCCGCCGGTCGTCAGCAATGTCCCGGTGATCCAGAGCCGGGAAATGGAATCGATACTTAAAGTTCCGAGCGGTCAGGTTGCCGTGATGGGCGGATTGATGCAGGATCAGGTGAACAACAACAAGGATGGCGTGCCATTGCTGAGCTCGATTCCCTACGTCGGCGACCTGTTCAGCTATCGCAATGAAAGTACCACCAAATCGGAATTGGTGATTTTCCTGCGTCCGGTTGTGGTCAGGGACGCAAACATTAATGGCGATTTCAAGGCCTTTCGCTCCCATATTCCGGATGACGAACCGCTGAATCAGACACCTTATGGCGATGCGATCAAAGCAAAATCAGCTCCGGGTTCGGCTCCTGGCTCGGCTCCGGGTTCGGGTCCCAGTCCGGCGCCTGCTCCCGGCACTGACAAGGGGGCCAGCTCATGAGCTTGTTAATGCAGGCGCTGAAAAAAGCCGAGCATGCAAAAAAACAGATGTCCCCGGCACAGCAGGAGGAACACGATCGGACACTTGCTGGGCAAGAAAATACGTTTCCCGCCATAGAATCGGGATTGCCTTATCCTGATAAATCATCCGCCAAAATTGAACCTCAACTGAATTTGCCGGAACCCGGTGCTGCCGGGACAGGTCACTATCAGATCGAACCAGCCCCTAACGAATTATCGCAGCAACGATCATCTGAATCGCCGCTCTACCTGTCGGATCTGGAAAGCACACCGGACCTGACCCTGCAGGGCAGCGCCGCGCAAGCAGGTCATGTGCCAACGGCCAATGAGCCGGTACCGACCCTGTCTGACATGACTTTTTCAAGTGCCTCCCAGGAACGGCACACCTATGTTGACCCACCGGTCAGCAGCGCACCGAAATTCGTCGAAACGCCGGCACCGCAACTACGAAAAACTGAAACACAGTTGAAACAGACGCCACTCATGGCACAGTCAATTCTGGCGTCAAAACAGCCGGAGCGTTCCAACCGCACTGTCTACTGGGCCGGAGGTGTCATCGTGGTGGCTCTGTGTACGGCTGCCGGGTTTTATTTATGGCAGATGCTGCAGATTGCCGATTTGACCCCCAAGGCTACGGCACCGGACAGGGCACCACCCGGCACAGTCAGCTCCCTTGCCAACCCTGGCGCGCCCGCTGCTTCCGTGACAGCAGCTCCGGCTGTCGCGAGCGCCACACCGATGACGCCGGCCAACAACAAAAATGCCGGAGCGGGATCAAGCGACACAGAACACAAACCCCTGAGTGACGAATTGCCCGTTATCCGGGAGGAACCGCATTTCTCCCCCAAACAGATTGAGCAGGCCACCTTGCTCGCCGCGGCGAACCAGATCAAAATCAACCGGACTATCGCCCCTTCAAACGTCAATGCGAATCTGGTGCAGGCGTATCGCCTGCTCAGTGCCGGCGACGCGAATGCAGCGCGACCCTTTTATGACAAGGCCCTGAAGGATGAACCCGCCAATCGTGATGCGTTACTGGGACTGGCCGCGATAGCACTGAAAAATAAGCAACCGGATCAGGCAGCCGCCTACTATTCAAGAATGCTGGATCTGAATCCGTCCGACGCCGATGCCGTGGCCGGATTAACCAGTCTCAGGAATGGCGACGCTGAGCAGTCGGAAAGCCAGTTGAAAAAGGTACTGGCGCAGAACCCTGAATCTGGCGCCAGCCTGTTTGAACTTGGCAATGTGTATATGCGGCAATCACGCTGGTCGGAAGCGCAGGAAATGTTTTTCAGGGCCTTCAGCACGTCGCCCGATAACGCCGACTTTGCCTACAATCTGGCGGTAAGTCTGGACCGGCTCGAACAGACCCGACTCGCGCTGGACTATTACCAGCGCGCCTTGTCGCTGTCGGCGCACGGTTCCGGCAACTTTGATCCGGATGCGGCACAAGGTCGAATCAAACAGTTGCAACAGATAGCTACTCCCTGATATCCATGGCAGAAAAATCGAAATTACCCCTTGGCAGCCTCCTGATCCAGAAAGGCGTGATCAGCGAAGATCAGCTGCGCATTGCATTGATCGAACAGAAACGCAACGGCGAACCACTGGGCAAACTGTTTATTTCGCTCGGCTTCGTTACCGAAGCAACGATACGCGAAGCCTTGAGTGAAAATCTGGGCCAGCAAAGTACCGACCTGTCCAACATGGTGGTTGACGGTACGGCGCTGAAGATGATTTCCAAGGAGATGGCGCAGCGTTACAAGGTTTTTCCTGTCGTTTTCAACAAGGACCAGAGCACATTGATGCTGGCCATGTCCGATACGTCCAATATTGTTGCACTGGATCAGATCAGTGCGATGGTCGGCAAGTTTGCGACAATTTCGCCGATGCTGGCCAGCGAATCCGACATCAGCAAAGCAATCGATCAGTATTATGGTTTTGAACTGTCGATCGACGGCATACTGCACGAAATCGAGACCGGTGAAATAAATTACCAGAGCCTGAAAACCGTTTCTGACGAATACAGCCAGCCGCTGGTGCGGTTGATTGATGCGATTCTGGCTGATGCGGTTCAGCAGAACGCGTCTGACATCCACTTCGAACCGGAAGAATTTTTCCTGCGAATACGCTATCGCATTGACGGGATATTGCGCCAGATCCGAAGCCTGCACAAGACCTACTGGCCCGCCATGGCAGTGCGCCTCAAAGTCATGAGCAACATGAACATCGCTGAAACACGGGCACCCCAGGACGGGCGTATTTCAATTCGATTTTCAGGACGGCAGATTGATTTCCGTTCCTCGGCCCAGCCAACCGCACACGGTGAAAACGTCGTTCTGCGTATCCTCGATCGCGCCAAGGGGATTGTGCCTTTGGACAAACTGGGTCTGGACGACGACGCCTTGACGATACTGAAATTGATGCTGGCCCGGCCAGAAGGCATCATTCTGGTCACCGGCCCAACCGGCAGCGGAAAAACCACCACGCTGTATTCGATCCTGAATCATATCAATAACGACACCATCAATATCATGACACTGGAAGATCCGGTGGAATATCCGATGAACATGATACGCCAGACCTCGGTCAACGAATCCGTCAAAATGGGCTTTGCCAACGGCATTCGTTCGATGATGCGCCAGGATCCTGATGTGATCCTGGTGGGTGAAATCCGTGACAGTGAAACGGCTGAAATGGCATTCAGTGCCGCCATGACCGGGCATCAGGTGTACTCCACTCTGCATACCAATTCGGCGATAGGTGCCATACCGCGCCTGCAGGATATAGGCATACTGCCCGATATTCTGGCCGGCAATATCATCGGCATCGTTGCCCAGCGACTGATACGCCGACTCTGCCCTCATTGCAAACAGGGCGAAGCGGCCAATGAAATAGAACGGCAGCTGCTCGGGCTGACACCGGACCAGCCTGAAACGGTTATTTACCGGGCGGTCGGGTGCGAACATTGCGACCATCAGGGCTACAAGGGTCGCATGAGTATCATGGAGTTGCTGAAAATGAACGCAGAAATGGATGACCTGATTGCACGTCGTGTCACCGCACGTGAAATCCGGAAGGTTGCACTGGCCAACGGATTTCGCCCGCTGGTCGAAGACGGTGTACGCCGGGTCATTGACGGGTCGTCATCACTGGATGAAATTTCGCGCGTGATCGACCTGACCGACCGTTTGCTTTAACTGAATTGATAACCCTGATGACAACGATGGCAGAGACTACAGCATGGTGATGTACGCCTATCAATCGATGGACGCGACCGGCAGGACGGTGCGTGGCAACATGGATGCCAACAATCTGCCGGATCTGGAGTTGCGTTTGAAACGCATGGAACTGGATCTGATTGATTGCAGGCAGGTCAGCGTTAAGGCGCTCTCGTTCGGAAAGGGCAAGGTCAGCACAAAGGACCTTATCAATTTCTGTTTTCACATGGAGCAGATGACCGCAGCCGGTGTACCGCTGCTGGAAGGACTGGCCGACCTGCGTGACAGTGTCGATAACCCGCGCTTTCGCACCGTGGTAGCCGACCTGATTGAAAATATCGAAGGTGGGATGCAGTTATCCGAAGCCATGGAACGCTACCCGCACGTATTCCATAAATCGTTCACCGCACTTATAAACGCCGGAGAAAAAAGCGGTAAATTGTCAGACGTATTCAAAAGTTTGAGCGAAAGCCTGAAGTGGCAGGATGAGCTGGCAGCGCAAACCAAGAAAATAGTGATGTATCCGGCCTTTGTCGGCACGGTCGTGATGGGCGTGACCTTTTTTCTGATGATTTATCTGGTACCGCAACTGATCGGTTTTATCAAAACCATGGGCGGCGAACTTCCCTTTCATACCATTGCATTGATTTTTGTTTCGAATATTTTTATTAACTACTGGTATCTCGTGATTTCCCTTCCTGTCGCCGGCTATGTCGGACTGAAATTCTGGATCAGGACCAGTCCAACGGCGCGATTCAGGTTTGATGACTTCAAACTGCATATCTGGCTGGTGGGACCCATTCTGCATAAAATCATACTGTCACGTTTCACCACGTTCTTTGCCTTGATGTATACCGCCGGCATTACCATCCTGGATGCGATCAAGTTGTCCGAAGAAATTGTCGATAATGAAGTCGTGTCCGACGGATTGAAGCGCGCAGGGCAGATGATTTCAGAAGGACAGGGAGTGACCGCGGCATTTCAGGCGACCGGCATTTTTCCGCCCCTTGTTATTCGCATGCTCAAAGTGGGCGAATCCACCGGGCAACTGGATACGGCTCTACTGAACGTCAGCTATTTTTATAACCGCGAAATCAGGGAAATGATCGATCGGGTACAGGGACTGGTTGAGCCGATCATGACCGTTATACTTGGCGTGATACTGGGATGGGTCATGCTGTCCGTACTGGGACCGATCTACGACATGATTTCCAGACTTCAGACCTGATCATTCTGCGACCCTATTCATCGAGGCTATTTTTTGCGTAAACAGTTATTTTATCTCGCCAACAACCAGCTCACTGCCCGTCTCTGGCAGGGCGGAAAGCTGTCCGAAGGCCGGACATTTCCGAACGACGAAGCTGGCTGGAAATCACTGTCGAACTACCTCATCAAACACCTGCACACGCCGATTTTTCTGTTGATGGATCTGGTGGAAGAAGACTTCCAGCGCGACACGATTCCGCATGTGTATGGCGGAACGCGGAAAAACCTGATAGAACGGCGCCTGCAGCAACTGTACCGCGATACGCCATTTCGCCATGCGAGCACACAGGGCCGTGAAAAGACCGGCAGAAAAGATGACCGTATCCTGTTCAATGCCCTGACAAATGCATCGCTGATCAAACCCTGGATGGACACGATACTGGCACAGCAGGTGCCGATTGCTGGCATTTATTCAACCGCCCTGCTCAGTGCCGGCCTGTTCAAACAGTTCCAGCTCGGCAATGAGGCCACGCTGTTCATTACCCATCAATCCGCGGGCTTGCGACAGAATTTCTTTCAGGACGGCTATTTGCGTTTCAGTCGTTTAACCAAACTGTATTCGGAAATTCCTGAAGATGTCGCTGAAGTCACGCGAGTCGAAGTGGAGAAAACGCGTTTATTTCTTTCCAATGCACGCCAACTGCAGCGCGGCGAAATGCTGAACGTTGTGGCGCTGGATAATCTTCCGGCATTGCAGTGTCTGCAGAATCTGAATCTGTCCTCCGATACCACCAACTACCAGTTTTTAACCCCACAAGTCGCGTCAAAAAAACTCGGCTTCAGAACACCGGCCGACATTCAGTATCTGGATACACTGTTCCTGTATTTCCTGGGGAAAAAGTCCATTTCCACGCATTTTGCACTCCAGGAACAAAGCAGTGCTTACAGTTTGTGGAAATCCCGTATTCTGTTATACGTGTTGAGTGCCGGAACCATTGGAGCCTGTTTATTCTGGAGCGGTGCCAATTTTGTCGAGACGATCGAATCAAAACACCTGTTGAATCAGATCAATCTTGAAACGCAGAAAAATGAAAGCCGCTATCAACGTGTCATAGAAAGCATGCCGAAAACCGAGGTGAAACCGCATAACATGAAAGCGGCGGTTGATTTGCACGAACTTCTGATTCAACACAATTCGACACCGAATCGACTATTTGAGGCCATCAGCCAGGTCTTGAACCGGTTACCCCAATTGAAATTGAATGAGTTGAATTGGGAGATCAGTGACAAACGGGAACTGGTGGATACCAGCGCGATGAGCCCGGCCCAGGTTCTGGCGCAGGCGCAGGCCGAGGCGCAAACCCAGACCACCGACCCGGGCACGCCGCCCGCAAAGCTGATCGGCGTGCCGGCCAGACCGTCGGAACTGGTGGTCCTCAAAGGCGAAGTGGTTCCCTTCAAGGATGACTATCGGACCGCGCTTGAAAGTGTCCATGCCTTTGTCGCAGAACTGACAAAAAACAGTGCTGTAAAAGTGAACGTGGTGCACCCACCGCTGGACGTCCGTCCAAGCGTCCCGATAGACGGGGAAGCCGGTGGCAGCGCAGCCCCAAAGGCGGAATTTGAACTGCAGATATTATGGATACCTGAAAACTAAATGGCAACGAATACACCCACAGCGGACCGGAAAAAGCCCGAGGTAAAAGAATTACCACGCGAGCGCACTTTCTGGAAAGACGATTTCCCCATCGTCCGCCAGGCCGTTATTGTTTTTGTACTCTGCGCTCTTGTCGGGGCCGGCCTGATCATTTCCAGCCAGCACCTGCTGGAAACCCAGAAACAGGCGGTGACAGTGGCCCATGCGCTGGAAAATAAAACCCGCGAAAAGCTTCGGATTGCACAAATCGAACTCAGCGAAATTTACGAATTTCAGCCCAAATACAATCAACTGGTTGACAGTGGCTTTGTGGGTGCGGAGCGGCGCCTGGAATGGGTGGAAGCCATTCAGTCCATACAAAAAAAGGCGAAATTGCAACCTATCAGTTACGACATTGTTGAACAGCAGGTGTTTCAGGTTGAACCAACGACTGACATAGGCACACTGGAGCTGCGCGGCAGCAGAATGACAGTCAAAATGGATCTCCTGCACGAGGTCGATCTGCTGCGTTTTTTTAATGGTCTGCGGGGCGGGCAAATCTATGACCTGCAGAGCTGCTCCCTGCATCGACTGCCCGCCCCGGAACCCAATGTCCTGCTCCCGTTACTTAATGCAGAATGCACACTGTACTGGATAACCGTGGCCAGACCGGTTGCCGAGACGAGTGAAAATACCAGTCAGGCGGGGAAATAAGATGCGTGCTTATCACTTCCTGCTCGTTACCCTCAGCCTGCTGGCACTGCTGCAGCGACCTGCCTGCGCCCAGCAGACGGCCGCTGAACCGCTTGGACGTCTCTTTGTAACGCAGGCGGAACGCCTACGTATGGATCAGGCTCGCCAACTGGGCACGACGCGTCTGGATCTGGTGGACCTCGGTACCACGCTGAATGGCTATGTGATTCGCAACAACGGCAAAACTACCACGTGGATTAACCAGGTACCGATTCATGAAAATGAATCCCGTCAGGAGTTGCGCGTCGTGCAACAACCCCAACACGACCCTGTCATTCTTGTCAGAACGGATGACGGGAAACGGGTTAAACTCAGGGTTGGCGACTCGGTAGAAAAACAAACCGGGCAAGTGCACAAATTGCTGGACATGACAAAAATTCAACCGTCCGTCACGCGAAACACCCCTTGACCTGTTTTCGGATAACCACCATGGCGAGTATGATAAAAAATCTGGCAGACCCGATACCCGATTCAGTCAACTTTTTAACCTGAAAAATGATTAACCACCCGACCCGACAACCTGGTTTTACTCTTGCAGAGATGGCGATTGTCGTTGTACTGACCGGTATCCTGCTGACGCTGGGTCTGAAAATAACCGCGGCATCGCTGACCAATACGGCGTACGCGACGACTGCGGCGAACCAGGCACAGATTAAAGCGGCACTGATTAATTTCCTGCGCACCAACCGTCGACTGCCCTGCCCGGATAAAGCGGCGGTCCCGACCGGCACCGAGGCGGCCACCTGCAATGCCAACGCCGCCGCGTCGTATGGCGTTGTGCCGTGGGCAACGCTGTTACTGCCAAGGGACACGGCGCAGGATGGCTGGGGTAACTTTTTTGTTTACAAAGTGGCGAACGGCGTGGCCCCGGTGGTTAAAAACTGGACCGTCAATACCGCCGTGGCCACCACCTTTGATATCAACCAGCTGCCCCATCCCTCCGTGGGCCTTACCATCAATCAGGGCGACGGCGTCGTCGCACCGACACTGCTGACGCAAAATGCCGTTGTGGTTATTCTTTCAGCGGGAAAAAACGGTTACGGTGCAAAAACGCTGCAGGGACAGAATAACGCGGCACCGCCAGCCATAAACACGGATGAAACCATCAACGCGACCACCACCGCCACCACCTTTGTACTGCGGCCCTATACCGAAAACCCGACCGCGTTTAACGGTCCGTTTGACGACAAGATACTCTATCTGCTGCCTCAGGATCTATTGCAGCCATTGGTCACCGAACAGACGGTCGCGTCCTGCAAGTCGTACTGTTCACCCTGCACAGGAAATAAAGCGCCGTGGATATTCTGTACCGCTGCCAACACGCCATTAACCGTGAATGCGTCGAGTTGTACCGGTGTCAATACGCCTTACGTCGGTTGCACCGGCATCGCTACGCCCGCGATTTGCACGGTGCCGGCGACAGCGCCTGCGCCGGTCGGTAATCCCACGCCGTCCTGTCAATAAGGGACCAGAATGACTATGATAAAACAGCGCGGATTTACACTGGTTGAAATAGCCGTGGTCCTTGTCATCATAGGCGCGGTGCTGTATGGCCTGCTCAGCAGTGTGGCCATCATCC
Organism: uncultured Oxalobacteraceae bacterium; assembly: GCA_903893945.1. GTDB lineage: Bacteria > Pseudomonadota > Gammaproteobacteria > Burkholderiales > Burkholderiaceae_D > Solimicrobium. The sequence goes on along the minus strand of CAITOF010000074.1, from coordinate 26,934 downwards.
GCAGTGCCAAGGCAAAAGACATTGTGACCATCATCAACGATCTGCGCACTGCAACGGTTTATTTCCAGCAGCGCTATGGTTATCTGCCTGGCGACCTCCCCAATCCGGCAAACTATATCAATGCAACACCGGCGCTGGTACAGGGCACCGGCGGCAACATTGGCGATGGCTCGATCGACGGCATAGTGACCGTGGCAGGCATAGCGAATGCCGGTTCCGAAGTGGCACAGGCGCCGTGGCAACTGTTTAATGCCGGCCTGATAGGCACGATCAATCCGTCCACCACCGGCAATTATCTCAACACCATCTATGGACCGGTTCAACTGGTTTCTGCCTTCAGGGCCAATGTGCTGGTGCCGGGATTTGCCGCGGCGAACCCGGCGGCACGCAACGCGATACTGTTTTTTAACCTGCCCTGCGACATTGCCAATGAAGTCGATATCAAGGTGGATGACGGCAGTCTGACCACAGGCAAAGGGTTGGGAAGTGCCCCGTGTACCGGTACCAACCCGCTGGCCGTGTATGCGATTACCTTATAAACCTGCCTTCAGCGTCCGTCATCCACGCCCGACACCCGCATGATCAAACAGATTCGCACCATAGCGTTCTACACCCTGCTTGAAGCGATACGCAATCGCATTACCTGGCTGATTGCCGTGGTGGTGGTTGCGGCCATCGGATTCAGCGGGTTCCTGAATGAGCTTGCGTTGACCGAGAAGCGTGAAATACAGCTGGCCCTGATGGCCTCGTTTCTGCGTTTTTCTGCGGTTTTTCTGCTCGCCACATTTGTGGTGACCAGTCTGGTGCGCGAATTCAACGACAAGGTCCTGCAACTGGTGCTGGCCCTGCCTCTGACCCGCGGCGGATACCTGCTCGGCAAACTGGTCGGCTTTACCCTGATTTCGATGCTGTTTGCCATCCTGTTCGGTCTGTTAACCTCGTTGCTGGCTCCGCCGCTGCAAAGTGCGTTGTGGACAGTGTCGTTGCTGTTTGAATGCTGGATCATTGCCGCTTTTTCCATGTTATGTGTCATTACATTCAATCAGGTGATGCCGGCGTTAAGCTCGGTGCTCGGATTTTATCTGATGGCACGTTCCATTACCGCGCTGGAACTCATCAGCCACCAGCCTCTGCTTGAAAAAACACTCTCCAATCGCATCATGTCAACCATGATCGATGTGTTGTCAGCAGTCCTGCCACACCTCGACCACTTCACGCGTACCGAATGGCTGGTCTATAACCTGGGTAGCTGGAATGAACTGTTGCCCCTGCTGGGGCAAAGCGTCATTTATCTGGCATTGCTGTCGGGAGCCGCCCTGTTTGATTTTTACCGCAAAAACTTATGATACTCAAGACTGCACAGGCTGTCAGACCCGAGGTACGGCCGTTGCGCTTTGTGCCGAAACCTGTGTTGCTGATTCTGGCGCTGGCCTTCTCGGCCCAATTGCTCTGGCATGTACAGCAACCGGTGCCTTTAGCCCGTGCCGAAGCGCTGCCGGCACCGCCAGGCCTGGCGTCAATACAGCTGGCCAGTTTTGGCGAACCGATCGGACTGTCAAAACTGCTGCTGCTTTATATACAGACATTTGATAACCAGCCGGGGGTACAAGGTTCATTCCGCTTACTCGATTACCGCCAGATACAGGTCTGGCTCAACCTTGCTCTGCAGCTCGATCCACGGGGGCAGTATCCACTCTTTCTTGCCAGCCAGATTTATGGCGCGGTCGGTGAACCGACCAAGCAGGCAACCATGTTTGATTTCGTTTATCATCAATTTTTTGCAGATCCGGACCGGCGCTGGAATTCACTTGCTTATGCGGCGATCATGACGCGGCACCAGTTAAACGATTTACCCCTGGCAGAAAAATACGCCGCAGCGCTGCGTTTATATGCCACCGACAAAAGTGTGCCAGACTGGGCGCAGCAAATGGATATTTTTATGCTGGCCGACATGGGAGAAACCGACAAGGCGCTGACGCTGTTAGACAAATTGTTGGCCAGTGGCCAGGTCACTGATGCCGCAGAACTGCAATTTCTGCGCGCGCGCCGTGTTGAAATGGAACGCCTGCGTCCTTCATCGATGCAATATTGAAGAAAGATTAAGTTCTGACGAAAATTACCACAACCCGTTTAAGTTTTTCACAACTAAACTTGCTTCGTGTAAATTAATTGAGTATCTTTGCCAGAAAGCACATATTAATTATTTGTTTTGTTAATCCACCAATTATTTATCCCCTATTTACGGACCGCTAATCAGGAGCATTTATGAATTCGATCAAATCGCGTCAGTCGGGCTTTACACTGGTTGAAATTGCCATTGTTCTTGTCATTATCGGCGTTTTGCTGGCCGGTGTTTTAAAAGGTCAGGCGCTAATCAATAACAGCCGCATCAAGGGCCTGGTTAATAACATGAACGCTGTTTCATCAGCATATAACGGCTACATTGATCGCTATGCAGCCGTACCGGGTACAGAAGCGCTGCCGACACTGGCGGCCCGTGGCTGGACTACCAATACCGTCGGCGGTGTCGCGCCACTGAATCTGGCTAACTTGCCGCATGCCACGACATTTGCAACGGCGGGTGACCAGACTGCGTTCTGGCAGTCCCTGGGCGCAGCCGGATTTTTTGCCACGACACCGAACACAATTACCAATCCGACGTCGGCCAATGGCGGCATCATTGGCGTTACGTTCACTCCGTTTGGTGCAGCCGCCGGTATTTCCGGTGTTTCGGTTTGCCTGTCCACCGTGACCGGTCAGCAGGCTGAAGGTGTTGATGTGATTATCGACGGTCCGCTGCCTGTCAGTAACATTGGCGCAAACGTCGGTAGCCTGCAAGGTGTGGTGAATGCCGCCGCACCATTCAACCCAGCCGGTGCCAATTCAGCCGTCGCCTACAATGAAAATTCGGCCAACTTCTGGACCGTGTGCCGCTCACTGTAATCGCTGATCAACACCAGCAAAAGGGTACGGGCTTCTGCTCGCACCCTTTTTTTTGCCTGACCGCGACACTCTGCTGAACTTCAGGTCGACGCGCTGCTCGTCACCAGATGCTCTCCCCCATCCACCTGCAACACGGTGCCGGTCATATAGGACGCGGCTGACGAACATAAAAAAGCCGTTGCCTCGGCGATTTCTTCCGGTGTGCCCATCCTTGAAATCGGCAGACGCGCCACACCCTTTAACAGACTGGCCTGGTCATACTGGTCCAGCCCGGACGTTTTGATTGTGCCGGGCGCAATCGCGTTCACGCGAATGCCGTAGGGACCCCATCCGGCGGCGAGCGATTTGGTCATGTTGATCACCCCCGCTCTGGCCGCACCGGCGTGCACCATGTCAGGCAGGCCGTTGTCACAGCACAGCACGATATTCACAATCGAACCTGGCATCCCCGCGTCTATCCAGCGCTTGCCGGCGTTACTCGACATATGCCAGGTGCCGTTCAGGTTCAGGTCGATCACAGAACGAAATCCGTTGGCTGAAATATCAACCGCCCGCGCTTCGAACTGTCCACCGGCATTGTTCACCAGAATATCGGGTAATGTTCCCCGACTTGCCAGTTGCTCAAACAGTTCAGCGACAGCATCGGCATCCCGGATATTTAATTCCGCGATGTCACACCGGATCGCTTGCGCCTCCAAGCGCTGCTGGGCGGCTTTCAGGGTATCCACCGTGCGTGCCGCGATGATGAGATTCGCCCCGAGCCTGCCAAGCTGTTCGGCAATGGCATACCCGATGCCGGTTCCTCCGCCGGTAATTAACGCGGTTTTTCCCGCAAACAGATTCGCTGCAAAAACAGAACTCATTATTTCCCCTTCCAAACCGGTGCGCGCTTTTCATTAAATGCGTGCATACCTTCAAGTATGTCTTGCGATGTTGAGAACCGGCGGTAGTGCGGAAGATCGTTACTGTACAACAGTTCGAAACCCTGTTGCACCTTCAGGTGGGCCGTTTCACGTACGATTTCCTTGATCGCCTGTACCGAAAGCGGCGCCGCGCTGATAATTTTTTCAGCCAGCGCCCGCGCCGCTGTCATTAACTCACCGGCCGGCACGACCTGGTTCACCAGTCCAAAATGCCTGCCTTCCTGCGCAGACAGCCGTTTGCCGGTCAACAGCATTTCCATGGCAATTGCCTTGGGCAACGCCTTGGGCAGTCGCAACACCCCCCCAGAGTCCGGCACCAGACCGATGTTGGCTTCCGGCAGAAAAAAAGTGGCATGGTCGGCTGCCACGATCAAATCGCACGACAGTGCCAGTTCAAAGCCACCACCGACGGCCATGCCATTTACAGCACACAGGACCGGTTTAGACAGGTCAAACAATTCAGTCAGACCCGCGAATCCGCCCGGACTGTACTTATCGCGCGGATCTTCATTGGCGCTCAGATCCCAACCCGCCGAGAAAAATTTTTGACCCGCACCGGTGATAATGGCGACCCTGGCCTGATCATTTCTCTCAAACTCGATCATTGTTTCATACAGGGCCTGACTCATCGGTGTATCAATGGCATTGGCTTTGGGCTTGTCTATGGTAATTTCAGTGACAGCGCCGATTTGAATTACACGTATCGAAGGGTGCATGAAATTCCTTAATTCAGAGAGGATAAACCTTCATCCAGACAGGCAATAAACTGATCCACGTGGTGCGGTGTAAAAATCAGGGGTGGACGCAGTTTCAGGACATTTCCAAAACGCCCATCCGAACCGGCCGCAACACCGTGCTCGGCCATCCACTGCAACAGTTGTCGGGTCTGGCGGGTTGCCGGGGTTTTATCGACCCGATTCAGCACCAGTTCCACACCGACTGCCATGCCGGTACCACGCACATCACCGATCAGATCCTGTTTCAGGGCCAGCGTTTGTAGTTGCCGCTTCAGAAGGGCTCCCATGGTCCGGCTATTTTCAATCAGGTCTTCCTGGTGCAGCACATCCAGCACCGCACTGGCGGCTGTTGCGGCCACATTGTTTCCACCGAAAGTGGCGAAGACCGCACCGTCCCTGGAAATGGCTGCCATGATATCCGGACTGCAGACGACACCCCCCATGGGATACCCATTCGCCATGGGCTTCCCCATGGTAATCAGGTCGGGAGTGACGTCATGAAGCGTATAACCCCATTGTGTGCCCATACGACCGAAGCCGGCCTGCACTTCATCGGCAATGCACAGGCCGCCCGCTTTTCTGACCTTGTCGAACACCATCGGCAGGTAACCGGGTAACACGTCGAGTATGCCGTTGGAGCAAAACGCCGAATCAACGATAAACAAGGCGGGCTTCATTCCGGCCTGCGCCAGACTGGCAATGGCCTGGTCCACTGCCGCCGCGTAAAAGGCCAATAATTCACCTTCACTGGTATGTGCTGTCCGGTATCGGTCCGGGGCGGGAATGGTACGCACATGCGCGGCGATGGGTGTTCCCGGCTTGCCGGATGGCGACAAAGCGGCAACCGCCTTGGTCCAGCCGTGGTAAGCGTCCTCAATAATCAGCGCGCCCCTGTTTCCCGTGCAGGCCTCGGCCATCAGTATGGCCAGTTCGTTGGCTTCCGATCCGGAATTGACAAAAAAAGCATTCGACAGGGTTGCAGGCAATGTCGAGGTAATACGCTCCGCATAACCAATAATCTCATCGCAGACATAACGGGTGTTGGTATTTAACTGCCCGAGCTGCCTGTTGGCCGCCTGAACCACCAGCGGATGCGAATGTCCGACCACCGGGACGTTATTGTAAACATCCAGATAGGATTTACCCTGACTGTCGTAAAGATAGGCGCCCTCACCACGTACCATGTTCAACGGCGGATCATAAAACACGTACAGTGGTTTGCCCATGACTGCCTCACGGCGCGTAACCAGCGAGGCCAGATCTCCTGGCGGAATACGCGCTGGTCTGGGGTGACCACAGGCCTGCGCAAACAGATCGGTCACCGCTTCACGCCCCTTGCATTGCATATCGTCGATCAGCGCAAGAACATGCTGCTGATCATAAATGCTGTACGATTCACCGCGGCTTTCACAGATCAGGTAATACGCAACCAGATAAACCAGGACCAGATCATAGAGCAGTTCAATTTCTTTCAGTTGCAACGGCAAAACGTATTGATAGCCGCGCAAGAATACCTGCGCCATCTGATAGGGACGCGTTTCGGGTTGCATGACGTCAGCCAGCGCAACGGCAACATCCTGGATCAAGGGGCCATGATGCATGTCACCGAAATCGAGTACACCGCCCACCTGTTCAGGTTGAGCCGCGTCCACCACCATGTTGTAGCGGCTCAGATCCATATGCGCTATCTGTGCCCGCAAGGCGGACAAGGTGGGTTTGATGTTCGTTTCAAAATCCTGTATGACGTCATGGCACACCTGGCGCACACGCAGATCGGCGATTTTGTCTGCGATCGGGCTTAAGGTTGTCACTTCGCGCACATCCCAGAGCAACTCGCGGCTCCCCGCCGCCGGATGAAAAAAACCCTGCAGGGCCAGCGCCATTTTCGCAACGATTTTTCCCTGGTCAAACACCAGTTTTTCCGTTCTTTCAACCTCCGACAGTACCGTGCCGGGCAGAAAAGTTAACAGGCGCACGATATGCAGTACCCCTTTTTCTGAAATAACCGTCGTTACATATTTTCCCTCGGTGGTACGGACAGGACGCGGAACAGGAAGCGACGGCGCCGTTTTTGCAATGTGCGTCAATGCAGCGATTTCAAAATCGACATTTTCCTTGAATTCAGCCTGGTTGGAAATTTTCAGCAAATATTGGCTGCCATTGCTGGTCTTTACCCGGAAATTCAGATCACGTTCACTTTCCAACGCGCTGATTTCGCCACGAAGCCGATATTTTTTTTCCAGCAGGGCATAAACGTTTTCCGTTGAAAATTCGGGTTTCACAATAGTTAAAAACCGCACATGGTGGGTGTTTGTTGCATTCATGCTTATTCCTTTGCTTATCCCTTTGCTTATTTCTTTGCTTGTTCCTTTTATAAGGCAACGATCCGCCTCCGATTAGTCGCCGCCATGCTAAGGTTAGCATAATTCTGCTTATTATATGAATGTTCAACCCGTATAAACCCTTATATTTACTTGCTTTTAGAGTATTACAGATATTATTCCAACGATATTGCGGGTTTGGTCAAAATGACAAATCCGCCAGCCGGCCGTCCGGGACAAGGCTTGTAAAACAGACGGGTGTTGGATTAACGCTTGGGCAAACAGGCACATGTCAAAATTTCCCCACAAATTACTATTTACCGTTTAAAGTTGCGATGACTTCATTAATTAGGAATAGTTCATGGCACAAACGTTGTTTCAACAATTAACCCGCACCAAACAAGTTAACCATTCCATAAATGAAACAACTGACGCAATCAATGAGCAAGGGCATCCGGCACTGCATCGCTCACTCGGCCTGTTCGCCCTGACCTTAATCGGCGTCGGTGCCACAATCGGTACCGGCATTTTTTTCACCATGGCGGTCGCCGTTCCCAAAGCCGGCCCCTCCGTGATCCTGTCGTTCCTGATCGCCGCATTAACCGCCGGGCTGACGGCGCTCTGTTATGCTGAACTGTCATTCCGCATTCCCTCCTCCGGCTCGGCTTATTCGTTTGCGTACGCCTCGCTGGGTGAATTCGCGGCTTTTGTTGTCGCCGCCTGCCTGCTGCTTGAATATGGCCTGGCCGGCAGTGCCGTGGCGATTGGCTGGTCCGATTATCTTGATAATTTTCTGCAGAATTCCATAGGCTGGCAGATACCCGAACTGCTGCATACGCCGATGCTGGTGCTGGGCACCAACGGCGTCGAATTTCACCCCGGTCAGTTTAATCTGCCACCCGTGCTGCTGGTGATTCTGTGTACCGTCATGCTGTGCCGCGGCACCAAAGAGTCGGTCACCATGAATGCCGTTATGGTCAGTATCAAGCTGGCCATCCTGCTGTTTTTCGTGATAATCGCTTTTTCCGGCTTTGACAGCCACAATTTTTTCCCGTTTTTCAATACCGACAACAGTCACGGACTGGCAGGCATGGCCGGTGTTACCGCTGCCTCGGGCACCGTGTTTTTCTCGTTCATTGGCCTGGATACGATTGCCACGGCCGGCGCGGAAACCAAAAATCCAAAGCGCAATGTTCCGATCGGCATTATGCTGGCATTGGCGATTGTGACCCTGTTTTACCTGCTGGTGGCGATAGCCGCCGTGGGCGCGCAACCGGCGTCAAAATTTACCGGCCAGGAAGCGGGCCTGGCCGTTATATTGCAGGATGTCACGGGCCAGGCATGGCCGGCATTATTGCTGTCAGCCGGGGCCGTTATTTCAGTGTTCAGTGTGACACTGGTGTCAATCTATGGACAGACACGGATCATTTATGCAGTTAGCCTGGACGGCCTGGCACCGGCGATATTCAAACGCGTCAATCCGACAACCAAGGTCCCGGTGAGCAATACCCTGATCGTCAGTACAGTGATTGCCATCATTGCCGGTCTGGTCGATTCCAATTTTTTATGGGATATGGTCAGCATGGGAACATTGACCGCGTTCATTCTGGTTGCCATTGCGGTACCCATCATGCGCCATAAAAATGAGCTGAGGGGCGACCAAAGTGAAATGGGCGGGTTCCGTGTACCGTTTGGTCCCTACGTGGTACCTGTCTTAAGCATTTTTTCCTGCATTTACATCATGAAGGACCTGTCAACTCTGACCTTTCAGGTATTTTCAATCTGGATGATTGCCGCTGTTGTGCTTTATTTCACTTACGGTATCCGGTATTCGGCGTTGAAATAACCGGTTCGGGCCGAATTCACCGGGACCACAAGTTCCTGCTGATTCAAATTTTGACTAAAAACGAGACAACCCATGACGCTTATCCGTAACGACAAGTTTTCCTGCTGCCGCCCGTGGTTCAGTCAATTAACCGTGCTGATCAGTTGCGCCACGGCTGCGTATTGCGTGCATGCGCAGGACATTCCCAGGGCGCTGGACCAGCCCTACACTGGCACGATAGAACTCAACGTCGACGCGACCAATGTGGCCCAGAAAATAGTCCGGTTGCACGAATCGATCCCGGTCAAAGCGGGCCCGCTGACCCTGTTCTATCCCAAATGGATACCGGGAAATCACTCCCCGACCGGTCCGATCGAGCTGCTGGCAGGCTTGAAACTGTTCGCCAATCAAAAGCCTCTCGAATGGAAACGCGATACCATCGACATGTATGCGTTTCACGTTAATGTACCGTCCGGTGTCAACAAGCTTGAAGCCGACTTCCAGTTTCTGGCACCGGCAGATCATTCTCAGGGGCGTATTAACATCACACCGAACATGATCGGACTGCAGTGGAATACGCTGGTGCTGTATCCTGCCGGGTACTACGCACGCGATATCCAGTTCCAGCCCAACATTACCCTGCCTGACAGCTGGAAATTCGCCTCGGCACTCGAACTGCAGGAACAGAATGGCAACCACGTCCGCTTTAAACCGGTTGCGCTGGACGAACTGGCTGACTCCCCGTTGATGGCAGGACGCTACTTCAAACGCTATGACCTGGATCCCGGTGCAAAAATCCCGGTTCACCTGAACGTCGTGGCCGATAACAGCACGGATCTGGACGCGACGCCGGAACAGATCGCGGCGCATCAGGCACTGGTGCAACAGGCCTATAAACTGTATGGCTCCCAGCATTACAACCATTATGATTTTCTGTTTGCATTGAGTGACGAATTCTCCGGCATCGGCCTCGAGCACCATCAGTCCAGCGAAGATGCGGTAAGGCCGAACTATTTCTCTGAATGGGACAAATCCCAACCTGCACGCGACTTGCTGGCTCACGAATATACCCATTCCTGGAACGGCAAATTCCGCCGCCCTGCTGACCTCTGGACACCCAACTACAATGTGCCGATGCAAAATTCATTATTATGGGTGTACGAAGGGCAAACACAGTACTGGGGTTTTGTACTGGCGGCACGTTCTGGCATTCTGAGCAAATCCGATGTCATGGATTACATCGCCAATACCGCAGCCAGCTACGATCAGGCCACCGGGCGCACCTGGCGCAACCTTCAGGACACCACCAATCAGCCTATCCTGAGCTATCACCAGTCGAACCCCTGGGTATCCTGGCAGCGTGACGTGGATTATTACGATGAAGGCCTATTGATCTGGCTGGACGCGGACACCACGATACGCGAAATGTCGGGTGACACCCGCTCACTGAACAACTTTGCGCAGAAGTTTTTCAGTGTGCAGAATGGCAGCCATGTTCCCGTGACTTACCGGTTCGACGATGTCGTGGACACACTTAACACCGTGCAACCGCACGACTGGAGTGGCTTCTTGCGCTCGCGTCTGGATAGCCACGGTCCCGGTGCGCCGCTCGCTGGTCTGGCCAGATCGGGCTGGCAACTGGTTTTTACGGACCAGCCGTCCAGCTATTTCAAGCTGACTGAAGAGTACAACGAGCTTGCCGACTTCAGTTATTCGCTGGGTTTTGCCGTTGACAAGGAGGGCCACCTGGCCAACGTCATCTGGGACAGCCCGGCGTTCAATGCTCGCCTCATGAATGGCATGACATTACTGGCTGTGAACGGGCTTGCATACAAGTCAGCAGGGTTGAAGGCGGCCATCACGGCGGCCAGGGATTCCAGGGAGCCGATCGAACTCATGCTCAAGAACAACGAGCGCTACCAGACGGTACTACTGGATTATCACGCGGGGTTGAAATATCCGCATCTGGTGCGGATCGAAGGGAGCCGGGACCGGCTCAGTGAAATCCTGACACCGATCCGGTAACATCTGCCGGGTCCAGTCCTGCCCCGAATTGTCCGGGGAAGGTGGCTGTCCGCAACACCATCAATTGACCCGCTCGATGGCCAGGGCGATGCCCTGACCCACTCCGATGCACATCGTCACCAACGCGCGACGCCCACCGCATCGTTCAAGCTGGCGCAAGGCTGTTAATACCAGTCGTGCACCTGACGCACCTAAGGGATGGCCAATGGCGATCGCCCCGCCATTCGGATTCACGTTCGCTGCATCGTCCGGCAATCCAAGCTGGCGCAATACCGCCAGCGCCTGTGCCGCGAAAGCTTCGTTCAGTTCGATCACGTCGATATCGTTGATAGACCAGCCAAGTCGCTGCAACAACTTCTGGGTGGCAGGTGCCGGGCCCATCCCCATTAGGCGAGGTTCGACACCTGCGACAGCGGACCCGACAATACGTGCCCTGGGCCTGAGCTGGTAACGCTCCAGAGCAGATTGCGAGGCCAGCAATAACGCGCAGGCACCATCGTTGACACCGGAGGCATTTCCTGCTGTGACGCTGCCGTCAGGTTGCACGATGCCTTTCAATTTACGCAACTGTTCAATCTGGGTGTCGGCCCTGGGATGCTCATCGTTCGTAACACTGACGACAACGCCCTTTTTTTGCGCAAGCGCAACGGGAACGATTTCCTGATCGAAAAATCCGGCATTCAGCGCACTCTGGTAGCGCTGCTGCGATCGCAGCGCAAATTGATCCTGATCTTCCCTTGCAATCTGAAACTGGTTCGCGACATTTTCTGCCGTCTCCGGCATGGAGTCGGTGCCAAATTGGTTTTTCATGGCCGGATTGACGAAGCGCCAGCCTATGGTACTGTCTTCTATCCTGGCCTGTCGGGAAAACGCACTGTCCGCTTTGGCCATCACAAAGGGGGCACGTGTCATACTTTCCACGCCACCGGCCATCAGCAGGCTGGCTTCGCCCGAGTGCAATGAACGCGCAGCAATCGCTACCGCATCCAGACCTGAGCCGCACAACCGGTTCACGGTACAACCGGTCACGGTAACCGGCAGTCCCGCCAGCAAAGCTGACATGCGGGCGACATTGCGATTATCTTCACCCGCCTGATTCGCACAACCGAGGATCACGTCATCCAGCTGATCCCATTGGATAGCCGGATATCTCGCCATCAAATGGCGCAGCGGTATGGCGCCAAGATCATCGGCCCTGACCTGTGCCAGCGCACCCGCATAACGTCCGAACGGAGTGCGTATGCCATCGACAATCCATGCATTCAGGGGAACAAACATAGTCAGACCCATTTCAGTTTTTCAAGCGGTTATACTTGTGCAGTTGCCCCACCAGTTCATCGTGCGGCAACCCGAACACGGTGTAACCATCGATGCCACTCATGGTTTTTGCTGCCACCATTGCATTCACAATCGCTTCCTCAGTGGCCTGAACTGTCGCTTCAAATACGGTATCGATATCTTTATTGGCAATTTGCGTGGAGGTGACGGTCAGCGAGTTGTCCGGGTCATTCGCACCTTTTGCAGTGGAAAACGACAGGATGAGATCACCTGAATCGTTACCGGAATAGGATCCGAGTCGTGCCAGCCCCAGGGCAGCACGCTTGGCCACCCGGTTTAGCTGGGTCGGTGACAGCGGCGTATCGGTTCCGACAATAATGATGATGGAGCCCTGGTCCCGGGTCGGCACACCGCCAGTACCATCTGCACGGCACAAGGGTTGTCGGTCCGGCGCGGCAAACGCCTTTTCATAGCAGCCCAGCCATCGGGTCGCGAACTCGCGTCCTACCGGTGCGCCCGCGATGCGCAATACATCGCGCTTGCCGGTATTGCATTGTGCCAGTACCCCGACCGTATACTTTTTACCCTGCAGGGTTATTGCGCGCGATGAAGTTCCGATGCCCCCCTTAAATCCAAAACACACCATGCCCGTACCGCCACCCACATTGCCCTCTTCGACCGGTCCGCTACGGGCGCTGTCGATGGCCTGCAGTGCATGTTGCGGTTGTACGTGGAATCCTTCGATATCATTCAACATGCCATCCCAGGTCTCGGCCACGACAGGCCAGATCGCGCTGCCGAATTTTTGCGAGGTCCATTGTGTGATGCCGGAGTACACCTGCCCTATGGCATTGGTATTGGTTATGCCGATAGGTCCATAAGCGACGCCAAAATCCTGCAGGTAGGCTTGCCCGGTCATTTCACCGTTTCCATTGAGATTGAAGAAACCGGCATTTACTGCAGCATCACTCGCTTTGCCCAGCGGAAAAATGACCGTGACGCCGGTACGCACCGGACCCTTGCCCACTTCCAGCTTGCCTTCACCACTGATCAGCGTTATTTGCCCCACCTCCACCCCGGGTACATCAGTGATCGCGTTGAACTGACCGGTGTCCCCTTCAAACGGCACGCCCAGGTTTCTGGCGCGCTGCAGTCGGGCGTCGCATTGCACACTGATGAGAATTAAAAACGTACAAACGAAAATTTTTTTGCTGAAACGGTGTCTCATTGCAGGTGTCCTGAGATAAAAATACTGCCCGTAGCATCAGCGACCAGATCGATGAAAATCAGACCGATGAGATACGGGCAGCGGGTTTTTTACTGCGCTGGCCAAAACGCTGTCCGGTTATTTGAACGAATACGTTCCTGAGAGCCAGACGGCCCGCAGGCGCGGATCCGCTACCGTCGGGTTCCAGCCATTTACCCACGAATTGGTGTAGGGCGGCAACCGGTCAAACAGATTCTTGACACCGGCACTGAAACTCAAGGCTTTCGAATACTTGTATTCTCCAGTCAGATTGAACAGTGTATAGCTGGCGACACGCGGATTACCCGGCGTGGTCAAACCGTAGTAGGAATACGGATTGTAATCTCCATAACCGGACCAGAAGGTTGAATCGAACGTCACATCCCAATCCGCCTTCACCCAGTTCAGAGCGGCATACTGGTGCCAGCGTGGGAACGCACCCAACCCCAGCGGATTATCCTGTCCGGCAACACCGACACCGGCACTTCCGAGCATTGAAATATTGAATTTCTGGTAATACGTTCCATTGGTCTTAACCGAAAATTTGCCGAGTTCCGTCTCAGGGAAAATGTATTCGCCGGTCAGGTCCGCACCACTCAGATCCCAGCCACCCTCGTTAATGGATGGCGTATTGACGTAATTGATCGAACCTGGCAGGCCCGGTGTCGTTGAGGGGAAACGCACCAGCATGAAGGAATACTGGGCTGCTGTTGCCGGATCAAACGCCAGCTGCGCAGGCAGTCCGGCCAACTGGATCACGTCTTTAATGTCGATATGAAAGTAGTTCACCCCCAGAGTCAGATTCTTGCTGGGTTCATACATGACACCTATCGTACTTTGCCGGGATTTTTCAGGTTTCAGATTCGGATTACCGGCGGTCAGTTCCTGGAAATAATTGTTGCAATCCGCGATCGGGCTTGCACCCGGCACAGGATTACCACCCGGGCATCGTACCGGATCCGAAAACGGCTGAACGGTATACCCGTAAGTGGGCGGTGTGGACGTATCCGTCAGGGAAGGAGCGCGAAAGCCGGTACCCCAGGAACCACGCACCATCCATGTTTCCGCAGGCTGCCATTTTGCCGAAACTTTGGGGTTGACGGTGTTGCCGAACGTGGAGTAGTGGTCATCGCGTGCGCTCAGGTCAGCTTCAAGGGTTTTCAGGATCGGGATGTTAACCTCGGCGCTCAATGACTTGATGTTACGAGGCTGAGGCTGGGATGAACCACCGGTGCCTCCGTAATTCATCAGTTCACCCAGCGCCCATTCGGGCGAATAAACCTGATTCAGCGTTTCTCTGCGCAGCTCGGTACCCAACGCAAAATCAACGGTTCCCGCCGGTACTTTTGCTATGGATCTGGACAGCTTCAAGTCCCATGATTCGACCGTTGAATTCGCGCGTGTCAGATTGCCACTGAACTGGGTGGCCTGCAATGCCGCCAGCCCCGTTGCCGTCTGTGGTCCAAACGGGTTGTAAAGGCCGGACAGGGTCAGGTTATAAAATTTCTGGGTATCGACGACACCACTCAAAAAGTAGCTGGCGCTGGACGCGTGGTTCAGGTTGATACCGGTATCATAATCCCAACCGCCCGCAGTCCCGGTCGTGCCGAACACGACACGATACTGATCATTCACCGCTTCACCGGTCGATGGGCCGAGTTCATTAAGAAAGGACTGGAATGCAACCGGTTGTCCGGCCAAATTGTTATTGGCAGCCCATTGTGTTGGATAAAATGGCTGGCCCGGATTGACGGTAAATGGCGTAAAGCCCGCAAAGGACCCGTCGGCGGTCGTGTTACTGCCATCGGCGAAGGTCGGGTAATTACCATACACATAGCTATTCCGGGACGCGCTGGTTTCAATGAAATATTCGGTTTCATTGTCGGTTTTGAACGTCATTCTGGATACCATGGAATACTTGGTCGCGGCAGGCAGTATCTGGCCAAACGATCCGTAGTCAAACAAACAGGTACCGTCGGTATTTGGATAGGTATTGGGGGCTGTACAGTTTGGATTCGACGGATTCCCGGCAACCGTACCATCCTGTGAATACGCATTACCTGGATAGGACGCTGTGGCCAGGTTGGTATACCTGCCCAGACCGTTTCCATTCGGTGGCCCGTAGCTGGCCGGCAGCAACAATGAACCGAGCTGCGGTCTTTTTGCGTAATTCAGTGAATTGTCATGACCTGCATTCAGGGTCACGAACAGGTTGTAATTGTCGTTGACCAGATCGCCGGTTCCCATGGTGAGTGTGGCTCTCGAGCCGGCCGCTCCGCCATGTTGCGTGCCAGTTCCGTATGCGGATGCTTCGACACCCTGAAAATCCTTCTTCAGAATGAAGTTGATAACACCGCCCACCGCATCCGCGCCATATACCGCACTGGCACCGTCTTCCAGCACCTCGACACGCTCGACAGCTGAAAGCGGAATCGTTTCCAGATCGACACCGCCACCATCCATGGCATTATTGGCGACCCGGCGTCCATTCAGAAGTACCAGGGTGCGCTGATAACCCAGTCCGCGTAGCGATGCACCCGACATCATGTTGACGCCCAGTGTGTTGGATGCAGGGTTGGTATTACCGGAGCTGGAGGCAGCCGAAATTGAATTGAGCAGTTCAGTCGTGGTGGTGGCACCGGTGCGGTCAATATCCTGTTTGGTGATGACCAGCACGGGCAGCGATGTTTCACCCTGTATATGCTTGACCGACGAACCGGTAATGTAGACTTTCTGCGGTTCATCCGTTTTTGCAGTCGTTGTATCATCAGCAAATGCCATCTGCGATGTTCCCATCACGCCGACAGCGGCTGTCACTGCAATTACCATGCGTTTCAATTCCATTCCCATTCTCCCAATATTGGACCAACTTTTAATAGTTAATTTTCGTTACTGCCTTTTTCATTTTCCTGCGCACTGATTTCTCAGGATTTACTTTAAATACTTATCGTACCAATTCACATAACGGGTCAATCTGTCGCTTAGATAACTGGGCACATCCAGTCCATGATGCTGGTCTTTGTAAACCACCAGCTGAGTCGGAACGCGGCGTGAATTCAGGGCCTGATACATCTGTTCACTGCCTATGCACGGCACGTTAAAGTCCAGCGATGCACACATGAACAGGGTGGGTGTGACGATACGGTCATTATGGTAAAAAGGGTAACTGACTTTCAGGTAAGCATCCAGATTTTTCCATGGAGTACCCAATTCACTTTCGAGCCAGACGACATATTCCTCAGAACCGTAGTTGGAAAGAATGTTGGCCGCACCGGCGCCGGCAATCGCTGCCTTGAAGCGGGTATCCCTGGCGATGGTGTAATCCGTCAGCATACCACCGTAACTCCAGCCGCCTATACCCAGGTGGTCTTTATCCGCAATACCTCCAGCGACCACATAGTCAGTCGCTGCCAGCACGTCCTCCACATCTTTATGTCCCCAGTCCGCCCAGATCGCACGGGCATAATCAAAGCCCCGTCCGGACGAACCGCGCGGGTTAACCGCCAGCACGGCGTAACCCTGCGCGGCAAAAATCTGCCAGTCAAACATGAATTCATGACTGAACTGGTAGACGGGCCCGCCATGGACACGAACAATGGTGGGATACCGGTGGTTCGGCTGGTAATTCAGCGGTTTCATCAGCAGGGCATGGACAATGCTGCCATCCCTGCTTTTGAATTCAATATCTTCCGAGCGGGCAAGGGCCACCGAATTGAGCCAGTCGTTATGGTCGGGGAGCGTCGTTTCTACCGAAGAAATCAGGGTACTCAAACGGCACGGGTGACTATCTTCGCAGGCGAGCAGGACAATGCGATTGCGGGCGTCGACCGAATAATCAACGTCCATGCGCTGACCTTTTGTCATTGGCTGGTATCGGCCGCTGCTTACATCGATCCGGGTCAGATAGGCAGTGCGACTTTCTTCAACAATCGCGTACAGTGTTTTTCCATCGGCTGAAAATTTCGGGTTGATGTAGTTTCTGTCGAGCTTTCCGGTTTTTTTTATCTCACCGCTTTTTACATTGACTATCGCCAGTTCCCACGGAGCGTATTCCAGCCAATGCTCCTGGCCGCCCTGTAAATACGCGATCAATTGGCTATCCGGTGACCAGGCAAGCTTGCTGAAGTGATCCGGGTCATTATTGATGTTGCCATCCCTGGAAATGCAGTGACTGTTCTTTCCGGTCGCTGCATCGATGAGGTAAACATTAAATCCGGCATGGCGGTCACTTTCAAATTGCCGTTTGCCGACATACGCAATGCTATTGCCGTCCGGCGACCAGGCCGGCAGCCAGACATCGATATCGTCCGGCGTTAAGGCTGTACTGTGCTGATCATCCATGCTGACACTGAATAGGCGCCGGCGTTTTTTGGTCAGATAGCCACGCTCGTCGTCTTTGAACTGGTAACGATCAATGACAATCGGATCATTCTCGTTTTCACCATTGCTGACTTCCGATATGACGGCGACATGATGATTATCCGGCGCCAGGGAATACTCGTTGATACCGCCGTCCAGCGTGGTCAGCTGGCGCGCCGCTTCTGACTGCAGATCCTGCACCCAGAGCTGTGACGTGTGGCTTTCGCCACGATCCGCAATAAAGACTATCGACCGGCTGTCGGCCGTAAATTGCGGTTGCCAAGCGCTGGAACCCTCCGGCACCACCAGTTCTTTTCGTGCCGTCCCATCCCACCGGATCAGCCAGATATGGCTGACTGCCTTGTTGATTTGGAGATTCGCCTGGGTCACCGTGTAAGCGATCCACTGACCGTCCGGCGACGTAACAGGGTTGCTCAGGTCAGCGACGCGATGCATGTCGTCAATGTTTAAATGTTGTTGAACCGTTTGTGCCGGGACGTCAAATGAATTCAGCAGTGCCAACGCCAGAAAAATCGGACCTGTATATTTTTTGAAGGTTCTCACAGCAGTTTTGGGCATAGAAAAATTTTAGTAGGTACGACAAATACAGTTCAATAAAGTTACCCGTCAGAGCGGTCGGGACTATTACGGCAGTCATGCGTTATTTTGTTCGCCTAAAGAACTAAAGTTCTATACAAGAATTGTAAAACCCGGTCTGTTGTAAGTCAATTTGTTTTCAGACGAAGTTATAGCATAGACAATGAAATAGGCTAAAAGACCACGATTCCTTACACAAAACACATACAACAGATTCAAGGGACAACACTCAGGTCGCGCATGAGCCGATACATGAATTCCAGCTCTTCGTTAAATGCGTGCTCACTGATACGTTCATCTTTACCGTGGAAGCGGTCATCGTCAATATCGGTAAACATCGCATCGATACCAAAGGTCGGAATGCCGGCAGCACGGGTATAGATACTGTCCGAGGCGCCGGGTGACATCTGCGGTATGACCTCGACACCTGGCCACATCGAATGAACCAGTTTTTCCAGCGGTGCCAATACCGCTGGATCCGGTTTCGATTCAGGACTCAACGTAATTCTGGTAACCGGCTGAATCGACATGCTTTTATCGTTCACTACCCTGGCCAGGGTTTGCCGGATCAGTTCAGGCGATTCGCCCGGGACAATCCGGCATTGAATCATGGCTTCTGCACGCTGTGGCAAGGCGTTTTCCGCATGCCCGCCCTGAATCATGGTTGCCGTGCAGGTGGTGCGCATTAAAATATCGACCAGACTGTTGGCGGAGAGCCGTTCAAGTACGGCTTTCCCGGGATGGGGACGTGACATCTGCAGCATGTCGTCGCGCAATTGCCCCTGTTCCAGTCTGGACCGACGCTCGAAATAGAGCCGATTCGTTGCGGTCATGTCGACCGGGAACCGAAAAGTCGACAGTTTTTCCAGTGCGCGCGCGAGTCGGTAAATGGGATTTGCTGCGGTCGGCGCTGAACTGTGCCCTCCCTTGTCAGTGACCTCCAGTTTGAACGTGGCGTAAATCTTTTCACTCGTCTGCATCACCAGATACAGGTGTTTGCCGTTCTGCAGGCCCGCTTCACCACCGTCCGGATTAATTACCAGGCCGGCATCCACGAGCGGGCGATGCGCCTCCAATAACCACTCGACACCGTTGGCATCCCCCTGCTCTTCGTCGGCCGTAAATGCCGCAATAATGTCGCGCTCAGGGACAAATCCCTGTTTTTTCAGTGCAATCAAACTGGTCAGCACCACACTGTCCTGACCCTTCATGTCGATGGTACCTCGACCGTATAACCAGCCATCCTGTTCGGTCAGCCTGAATGGATCCAGTGTCCAGTCTTCACGCAGTGCTTCAACCACATCCAGATGCCCGATGAAGAGCAGCGGCTTGGCCTTATTCTGTCCTCGCAGGCGCACCACGACATTGGCGCGTTCCGGATGGTTATCCGGCGCGAGCAGTTGAACATCGTCGGCGGGAAAACCCGCTTCCAGCAACCGCTCTGCAATCGCTTTTGCTGCAGCGGTTGTACCATAGTTGGCGGTCGTATTGATTTCGATAAGCTGTTTCAGGATGGCGTGATTCAGGGTCTGCATTTCCGGTGTAACCGTCGCTGCAGCCTGTTCGGCAAATACGCCATTGCTGGCTGTACCCAGGATTCCAAACAAGGTGCATACCGTGAAAATGATTTTTTTCATCAGAAGATTTCCGTAAAATTCCAGTATTAACGATGCACAGACGACAAGAACTGTGCCAGGCGAGCGCTTTCAGGCTGATCAAACAACTTGCCGGGTGCGCCCTGTTCTTCGATCCTGCCCTGATGGAGAAATACAACCTGGTGGGATACGTTGCGGGCAAAACTCATTTCATGCGTTACCACCATCATGGTCCGGCCTTCTCTGGCCAGATTCTGCATGACACTCAATACTTCACCCACCAGTTCGGGATCCAGCGCCGACGTCGGTTCATCGAACAGCATCATCTGCGGTTCCATCGCCAGCGAACGGGCAATGGCTACCCGTTGCTGCTGCCCGCCTGACAGATGCGAGGGATAATAACTGTCGCGCCCCACCACCCCCACTTTATCGAGGTAATGACGGGCACGTTCCACGGCCTCTTTTTTTGAACAGCCCAATACATGGACCGGTGCTTCAATCACATTTTCCAGAACGGTCATATGCGAAAACAGATTGAAGCTCTGAAACACCATCCCGATACGGGTTCGCAGTTGCTGCAGCTGGCGTGCATTTGTGCAGTTCAGCGTTCCATCTTTCTGACGCTGCAGATCGATCTTTTCACCACCAAACGTCATACTGCCCTGATTCGGGTGTTCCAGCAGATTCAGACAGCGCAACAAGGTACTCTTGCCCGAACCGGATGACCCGATCAGACTCATTACCTCACCTTTTTCCACCTGCAACGACACACCCTTGAGTACCTCGTTGTTTCCGTAAGATTTGTGGAGATTTTCAATAATCAATTCTGGCATTCGACTCTTTCAGTTATTTCTGTCTACGACTGATCTGTGCTGGTTTGGGTGATATCAACATCAGGAAGCAAGATAGTGCCGATTTACCCGCTGGTACGGCATCTGCGTCAGGTCCAGCATGGCCGGTCCCGGTGTATCGATGTCAATAATCTGCAGCAAATGCGGCTTAAATGCAGCACGAAAATGATTTTTGGCTTTAACGCAAAACAGGCGGGTTGTGGCCAGATCAATCTGATGCAGGCGGCACCAGGCCATGTCATTGGGTGACTGACATTCAGAGCTGATTACCACGCGCAAATGTGGGTGCCGCACGCTTCGCAACACAACCGAAGGACCAATATTGCAGGACAACCCTTTTTCCATCGGACCCTCATTGACAAACTGGCCGTCAGTCAGCAGTTCTATTTTGCCCTGAAACGACACCGGCTGCCCGTAGCGCTTTGAAACACGACCCCCCAAATCAGCCACTATCCCGGCCCCGATACCGAGTTCCTGCGCCCTGCGCACCAGATCCGGATCATGAAAAAAAGCAAAAACGGTTGGCAGCGTCACCGCAGACTCCATCAGTTCCCTGAACAGGGTGGGCGTGTCGCCGATACCGCCCGACAGGGGATTGTCGGCCGGATCGAGCAGCGCCACACAACCCTTTTGCGTGCTTAATGCCGCCAGTGCCTGTTGCAGTCCCTGTTGGGCATCCGGCAAGGTCGGCATAAATGCACTTTTTCGGGAGCGGATTTCATGCACCAGTTCCTGTCCCAGTCGACGTGCGGTTGCGGTTGCGTCAGTGACACACCGATTTTCCTTAAAGGCATCGATACAGATACTTGCACTTGCCGACGTCACGGCCGTGTCCGCGTAGGCGAACCCGCCAAAGGGTGTGGCATCGAGCACCGCACCTGACAGCATCCATTGTTGCGCGCGGTTCTCGATCTCGGACATCGGGGCATGATCGGTCGCCATCAGATGGCTGGGCAAAATCATCTTCGCTGTTGTGATCGCACAGACCGGTTGTATTTCCTGATTGATGGTACCCAGTAGCAGATCCAGCGCCTTTATGGCCGTTTGCGCCATGTCAATATGCGGGTAGGTCTTGTAACCCACAATAATGTCGACCCGCTCAGCAATCGCCGGATCGAGGTTGGCGTGCAAATCGAAGCTGACAGCGACTGGACAGGCCGCGCCCATGGCCGCACGAACCCGCGCAATCAATTCAAAATCGGCATTGGCTGCATCCTCTGCCACCATGGCGCCGTGCAGGGAGAGGTACACGCCATCGCAGCCTTCGGCCTGTTGCAGGGCCTTCAACCGGGTCACAATCTCGTCCGCTATCTGTGAGAACACGCCTGCTGCCAACGGGCCACCCGGTGGTGCGGCAGCGCAGCGTAAAATCCGTACCTGAACCTGGTCGGCATTGGCTTCGATCCAGTCAACCACGCCACCCATTTCGGTTTGCGAGTGCCTGTAGAAATCAGGCGCTGTCGCCGCGTCGTGCCATTCGCGCGCATAAAAATCGGTCATCGTTGTCAGTCTGGGGCAAAATGAATTACCCTCAAACCACAAACGTGCAACCGCAATGCGCTTTTTATTCATGCGTGAGTCCGATACACATCGTCCAGGCTTTTTCTCAATTTGGTCACCAGTTCATCAATCTGTAACCGGGTAATCGTCAGCGGCGGAGAAAAGACCAGACCATCGCCCACAGCGCGTGTCACCAATCCATTCGCAAAACACTGGTTGCGCACCAGATTGGAAATGAATCCGAGAGGCGCGAACGCGGCGCGGCGCGCCTTGTCCGGACTTAATACCACACACGCCATCAGTCCTTCTCCGCGCACATAACTGACCCACGGATGATCCAGCAAGGTCGCCAACTGCTGCTGAAAATACGGCCCGGTATCGCTGCCCACCTGCGTTACAAGATGTTCTCGCTGCATGATTTCGATATTTTTCAGTGCTGCGCAGGCGGCTGCCGGGTGTCCGCCGTAGGTGTAACCGTGCATAAATCGACCTTCCTTTTTGCGGAAAACGTCCGCCATGCGTTCACCAACTGCACTTGCCGCGATCGGCAGGTAACCTGACGACAAGCCCTTGGCCAGGGTCATCAGATCCGGCTTGATTGAATAGGTATGTGAGCCGAACCATTGTCCAGTGCGGCCAAATCCGGTAATGACTTCATCCACCACCAGCAACACGTCATATTTTTTGCAGATCCGCTGAATTTCGGGCCAGTAACTCGCGGGCGGGACTATCACACCGCCGGCACCCTGTATCGGTTCAGCGAAGAACGCCGCAATGTTATCTGCACCCAATTCCAGAATTTTCTGTTCCAGCGCAAGTGCTGTCTGTACGCCGAATTCCTGCGGCTCAACAGTTCCGCCACTGGCGTACCAGTCAGGATTGGCAATGTGTACTATGTCAGGAATCGGAACGGCATGAATATCATGCATGGCCACCATACCGGTCAGGCTGGCACCTGCGATCGTGCTGCCATGGTACGCATTGTGACGACTGATCAGCACCTTTTTTTCAGGTTTGCCCAACAGCGACCAATAGGTTTGTACCAGTCGGATATTCGTGTCGTTGGCTTCCGAGCCTGAATTGGCGAAAAAGAAATAATTGACACCCTCCGGCGTGAGCTTGGAAAGTTCATGCGCCAGTTCCAGTGTCGGCGGGGTGCTGGTTTTGAAAAAATTGTTGTAATAAGGGAGTTGTCGCATCTGCTGTGCTACGGCATCGACGATTTCATCGCGCCCATAACCCACATTCACGCACCATAAGCCGGCCATCCCATCCAGCAACTGCTGCCCTTCACTGTCATAAATGTAGACCCCTTCGCCCCGCACCATGATTTGCGGTTTGACCTGATATAAATCGACATGGTCGGTAAACGGATGCATGTGATGCTGAAGGTCCAGTTCCTGCCATTGCGTGGTCTGTTGTGTCGTCGTTTGCATTATTGTTCCTAACTATAGTCGTACCAGGTCGTTTTCAGGTACGACACATTATCAAAAGCATGTAATGATTTGTCACGCCCGAACCCGGACTGCTTGACACCACCAAACGGTGTCGCAATATGGCCGGCGCGTACGCTGTTGACCCAGACAAAGCCGGCATGTAATGTCTGCTGGGCGCGATGAGCGGTGCGCATGTCAGACGTCCAGATCGCCGCCGCCAGTCCGTATTGACTGTCGTTCGCTGTCTGCAACGCCTCATCAACGGTATCGACCTCCATGATGGCCAGCACCGGGCCAAATACTTCTTCCTGTGCGATCCGCATCGAATTGTTGACCTGATCTATCAGGGTCGGTGGCACCCAGGCCGTGGCGTCGAAGCCGCCAGCGCCGTCCCAGGCCCGTGCCTGCGCATAAATTCGTGCCCCCTGCTGTTCAGCCTCCCTGATGTGGCCACGCACCTTGTCGGCATGACCGGATGAAATCATGCTGCCCAGCGTTGTCGCACTGTCCATCGGATCACCGGGTTTGTAATTATCCAGATGCGCAGCGAGTTTCAGTTTGAACTGTTCAGCAATGGCGCGCTGCAGAATCAGGCGCGACCCCGCATTACAGATCTGCCCGGCATTGAAAAAGATACCGTTTGCCGTTGCCTGCACGGCCTTGTCGATATCCGGACAATCATCCAGCACAATATTGGCGGATTTGCCACCGCACTCCAGACTGATTTTTTTCAGGTTCGACGCACCGGAATACTGCATGAAGCGTTTTCCGGTCGCCGTTGAACCGGTAAACAACAACGCATCCACATCAGGGTGCAGGCCTAACGCGGCACCTGCCTGACCGCCCGATCCGGTCACAACGTTAAGCACACCGTCGGGCAAACCGGCTTCCGCACCCAATCTGGCCAGGTACAGCGCGCTCAATGGTGACAGTTCCGAGGGTTTCAATACCACACTGTTACCCACTGCTAACGCCGGTATGATTTTAGTCAGTGCAGTCAGAAGCGGGAAATTCCATGGCGTTACGGCGGCAATCACGCCCAGCGGAGTACGGCGGATTTGCGCAACAATCGGATTGTCGGTGGGTGCGATTTCGTCGTACAGCTTGTCGACACTCTCGGCAAACCAGCGCACCATCTGGACTGATCCGGCCATATCCACAGCGCGCGAATCCCGGATCGGCTTGCCGGTATCCCAGGTTTCGATAATTGCCAGCTTCTCTGCATTCGATTCCACGAGTTGCGCCAGGCGGAGCAGAATTTTTTTACGATGAGAGACATTCGCATCACGCCACGCGCCCGAATTAAATGCGTCCCTTGCCGCTTTAACGGCCCGGTCCACGTCATGTTCATTGGCTGAGGAAACCTGGCAGAGCCGCTTTCCGGTAGCCGGCGAAATGCAGTCGAATTGGCTCTGGTCGGCTGCGTCAACGAACTGGCCATTGATGAAAAGCTGATGATCAACATGCTCAGCGGGCAAATAGTCTGAAATAGTTCTCATCATCAATTTGTAATATCAAAATTAAAGTACTTTTTACTGATCCCGTCAAACTGTCCATTCTTGTGGATGGCATCAAGCGCCAGATTGACACGGTTGATCAATTCGGTATCGCTCTTGCGGGCCGCAATACCGACACCCTGTCCCAGATATTTGGGGTCGCGCGACGGTGTTCCCTTGATTTCAAAATTCTTGCCGTCCGCGCTGGCCAGCCAGTTGTTCAGCACCATTCTTGAACCCAGCACCGCATCAATACGACCGCTGACCAGATCCAGATTGTGATCGGATATTGCAGGGTAAACCCGCACGACCACATCAGGAAATTTCTCTTTCAGCATTTTTTCATAAACGGTCGCCGTCTGCACGCCGACCACTTTACCTTTTAATCCTTCCGGTGTCGGTTGCAGTGGCTTATTTTTTGCGGCCACAAAAATGGCGCTTTCTATGTAGTAGGGATGGCTGAACAGCACCGATTCCCTGCGCTTGTCGGTAATCGCCAGGCTTGAAATGATCAGGTCCGACTTATTGGACAGCAACGCAGGAATAATACCATTCCACGCCTGCACAACAAATTTGCATTTAACCTTCATCGCGTCACACAACGCCCTTGCGATGTCCACGTCAAATCCCACCAGATTGCCATTCTGGTCTATCTGGTTAAAAGGCGGGTACTCGCCCTCGACGCCGATGCGCAAGGTCTGATCCGCAAATGCAGCACCTGAAGTGCATATCACCAGCAAGGCACTGGCCATCAGTCGAAATAAGGCTCTCATTCTGTCTCCCTGTTCTTAGGTCGATGCAATCGGTCTCAAAAACGCCAACCAGCGATGTTCCATCTTCAGAAACAGTTGGGTAATCAACCAGGTTAATATCAGGTAAATCGCACCCGCCATCACAAATGGCTCAAACGGATTGTACGTATCGGCATAAATCCGCCGCGCTATCCCGGTAATATCGGCCAGTGTAACCAGGCTGACAATCGAGGTACCATGCAACAACATGATTACCTCATTACCATAGGCCGGCAGCGAGCGCCGTAAAGCGGACGGTAAGACAATGCGAATGTTCAGAAGCCATCGGCTCATACCCAGACTTAAGGCTGCCTCAATTTCTCGCCAGTCGATACGGCGCATCTGTCCTGCCAGTATCTCTGTCGTGTACGCGGTGGTGTTCAACGAGAAGCTGAGCAGCGCACAGCAGTACGGATCGCGCAGATAATTCCAGGCCCAGCTGCTGCGCACGACATCAAACTGTGCCAATCCATAATAGATCAGAAAGAGCTGCACCAGCATGGGTGTGCCCCGAAACAGATAGGTATACAACCAGACACTATTCCTGATCAGTAACCGGCGTGAATTGCGTGCAAACGCAAGCGGAATGGACAGGATCAGTCCGATTGCCAGCGGAATGCATTGCAGGGCCAGGGTCAGAACCAGCCCGTCGGAAGTCGACAATAGTGCGGTGTCCGATGACCCGCCAAAAAATGACGCCAGTTGGCCGAGTAGTTCATCGAGGATCATGATGCCACCCTGATTCCGCGCGAAAAACGCTGCTCGCAGATCCGCAACAACCAGATCGACACGGTTGTGATGGCCAGATACACAAAACAGACCACCAGATACACCCCGAATGCATTGCCGGTGGCGGATTTGGCCAGTGATGCACGGTGCATCAGGTCACTGACACCAATCACGGAAACCAGCGCGGTACTTTTTACCAATACCATCCAGTTGTTCGAAAAACCGGGTAATGCGTGCGGGATCATCTGCGGTAACGTGATGCGCCGAAATACCGATAGCGGG
>CAITOF010000073.1 GCA_903893945.1 uncultured Oxalobacteraceae bacterium | reverse complement strand
TACATCCAGCGTGACCGGCAAAAGCGCGCTACCGAGTTCATCCGCCAGCGCCTGCAATTTGTCAGTACGCCGGGCGGCGGCAATCACTTTATGTCCGCCCCGGACAAAAATTCTCGCTATGGCTTCACCAAAACCAGAACTTGCGCCTGTTATCAAAACAATCATTTATTACTCCCTGTTATTTTTTTACGCTTTCGCGCCCTACCTCAATTTTAACCGCTGAAATGGCACCGACCCATCAGTATATTATTTTCCATGGCAACTGACCTTTGCTTGATCAAATAACGGGCATCGCGTAGAATTTGCCCACCATTTCGTCTCACACGACTGGCGAAAACGTAACCTCTACCGACGTTGCGGAAGATGGGGGTCCATCGGGGAGTGTGAGATTTTAAACGGACTCAGTAACAACAGGGTCCAACCGTACGCCTGGGTAGCCTGCATGGTATGAACGTTAATGGCTGCCTGCTCTCCCATTTTGAACAATGCAGCATTTAACGATATTGGAATGATCCTTCATCGCTAGGAAAAATAATGTTTACAAAAAATCACACACTAAGTCATATCGATCCGGAAATTTACTCGGCCATTCAGAAGGAAAATCTGCGCCAGCAGGAACATATCGAGCTCATTGCTTCGGAAAATTACACCTCGCCGGCCGTCATGCAGGCACAAGGGTCACAACTGACCAATAAGTACGCCGAAGGTTATCCCGGAAAACGCTACTACGGCGGATGCGAGAATGTGGATGTGGTTGAACAATTGGCGATTGATCGCCTTAAACAGTTATTTGGCGCCGAGGCGGCCAATGTCCAGCCCAATTCAGGATCACAAGCCAACCAGGGCGTGTTTTTTGCTGTTTTGAAGCCCGGTGACACCATCATGGGCATGTCATTGGCAGAAGGCGGACACCTGACTCATGGCATGCCCCTCAACATGTCGGGAAAATGGTTTAACGTCGTGTCGTACGGCCTGAACGAAAAAGAAGAAATCGATTACCTGGCCATGGAACAATTGGCGCGCGAAACCAGACCTAAGCTGATCATCGCGGGTGCATCAGCGTATTCCCTGCGCATCGATTTTGAACGGTTTTCAAAAATAGCCAAAGAAATTGGCGCCTACCTCATGGTTGATATGGCGCATTACGCGGGACTGATTGCCGCCGGTGTCTATCCGAACCCTGTCCCCTATGCTGATTTCGTCACCTCCACGACCCACAAATCCCTGCGCGGTCCACGCGGCGGCATCATCCTGATGAAAGCAGAACACGAAAAAATCATCAATTCCGCCATTTTCCCCGGATTGCAGGGAGGTCCTTTGATGCACGTCATTGCGGGCAAGGCGGTGGCATTCAAGGAAGCGTTGACGCCGGAATTCAAAACCTACCAGGCACAGGTTGTAAAAAATGCCAATGCACTCGCCGGTGCGCTGATTGAACGCGGGTTGCGCATTATCTCGGGTCGCACAGAGTCGCATGTGATGCTGGTTGACCTGCGCTCAAAAAATATTACCGGGAAAGCCGCCGAAACCCTGTTGGGCACGGCCCATATGACCTGCAATAAAAATTCCATTCCGAATGATCCGGAAAAGCCGATGGTTACGTCAGGCATCCGCCTCGGAAGCCCTGCGATGACCACGCGTGGCTTCAAGGAAGCGCAGGCCGCTAAAGTCGGACACCTGATTGCGGACGTACTGGATAACCCCAATGATCCGGCCACCATAGAACGCGTCAAGGCGGAAGTCAAAAAACTGACCGATGCGTTCCCGGTTTACGAGGCTTGATCAAACCGGTAAATAATCGTCATCATTTGCAGATATGCCGGTACCGGTTTCGTGTTGACGCTGATGGCTGCGCCAACACGAATTATTTCAGGTTAAAGGTGGTTCAATGAAATGCCCTTTTTGCCACAACGATGATACACAGGTTTTAGACACGCGCGTTTCCGAAGAAGGCGATGCAATTCGCCGGCGTCGTCGTTGCACTCAATGTGAAAAGCGTTTCACCACCTTTGAACGCATCGAACTTGCAATGCCGTATATCGTCAAGAAAAATGGCAGCCGCTCCGATTATGATCCGACCAAATTGCGATCCAGCCTGATGCTGGCGTTGCGCAAGCGCCCGGTCTCTGCTGCGGCAGTTGACAGTGCGGTCAACCACATCGAAGAACGTCTGCTTTCAAGCGGTGAGCGTGAAATTCATTCTGTTCAGGTCGGTGAACTGGTTATGCATGAATTGAAGCGACTCGATAAAATCGCCTATATCCGGTTTGCTTCGGTCTATAAGAGTTTTGAGGACGTCGCGGAATTTCGCGACATGATAGAAGAGTTCAGCCCGGTCCGGCGCCCACGCAAAAAAAAATAGGGCCCTCTTAGCGCAGGACGCGCAGTGCCTCGGCACATTCACGAATTAAAGCTGGACCCTGATAAATCAATCCGGAGTAAAGTTGAACCAGTTGAGCACCCGCTTCGATCTTTACCCGCGCGTCCTTGCCCGATAAAATGCCGCCAACACCGATGACAGGAATTGCCTCACCCAACTCAGCCTTCAGGCCACGTATTACGGTATTCGACAGATCAAACACCGGTTCACCCGACAGGCCGCCGGCCTCATCAGAAAAATGCAACCCTGCCACCGCATCTCTGCTCAGTGTCGTATTGGTCGCAATGACCGCATCAATTTTATGGCGCAGCAAATTGTCTGCAATCAGCTTGATTTGTTCAGCATCAATATCAGGTGCTATTTTCAGGGCCAGTGGCACATAGCGCTTGTGTTTATCGGTCAGGTGCTGCTGTGCATTCTTGAGACGAGCCAATAACCCGTCCAGCTCACTGCCACCCTGTAACTGGCGTAAATTTTTTGTATTGGGCGACGATATATTGATCGTAACGTAAGCCGCATAGGGATACACCTTGTCGAGGCAATGCAGATAATCGTCGGCGGCCTTTTCAATCGGTGTATCGGCATTCTTGCCTATATTCAATCCAAGCACGCCTGTTTTGTTCTGATAAAACACGGAACGCTGGACATTCGTAACAAACGCGTCGACGCCGCCATTATTAAATCCCATCCGGTTGATGATGGCATTGGCCTGGGGAAGGCGAAACATGCGTGGTTTGGGATTGCCCGGTTGGGCACGTGGTGTCACCGTTCCGATTTCTATTGAACCAAAGCCCAACGCAGCCAGTGCATCGATGTATTTCCCATCTTTGTCCAACCCGGCGGCCAGGCCCACCGGATTGGGAAAGGTAATACCCATGACCTGACGCGGATCAGGTGCCGGTTTGGGAATAACCATTCCCAAACCGGCTGATACAGCGTGTTTTAGCAGCGGCAACGTCAGGTCATGCGCCGTTTCTGCATCCAGCGCGAACAAAAACGGGCGGGCAAAGGAATAAAGAAGATTCGTTGACATAGGATGTCCTGGCAATGACCAGGTTTATTTGATCGTTATGAATTATAAAAGTGGATTATGAAGGGCTAATGTCCGTCTCGTTCACCCAGGCATGGTTCATGTGTACCTCAAAGGGACGGAAGTTGGATTTGTAGGCCATTTTCCGGCTTTCCCGGATCCAATACCCCAGATAGAGATAGGCCAATCCCGCCTTTTTAACCTGATCAAGCTGCCATAAGACGTTATAGGTACCATAGGATGACGATGGTTCCGGCTCGTAAAAGGTATACACCGACGAATAACCATCGTCCAGTATATCGATCAGGCTGACCATTTTCAGGCGATAGTCCTCATCCCGAAATTCGATCAGTCTGGTGTTGACCCGGCTCTGCAATAAAAATTGAACATACTGCTCGCGACTGTCCTGGTCCATTCCACCGCCGGCGTGGCGGGATTGCTGATAACGTTGATAGAGCTCGTAATGTTCTGGCAAAAAGCTTAATTCGTGCTCTGTGGTATATAAATTACTGTGCTTCAGAAGGGCACGGCGTTGACTCCGGTTCGGCGAAAATTCGGCGACTCTGACCCTGATCGGGATGCAGGCATGGCAATCATCACAGTAAGGCCGGTAAGTGAATTCACCGCTGCGACGAAAACCGCTTTTGACCAGCGTCGAATATACATCGGCATTAATCAATTGCGGTGGCGTAGCCACCTGGGAGCGTGCCTGGCGATGGTCAAGGTAGCTGCACGCATAGGGCGCAGTTGCATAAAATTGAATTATGTTAACGGGCAAATCATTCAATTGCGTCACATTAAACTCCCGCTCCGAGCGACACCCAGTCAGTGACCGGGGGTTGATTGACTGCATCCTCTATCCACGAAACAAATTCTTTGCGTGATATGGCGACGGCCCCCAATGACGCCAGATGCCGGGTCTCCTGCTGACAATCTATCATGTGAACCTGCCTGGTTTTTAAAAAATAAACCAGGTGTGCGAGTGCCATTTTTGACGCATCAGTGACTCTTGAAAACATGGACTCACCATAGAACATGCGGCCAATACAAATGCCATAAGCCCCCCCGATCAAGCGGTCCTTCATCCACATTTCGGACGAATGCGCGTAACCCATTCGATGCAATTCGGTGTACGCGTCAATCATGTCTTCTGAAATCCATGTCCCACCCGCATTTCCATGTTCATCGACGCGTGGTTCAGCACAGGCGCGCACCACTGATTCAAACGCATTATCGAATTTAAATTCAATTTCAGGATTATTTTGCAATTTTCGGAGTGTTTTTCGCAAACTGTCAGAAATTTTGAAGCGTTCTGTATAAAGTACCATGCGCGGATCCGTTGACCACCACAGTATCGGCTGCCCTTCAGAATACCAGGGAAAAATGCCTTTTCGATACGCATCCAGCAACCGGCCAGGTGACAGGTCGGCTCCGGCCGCCAGCAAACCACGCGCGCTATCGTCGGCGACGGCTCTTTCAACGCAAGGAAACGGCGTGTCAGCTTCAAGCCACGGGATCATAGGCAGAAAAACTTGTGCAAAGCGGATAGTGTAAAAGATTTTTAACTATTCGTTTTATTTTTTACGGATTCAAATCCGGCTGCAGGCGAGGGATGCCTCATCAAACGCAGTACAGCAGCTGATGTGCACCGCGATTTGGCACGTGCGCAGCGTGCGCAAAAATAAAAACCCCCGCCAGGACACTGGCGGGGGTTTTCGGGTATAACAGCCTGACGATAACCTACTTTCACACTGGTTGCAGCACTATCATTGGCGCAGAGTCGTTTCACGGTCCTGTT
>CAITOF010000072.1 GCA_903893945.1 uncultured Oxalobacteraceae bacterium | reverse complement strand
TGTAGACACCATTGTTATTGGTAAACTGGAACCCGCCGGAGCCACCGGCAGATCCGCTGAGATAGGTGGCGCCGTTATTCGGGTTCGTCAGATTCACATAGCCGGCTGTGGCTGTCGCGGTGACGTTGCGAACCTTGATCGGGCCATTCGCCGATTGAGTAATATTGCCAGCCGTGCTGGTCATCGACAGGTACCCGCCACTGGCGGTGATCGGCGAATTAATGGCAATATTGGCACCCGCGTTTAACGTCAGTCGGGCGATCGTGTTCCAGGTCACCGGCGTCGCCGAATTAACGGTAATGTTGCCAGCAGTCGTTATCGTTACCATGGCACCGGGACCGGAGCCGGGATCGAGTTCGTTATTCAGTACCGCTGTCGTGATATACGAATTGGCGTTCGAATTGTAGGTATACGGACCTGTGCCGGATGGCGCAACCTGCGGGGTTTCTGCCGCGTTGTCCGAGATCGTAATTGAATTCGGATCGAGCAATAACGTACCGATGGTACCGTTTGAGGCATTCAGATTCACTTTACCGTCAAAATTCAGGAAATTGTGACCCGAGGTTTCGACATAACCGCCGTTGCCGCCCTGTGGTCCGCCCTGTGCCGAGATATTGCCATAAAACTGGGTACCGTTTTCCGACCAGACGGCAACCTCGCCGCCGCTGCCACGCTGAATGGCATCCGCCCTGATCACCGAATCGGCCCCGACAAACACCGAGGTTGAATCCGGTATCGCGCTATTGGTGCCGTGGAAATCTCCCCCCACCATCACTTTCCCGCCACCGGCCTGGCCGCTCACATTGACTAGCGCATTGTCGATCATTTCAACATCCGGTCCAAGCACTTCGACTGTTCCGCCTGTGCTGCCAGTGCCTTTACCCACCGCGCTGGTTACACTGTTTGCGCCAAGCGTGGTCGTCTGGCTTGATTTGAAGACGATTTTACCGTTCGGACCGACGGCCGCACTGTCGGCATTGACTGTACCTTCCTGATTCACCAGCGCGCCATAAATACCGATCTTGCCACTTTGTGCGATAACCTGACCGAGGTTGACCGCCTCATCCCCGGCCGAACTGATCACCACCTGCAGATTCGGATCCGCACCGTCCACCAGTTGCACGCTGTGACCGGCAGCCAGCAGTATTTCGCCCTGCGATGACGTGATCACGCCCGTATTCTGCACCTGCGGTGCGATCAGATAAATATTGCCGCCGTTGGGCGAAACGATGGTGCCCTGATTAACGACAGAGCCGGGTGCGCTGGTCGTGCTGGTAAAATTGTTTTTACCTGCAATAAAATCCTGGTTGCTGATGTTCAGGCTTGACGCCACCAGGCCGCCCACATTGATTTGCGAACCGGGTTCGAACAGGATTCCATTTGGATTTATCAGAAAAACTTTGCCGTTCGATTCCAGCGCGCCAAATATCTGTGACGGGTTCTGTCCGACGATGCGGTTCAGGACGCTGCTGCTGGAGCTCTGTTGCAGGAATTGGGTCACCTGCCCTGCGCCTATATTGAACGACAACCAGTTGATTATTGAACCCGGTGTATTGGTAATTGTCAGCACATTGCCGTTGCTGGTGATCGTTGCCTGCCCCGAAACAACCTGCGCACCGGTCGGATTGGCATACACCGGCCCACAGGCAAAACAACTGGCTATCAGTGCGGGCAGCACGCGCTGACAAAAGCGCTTGTCGTATCGGGAAACAGTGGCCTTCCGAACCGGTAAGCTGTGTTGATCTTTCTTCATAAAACGCTCCATTTTGTTAGCCTGTATAAGGCAAACTTAATACGATACGTTGCAGGCAATCCGTTTTAAAACGTGTACACCAGTTTGAAATGCACCCGGTTACTTCCTTTTTCGGTGGTCGTTGAAGCATCGACCACATGGGCAACATCGGCCTGCAGCACAAAATCGGGTGCGCTGGTAAGCCGAAATCCCAGTCCGACACTACCGATCGATTCCTGGGGTATTTCACCTGGCAGGGGATCATTGCGCGCAACAAAGGCCGAATCATAAAAACCCAGCACTCTGCACAGGGCGCCACCCGAACATAAATTGAACGTGTACAGTTCCAGATTGGTCGTGCGACCCTTGTCATCGGTAATGTTACGTTCCGAGAACCCGCGTACCGAATTGGCGCCACCGGCACCGAACTGTTCGCCCTGTATCAGTGCATCGGTCGTCAGCTGACCGTTCAATGCAGCATGGAATTCCCAGTCGTCAGAAAATGCGTGCAAATAACTGAATCCATAACGGAGCAATTTGTAGTTGGCATTGGCATCGGTTCTTGCTGAGGCAAAGTCCGATTCCGAGCCATAGTCACCACCGGTAATATTTCGCACCGCGGTAAAGAAGAAATTGGCGGTAGTACCGGTCACGGCCCAATTGCCCGTATAACTCAGGCTGATGGGATGAACGGCTATCCTGTTTCCCAGAGGCAAATCAGCAATCGCTAAATCATTGTTGAAAATCTTGTAATCCAGTCCAAAGCTGAGCGTCGAATCGTAATCGCCAACTTTTAACATGTTGTGATTGTACCGGGTGCCATAGGCTGTGCCGCTGCCACTGACGGCGACATCAAACACACCTGCGGTAACCGTGCCGGAATTCACGTTCGAATAACTGCCATAAAAATCCAGCGAATCCTTCAACGAATAAAGCGGGATGTGATAACCGACACCGTAGACGTTCACTTCATTCGGATTGGCGAAACTGGTGGTGTATTGCATGGTCAGTACATGATCCCAGCCACCCATATTGGCGTTCTGGTATACCGCGGTCAGCCGGTTACGTCCGGTAATTTCATCGCCCGTATTGTCGGCAGTCAGTGCGGCAGACCAGGGTTTTTCGTCGGTAACCTGCAGGTTGGCATTGACAACACCGCGTTCGTCACTGCTCTGTAATTGCACGACGGCCTTTTTTGCCGGGTTTTCATTGGCGACTTTCAGGTTGGCCGATATCTGCGCCATCAGCGGTGTCTGCCCGGTCTGCAGCGTCGGTAAGCTGTCCCTGATATTATCGTCACTGAAGAATTTGTTCCCTGACACCGAGATCTTGCCTATCCTGGTTTCGATGACTTTCAGTGTGACCACACCCTGATTCAGTTCCTGCTCGGGAAGCACCACACGAACAATGTCGTATCCCTTTGCACGATAAGCCGCTTCCAGCGTCTCAACGGCCTTTTGCACCGATTCGAAATCCCTGTCCTTGCCCTCAAACGGGACCAGAAGCTGCTCGATATCTTTCTGCTCGAGCAGGGTATTTCCCTGAATTTCAAATCGCGTGATTTCGAAACGTGCGATCGAGCCGCTATCTTCCGCACGCGCACAGAGCACCGGGAGGACCAGCACAACGGCAAGTATTCCCGGAACCAGCTTGGACATTTTATTCATCATAGATCGACAGGCATCAGGCGACACCCTCCATGGTTTGAATGCGATAAATTCGTTGAACTTGTTATTGGGCTACTTGGTATTGCAAGTACGCTGCTGCATTGAGAACAGGTGTAATTCGTTGGCTGGGCACACTATCTGGCAGTATAGAAAATAAAGTATCAAAGCGATAGCCTTATTCCGAAATACCATGACGATAGTGCAAAGAAATCGACGATTCGGTTGTTTTACGACAGCTTCAGGCGTTAGCGCCACACCAATTTTGCTATCGCATCAACATGGATAGCAAAAATATTGCCTCAAATCATTATATTGATTCAGGGAAATACTGTTGGATCGAGCGCGCAAAGCGTGGCGCACTGCGTGGAACACCCGTCGTGGCAATCAGTGGTAATTCAAAACGTCCTGTGGGGTTCCTTTAATAAACCCTGCCTGCAGATAAATTCAATCACCGTCTGAACACCGTCGCCAGTACGCAGATTCGTCATCACAAAGGGGCGTTCACCACGCATTTTCTTTGCGTCGCGCGCCATGACGTCGAGGTTGGCACCGACATACGGTGCCAGATCGGTTTTATTGATGATCAGCAGGTCCGATCGCGTTATCCCCGGCCCCCCTTTTCGCGGGATTTTTTCGCCACCGGCGACATCGATCACATACAGGGTGAGGTCGGACAGTTCCGGGCTGAACGTCGCCGCAAGATTGTCGCCGCCCGATTCGATCAGGATCAAATCCAGATCCGGAAAATCGGCGCTCATACGAGCGATCGCTTCAAGATTGATCGAGGCATCTTCACGGATCGCCGTGTGCGGACACCCGCCGGTTTCCACTCCCATCAGGCGTTCTGCCGGCAGCGCATCCGCCCGCAACAGAATTTCCATATCCTCTTTGGTATAAATGTCATTGGTAATAACGGCCATGTCGTAATTGTCACGCATGCTCTTGCATAACAATTCGCACAGGGCCGTTTTGCCTGATCCGACCGGACCTCCAATACCCACCCGCAGCGGATCCGATAAATGTGTCATGGTAATCTCCATAAGTTTATGATCGATAGAGTCGGCTGTATTGCGTTTCATGCTGAATGGAAAGCAATGACAGTCCGGGTGACCAGTTCGACAACTGATCATCGGTTAGCGCTTGCGCAACCTGCGCTGCGGCGTTCAGTTCCGGATGCAACGACAATAACAGGCGTTGACCGGCAACCTGACCCAGTGGCACGCTTTTGACACAAACCAGCACCTGATTTTCCGCCCACGAAAACAACATGCCGAGCAGCGCAGCGTCATGCGGTATGTCCAGCGCAACAGCGGCATAGGCCAGTGCGGTCGGTAACGGCAGCGTTTCCTGCGCCTGCAGCAGGGTCAGCAAACTTTCATCACCCAATTTTAAATCCGTGGCAAGCTTGCCCAAGGAATAGCCCATCTGTATGGTTTCGGCCAGAAATTCAGATGAATCGCGCGAGGCAAGGAACCGTTCGGTCCATTCAGTGACGGCACGGCCATCGCGCTCTGAAAAAGCACGTAACAGCCGGACAAAAACAGGTGCCTCAAACCGCACCATGACATGATGCAACATGTTAACGATCCATACTCTGGCGCTCACAGAATCCACCACAATGCCCTGCTCCAGTGCCGTTTCAAGGCCTTGCGAATAGCTGTAGGCGCCAATCGGTAACGACGGGCTGGTTAATTGCAATAAATGCAGCAGTGCACTGAGTTGCATCAGGGATTGACGTCAGACGGGCGATGAATGCGGGTACGTTCAGGCACGGGCGCCAACGGGTTGTGATGATGTCCGCCGCCATAGGCGCCCGCTTCCGGATTAAACGGTGCTAATTCGTCGGTCACGGTCGCCTCAAGTCCCTGCAGCATCTCTTTTAAGACCTGGTCTTTTCGTATGCGTAAAAAACTCCTGTCATCAGCATTGCAAAGCTGTGTCGGCGTGTGGCGATTACCGAGATGAAAAGCGCAACGCATGAGCGCATGCAACGAAGCGCATTCGATACGATACACCGGTTCCTCTTGGGCGACGACCCTGATAATCCGGCCATCGTCTCCCTTGAGCAAATCGCCGTCCCTCAGCACCGTGCCACGTTCAGTAAAAATTCCCACCTCTTCACCGGACACAAGCTGGGTGCGAAAACGGCATTTTTCACGCAATTCGAACGGCAATACCAGTTCACCATCGATAGGCGCGGCACTGTCTGTCTTGAAATTTAAAATGAGCATAGGTTGATTTCTTTTCGCACGACCAAGCCCGCCTGGCGCTTGAAAAAGCCATGGCCGGCAAAGTCAAAACCTCCTACGTCGAAAGCGTACCCGAGGGAGCAGATGCGGAACGGGTAATACGCAAACTGGCAATGAACGGCAACAAGATCATATTCA
>CAITOF010000071.1 GCA_903893945.1 uncultured Oxalobacteraceae bacterium | reverse complement strand
CTGGTTGGTGCAAAAAAACGGCTAATTTATCAATTCTGTGGAACTTTAGCTCCGTTTGTTTAAAAATACCCTAAATTGGTTTTATAATTCTATAATGCAAGAAATATGGAAATAAAGTAAGTGCGCCAGAAAAAAACAATTAATTAATAGCCAAGCAGCTATTGTGCTGCAAGAACCGACTTTAAATCGAGGAATCCGTACGGCGGATTCCGCTATTATTGTCAGCGATGACGTCCACCACCACCATCATGGCCACCGTGACCGCCGCGCCCACCGTGGTAGTTACGTCCACCACCACCCCAGTAGCCACCACCCAGATAAACACCGACGGGAGGCCCATAAGCAGGGCAACCTTGATAATAATACGGGTAGCCGCAGGTGTTAAAGCCGAACGAAATACCGACTTGTGCTTGCGTCGCGGGAGCGGCGATTGCGATTAACAACCCCACACAAACAGTTAAAATTTTGATTTTCATGATATCCCTTCAGAGAAACAACCGTCGACAGGCGTTGTTTTACATCACACGTGTAAAATTATTTTGATTTACCGGCTGCTTTGTCGTGACTGCGTTCTGTGAATACTTCATCAGCAATCTTTTTTTGCGCATCAGGCATGGCAGCGTATAAGGGCGTAAATGCGACGGCCATTTTTTTGACCGAATCCGCATGCGCCTGAGCGATGCTTCCATAGGCGTTCAGATCATCAACTGCTGTGGCCGTTTTGATTCCTGCTTCGCGTGCATCTACAATTTTGTCTATATCAGAAACATTGGCGCGCATGGTGTTGGCAACCGTTTCCCAAAGTGTTTCCTCACTCGCCGTAATCTTTAATTGTGCATGCAGATCCTTGATGTGTTTTTCATTCATCGCATCACGTTTGGCGTCAGATTTGCCGGCAGTAGTGGTTGATGGTGCTGGTGCGGTTGTATCGGCATAAACAGTGGTGATCAGCAACGAAGAGATCAGTGCGGCAGCAAGCTTTTTCATAACAAATTCCCCGGTAAGGTAAAAATAAAATGACATTTGACTGAGTTGAAAAACAACGAGTATTTTTCTGAATAGCATTCAAACATGGATAAAGCGCAGCGTATGTGCGATACCACACATAGGTTCCAGACACCATGAACAAGATAATTTTGAACGAAGGGACACGTTGCATGGAAATAAATCAACTTATGTGGTGTGTCGCACGGTGGACAGCATCGCGGAAGATTAAGTTATAGCGGTGTGTTACCGGTTTGAGTTAGGTAACATAAGTTTCAATTCTAAACTCATCAATTTAAACGATAGAGGGAATCACATCATGACAACCAATACTGAAACCTGTGCTCTGCACAAACAAGCTGCCAGCGATCATAGCGACGCAGCAAAAAGTCATCTGCAGGCAGCGGAATGCCTTGAAAAAAACAATGTTACGAACGCTAAGGAAAAATCCAAAGCTGCAATGAGTTGTTCTGGCGCAGCACATAAAAGTTCGACAGCGGCCTGCAAAGACGCCGTCAAATAATTATTGATGAGGGACTTCATTCCGGCGACTTGTTGCGAACTGTTCGATGAATTGCCGGGTTGTGTTCTGCTATTGAAAGTTAATTGAAGCAAAATCTGAATTAAAGGAAGCACCATGGAAAAGCAATTACCGGTATTTGTTTTCAACACGCACGGAGAAGCAGAGGACGCCATACATCTGCTGAGCAAGTCGGGGTTTGATATAAAAAAGCTGTCGCTTATTGGTAAGGGCTATCACAGCGAAGAACATCCGGTCGGTTTCTACACCGTGGGTGATCGCATGAAAACCTGGGGCGGTACAGGTGCATTCTGGGGTGGTATATGGGGTCTGTTGCTTGCGCCGGCCGTGTTTGTTATTCCAGGTTTCGGACTACTGGCATTTGCGGGTCCTATCGTTTCGCTGCTGGTCGGCGCATTGGAAGGCGCAGTAGTTTTTGGTGGGATTTCCGCTCTAGGTGCAGCGTTGTTTAATATGGGCATACCCAAAGATGACGTGATTAAATATGAATCCGCCCTAAAAGTGGACAAATATATTCTGATGGTGCATGGCAGCGTGGAAGAAATCGACAGAGCGCATGAAATTCTGGCCGATACCAAGGTCTGGGAACCGGCGTAAACAACAAAATCACGAAGGTAAGAGCATGGTCAACTTAAATGACGCGAGTAAGGAAAACAGCAATCTTTCCTACTATGGTTTATTTTTTGGGTTTCTGACACTTGCCTTTGCGATTTATCTGGGGGGAACAAAATACGTTCGACAAGATGGTGATGGTCATTTTACTCGTTGCCAGTGTTGCTGCGTTTTCGGTGGTGGTGCGGGCCGTGCTAATGCAACATAAACAGGATGTGCCGGAACCTGATAATGTGATCAGCCCGTTATTCGTCTCCGAACCAACTCCGATGAAGGCGCTTCCACGTAAAACGGATATCGCTAAAACCAAGGTGTCGGAAATCACAGCAACGCTTACCGCTGCCGGGTCAGAAAAAAAGAATCATGCTATGGACAATCCTGTAATGGAAAAATCTTTGGTGAGAAGCCCGGTTGTTCAAAAAAACGAGTCCGAAAATACAAAATTGAAAGCACTTATGAATGCGCCATTGGGAGAGATACTCGTTGCCGCTCTATTGAGTAATCCTGGTAATTTAGCCCGAATTATCGTTCAGGCTGTCACGCAGGCAACGGTTAGCCTTCCTGTTACCACGTCTGTTTCTTCGTCTGCAACTTCGCACGCGACCTCACCAGTTTTGTCGTCGACGATTCAATCTGATCCTGTCTAATGACCTTCAATCATGAATAAATTTCAAAGTAAAGATAATGTCCCCAGCTATGTTTCCAATTCATCAAAATTCAAAAGCACAAATGATATTGTTGATGGGCCGCGCAAAACGTCCGGAAAGAAAAAGGCGAAAGGGCAACGAATGAAATTGGAGACGAATCAAGAAATAAAACAGGCCTTCGATAGATATTAAATTGTGGCGTCATGGAAAAATCGGATCAGCCCGCTCTCAAAAAAACAACATCGCCATTCAATGTGAGCTACCGTACGGTTATTTTTTACGGTAGATATTATTCTCAATCAAACATCAGGCCAGTCATTTTGTAAATCATCACGGATTAATTCGGGTAGATTTCAAGTCCTCAATGTCGATTCGCAACAACTTTTGAAAAACATAAAACCGAAATTTAATCTGAACTCGAATTTAAACTTAAACTTAAGGACTACCATGAACCGTATTAATAAAATTTCTCTTGCCATATTGGTGCTTTGCAGTGCCAACTCCATCAATGTTCTGGCGCAGACAGCATCTGGCGTGACGCCTGACCTGGATTATAATCCGAGCTGGTATATTACGCCGAGTCTGAACATGTTGATTCCTGATTCAGGGTTTGGCGTAGGAGATCATGGCGAGGGTGTCGGTATAACGGTGGGTAAACCCGTATCTGAGGCGTTTGATATTCAGATCAGTACTCGTTACGGTCGCCAGAATGCGAATGAACTGAAGTATCAGCAGAACATGCTGGGAGTCGATGGCTTATACTTCTTTACGCGTGAAGCAATTCGCCCTTTCGTCTTTATCGGGGCAGGGTATCAGGAAGACCGATTGAGTGGAAGTATTGGTGAGGCATCTGGTTATTCACCTTATGTAAATGCCGGCCTCGGCGTACAAATGGTGATCAGCGACCAATGGTCAATGCAACTGGATTTTCGTCGTGAGCATGGCTATCTGCAGAACAATGATTTTAATATTGAGCGCAACAATAATAATTATCTGCAATTAGGCATTACGTACGCGTTTGATGCTACACCGACTCATACAGTCGTTGCGGCAGCACCGCCACCACCGACGCCAGAGCCAGTGTATGTCGCTCCGGTAGTGAAGGCAGTTGCGCCAACGCCGGCACCACGCTTTGAGAAGGTTGTACTGACATCCACTGAACTGTTTGGATTTGATCAATACAATCTGCACATGCCGCAGCCGAAACTCGATGAAATTGCCGTTGCATTGAATAACAATACCGAAATCAATCATGTTGTCATTTCCGGCTATACTGACCGTATTGGTAGTGACAGGTATAACCAGAAATTATCTGAACGCAGAGCGGGCGCAGTAAAAGATTATCTGGTCAGCAAAAATGTCGCTCCAGAAAGATTGGATGCTCAGGGAAGGGGTAAATCCAATCCTGTCGTGACCTGTGCTGAAAAACACTTAAAGGCATTAATTGTCTGTCTGGAACCAAACCGTCGCGTCGAAGTTGAACAATTCAATTTTGAACAACGGGTCGGTTCCGGTAAGTAATCGCTTTGACAAGTAATAAGTGTAACCTTGCACTGTACCGGGCCAACCGTCACAACAAATATATAGTTCGTCACAAGTGACGATAGTAAAGCCCTCTGGAAGGGGTTTGCATCCCCTGCCATCGCGTCGCTCACCGGCCTGAAGGCCGGGGTTTCAAACCCTGGTCAGATTTTTGATCAGGTGTGGCGGCGTAAGGACAGTCAGTAGAATAGCAGTTATTCCTGGCTGAGCGATTTGCTACAATAGTACTATCAAAAAAGCGAAAGTGGCTTGCTATGGATATCTCGGCTATTGACTCTGCAGTTGGATCGGCAGCCGATGCGGCGTTGATTCCGGAGATAAAACTTGAAAATCTGTCGTCGTTAGATTCAATCAACGGATTGGCAGGGACACAAACCGCGTCTGCCATCGCTGACATGGGTGAGTTTGGTGCAAGCACTGTGACACTTTCACCGCTGGCTCAATTGTTGGAAGCAACGATAGCATTTCAGCTTCAACAGGCGGCACAGTCGCACTCAACATCAGAAAACAGTTTCATTTCCGATTTTATGGGGCTGGCGACCACAACCAATCTTTTTATCAACGCCTTCAATAATTTTCAAACCAGTACCACCAACGACGTCGCCAGCGAATTTGATAATGCGCTGAATAATGCATTATTAATGGCTCTGCAGCCACAAAATACCAAGGGAAGCACCGTTTCGGGTCAAACTTTTCTCGAAAGCCTGGCCGCCATGGGAATTACCTTCCGAATCACAGTGAATTCAGCGGATCAATTTCAGGTTA
This sequence comes from uncultured Oxalobacteraceae bacterium, assembly GCA_903893945.1. Lineage (GTDB taxonomy): Bacteria > Pseudomonadota > Gammaproteobacteria > Burkholderiales > Burkholderiaceae_D > Solimicrobium. The sequence goes on along the minus strand of CAITOF010000071.1, from coordinate 13,714 downwards.
GCTGGACGGAGCTGGAAGCTGCTTTTAACGCCAATCCGTTGCAAACATCGATGTTGATCGCGAACGCTTTTCAGGCGATCAGTGAAATTGAAAAAAATCTGACTCTGTCGCCTTCGTCTGATGAACAATATATGTTTGCGACAAATTTTGGGCTGTCGAATGAGACCGCAAAGCAGGCTCTTAACGAACAGGCTGTCAACGAGCAAACTATAACTGCGGCAACGCAATCTGCGCTGGCCAATGACGCTTTACTGACGATACTGAATAGCACTGCTGTAACACCGGAATCCGCCATGACGTCAGCTGCGTTAGCAATGAATCCGGCTGCTGCCGTTGCTGGCGCGGCTAATTCTGCTGCCACCACCAATGCCGCGGCCCAAACCACGTCAACAGCTATTGCCGATGCAACTACCAATGCCACAGTAAATGCCAACGGTACGTCGACAGCCGGCACTCAAGGTACAGTCGCCAGCACGGTGGCACCGGCCGGTCAGGCCGTTGCCACTGCTGCCTCTACGTCAGCGACACCAGCGGTGGCAGCAGGCGCGGGTAATCCGGTAGCAACCGGTGTGGTGACAGCGTCGGTCACTGGGCCGGATCAAACTGATCCGTTCGTTGCAGCAGCCATTGCGGCCTATCGGGTTAACGAGGTCGTCGTTAATACCGAATCTGAACCGGAAGCTGCTCCTGTTGCTGAAATTATTCCTGACGTTTCAAACGTAACCAAAGCGGATGCCGTTGCATTGGACGCGCATGGTGACGCAGATTCAAATGGACGCAACAGAATGTTGAGTGCAATCCATCAGCGCAATCAAAAGTGAACCGTTCGAAAGCGCTTTTGATGATGGCATTCGCTATCTGGTTTTCAGGGCAATCTGGTTGTCCACCGAATTAACGCCGATCGTATGACGAGCAATGTCTTCGGCCTTGTCGATGATCTCCTGAGAGGCTGCGTAACCGCTCAACAGGACGACACCTTGCCCGTTGGCTGTGACGATAATATGTTTCATGTCCATGGAGGCTTCACCTGCCAGATTCGTTTTGATGGTGAAGGTGATCTCTTTATCGCTGGTGAGTTTGACCGGCGGAACTTCATCAACATCATAAGCATAAGTCAGTGTTGCAAGCCCGAGCACGCAGCCCGCAATTACACCCGTTACACAATTAGTCAGTTTCAGCATGTCAGTTCTCCAGTTCGTTCAGTTCACCATGTTGGTGGTTTCCCTGAGTTCCTGCACGACAGGAATCAATTCGCTGATGTGCTGAATGGTAAAGTCAGGGGAAAATGCACTCGGTAGTTGATCCGATTCACGGGCATAGTGCCCCTGGTGGATAAATACCGTCGTGATTCGCTCTTTTAATTGGTCATGAAATGACGCCAGAATCGAAAGCCTGTCGTCGACGAGTACATAGTGAGCGGCAGGGCAGGCTTGCTGAATTTTATCCAGGCTCTGTTCTTTATGAATATAGATCAGTACGTTGGCTGCTACTTGGTGCCACAGCCCGCTGGCCTTGATCTTATAAGGTTGAAATACCATATCGCCGTCAGTCAGAATGACAGTCTTGCCCCATTTCTGCAGTTGTCGCAACACTTGTATGGCGTCAGGAAATACCCTGCTTGAAAAAGGATAGTCGAACATAAAACTGCCAATGCCTGTCAGGTCTTCACCCGATTTTGCCGCAATTCGGTAACGTTGTAGTGCACCAAGATAATCAACAAAGCCACATTCATCTCGCAGCTGTTTTGAGATCGACCAGAAAGTTTTGCTGTTGCCTGGTCCGATAGTGATGTCCAAAAATTGATGAAACTGCGACAGAAAACGGTCGTTGTCAAAAAGCGTGTTGTCAAAATCCAGCAGGAAGGCAAGCTTACGCATATCGAACCTGTTCATTTGATTTTATGTAGCACAGGAAAGACCGGCTGCGCCTCTTCATGACCGCCCAGCTTTAACCGCATGGCGGATAACATCTGCTGAGAAAATTGCGCATTTCCGCGTGAATTAAAGCGATTATACAAAGCGGCGCTGATAATCGGCACCGGTATTGCTTCATCAATGGCTGCTTTGAGAGCCCATCTTCCCTCGCCGGAATCGGACACGAACCCGGAATATTGACCGAGGTCGGGATCTTTGGTCAGCGCATTAGTGGTCAGGTCCAGGAGCCACGAACTGATGATACTGCCATGACGCCACACCTCGGCGATATCAGCCAGATTAAATTCGTATTGGTAAAATTCGGCGTCCCGAATCGGTGCGGTTTCAGCATCGGCATGAATCTGTTTCTTGCCAACGTTGGCACTGCGCAGAATGTTAAACCCCTCAGCGTAAGATCCCATAATGCCGTACTCTATTCCGTTGTGGACCATTTTTACAAAATGACCTGCACCATGATTGCCGCAATGAAGATAGCCATTTTTCGCTGTACGGGTTGAAGAATATTCATCCGATAACGGTGCAAGACTGGCAAAGACAGGCTGAAGAAAGTCGACCACCGACTTTTCCCCACCGATCATCAGGCAGTAGCCTTTTTGCAAACCGGCGATGCCGCCGCTGGTACCGACATCCACGTAGTGCAGTTTATGAGTTTGCAATTTTTTTGCGCGCAATACATCGTCCTGATAATGCGAATTTCCGCCGTCAATCAGAATGTCTTCCGGTGAGAGCAGAGTAGAAAGTGTGTCGATCGTTGCTTGGACGAGTTCCGCAGGGATCATCATCCAGACCACACGCGGAACAGTCAGTTTAGAGACAAAATCATTGAGCGTCGTGCAGGAAACAACGTTACCGATGGATAGACGCTTCAGTGAGGCAGGGTCGTTGTCGTAGACGACACAGGAATGACCTTTCTGGACCAGACGGCGCACCATGCTTCCGCCCATTCTTCCCAGTCCGATCATGCCTACCTGCATTTTGCTGGTCGATTTGCTATCCATGTCGTTATCCGTGTTGTTAGAATTGTGCTATTTGCCTGAGTCGGCAAACCTTGCTGACCACCGTAATGGCTTTGTCATCGGCTGTCGGTACGGTAGAGTACATAAGTAAATATGCGTGCTATCACACAGACAGAATTGTTCGCGTCAATTATGTTCAGTTTCACTCAACTGAATGTAACCTCACAGAATGGCAAACAGACATATGAACAGTTCCTTGGCAGGCCAGCCGGCACCGGCGTCGATATTGATCGATGTGAATCAATTACTCAGTGCGTATTACACGCAAATACCCGATCCGCGTAACCTTGGGCAGGCCGTGGTGTTTGGAACGTCGGGTCACCGTGGCTGCTCACTCGACAAAAGTTTTAATGAATCACATATCCTCGCCATTTGCCAGGCTATTTGTGATTACCGCAAAATACATGGGATCAGTGGCCCGCTATTTTTGGGAACCGATACGCACGCACTGTCCGCGCCTGCCACGACGACGGCACTTGAAGTCATGCTGGCCAACGGCGTCGAAGTGATGATTGCGGCGAATCACGAATTTACTCCCACGCCTGCCGTGTCGTTGGCAATCATCAAATATAACCGGCATCGAAGAGCGCGGCTTGCAGACGGGATTGTTATTACACCATCGCACAACCCGCCGAAGTATGGCGGTCTGAAATACAATTTGTCCAATGGCGGCCCTGCCAACACAACAGCCACGGTCTGGATTGAAAACAGGGCAAATCTGATTCTGAAAGGCCAACTGCGCGACGTCATCCGAGTTTCTATGGCGGATGCAGGTAAGGTTAATAATATTCACGACTACGATTTTCTTAATAACTACGTCAATGAACTTGATCAGGTGATCAATATGAACGTCATCCGGGAGGCCAACCTGCATATTGGTGTTGACCCCATGGGTGGGGCCGGTGTGCATTACTGGTCAAAAATTGCTGAACGCTATGATTTAAACCTGACTGTCACCAATGACCTGGTTGACCCGACATTCAGTTTTATGACGGTGGATAGGGACGGGCAGATCCGCATGGATCCATCCTCGTCTTACGCCATGGCCAGTTTAATCAAAATGAAAGATCAGTTTGATATCGCGTTTGCGTGTGATACCGACCATGACCGGCACGGAATCGTCACAGCCGGTTCCGGCCTGTTGCCGTCCAATCATTATCTGACTGTGGCAGTGGATTATCTGTTTCAGCATCGTCCTTTATGGAACAAGCGACTTCAGATCGGTAAAAGCGTCGTAACGACACAATTGATTGACCGGGTCGCGAAACGACTCCAACGGCAGGTGCTGGACATGCCCGTCGGATTCAAATGGTTTGCGACAGGATTATGCAATGGCACTATGGGATTTGCCGGCGAAGAGAGTGCCGGTGCCTCGTTCCTGCGCGCCAATGGCCGCGTATGGACGACTGATAAGGACGGGATGGCAGCGGCATTACTTTCAGCAGAGATCAGAGCGACAACCGGAAAGGACCCGGGTGACCTGTTTCGTGAATTAACCGGGGAATTTGGCACGCCATTTGAAGATCGCGTCGAGGCACCTGCCAATGCGGCGCAAAGGACGTTTCTGACCTCGTATGACTGTGAGCAGCTGCGTCATATGTCGATTGCAAGTGAACGCATTGTCAACGTTTTGTCAATCGCGCCAGGTAACGGTATGCCTATTGACGGATTTAAGGTCGTTTTGGATGACAGCTGGTTGGCGATTCGTCCGTCGGGCACCGAAGATATTTACAAGATTTATGCTGAGACCTTTAAAGGCAACGCCCATTTGAAGAAATTAACAGTCGACGGAAAATGGATCGTGGATGAAATATTTCGCACTGAGAACGAATCTCAACTCGCCTGATGTTGAAAAAGATCAGAATTCGTGCACAGCGGTGTCTTCCATTTGCGGAAGATACTCGCCACGCAAGGCCATCTGGTTGCACCGCAACCGGTGTTCCAGTATCTGTTGGGCCGTAATAACGTTATCCGATTCACCTGACCAGGCGGCCAATACCGGTTGCTGAAGCGCGCGTGAAAACGAAAATGTCAGCGGCCATGGCACCGACGCATTGTGTCCAGAGTAGGTCTTGTTAATCGCATTGAGTCGTTGTGTGGCCTGTTCGGGCGTCTGGCCGCCAGAGAGAAAGGCAATACCAGGAAGACAAGCAGGAACGCGACGTAACAGGGTTTTTACGGTACAGACAGCGATGTCATCTGCACTGGTCGGCAGAGCGGCTTCCGAACCGGGTAAGGCCATGTTTATCTTGAGAATCAGACCTTCTAGAAATACCCGCTGCAGATAAAGATGGTGAAAAACTGTCTCCAGTACCAGTTCGGTCACGCTGGCGCATTTCTGCATTGTATGCGAACCTGTCATTAACGTTTCAGGTTCGACGATGGGCACCAGGCCACACTCCTGACATAACGCTGCATAGAGCGCCAACTGCTGTGCATTACTGTCCAGACAGGCCTGACTCGGTGTGAATGGTCCCATCGTAAACACCGCACGCCATTTGGCAAAGCGCGCACCTTTACTCGCATAGCTTTGCAGTCGTTCGCGCAAACCATCCAGGCCCAGCGTGACTTTTTCGCCGTGAAAGCCTGCCATGTCTTTGGTGCCCGCATCCACTTTAATGCCTGCGATTATATTTGCGTCCGACAATAGCTGCACAAATGATTTTCCGTCCCGTCGTGACTGGTTAAAGGACTCCGCGCATAAAATGACGCCACTGATGGCCGCATTCATATCTGGCGTGGTAATCAGAAGTTCCCGGTAACTGCGTCGCATGTCGACGGTTTGCTCGATGCCCAACGCCTTGAATCGGGCGTCACAGGTCGGGATGCTTTCATCCATTGCTAACAGCCCTTTCTGAGCGACCATCAATTCGAGGGCAGTGCTGTGCAGTCGTTGCTCATTCATTGTCAATATTCCTTCGATAAATTAATATTCAATTTTTCTATCAGTGAACAAACTGCTTCTTTGAGGTTTTCAAGCCCTAAAGTCACATCGATTATTTCCCCGTTCAGAAAAAATGTTGGTGTCGCCCGTAATTCCAGCAAATCACCGCTATGACGATGTTCCTGAACCCGCTGAAGATAAATTCGGTCCTGCATCTCGGCCTTAAAGCGTACCATGTTTGAACAGGATTCTTTGAATGGATCATTTCAGTTCACTATAGTCTGGTTAATAAGGACAAATTTCATCGATCCTGATCAACGGTATAGTGTGTTTTAAGATGGGTATCTGTGCGTTATCGAACTTTGGTGCCGATGTTGGCACGGTGTTTGAAAAAAATGAGTAAAAACAAAGTCTGATTGCGATGGAAAAAGGGCTTTTTATGTTCGGTTACGCACTGTGCCGGATCAGGTGGCTCGCTAATCTTAGTACGGTATCTGAAGATTAATTTTCGATTTAAATTCCATTAGGAGAATGACATGAAGAAAAAAAATGACAAGCAGCATAAAGAATCCAACCTCAATCCCGACACGCTTTTGTCTGAAGTAAAAAACCTGAAAGAGATAGCCGAGCGCAAAGAGGTGAACGGCAGGCATAAGAATGACGGACATATCGGGTACAAAGGTGCCCGCTGATCATTGACTCGGCTTCATCAACCCATACTCCACGACGAAAAAGGAAAAAATATGAAAACCGATTCACAATTGCAACAGGATGTTATGGCAGAACTTCAATGGGAACCCATGTTATGTGCCACTGAAATTGGCGTTTCGGCCAAAAATGGTGTTATTACATTGACCGGAAGCGTTGATTGTTACGCAAAAAAACAAGAGGCCGAAGACGCAGCGAAAAAAGTGGCCGGCGTAAAAGTAGTGATTGAAAAAATTGAAGTCAAATACGCCAACAGCTGGGCCAGTAAAGATGATGGTGAAATCGCTGATGAAGTAGTAAACTCATTCAATCTGAACTGGGAAATTCCCACCGAAAAAGTGAAAGTCACTGTGGAAAAAGGCTGGGTAACGCTGGAAGGCCAGGTAGAATGGGATTTTCAGCGGATCGCAGCAAAAAAAGCCGTGAAAAATTTGATGGGCGTTTTGGGTGTCTCCGATAACATCACAATCACGTCAGAAGCGGCTAATACATCAGAAAAATCCGATATTGAACGTGCCATCGCCCGCAACTGGTCAGTGGCAGACAAAAAAATCGGCGTGAAGGTCGCTAATCATCTGGCAACACTCACCGGCACCGTGGATTCCTGGTATCAAAAAGACGAAGCGGGACGCCTTGCAGCCAACGCTCCGGGTGTATGGAAAGTGGAAAACGAATTGGTGGTCGAGTATAGTTAGCCAAAAATTTTGTTGCACTCAGGACATGCACCGTTACCAACCGGATCCTACCCTTCAAAAATCTTCTCCGTTGTGTAACTTAACTCATTCCCGCCAAGACGGGAATGGGTCATTTAAGTATTCCATTGTCACCGCGGTCAAATTGCGGCTAGTTTAGCCGCATCCTGATTCCTTGAGTTCCGGACCAACTTTTGTGGAAATCAAAAATGGCGACGCGCTCGACTCTCTGAAAAAAGAGTCTTCCTTCCAGTTCCTTATTTTGGGTCGTTATTTGGGTTCCTTAATCTCCTCGAATTCAGCGTCAACGACATCGTCTGGCGCGGCTTTCGCATTGGGGGCCTCGGTATGTTGCGCACCAGGAGCGCTCGCAGCTTGTAAGACTTCGCTCACCTTCTGCGCTACGTCTGATAGTGTCTTGGCTCGGGCATCGATGTCGCTTTTCGCGTCCGTTTTCATCGCTTTTTCCAGCGCTGTTATGGCTTGATCTATCGGTTGTTTTTGTTGAACGTTAAGCTTGTCGCCGTATTCGACCAACATTTTTTTGGTAGTGTGGATCAGGGCGTCGGCATGATTGCGCGATTCGGCCAACTCTTTTAATTTCTTGTCGCTTTCGGAATTCAACTCGGCGTCTTTGACCATTTTCTGGATTTCCATTTCAGTCAGGCCTGAATTGGCCTTGATCGTAATTTTGTTTTCCTTGCCGGTGGCCTTGTCTTTGGCACCTACATGCAGTATGCCATTGGCATCAATGTCGAAGGTGACGTCGATCTGTGGCATGCCGCGCGGGGATGGGGGAATGCCTTCCAGGTTAAACTCGCCCAACGCTTTGTTGCCGGCGGCGATTTCGCGCTCGCCTTGATAGATCTTGATGGTTACGGCAGATTGATTGTCATCCGCCGTTGAGAACACCTGACTGAATTTGGTCGGTATGGTGGTATTTTTGGCGATCATTTTGCTCATTACGCCGCCCATGGTTTCAATGCCCAGGGACAGCGGTGTAACATCCAGCAATAAAAGATCTTTCTGGTCGCCCGACATCACTGCACCCTGAATGGCTGCACCGACGGCCACTGCTTCGTCCGGGTTCACGTCCATGCGCGGGTCTTTACCGAAAAAGGCTTTCACTTTTTCCTGAACCATAGGCATACGTGTCATGCCGCCAACCAGAATAATATCGTCAATATCAGAGACCTTGACCTTGGCATCGGCAATAGCGATTTTGCACGGCTCAATGGTGGCGTTAACCAGTTCTTCCACCAGCGACTCCAGTTTGGCGCGGGTGATTTTCAGATTCAAATGAGTGGGTGCGCCATTGGCCATGGCAATGTAAGGTTCGTTGATTTCGGTTTGCTGGGTTGACGACAGTTCAATCTTGGCACGCTCTGCTGCGGCCTTAATACGTTGCAGTGCAATCGGATCTTTTTTCAGATCGATACCGTTTATTTTTTTAAATTCGTCGATAATGTAATCGATGATACGTTGATCAAAATCTTCACCTCCCAGAAATGTATCGCCGTTGGTGGACAGAACTTCAAACTGCTTCTCGCCATCCACCACACTGATATCGATGATTGATACGTCAAAGGTGCCGCCGCCCAGATCATAGACGGCAATTTTCCTGTCGTGGTTTTCGGTTTTGTCCATACCAAAGGCCAGGGCGGCGGCTGTCGGTTCGTTAATGATCCGTTTGACATCGAGCCCCGCGATACGGCCAGCGTCTTTGGTGGCCTGACGTTGTGAGTCATTAAAATAGGCGGGCACGGTGATAACGGCTTCGGTCACCGGCTCACCCAGGTAATCTTCCGCGGTTTTCTTCATTTTTCGCAATATTTCAGCTGAAATCTGTGGTGGCGCCATTTTTTTATCACGTACCGCTATCCATGCGTCACCGTTGTCGGCTTTCATAATTTTAAAGGGCATGAGGGCAATGTCTTTCTGCACTTCTTTTTCATCGAATTTACGACCGATCAAACGCTTTACAGCAAACAGGGTGTTTTTCGGGTTGGTGACCGCTTGTCGTTTGGCAGGCGCACCCACCAGAATTTCGCCGTCGTCCTGATACGCTATGACGGAGGGTGTGGTGCGTACTCCTTCTGAATTTTCAATGACCTTCGGTCTGCCGTTTTCCATAATGGCGACACACGAATTGGTAGTGCCGAGATCAATGCCGATAATTTTGCCCATGATAGTTTTTCCTTGTTGAAGTACATTGTTATGTCAAAAAGACGCTAGCCGCTATGCTGCTGCTGGTTTTGCTAATGTTCTTGCTTATTTTCTCGCTCATTTGCTGCTAACTTAGCTGTTCATTTATCCTGAGTAGCCGTGACGATGGCGGGTCGCAATAACCGATCCGCAATCATGTATCCTTTCTGCAGTACCGTGACGACGGTATTGGCATCCTGATTGTCCGCCGCCACCAATGCCACGGCCTGATGTCGCATTGGATCCAGTTTGTCACCCCTTATCGGCAGGATTTCCATTAAGCCGTGTTTTTCAAACGCGGTTTTCAATTGCCTCAACGTTATTTCAATGCCTTCTTTCATTAAGCTTACCGACAATGTGTCATGCATCAATGCCATTTCGAGGCTGTCTTTGACCGGAATCATTGCTTCGGCAAAGCTCATTACCGCGTATTTGTACGCCTTTTTTACATCGTCTTCGGCGCGCCGGCGGATATTTTCACCCTCCGCTCGCGAACGTAAGCAGGCGTCACGCGATTCGGCGAGTTGCTCCTGTGTCGTGGCCAACTGTGCTTCCAGTGTGGGCGCAGCAAACATCGGATGCTGCGTCAGGTCGGGCAATGGTTGTGACGAGGGGTCTTCAAGATTGTCCTTATCCATAGAATATCCAGTATGAAATCCGGTTAAGCCGTAACGATCAGATTGTCGACCACAGTTCGAACACCTGGCGAGTTCCAGGCTGAATGGCGCACGGCATCACGTTCAGTCCAGCTTTGTACCTTGCCAGATAACGTCACGTCAGCACCATCCACATCAACCCGAATGTTTTTGGCATCGAATTGCGCATTACGTTTCAGCGCATCTTCAATATCCGATTTCACCGCGCCTGCGGTGGTATGGGGCTCGATGGAAATCTGATTGGTGACTCCTTTGACCCCCATCAGAAAACGTACCGCGGATTTGGCTGCTACGCGCTGGTATTGCCATTGCACCGATCCTGACAGCGTAATCCAACCGTCTTCAACAACTACATTGACGGCCTTCAGCGGCAGGACCGACAGCCAGTCCAGAACGTTTTTGGCTGTTCTGGCAATATCGGCATCATCTCGTTCGCTGTCGTCAGGTAAGCGTACGTCGAGCGACACCGCAATGGCTTGCACGCCGTTGACGCGCTGCGCGGCACTTTCTGCGTGGAGCTTTTCTGTATAGCTGCTTACATGACCGGTTAGGGTCACGACCCCGTCTTTGACTTCAACGCCTATTTGTGCGCCGTGAACGGAGGGTTCCCATTTCAGTTCGGCATTGACGTCTTTCTTTACTTGGTCATCGGATTTCATAGTTGTCTCACAATTAGTGTTTGGAGATTGAATAGTGGTCTTGATGGGTAGGTGAATCTGTTCGGTAACGAACAATTTGATCGATATCGGCGCAAAGTTTTCAAGAAATTTCTCTGAGGTGACGATACCTATTTAAAAAACTATTGATAGTTATCAATTGTGATAGGGACATCGGCGTTATATTTATTTATTTATCTCACCAGGGAATGAAAACATGAAAGCTCTTGTCTATCACGGTCCAGGAAAAATGTCCTTGGATGAATGTCCAAAGCCAACTCTGAATGCGGCAACCGATGCTATCGTCAAAGTCACCAAAACCACGATTTGCGGAACCGATTTACATATACTGAAAGGGGATGTGCCCACGTGCGTGTCGGGTCGTATTCTCGGTCACGAGGGAGTTGGCATTGTCGACGAAGTTGGCACCGCCGTGACTGCGTTCAAGAAAGGTGACCACGTGTTAATTTCCTGTATCACTTCGTGCGGAAAATGCGAATACTGCCGCAAACAGATGTATTCTCATTGCACGACCGGCGGCTGGATACTCGGTAATAAAATTGACGGTACCCAGGCAGAGTATGTGCGCATTCGCTATGCGGACACGAGCCTGTATCCGATACCGGCGGGTGCAGATGAAGAAGCACTGGTTATGCTGAGTGATATCTTGCCAACCGGTTTTGAATGCGGTGTATTAAATGGCAAGGTGCAACCCGGTAACACGATTGCTATTGTTGGTTCAGGTCCTATTGGCCTGGCAGCCTTGCTTACGGCACAGTTCTATTCGCCGGCCGATATTATTATGGTGGATCTGGATGATAATCGGCTGGAGGTTGCTAAACGTTTTGGGGCGACCAAAACCGTGAACAGCAAAGACGGTAAGGCGGCCGAAGCCGTAATGAAACTGACCGGAAACCGTGGTGTGGATACGGCTATAGAAGCCGTTGGAGTGGCAGCGACCTTTGAGTTGTGCGAAAAAATAATTGCAGCCGGCGGCACGATTGCCAACATAGGGGTGCACGGCACCAAAGTGGATCTGCATCTGGAAAGCCTGTGGGACCGCAATCTGACCATTACGACCCGCTTGGTGGATACGGTCAGTACGCCCATGCTACTCAATGTCGTTCAGTCGAAAAGACTGGATGCCAATCTGCTTATTACTCACCATTTTAAACTGGACGATGTGCTCAGTGCGTATGATACCTTTGGGCATGCCGCCAATACCAATGCGCTCAAAGTCATTATAACGATGTAGCCTTATGCGCCTGATGGGATCTTGTGCTTGCTTTTTATAACCTGCTGCAGGATCACCCTGAGCTTTTGGCTCTGGGCTGCCTTTTTCTTGGCATTGGCGTGACCCGTTGGAGCGCCGACCGTGCGCCTGTGACCCGCCTGGTGCTGCGGCTTCCTGTCTACCTGATCTTCACCTGGTTTCTGTTTCAGGCACACCAGGTGCCCTACCTGGCCGAAATGCAGCCGACGGATGAACTCGGGCGCATTTTCAGCAATGGTCTCAGGGCGATCTGGTGGGTCTGGGGGGCGGCAATCAGCGCCAATGCCGTCCGAAATCTGTCTTATCGTGGATCCCTGCATAAAGGCCAGAAGTTTTTTATTGATTTGTGCGTCGCAGGCATCTATTCCTTTGCCTTTGTTGGCGTAATTACCTTTGCTTTCCACTTTCCGATGCAAGGCATACTGGTGACGTCTGGTGCGGTGGCCGTGGTGCTGGGCCTTGCCCTGCAGAGTTCACTGAGCGATGTTTTTTATGGTATGGTACTTAATCTTGGAAAACCTTACAGAGATGGTGACTGGATTACCCTGGATAATAACGTTGAAGGTCGCGTGGTTGAAATGAACTGGCGAGCGACACATATGCTGACACGGGGCCAGGACGTGGTTATCGTTCCCAACAGTATGGTGGCGAAATCAAAAATCATTAACTCCAGCTTTCCCTCCAATGTACACGGTACGACAATTCAGATTTTTCTTGCGCCGACGACGTTCCCGATGACTGCACGTCGTATTCTTGGTGAGGTGATACATGGCTGTCATCTGGCGCTGTTGTTTCCCACGCCGTTGATTGTGGTAAAGGCGATGAGTCAGGAAGCGATTGAAGTGGATGTGACATTTTTCACCTCGGACTTCAATCTGAGTTTTGATGCGCAGAATCAGATTTTTGAAAAAATATTTCGTGGCTTGGGAGCTTCTGGAATTGGATTCGGCGCACGTACTACCGCGTTTCAGGCGGCTCCGATGACCGAAATTACGCCAGGCAATGGCGAGGTGGAGCGACTCGTCGCTTTTACGCCGGTGTTTTCTCGGTTGCCGGCATCTGAGCGCGCTGCCATTGCGGCTCTGTTGGTACGCGAAAAATATGAGGCAAAGGAGACCGTGGTTGCATGCGGTGTTGAGTCGGAGGCGATGTATGTTGTTGGCTCGGGTGTGTTGTCGCTGACCCGGCCTGTTTCCGGCGGGTATATAGAAATTGGTCGCATGAGTACGGCCGATCATTTCGGCGCCAGTGGGCTGTTAAGTGCGGGGCCCACATTAGCAAAGGTGACGGCGTTGACGAACGCCGTTGTTTATCGTCTGGAGAAAAAAGATCTGATGAAGTTGGTCACGGATCGCCCCGGTTTCGCCGCGGGTCTGAACCAGGAACTGGCCGCCAGAAAATTGATGACCGACTCGGCCCTGGAAACAGGTGGCGACGCCCAGAACTCCGAAGACCATTTGATGGCGTGGCTGTCGAGTATTTTTCAGCGACCGGTTGATAATGGGTAAAGTAATACAGTCCCACAAGCGAACCCTCTATTTGCGATTAAAGGTCGAGACATTGATTCAAAGGATGTGTCATGTTCTTTTTTTAAATGAACGGATTAATCAATGTGGTGCCTGTTCCGGCAAAATGATTTACGTTGCGTGTGACTATGCTCATACCATGAATTAATCCGATAGCGGCAATT
>CAITOF010000070.1 GCA_903893945.1 uncultured Oxalobacteraceae bacterium | reverse complement strand
GCGAACGCTGCATGGCAATTCCGCTGGTCGTCGCTGTCGGTAATGACACAGCTGACGCATTAATTGCCGGTCTCAAAGCTGAAATCGCCAAAATGAAAGTCGGTCCTGGCACCGACATCCAAAACGATATGGGCCCCCTGGTCACAAAGCCGCATTTTGATAAAGTCTCAGAATACGTCGCCATTGGTGTGGCCGAAGGCGCCGATCTGGTCGTCGACGGGCGTGGAATCAAAGTTGCCGGCCATGAACAGGGCTACTTCCTCGGCGCCTGCCTGTTCGATAATGTCAAACCCGGCATGCGCACCTATCAGGAAGAAATTTTCGGACCAGTATTGGGTGTGGTTCGGGCCGGCACCCTGCAGGAAGCAATGGATCTGATCAACGCCCATGAATACGGCAACGGCACCTGCATTTTCACACGCGATGGCGAAGCGGCCCGGTATTTCAGTGACCATATTCTGGTCGGCATGGTCGGTATCAACGTCGCTCTGCCAGTTCCGGTGGCGTATCATTCGTTCGGTGGCTGGAAACGTTCCCTGTTTGGTGACCTGCATGCTTACGGTCCCGACGCAGTTCGTTTCTACACCAAGCGCAAAACCATTACGCAGCGCTGGCCAAGCGCGGGGGTCCGGGAAGGCACGATGTTCAGCTTCCCTACCCACAAATAGGTCAGCGCAGCCGGACTTACCCGGTATTCACCGGTTTCACTGCAAACCGCCTGCGTACCCGTGCACGTGATCGAAAGGTTACGTGCATTTTTTTTTGAAAAGCCTATGATAGGCACGTCAACTTCATGGAGCACTTATGCAAACGATAATTTCCATTCTGGTTGCTCTGGTCGCCATAGAGCACCTTTTTTTCCTGGTTCTTGAGATGTTTTTATGGACTATGCCTGCAGGGCGGCGTATCTTCGGACTGACCGAGCAGTTCGCCGCAGACAGCAAAGCACTGGCGGCCAATCAGGGTTTATATAACGGATTTCTGGCAGCAGGACTGCTCTGGAGTCTGCTTCAACCGAGTCCGGTCTTTGCGCAGCAGTTACAACTGTTTTTTCTGGGTTGTGTGATCGCAGCGGCGCTGTTTGGTGCGCTCACCGTGAAGCGCTCGATCCTGTTCATACAGGGTACACTGGCGATCGTTACGGTGCTCTTCATCTGCACCGGCCGGTGACCCGGCATGCACTGGCTTACCATTTCATCGGTTCAAACCGCGGCTGCTGCTTTACCCGGCTGATCCAGGCATTAACCGCAGGAAAACCCGACAGATCAAATCCGCCTTCGTCAGCGACATGCGTATAGGCAAACAGCGCAATATCAGCAATGCTGTAGGTGTTGTTGACAAAAAATGTCTGACTTTCCAGATGCGTGTTCATGACGCCAAGGGCTTTGTACCCGGGCTTGATCCAGCGCTCCACATCAGCCTGACGGTCCGGCGGATTATTCAGAAACCGCACCACAAACCGCGATGTTGCAATGTAAGGTTCATGGCTGTATTGTTCAAAAAACAGCCATTGCAGCACCTGTGCGTGATGGTAGCGGTCGGTCGGGCATAAATCGGTGCCCTCGGCCAGGTAATGCAGGATCGCATTCGATTCGGGCAGGTAGCAGTCGGGAGCGATTTCCAGCAGGGGAACTTTCCCGTTGAAATTCTTTGCAAGAAATTCCGCGGTCTGTGTTTCCTTTTTCAGCGCATCGACGCTGATCCATTCAAAAGGAATCGATAACTGTTTAAGCGTCAGAAAAACCTTGTAGCAATTGCCTGAACTGAGATGTCCATACACTTTTAACATTTTCTTTCCTTGCATTCCAAATTGGCAATGGACGATGTCCGATTTACCGGCGAGTCGCCATGTATTTTATGACTTCACCGGGTAATTTGTTAAAATGCTTAATTATTGCAGTAACTCCGCACAGCGCTCAGGCGTCACTATAGCGGAAATCAAACCAATAGCCTATCAGGGAATAAACATGCGTGTCGTTGTCTTGGGAAGTGGCGTCATCGGGGTTACCAGTGCTTATTATCTGGCCTTAGCCGGTCATGACGTAACGGTACTGGATCGTCAACCGGGCCCGGCACTGGAAACCAGTTTTGGGAACGCAGGACAGATTTCACCTGGCTACGCCGCCCCGTGGGCCGCGCCCGGCATACCTCTCAAAGCGTTGAAATGGATGCTGGAGGAACACGCGCCGCTTTCCATTACCCCTGACGGCACCTTGTTTCAGTTGCGCTGGATGTGGAACATGCTGATCAACTGCAGTGTGTCGCATTACGCGACCAACAAGCAGCGCATGGTACATCTGGCTGAATACAGCCGTGACTGCTTCAAGCAATTGCGTGCTGCCACCCATATCCAGTACGAAGGTCGCCAACAGGGTACCCTGCAGCTGTTTCGCACGAACGAACAATATGACGCCGCACAGAAAGACATTCTGGTTCTGGAAAAAGCAGGCGTACCGTACCAGCTGCTGAATGCCGAACATCTGGCCGACGTTGAACCGGGATTGGCACAGGTTAAACATAAACTGACCGGTGGTCTGCGCTTGCCGAACGACGAAACCGGTGACTGTCAGCTATTTACCACGACCCTGGCTGGCATGGCTGAACAATTCGGCGTGACATTTCGCTATGGAGTCAGCATCGATTCGTTGACCCTGCAGCACGGAAAAGTCGCCGGTGTCAGGTGTGGCGAAGAAACGTTGACCGCCGATGCGTATGTTGTTGCCTTAGGCTCCTACTCAACCCAATTCCTGCGCGGCATACTTGACATCCCTGTTTACCCAGTCAAGGGTTATTCGATTACCGTACCGATTATCGATGCAGAAAAGGCGCCGGTATCCACGATACTCGATGAAACCTACAAAATTGCCATCACCCGTTTTGATGACCGCATACGCGTTGGTGGCATGGCAGAGCTGGTCGGTTTCAATACCCACCTCAAGGCGAAACGCCAGAAGACCCTGGAGATGGTGTTGAACGATTTATTTCCGGGCGCGGGTGACCTCGAACACGACAGTTTCTGGACCGGACTGCGTCCCATGACACCCGACGGCACACCGCTGGTCGGTGCGACCTCCGTGCCCAATCTGTTTCTCAACACCGGGCACGGCACATTGGGATGGACCATGTCCTGCGGATCGGGCCATGTGCTGGCCGACATTATTTCCGGCAAAACCCCGGCAATTGATGCGAGCGAACTGAATTTATCGCGATATGCATAAAGCGGCGTCAGCAAAGCATCACGTGACCTGCACCTGAACGGTACCCAACCCTTCAATGCCGCCCTGTAGTACATCCCCTTTGACGGCGGGCCCGACACCTTCGGGCGTGCCGGTCATAATCAGATCACCTGGCCTTAATTCGAAATAGCGCGACAACTGGCTGATAATTTCCGGCACAGACCAGATCATCTGGTCTATGTTACCGCTCTGCTTCCTGACACCGTTTACGTCGAGATATATCGGTGCGCCCGTCCTGATGCCTACTTTGCTGACCGGGTAAAGCGCGCCCATGGGCGCGGAATGATCAAAGGCCTTACCGATTTCCCACGGTCGGCCTTTGGCTTTCATCTGCGCCTGCAGATCGCGCCGTGTCATGTCCAGTCCGGCCGTATATCCCCAGACATACTCATCGGCCCTGTCAGCGGGAATCTCAATTCCCGCCTTGGCTATCGCGACCACCAGTTCAATTTCATAATGAAAATCGGCGGTTTGCCCCGGATAAGGCAGCAGTGCGGTTTGCCCTTCGGGCACGGCCAAAACCGCATCTGCAGGTTTGCAGAAGAAAAAGGGCGCTTCACGCGTCGGGTCGGAACCCATCTCGCGTGCATGCGCCGCATAGTTCCGGCCAACGCAATACACACGCCGGACTGCAAAGCGGTCAGGGCTGCCATGGACGTACAGGCTGGGAACCGGATCAGGATCAATAACATAGGACATGGTGGAATCTCCCGGGTCTGTGAATCAGTGTTCTTTCAAAGCACGACGATAACTGATAGCCTCGGCAATATGCTGACCTGAAACGGAACGCACCTGTTCCAGATCTGCAATACTGCGGGCGACTTTCAGTACACGGTGATACGATCTCGCGGACCAGTTGAACCGGTTCATGGCACTATGGAGCAGCTGTTTGCCAGCCTCGTCCGGATCACAGAACCGGTCAATTTCTGCCGTGTTCAGGCCATTATTGGCTTTACCCTGGCGTTCCAGCTGGATTTCAAAGGCCCGTTCCACACGCGACTGGATCGCCGCACTCGATTCTCCATCGGCCTGTTTGGCCAGATCGTCGTGTGCCAGGGATCCTACCTGGATTTGCATGTCAATACGGTCCAGCAGCGGGCCGGATATTTTGCCCTGATAGCGGCTCACCACATCCGGGCTGCAATGGCATTTGCCGTTTACGTGGCCCAGATAACCACAGGGGCACGGATTCATCGCGGCAATGAGCTGGAAGCGCGCCGGAAAATCCGCCTGGCGTGCAGCCCTGGAAATGGTGATGGTACCGGATTCCAGTGGTTCACGCAGGACTTCCAGCACCCGTCGGTCAAATTCGGGTAACTCATCCAGAAACAGCACGCCACGATGTGCCAGTGAAATTTCACCGGGTCGGGGTGTTCCGCCACCGCCGACCAGCGCCACCGCGGACGAGGTGTGATGCGGACTGCGGAAAGGGCGCACTTTCCACTGCGCCAGTGAAAACCCGCGCGACAGCGATTGCACCGCCGCCGCTTCAAGTGCCTCACTGTCGTTCATGCTGGGCAGTATGCTGGAAAACCGGCTGGCCAGCATGGATTTGCCGGTTCCCGGCGGCCCGATCAGAATCACGCTGTGTGATCCGCACGCGGCAATTTCCAGGGCGCGCTTGGCAAGCAGCTGACCTTTGACATCGGCGAAATCTGCGTAGTTTGGCTTTTGCAAATGATGGCCGGGCACATGACGATCCAGTTTCCGGTCGGTGGTCTGGGTCATGAAATGTTCGGCCACCTGCAGTAGTGAATCGGCCGGGTAGATGTGCGCCTGGTCCACCAGTGCCGCTTCGTCGGCATTGGCCCTGGGCAAAATAAAGGACATCGCTTTGCTGTGCCCGGCGCGTTGCCTGCACATGGCAAAGGTCATCGCCAGCGCGCCGCGTACCGGGCGCAACTGACCCGACAGGGACAATTCGCCGGCAAACTCATACTGTTCCAGACTGTCGCGCGGAATCTGTTCGGAGGCGGCCAGAATACCCAGTGCGATAGGCAGGTCAAACCGCCCCGATTCCTTGGGTAAATCAGCCGGCGCAAGATTGACCGTAATACGCCGGTTCGGAAATTCAAACCGGGCGTTCTGGAGCGCAGCACGCACACGGTCTTTGGCTTCTTTGACTTCGGTTTCAGGCAATCCCACGATGGTGAATCCGGGTAAGCCATTGGCCAGATGCACTTCAACCGTCACTTCGGGCGCATCCATCCCGGTCAACGCACGGCTTTTCAATACGGCTAAACTCATTGTGTCCGAACTGTGGTCACTTCACTCTGGCTTCCAGCTCAGCAACCCGCTTTTCCAGTGCCTCCAGTTTTTCACGTGTGCGCGCCAGCACCTGGGTCTGGATATCAAATTCTTCGCGCGTGACCAGATCCAGTTTGGAAAACCCCTGTGTCATTAGCGCTTTCACGTTTTTTTCCAGATCTTTGGCCGGCGATTTTTCCAGCGCCTCATTAATTTTGGACTGCAAATCATCAAATAGGTGTTTCATGTCGGGCTCCATGGATGGCGTCGAAAACGATAATCTTAACGCATTGTTGTAAATTTGTTAAATTATATTTGTAGCGGCCAAACGCGCAAGTGTGGATTCGCCCTGCCCGTGCCTGCCTTGCATGAGTTTGGTGCAGGGCCAACTTCAGCGCCTCAAAATGCCCGACTTTGGTGCATTGCGTGTCCGTCATCGACCATACCGGGCTGAGGCCGACAGGCATAAGAATTGCTCTTCCACTCTATAACCCACTCACATTGACCATTTTACGGGAAGCGCTATGAAACTTATTACGGCAATTATCAAACCGTTCAAACTGGACGAAGTACGCGAAGCATTATCCGTTATTGGTGTGCAGGGCATTACGGTCACCGAAGTGAAAGGTTTTGGCCGCCAGAAAGGCCATACCGAACTTTATCGCGGCGCGGAATACGTAGTCGACTTCTTGCCAAAAACCAAGATAGAAGCCGCGGTGGACGATGCCATCGTCGAGCGGGTGCTGGAGGCCATTGAAACATCGGCACGCACCGGCAAAATTGGTGATGGCAAAATATTTGTTACTTCGCTGGAACAGGTCGTGCGGATTCGCACGGGTGAAACCGGCCAGGATGCCCTATAAGGAAAACCCATGAAAACGTTTATACGCCCTGCCCTGCTCTGTCTGCTCACGATGTTGTGTTTATCGGCTCCCGTCAACGCCGATGACCGGATTCAACCTGCGAGCGCCGCCTCCGCGGTTGCGTCGGTCCCGCCCGCAACCACTCTGGCAACTCCGGCAAGCACCATTACCCCTGTCACTGCGGCACCGGCGACACAGGCCACGGCGGCTCCTGCTGCTGCACCGACACCCAATAAAGGCGATACGGCCTGGATGCTGGTTGCAACCCTGCTGGTCATATTAATGACCCTGCCCGGCCTGGCGCTGTTTTATGGCGGACTGGTTCGCTCCAAAAACATGCTGTCCATTCTGGTTCAGGTGTTCCTGATTTTTGCCCTGATTATTGTGTTGTGGTGCATTTATGGCTATTCACTGGCCTTCACGCAGGGCAGTGATTTCATCGGCTCACTGACTGGCGCGAATGGCCGGCTGTTCCTGAACCATATTTTTGATCCGGCGGCCGGCACGTTCAGCACTGCATCCACTTTCAGCAAGGGTGTCGTCATTCCTGAATTTGTTTATGTGGCGTTTCAGGGCACGTTTGCGGCGATTACCTGCGCGCTGATCATCGGCGCCTTTGCAGAACGCGCCAAATTTGCGGCTGTCCTGGCATTTATCGCACTGTGGTTTACTTTTTCGTATTTACCGATTGCACACATGGTCTGGTTCTGGCCCGGACCGGATGGCATCAAAGACGCTGCTACCCTGGCCAGTGAAACGGCCAAAGGTGGATGGATCTGGCAGAAAGGCGCGCTTGACTTTGCCGGTGGTACGGTGGTTCATATCAACGCTGCCGTCGCCGGACTGGTCGGCGCCTTCCTGATCGGCAAACGGGTCGGCTACGGCCGTGAATCCATGGCGCCGCACTCCCTGACCATGACCATGATCGGCGCATCACTGCTATGGGTGGGCTGGTTCGGATTCAATGCAGGGTCGGCTCTGGAGGCGAACGACATTGCCGCGCTGGCATTCATCAACACCCTGCTGGCGACAGCCACGGCAACCCTTTCGTGGGTCGGCGGTGAATGGGTGTTCAAAGGGAAACCCTCCATGCTGGGGGGTGCGTCCGGCGCGGTGGCAGGTCTGGTCGCCATTACCCCGGCTTGCGGTTACGTCGGACCGGCGGGCGCGCTGGCCATTGGTTTGCTGGCCGGTCTGATCTGCCTATGGGGTGTCAACGGATTAAAACGCCTGATCGGTGCGGATGATTCACTGGATGTTTTTGGCGTACACGGCGTTGGCGGCATACTGGGTGCCTTGCTAACCGGCGTGTTTGCCTCACCCAGTCTGGGCGGGCAGGGTATATTTGACTACGTCAGCAACAAGATGTCGGCCGATCCCTACAGTATCGCGTCCCAGGTCTTTATACAGTCACAGGCTGTTCTGGTCACGATAGTCTGGTCAGGCCTGGTTTCACTGGTTGCCTACAAGCTGGTCGATTTCGTGATTGGTCTGCGTGTTCCCGAAGATGAAGAGCGCGAAGGACTCGATATCAGCAGCCACGGCGAATCCGCTTACCACGCCTGAGGTCTTCGACCCGGCATTTTCAGGCGCTCCGACTGGAGCGCCTTTTTTACTTTGCACTCAGCGCATCGGAACCCGATCGAGTGCCCAGGTGCTGCAGCCGCCATCCATCAGCAACCAGTTTTGGATTGTTTTTGGCAGGCCATTACACATATAATCGTTCAGAATTGATCAGGACGCCAAACAGGAGAAAAAGATGTCTTTGCCTTTGTCGACGCTGGTGCGTCAAATGCCCAAGGCCGAACTGCATATTCACATCGAAGGCTCTCTCGAACCGGAATTGATCTTTGCACTGGCAGAACGAAATCGCATCCAACTCGATTACGACTCGATTGAAGCGCTGCAGCGCGCCTACGCCTTCACCGATCTGCAATCGTTTCTTGATATCTACTACGCGGGCGCAAGCGTGTTATTGACGGAGCAGGACTTCTTCGACATGACCTGGGCTTACCTGTTGAGGGCGAAACAGGATCAGATCCGTCATGCCGAGATTTTCTTCGATCCACAAACCCATACTGCACGCGGTGTTCCGTTTGTTACTGCGATCAGCGGCATCGACCGCGCACTCCGGCAGGGAAAAGCCGAGCTCGGCATCAGCAGTGCCCTGATCATGTGTTTCCTGCGACACCTGCCTGAAGAAGAGGCCCTCGCAACACTCGAACAGGCTTTGCCGTATCGCGACATGATTATCGGTGTGGGTCTCGATTCATCCGAGCAGGACCATCCACCCGAAAAATTTGCCCGCGTGTTCTCGCGCTGCAGGGAACTGGGCTGGCGTCGGGTTGCCCATGCCGGTGAGGAAGGGCCGCCTGCCTATATTCAGACGGCGCTGGACATGTTGCAGGTTGAACGCATCGACCACGGTGTACGCTGCCTGGAAGACCCCGTGCTGGTGAAGCGGATTGCAGCGCAGCAGATACCCCTGACCGTCTGTCCGCTTTCCAATGTCAAATTACGCGTATTTGACACGATTGCGGACCATACCCTGCTGACCCTGCTGGATCACGGTCTGCTGGTCACGGTAAATTCCGATGATCCAGCCTATTTTGGCGGCTACCTTAACGATAACTTTGTGGCGGTTTTTGACGCGCTGCCTCTGCACCGCAAACACGCCTACCAACTGGCCCGCAACAGTTTTGAAGCCGCATTTCTGGATGCTGACGCCAAACAGCGTTATCTGGCCGAGGTGGATGCCTTCTTTGCCCTGCATCCGGTGTAATTCAACAGCGCCCTGGCGGCGCCGGTCCGTATCAGCGTCTGGCCCCGTTCGATGCGGCCAGAGCAAGTGCTGAGATGGTCGCCCAATCCTGGGCTTCAATCAGGCCCGCAGTACACATCCACGATCCGCCCACGCACAGCACATTGGACTGCTGCAGCAGCTGCGGCATGCTTTCCTGTGTCACGCCACCGGTCAGGCAGAACCGGACATCAGGAAAGGGGCCGCCCAAGGCTTTGGCCATTTTGACACTGCCAACAACGTCCGACGGAAACAGTTTAACCACATTAAAACCGTGTTCAAGGGCCAGCATCAGATCACTGGCCCCGCCGACACCCGGGAAATAGGGCAAGGTCGAATCGGCCGCCGCGCGCGCCAGTGTCGCCGTAATGCCCGGACTGATGCCAAAGCCCGCCCCGACATCCTGCACCGCCCTGATCTGCTCAGCGCTGAGCAGTGTTCCGGCACCGACACACACGTGGGGGCACGCCTTGACAACCTCCGCCAGGACCCTGAGGGCATTAGGCGTGCGCAACGTGATTTCGACCGCGTCCAGACCATTCTCGGCCAGAATTTCAACGCAGCGGATTGCGCGCTGCACATCGTCAGCAACCAGTATCGGCAAAACCCGCAACTGGTCCAGTTTTGCCACAATGGCGTTCAGATTCATAGTCCGCTTTCCATAAAAAGTGTTGAGGCGCCGTGTTCCGGCGCACTAACCGACCGGCGCTGATTGACAAACAGTTCGCGACCGAAATCCACGGTATCGTCGGTGCCTGCGGGTCGTAAAATGCGCGGCGTTCGCGACGCAAGTTCGGCATCCGGCAGCAAAATCTGCAGACGACCCTGTTTGACATCAAGCTCGATGATATCACCGTCCCGGACCCGTGCCAGAGCGCCACCGCTGGCCGCTTCAGGGCTCACGTGTATCGCTGCGGGCACTTTGCCGGAAGCCCCCGACATGCGCCCGTCTGTGACCAGCGCCACACGGTGACCGGCCGACATCAGACTACCCAGCACCGGCGTGAAGTGGTGCAATTCCGGCATGCCGTTGGCTTGCGGGCCCTGAAAAATGACCACAGCGACAAAATCGGTATTTAACTCGCCGGCCCTGAATGATCTGACCAGTGCGTCCTGCGATTCAAACACCCGGGCCGGTGCACGTATCGTCCACGCATCTTCCGGAACGGCGGAAACCTTGATGATGGCTCGTCCCAGATTGCCGTTCAACAGGCGCAATCCACCGGTCGGCGCAAACGGATCACTTGCCTGACGCACCACCTGGGTATTCGTCGAAACGACTGGCAACTCGGTCCAGCGCACTCCATCGTTGTCCAGTACCGGTTGGCGGGTGTGCCCGATCAGGCCCCCGTCGCCCAGCACTGTTTTTACATCGGCATGCATTAATCCGGCATTGAGCAATTCACGAATCACAAAAACCGGACCGCCTGCTTCTTCAAATTCATTGACGTCTGCCGCCCCATTGGGATAAATCCGCGTCAGCAGGGGTATGACCGCCGACAATTCATCGAAGTCCTGCCAGTTGACAAGTATGCCAGCCGCCCGCGCAACGGCAATCCAGTGTATGGTATGGTTGGTTGAACCGCCGGTGGCCAGTAGCGCAATAATGGCGTTCACTATCGCCTTTTCATCGACCACATGCCCGACAGGCATATAATTCGTGCCCTGCCCGGTCAGCGAAATAACCTGCTGCACGGCTGATTCGGTCAGCGCGCGCCGCAAGCGCGAATCCGGATGGACAAATGCAGCGCCTGGCATGTGCAGTCCCATTGCCTCCAGCAACATCTGATTGCTGTTGGCGGTGCCATAAAACGTGCAGGTACCGGCGCTGTGATAGGCTGCGCTTTCGGCCGCCAATAATTCCT
>CAITOF010000069.1 GCA_903893945.1 uncultured Oxalobacteraceae bacterium | reverse complement strand
GTACCGGATTGGCTGGCTTTCAAATGTGGTGCGTTCCACCGGACCGAACGTCAGCGCCTGCGCGACGGTAAGGGTCTGGGTACGGATCAGATTGCGAATTATTTCGCTTTCGAAGGTCAACCGTTGTTCCCGCCTGAATTCGCGGGCCTGGAGAACACTGATGGTTCTGTTGCCAATCAGTGCGCCGATGATTTCACTCCCGAAGGTCTGATGCTGCTCGTAGCCAAACTCCAGCGCGTCCGCCACCGTTATAATTCGTGCGCGAATCAGATCGCGTATCGATAGACTTTCCAAACTCATCCGCTGTAACCGGTTTAGCGCCATCGCTTCATTGACGGAGACAATGTCAATCGCTATCAGGTAGAGTATGGACTGGCTCCCGAAGGTTTCCAGTTGCACCGTATCGAATGCCATAGCCTGTTCTGCTGTAATACGTTGTTTCACGACGAATTTGCGTATCGATGGCACTGCAAATATTGTGCGATGACGCTCATCAAACTGCATGGCTTGCTCAACCTGCAGTCGTCCTTCGGAAATAAGTTCAAGGATTGCCCCTGTCTCGAACGTTTGCCGCTGTTCAGCACCGAACCTCATCGCCTGCTCCACGCTAATCATTCGCTTCGCAATCAGTTTCAGCATCGCCGTCGATTCGAACGTGCATCGCTGCTCAAAATCAAAGTTGAGTGCCTGACTGACTGTGATCGTTTTATTGTCAATCAGCTTGCGTATTCGCGCACTTTCCAGTGTACTCCGTTGTTCAGGACCAAAATTCAACGCCTGTTCAAACGTGATCGTACCCCTGGTAACAAAGTCATGCACCAAGTCATCTGCAAATAGTGGCAACTGGTCTCGACGCAACGTCATCGCCTGTTCCACCGTAATCGTCTTGTTGGTAATTAATCTGGTGATCCGCTCGCTTTCAAATACCGCGCGCTGCACTGGCCCGAACCGGATCGCCTGGTCTGCAGTCAGCGTACCGTGTTTGATAAAGTCCACAATCACCGGGTTCCGGAATGTTCGCCATTGCTGCTCACCAAAGCCGGCCACCTGCTCGACATTCAGCGTGCCCGCATCAAATAAATCAGCGATCCGGTCGGTATAATCGAGTTCGATCGCAAGGCGCAGTGCTTGTCCGATATCAAACCTACCATGGGCAATTCCGTGGATAATTAACTGGCTGGTTAGCACCTCACGCTGTGCCCAGCCAAAATTCATCGCCTGCTCAGCGCTGAGCCATCGCCATGCAATGAACGAGATGATAGGTTCGCTTTCAAACGTCTCGCGCTGCTCAAACCCGAATCTGATTGCCTGCGCGACGCTGATGGTTTGATCTTCAATCAGTGCCCGTATCCGTGGACGGCTGAATGTCAATCTTTGTTCATAGCCAAATCCTGTGGCCTGACTGACGCTTATTGTCCCCATTCTGATCATCGCTGCGACAAACGGATTTTCGAATGTCTGACGCTGGTTTAAGCCAAATTCCAGTGCCATCGCCATGGAGATCGTTCCATCATGGATGAAATGCCGTATTGCCTGGCTTTCGAGCGTGATCTTTTGCTCAGCGCGCAGTCCCACTGCCTGCTCGATGCTGAGCAGGCCAGAGTCGATAAGTTCCCGTATCGCCTGCGATTCGAACTTGATGAACTGCTCCAGGCCAGATTCCCGAATTTGATCCAGGGTAATCGTGCCTTGGTTAATAAGGTCGGTTAACTGTGGATTGCTAAATGCAGTTCGCTGAACGCGCCCGGCCATTCTGCCCCTCGTTGAACCCGCCAACTGGCCAGAGGTTGATGACCCAGAGCGATTTCCAGCGGTTGAAAAGATTAAACCCATAGACAGGGATCCTGAAATTAGAGGTTGAAATTAGAGGCTCAAATTTAGCGGTTGAAATTCAGACGAGAGAAATGCACGACCCAATCCGTAGGACAGGGTCGGCACGGCATAGTTCCCTCTGTCTCGTTCTCAAACCTCAACAACCAGCGTCTGTTCACATAAGGGGACTATCAGGTGTGCTGCGCGTGCATCTTGATCATGGGCCGCTGTAACTGCAAATTTCCTGTCGTTCGCGGCATTTGGCGCGACAATGATGATATTTAAATACCAATCCCTGCAAATTCACTTTAATTTTAATAATAAGCATGGCAACCCGGTCGAGTTAGTCTTAAACTAGCAGCAGCGAATTCAAAAAAATATTATTTCTTAAAAGAAATCGCAGAAAAAGCGCTTTTATGACCCTTACTGAACTCAAATACATCATCGCTGTTGCGCGCCATCGTCATTTTGGTCATGCAGCGGAAGCATGTTTTGTGGCGCAACCTACGCTGTCTGTGGCAATAAAAAAACTGGAAGATGAATTAGGCGTGATTTTGTTTGAGCGTGGCGGAAACGAAATCACCACCACGCCGATAGGCGCTCAGATTGTCGCGCAAGCCGAGCACGTTCTGGAGCAGACGGCAGCGATCAAGGAAATTGCCAAGCAGAATAATGACCCACTGGCCGGTGTTTTTCGCCTGGGCGTCATCTATACCATCGGCCCATATCTGCTGCCGACACTGGTTAAAGGCATGATAGCCCATGCACCACAGATGCCCTTGGTGTTGCAGGAAAATTTCACCACCAAATTGTTGGAACTATTGCGCCAGGGCGAATTGGACGCCGCTATTGTCGCGCTGCCGTTACCGGAAAATGGTTTCATGAGCCTGCCGGTCTATGACGAACCGTTTGTCGTTGCCGTACCCGTCCATCATGCCTGGGCAAACCGGAAAAGCATCGACGCCAGCGAATTGAAATCGGAAACCATGCTACTGCTCGGCAATGGCCACTGCTTTCGCGATCAGGTCCTTGAGGTCTGCCCCGAAATGGCACGCTTTGCCACCAGCGATGACGGCATAGCCCGCACCTTTGAGGGCTCTTCACTGGAAACCATACGCCACATGGTGGCGTCCGGCATCGGCATCACGGTGCTACCGCAGGCCTCGGCACCCAATGCCATCAGTGCCGATGGCATGTTACGCCACCTGCCTTTCAGCGCCCCCATCCCAAACCGTCAGGTCGCCCTGGTCTGGCGCAAGAGTTTTACACGCAGCGCAGCGATCACGGCATTGCAGCAGGTGATATTAAAATGCGACCTGCCCGGTGTAAAAATGTTGCCGGACGCCTTGGTCAATTAAGGCTGATCTCGCTCTGCAAGGTAATGCGGCACCGACATCTCGGCTAACTATTGCCTTATTACCATTTTTTACTTTGCAATCAACTTGATTTGACAACAAAACAACAAAAAGGAATGCAAAAAAAGATGGTTTGTGGCAATAATAGGGGCTGGATTTACAATTCGATTTCACAGCAATGATATGAAAGCAGGGAGATAACGCATGCAGCACCTTCAGTCTGAATTTGATAGTTTGGTTGATAATAATAAAAATGGCGTGGAGCGACGAGATTTCATCAAAACGGCGATCGGCTTCGGTTTTGCGGCTGCTGTTTTACCCGTCTGCGCCAAGACGCTTATCAAGACGGATGCTGAAGGACTCAAAGAAGGCGAATTTACCCTGGACATCGCGGGTCAGCCGGTTCCCGTCTACATGGCACAACCGAAGGATAAAACAGACTTGCCGGTCGTGATTGTCATTTCTGAAATTTTTGGCTTGCATGAACATATCGCTGATGTTGTGCGACGTTTCGCCAAACTTGGTTATTTGGCCGTTGCGCCGGAATTATTTATTCGTCAGGGCGAACCCGCAGACTATGACAATATCGCTCAATTGATGAAAGAAGTTATTTCGAAAGTACCTGACGAACAGGTCTTGGGTGATTTGGATGCGGTGGTTGCGTGGGCGAAACGTAACGGCGGTAATGCAGACAAAATTGCTGTGGCCGGTTTTTGCTGGGGGGGACGATTCGTCTGGCTCTACGCCGCACACAATCCGAGTGTTAAAGCCGGTGTTGCCTGGTATGGTCGACTGGTTCCCGATGGTGCGCCAACCAAACTGAGTCCGACAAACCCTGTCGACATTGCACCCACCCTGACAACACCGGTGCTGGGACTTTACGGCGGAAAAGATCCCGGTATCTCAGCAACCTCCATACAACTGATGAAAGACGCGCTGGCCAAAGGCACCAGCGGCTCAGAATTCATCGTTTACCCGAAATCCGGCCATGCTTTCCACGCCGATTATCGTCCAAGCTATATGCCCGATGATGCCAAAGACAGTTGGAAACAGTGTCTGAAATGGCTGCATGATCATGGCGTAGAGTGAAATCGCTTGATCAAGGCCACGTTAATCGTATCCGCCACCTGACCAGGTCTTAACGTTGATCATCGTTGCAGTTGCACACTGCCATTGCATCACGCCACGGCTAGACCTGTGTTCGCACCTTCGCCGTGACGGAAATTGTTTCGGCGCCCGACGTGATGGTAAACTTGCATTCGTCGTTATCCGCATTTAAGCAAAAATCTAGCCTTACATTTTTGTCTGCCAAGTCTTGCAATGAATTAAAAGCAGCAATCCGATCAGAGATGTCTGCTTCAGTATTCATAAATATGAATATCTGCTCCAAAACAGACCCTTTATCAGCCTGCCTGTACCACTTGCCAATTTTCGACCACAACCGCTTACTTCCATCAAACAGCTTGGAATCTTGGTCAATTTTATTTATATGCTCATCGTTGAAGTCATAATTAAGAACGCATTCAAATTGGGCATTTTCATTGTCTCCGTTTATGGTGATTTTTTTTGTGTTTTGCTTGTTGGTGTTTGCAATTCCAAAAACGAATCTCAACCTGCTGACAGGTTCCGCCAGGTTTCTTAGACGTATAAAAGCATTGGCGATTTTCTCAATATTCTTTTCATCCGTTTTTTTACAGCCGTTAGCATTATATTCTCCGCAGGAAACAACAAAATCGAACGCGTACGTCTTGGCGACGGTTTGATTTGCTGCACTGAACGCATTGGCAATCTGTGTCCATACTTTGTAGATTTCTTTCACCTGACGACTATCGTAGTTCCCAAGTGTCTCTTCCTGCAATTCTGTTGAGAAGATCGTATCGTTCTCCATTTTAATTTCCAGTTTATATCGATCATCAGCGATACGGAAACAACGCTTCTGTGTCACGCAAAATGCACTCTCTCTGTAACGGCTATCCGCGAGCTCTTCCAACCTCAGAAAGGCAGAGAATTTTTCCACGTCGGTACTTTTGCCATTCAATAAAATGAATAATGCCTGTTTCGCCTCACATACTTTGGTCTGGCAAAACATATCTTTGATTTTTTCCCATACCAGTGAGAAGGTGCCCAGTTCCTCCTGACCGTTTTCCAGTGCATGGGCGATATTTTTGATGTCATGCTCGGTGAGCGAGCGCTGAAACAAGTTGTTGAAAACGGGAAATTTTCGGTGGTCGGCGAGCGGTATGGGCATAATCTGAGCTGACAACAGGTTTAACTAGGATCCGGAACGGATACATCCTATGTGCCCATAATACGCAAACCCGCTGGAATATATAACTGTGGTTATTACGGGGTTTCTATCCAATGCAGATATCACTAACGCCACGCTGATTCAGAACTTCATGTAAATCGCGGCTGGGTTCGCTGCGGCCACGACGGACTAGCCCGCCGCAAATTCAAACCTGGCCAGAGTCGGAAACGAAAGAAAAGTTCAATGAAATACGGTACGGCAACGATCGATTGAAAAAAGGGCAGGCATCCATGCCTGCCCTTGCATCCACACATCAATTCAACTTAATGGGCGGTCACCGTGACCGGAATGTTTTTTTGCGCTGACAGCCCCGAGGAATCCACGACAGCCACCTGCAACACATAATTGCCCTGCACCGGGTTTGCCCAGGTGGCGGTAATGGTCAGCCCACTGATAGAAAACGTCATGCCCATGGGTGCTCCGCCAATCGACACGCTCAGCCAGGAGGTATTCGTATCCGTAATAGTAATCGTACCCGACATTGAACTGCCCACCTTGCCAGTCATGGACTGCGCGACGATGGCCGGACCCTTTGTCGTGATGTTCACGGTATAGATACCCGACCCGGTTAAGCCGGTCACCGTGTCTTTGGCGGTCACCGTCACGGCATAAGTCCCGGCGACCGGTGTCGCCCAACTGACAAGGCCGGAACTGCTGATCGTCATGCCGGAGGGCGCACTGCTTAAACTGAAGGTGAGCGCATCCGACGCGGTGTCGGTGACGTTGAACGACAGCGCCGATCCAACGACTCCACTGATCGATTCCGCGCTGACCACCGGAGCGGGTGCCGTTGCTATGGTTATGGTGACGTTACCTGAGCCGGATAAGCCCGTTTTCGTGTCCTTGACGGTGACTGTCACACTATAGGTACCGACAACCGGTGTGGTCCAGCCTATGACGCCCGCACTGCTGATTGTCATGCCTGAGGGCTGCTTGGTCAGACTGTAGGTAAGCGGATTCTGATCGGTCACCGCCACGGTATAGGAAAACGCCGTTCCACTCTTACCGCTGGCACTCTGCGCACTCACAACCGGTGGCGTGGGCGCTGTAATGACGATGGTATAGATCGCCGAGCCGGTTAGGCCGGTCTTTGTGTCTTTGGCACTGACCGTCACTGAAAAGCTGCCGGTGACGGGTGTCGCCCACGACACCGCACCACTGCTGCTGATAGTCATGCCCGAGGGTTGACCGCTCAAACTGTAGGTGACCGGGTCTGATTCGGTGACTGAAACGGTAAACGATAACGCCGTTCCCGTTGTACCGTTAATCGTGGCCGGTGTTACGACGGGCGCACTGGCTGCGGCACCCGACAGTTGAGTCAGCAGGCTGGATGAATTAGGTGTTCCCAGTCCGGTACTTTCATCGTAGCCGACATGTGCTGAACAGGTCGAACAGCTTCCATCAGCCCCACTTGTCACATCCAGAAAAGCGCTCGCGTAATTACTGGCTGACGTTGCTATCTGCGTGTAGACGACAGCATGCGGATCACCCAGTAATGACTTGGCCGCCAGCGCACGTTGCGCATTGGCGATAGCGATGGTGCCGGCCCACTGCGGCGTGGCCAGACTGGTTCCGCCAGCACTCAGCCAGCTGACGCTGCTGCTGCCCGCCGACATCACTGCCAGATACTGCCCGGTATTCGGATCGGCGTTGAAGGCTACATCGGGCACGGCACGGTGTGATAACGATCCCAGGTCCGGCACGCTGGGGGTCTGGTAACTGGGGGTTGCAACGTAAGCGCTGATACCACCCCCCGTCAACGACCAGGCGATTTCGGAACGTGAGCCGGACCCCGTATACGTCAGCGAGGTACCACCGACTGCAACCACATGTGACGATACGGCCGGCCACTGCACACCCGTTCCCGAGTCACCTGTTGCAGCAAGATAAATCATATTGGCGGCGGTGAAGACCGAATCGTAGGACGATACCCAGCTACCTTCAGCGGCACCAAAACTCATCGATACGGCACCCGGTCCCATTGCGTTGGCCAATTGAATCGCCCCGACCAGACTGGCGTTTGAAGCATCAGGCGCTTCTATCAGTACGATGCGTGCCATCGGTGCTGTGGCGTGCACCCATTGAACATCCAGTGCTATTTCTGTGGCCCATCCGGAATCGTAGGCCGGTGCGGATCCCGACATGGTCGCATTGGCTGTACTGTACACCACGGAAAACTGGCAGCCACTGGTACCGGCTGCAGCCAAGGGAAGTGTCGCATTACTCGCAATTTTGACCGTGCTGCAGACCGGCAAACCGAATGAACTGTTAAACGCAGCCAATTCAGCGGCTGAATTAGGATCATCATTTGCATCGATAATATAAACCGTCTGACCGGCACCCAGCGCGGCAGCCTGCGTCGCTGTAACAGAACTGCCACTGGCCGGTAACGCCGGCATGCCGTACGCAGCGCGGATCTGTGCCGGTGTATAAGTCGTTACGCTACCTGACGATGACAGCGGTCTGATGACGCCCTGCTCGGTATCCTGATTCTGTATCAGTCCGCCGTTTTTGATGGTCTGCATCGTCTGCAACGTCAATCGTTTTGACGATAAATGCTGGAACTCGGAAGGTACATAGTGCGTTACGGGTAACTGTCTGGCAGACGCCGCATTATCAACCGCGTCCCGACCATCAGGCGCAGGCAAAATGACCGGGGCCACGTGATAAGTCGGTCTGGCCATAAGGAGCGCAGCCTGGTCTGAATTTCCCGTCGAATTCAACTGAAATGTGGTGATGCCGGTCGCGATGGCCGGAGTAGCCGGTTGGGTGGCTGTCGATGAACCACTACCCGATCCGCAGCCATTCAATAACACCAACAGGCCCGCCAGAGGCAGCATCCGGGACGTTGTCGTCGCCAACAAAGGGGAAAAAGTGCTGATTTGTTTCATTTACTCGCTCCAGGTTGAGCGAGGGCTTTGCTTTGACAATACCGTTATACAAAAGTGACACTTTCATACTTCGGATTGGCAACCCCGCTACCATAACGTTTGTGTACGTCTTAGGCCGGAAGCTTTGCGTCCCCGTCTTTCAACGAGTTTGCCCTCAGTGATCAATTAACCAACAAAATATTTACCAGAAGAAATGTTTCTTGGTGTAACAAAATATTACTCGGGTTTTTGGGAATAAAAAAGGGGTTTTACAACTATTTTGCTTAATTTCTGGGCAGTTTATTAGTAAAAATTCATCAGAACTGCGGAAAATTGTGCGACATGCGGAAAAAGGAACGCCGGGCACCCGATTTGCGCCTACAAAATCCTTCTGGCATCGTTGGCCGCTGGCCGTTGATAATTATGCGGATTCGCGATGCAGGCGAACGGATTATGAGTAGATCGTGAAAATATAATCGGTTTCAATTCAATACGTTACATCGCGATAATGTTGGTGTGCAGCAAAGTGTGTAAGCAGGATATCCAAGTGATCAGGCGGAAACGAATACCAATGGTCGAATTCTGGATTTAATTTCTGGAATCAACTCACGCTCAGCAATCCGCACATCATATTCAGACTGCAGATTCAGCCAGAAACGCGGCTCCATTTTGAAATAGACGCCGAGCCGCATGGCAGTATCAACGGTAATTGGGCGCTTACCATTAATAATTTCACTGATTCGCGATGTAGGAACATCTATATCCGACGCAAGGCGAGCACCGGTCAACCCCATTGGCTTCAGAAATTCCTCAACGAGGATTTCGCCCGGATGAATCTCATCTAATTTTTTCATTTTATTCCCCTAGTGATAGTCGACAATTTCGACGTCTTGAGCGCCATTATCTGACCATCGAAAACAGATTCTCCATTGATCATTGATTCGAATGCTGAATTGCCCTTTGCGAATTCCAGCAAGCGCTTCCAGACGATTTCCCGGTGGGACTCGTAATGAATCGAGTGAAGTCGCGGCATTAATCATCAACAATTTCCTGCGGGCCACTCGTTCGATGTTCTTAAAACGCTTTACGGCAACGCTTTTGAAAAGGTTCTCAGTGTCGGTACAGGAGAATGTTCGAATCATGACCTGAGTATATTCCGCTGAACGGAATCCGTCAATAAGATTCTTTTTCGCGGATTCTACCTACTGTTCCACGCAAAGTGCTGGGCAAAAGTAAGCACCCGGTAAAGTCATCTTGAGGCTAAGGCCGTAAGCGTAGATGATCGTGTCCACTTATTAAGT
>CAITOF010000068.1 GCA_903893945.1 uncultured Oxalobacteraceae bacterium | reverse complement strand
GGCATGGTAATGGGGCATGGCGCCATTGGCGTTAAATCCGGCAATCGTACCGAAACTGGGCGAGACGAAGCCTGGCCGTTTTGCGCGTGCTGCGCAAATTTGCACGTCAACATCGATTTCAGTGATGGTCTGCACGCCGACAGATTTTTCAAACCAGGCAAAAAACTCGCATAAGGCGGCGCCGTCCTGCTCCATCGCTTCACGGATATGCTGCGCCTCTGCACTGCTTTTGCGCGATTTCAGTAAGGTGGAGGGATTAACGGCATCCACTTTGATGACACTGGGGTGGCACGATTTCAGGATACCCAGCGTAATCCGCCGCGGATCCACCAGCAGTTTGCAGCGGGTTGGCAATCCGGCCAGGGCGCGCGAAATTTCCGCGTAATCGTGGCAGTGAATCTTTTGCGACGCCAGTGTTGCCTGCAATTGGGATGAAACTTTTCCGGCGCCGATGTAGACATCGACCTTTTCGGGGCTGACCAGGACATGCGCCAGAAATACCGGGTTGTAATTGACATCGGAGCCGCGCAGATTTAGCAGCCAGGCGATATCGTCGAGTGAAGAAATAAGATGCCACTCAGCGCCCAGAGCGGTGATACGTTCACGAACCATTGCTATTTTTTCGGTTCTGGTTTGCGCGGCAAACGGCGCAAGGTGATCAAAAACCGGATTCGACGGCAAGGCGGGCCGTGCTGGCCATGCGTCGTTGAGCAGGTCAATCTGGGTAATGAATTTGATGTGATGTTGCTGCAGACTCGTTTCCAGTTGGCGTGCTTGCGCAAGGCTTAACACCATGCCGTCAATGCCGACCTGCTGGCCGGGATTCAGGTTCGCTGCCAGCCAGTCAATATGGTCGACAGAACTGGCGGCGGCAATTTTCATTAATTCAATGCCTGTACCGTCCAATTCGTTTTCCGCCTGGACCCAGTACCGCGTGTCGACCCATAAGCCGGCAAACTCTGCCGTGACAATCAGGGTTCCGACCGAACCGGTAAAGCCGGAAAACCAGGCCCGGCCTTGCCAGCGATCAGGCAAATATTCCGACAAATGCGGATCTGCCGATGGAATAACGTACGCATCCAACTGATGGCTGGATAACTGCTGGCGCAACGTCGCGATGCGTTCTTTGATGAGTTGAGAATTCGTTGACATGATAGTTAAAAGCAGTGTGGGTTAAGTTGCGAACAAGTTGTCATCAGGCGGTCATCAGACGTGTTAATAACTCGGTTGGATCATTGGCGACGTGGAGCAGTGCACGATGTTCCGATTTCAGGAATCCTTCGGTCACCAGATGATCCAGAAAACCGAGCAGGCCGTCGTAAAATCTGTTACCGTTTAAAAGGCCAACCGGCTTTTTATGAAAGCCGATCTGGTGCCAGGTGAGTACTTCGAATAATTCTTCCAGAGTGCCGATGCCGCCTGGCAGTGCAATGAAAGCATCACTCAGGTTGGCCATCATCGCTTTGCGTTCGTGCATATCCTTGACGATATGCAATCGGGTCAACCCTCTGTGTTCCACTTCTTTTTCCAGTAGCAGTTGCGGAATCACGCCGGTGACTTCACCACCGAGTCGCATCACTTCGTTAGCCAGGATGCCCATTAATCCAACGTCACCGCCACCGTAGATGAGCTGCATGTTGTGATTGACAAGGACGCTGGCCAGGGCACGCGCCTGGTCGGCGTAGAGTGGAGAGGTGCCGGTGGCCGAACCGCAATAGACGCAGATGGATTTCATGACCGTTTCAGTTTGAGCAGGTATTCCTGCGTTTTTTGTTGAAACTGGACGCTGGTTTCGCCGCAAAGATAGGGCGAAATCAGCACCAGCACCTGATAGCAGCCGCGTACCAGACAATCGGACACGGCATCGTGCTCTGTGTATTTGCGCGGATTTCTGACGTATTCAAACGAGAGCCAGTACGTGGCCAGCACAACCATGTTGGTGGCAAGCGCATCAATTTCGGTGTCACTGCCGACAAACGCTTCATCGTCACGCAAACCCAGACACAATTCCCGTGCCACCTGAATCTTGTGCGCCAGAATCTGCTTGAAGTTGAGTTCGAGTTTGCGATTTCGGGACAGCAGGTCGTTCAGGTCGCGATAAAAAAAGCGATAACGCCAGATCAGTTCGTACATTAAATGCAGGTACAGCCAGATATCATCGACGTTGGCCTTGCGACCGGTCGGAAATGCCAGTTTTTTGCTGATTTCCTCTTCAAACTGCGAAAAAATGGAGTTGACGATGTCGTCCTTGTTGCGGAAGTGATAGTACAGATTGCCCGGAGAAATATTCATTTCTTCGGCGATGACGGTCGTGGTAATGTTGGGCTCACCAAAATCATTGAATAATTTGAGTGATAAATCCAGTATGCGTTCGCGGGTACGTTTTGGTGCTTTTTGTTGCATGGCGGACTCGTTGTAATAAAAATCAATTTACAACATTTTAACGACAAACCTGAGATTGGCTTAGTGTTTTAGCGCGTAATCGGCACTTTACATCGAGAAAAAATTAGTCGGTGTCGCTTTCCCGTGGTTTTCGGGGAACCGCAATCAATTGGGTTTTGGCTAATTTGTCATGTAAAAACTGGCCGTCCTGGTCGAGTTTGCTGGTCAACGCCCAGGCGATCATGCCGGCAACGAACAGTAAAATGCTCGGCCAGTTTTGAATGTGGAACGCGTCACTGAGTGCCAGCGAGGGCAAAAACCACATCCATGCCAGGCAGTAGCGCAGGCAGGCCTGCCGGAACGAAACCGGGTGCCCGTTCCTGTCGACAAGCCGAATGTGCCAGGTTTGCATGGGCAGGGTCTGACCGCCGTGTCCCCAGAAGTAAGTGAAATAAACACCCAGAACAATAAACAGGTACAACTGGCGCCAATTATGCAGCGCAAAGGGGCTTGTGCTGTTACTGATGACATCGAATAAAAAGCCGGCAGCAAACACCACACCAAACAGCAGTACGGCTTCATAAATCATGCAGAGCAGGCGGTGTTTTAACGAGGCATATCGGTTTCTGCCCTGTTCTGGCAGGGTTATATCTGTCATTGTTGGCACGGTGAATTAATTGGTGGTTGAGGCAGGCGCCGGTGGCGTGACCGGTGTGGCCGGTGTGGCAAGGGTTGGCGTGACTGCCACAGGTGCTGCGGGTGGTGTCGCCAGGGGGGCGCTGGCCGGGCTGGTGGGTGAGACGACACCTGCTGTTCCACCAGGCGCAACTGGCTTGGTGGATTTTTTCAACGGCTGTAATTTCTGTACCTTGCTTTCAGCGGGGGTCGGCAAATTGGTTATGATTGTTTTTTTGCTGGCGTGGTTGGCCAGTTGTGCTTTCTGATCATCGGGAAGCTGGGAGTATTCATCCCATTTCTGCTTGCGCTGTTCGGGTTGGTATTTGTTAGAGCGAATATAGTTTTCCCGGGCAGCAAGGCGTTGTTCCGGCGTGAGTCTGGACCAGGCGTTCATTTTGTCCTGTGTCCGTTTCTGATCGTCCGGGTTCATTTGCTGATACTTGGCCGCAAAAACCACCCATTTCTGCTGACGTTCCTTGCCCAGGCTCACCCAATCTTTTTCCAGGGGCGCCAAGGCCTGCTTTTGTGCGGGTGTCAGGCTGTTCCATTGTATGGATGAGGCGGGGGCGGCAGTGACCGGTGCAGGTGCGGCGGTTGTGTCAACTGCGTGAGTTGCCAGGGGAGACAGCAGAAAAAATACCAGCGCAATGGCCAGGATGAGGGGGAGGGACCACTTCAACAACAAGTTGTATCGCAGCGTATATGTCGACGCGAATTGTTGCAGAGGCGCTTTCCCCACCCTATTCTCCGTGTTTATTCAAGTAAGTGTCAAAACCGTGGTCGAGATAAGCCGATAATGGCAATTCATCCGACAGAACTGCGGCGTCAAGTTCGGCCAGTTCATCGATGCGCCGCTCTTCTTCGTATTGATAGATCCCAAACGCGCCAATGACCAGAACAATTAACGGAATGGCAATGCCTACCCGGACCATCCAGTTCATTGAGTTGCTGAATGGATTACCCGATTTACCACTGGATATCCCTGCAAAGCGTCGTTGTGGCGCAACGGCATACGCCACTGCTTCTGGTTTTTTGCGTGCAATAGCTAATTTACGGGCAGCACTTAAGCGGTCTACGGTGCTTTGGGGCAAGTCAGAAATTTGTTCGTCCAGCGCACGCCGAACCTGATAAGCAAACTCGAGCTCATCCGTAGCCTGTGAAAATGACGAATTGTTAATTTTAGTGTTCATAATTGTAATCCTAAGGCTTTCAGAGATTTAGCCAATGCGTGAGTTGCCCTTGAGCAGTGTGTTTTCACGCTTCCTTCTGAACATCCCATTGCGTTTGCGGTCTCTGCAACATCCATGTCCTCCCAGTAACGCATGAGGAAGGCTTCCCGTTGACGTGATGGCAGTTTTTGTATTTCCGTGTCAAGAATCATAAGAATTTGATCACGTTCCACCTTGTCAGCACTTGATTCCGAGGATTCGGACCCTTCTTCTGATTCAAAAGTTTCAAGAATGTCAAAATCGTCATTGCCGTCTTTGCGGGTAACCAGATTGGAAAACAGGCTGACCCAGGTATTTCGTACTTTTTCGCGCCGGAAGAAATCAAGAATCGTGTTCTGCAAGATGCGCTGGAACAGCATGGGCAACTCGTCGATCGGTTTATCGCCGTATTTTTCCGACAGTTTTATCATTGCATCCTGGACGATATCGAGCGCAGATTCGTCATTGCGAACCGCATAAGCCGCCTGTTTAAACGCGCGCCGCTCAACACTTTCCAGAAACTCAGATAATTCTTTATCAGTAGCCATGCGGTGTTAAAACCATAGTCATTCTATTAATATCAGGATGTGCCTCATACCGCAGCTGCAATATGGTGATGGCAGATTTCAATGTCGTCGTTCCGAGGCTGTCAGCGGTCTCTCGTAATAGTTAACGATCATTGCCAAATTTAGCCGACATGCTAGCAAATTAGCTGCCTGAATGTGAAAGTTTTTTAACGGAAAGTATGTTTATATTGTGAATAATGGATGTTTCAGACCAATTTGTTGTGGTTGTCGCCAATTCCTGATGGGTAGGATTCGGCTAATGATGCAAATCTAATAACAGGGTGTCGGCACTGTTGGCCGCATCAGCCACACTCCAGAATAATTTATCCTGAAATATATCCGGCGCTGTTTTGAGCAATAACAGACGGACCGGATCTTTGACACGAGCGAACAGGGTGATAATCCGGTTTTTGTTCAGAAAATGACATAGTTCGATCAGGCTGTCCCGGGCACTGCTGTCCAGATCGCTGCTTTGTTCGAGACTCAAAATAAGTATCTTACAGTCGTTACGTGATTTAAGTAGTGATTTGATAACATCAATAATACCATCGACACTGGCAAAAAACAGTGGTTCTTCGGGTCGCAATATGAGGATGTCCGGATGCGGCAGGGCGTTCGGATGATTTTCGCGGTCGACGTAATTCCGTGTTGTGTCAAGCTCGGTCAATTCGCGCACGGCAGGTTGACTGAACGTACGAATTGCCGAGGCAATGGATAATCCGACCGCGATCAGCATGCCATGCAGGACGCCGAAGAACAGCACTGATATGATCGCCGCCAGAGTCAGGTACTGGTCACGGTTGATACGCCACAGTTCAATGATGGGTTGCGGATTAAGTGAGTGCAACAGGGCACCCACCACGGTCGCCGCCAATACCGGTTCGGGGATATGCTCGATCAGGGGCTTCCCGAAAATGGCCAGCAGTAACACGCTCAGTCCTGCATAGACCCCGGCCCATCGGGTCTGGGCCCCCGAGGTTTCGTTGGCCACGCTTGCAGAAAAACCGGCGCCGACGGGCATGCCCTGAATTAAACCCGAGGCAAGATTGGCTGCCCCCAGGGAAAAGAGTTCGCGGTTCGGTTCGACCACGTCTTCATGCTTGATGGCCAGGCTGCGTATGCTGCCCCAGGACTCCGAAAAAACAATCACCAGCAGACCACCGGCCAGTTCGGCCGCGTCCAGCCATTGTTTCATATTGATTCGGGGCAGGCTGATGGAGGGAAATCCCAGCGCAAAATGGCCTACCACCGACACGGAATATCTCGACAGGTCGCTGACATAGGACAGGCCGATACCGAGTGCCAGGACAATAAAGGCCGCCGGTAGCCGTGTGGTTTTTTTTATTCCGACCAGCAGCACAAGCGCCACGATGCCCGACGCCAGGCTCCACCATGACCACATGGAAATGGAACTGACGATCGCCATCAGTAAGGTAAATGGATTCGAGCCGGTTGCCTCTATGCCCAGTATCTTGGGAAGTTGTTTGACGATGATGGTAAAAGCCAGCGCAAACGAAAAGCCATGCAATACCGGGCGCGATACAAACGCGGACAGGCGGCCCAGGCGGGCAAACGCCAGTACGATCAATCCGCAACCGATCAATATGACCAGGGCAAAACTGAAGGCGGCCTGATCCGGCCCGCCGGCGGGCGCCAGTGACAGGGCGGCGGCGGCCACCAGGGCAGCGGACGACGACGTGGGTGAAACAATCGCAAAGCGACTGGCCCCGAGGCAGGCGTAGCAGAACAGACCTGCCAGTAATGCGCTGATGGCAGCCTGTATCGTTAAATGAGCGATCGCCGCGTAGGCAACCGCTTCCGGCAGCAGGATGCTGGCGACGGACAGTCCGGCAAACAGGTCAATGATTTTAAACGTCGTTGTACTGTTGAAAAATGTCTGGATCGCCTTGTTTGTCATGGTCGGAATGTTATTTTTTAATTATTTTTTAATGGTGATTGCGTTTACGCAGTATAGCGACTCTGATTCAAATAAAGAAATTTTTGTCCTGACCACCGCGCAGGTATCCGCCTGCCGACAATTCCAAAAATTCAATATAAAGGGTTTTCAAGCCTGTATTCAATCGATAGTGGTTTTGTTAATCCACGAATAATCGAGCCTGTATCACCATGTAATTTACATCCGTGCCAAACCAGGAGAGTGTGGTGGCAGAAGAAAGTGGACTGGAACGAACCGAACCGGCTACCTCGCGGCGCATTGAAAAAGCGCGCGAGGAAGGGGATGTGCCGCGCTCTCGTGAAATGGCGACGTGCCTGCTGCTGTTATCGGCCGGTGTCGGCATATTGATGACCGGCGACACGGTGGTTCAGCGTCTCAATCAGTTTCTGGCCCATTCACTGCATTTTGAGCGTGGCGTCGCTTTTGACGTGAATCTGCTTTTTGCAATGCAGGTATCGCACACCATTCAGGTGTTTGCCGCGCTGGCGCCTTTTGCGCTGATCCTGGTGGTTGTTGCGCTGGTTTCGCCGGGCCTGATTGGTGGATGGCTATTTTCACTGCAGGCGCTGGCCCCCAACTTTGAACGGATGAATCCGGTCAGCGGACTGGGACGAATGTTCTCGGTGCGCTCGCTGGTGGAACTGCTGAAAGCGGTGGGAAAATCAATCATCATCGGTTTTGTCGCTTATGAGGTCATGCTGCATGAATATGGCAGCATTATCGGACTCATGGCCGAACCGTCGAAGGAAGGTCTGAAGCACGTCGCCAGTCTCATCGTGATCAGCCTGATTTCGATTTCAAGCGGACTGATCATTATTATGGCGATTGATGTGCCTTTTCAGCTGCGCAGTTATGCCAACAAACTGAAAATGACCCGTCAGGAAGTCAAACAGGAAAATAAGGAAGCGAATGGTAATCCGCAAATCAAGGCGAGGATCCGGGCCCAGCAGCGTGAAATGGCACGACGTCGCATGATGAGCAAAATACCCACGGCCGACGTGGTGGTCACCAACCCGACTCACTACGCCGTGGCGCTCAAGTATGTCGAAGGTCGAATGAGTGCACCGATCGTCGTGGCAAAAGGAACCGACCTGGTGGCGGCCCGCATTCGTGAAATAGCCGCTGAACACCACATTCCCCTGATGGAGGCGCCACCATTGGCCCGTGCACTGTATACCCATGCGGAGTTGAATACGCAGATCCCGGAAGCGTTGTACACCGCTGTGGCAGAAGTGCTGGCTTACGTCTTCCAGTTGCGGGTGTTCAGGCAGTACGGTGGGCTGGTGCCGCAAAAGCCGGGTGAAATCGCGGTGCCTGACGAATTGGATCCGACCTCGGCTGTTGCGATGAATCTGAAACAGGCCAAACTTGATGGCAACCTGCAAGAGGGAGCGTTAAATGGATAGTGCGAGAATGCCAGCCTGGATGCGCGGGTTTGACTTTGTTAACAGTCGGGCACTGACAGCGCCACTGTTAATTGTGATGATACTGGCGATGATGGTGTTGCCATTGCCGGCCTTTATCCTGGATATTTTCTTCAGCTTCAACATTGCGCTGGCCGTTGTTGTGCTGCTGACCAGCTTCTACACAGTGAAGGTGCTTGACTTCATGGTGTTTCCGACCGTGCTGCTGGTCAGTACGATGTTGCGTCTTTCGTTAAACGTCGCATCAACGCGTGTGGTATTGACTGAAGGCCATACCGGACCGGATGCCGCGGGTAAAGTGATCGAGGCATTTGGCCATTTTCTGATAGGTGGCAATTACGCAGTCGGTATTGTGGTGTTCATCATCCTGACGATTATCAATTTTACGGTGGTCACCAAAGGTGCAGGTCGTATCGCTGAAGTCGGCGCCCGCTTTGCATTGGACGCGATGCCCGGCAAACAGATGGCGATCGATGCGGATCTGAACGCCGGTCTGATCGCCGAGCAGGAAGCGCGTCGCCGTCGTACGGAGGTGGCGCAGGAAGCCGAATTCTATGGCGCGATGGACGGTGCCAGTAAATACGTTCGTGGTGATGCGATTGCCGGGATCATGGTTACCGTGATTAACATCGTCGGTGGTCTGGTCGTCGGCATGGCCCAGCATGATCTGGATTTTTCCCAGGCGTTGAAGATTTATACCCTGCTCGCGATCGGTGACGGCCTGGTGGCCCAGATACCCTCGCTGATCATTTCCACCGCAGCGGGTATCGTTGTCTCAC
Source organism: uncultured Oxalobacteraceae bacterium (assembly GCA_903893945.1). Taxonomy (GTDB): domain Bacteria; phylum Pseudomonadota; class Gammaproteobacteria; order Burkholderiales; family Burkholderiaceae_D; genus Solimicrobium. The sequence goes on along the minus strand of CAITOF010000068.1, from coordinate 98,393 downwards.
GCGTTGCCAGTGACAAGAACATTGGCGACCAGCTGATCGCCCAGCTGCTTTCCAAGCCGCAGGTGCTGCTGATTACCGCCGGCATTATTGGCGGCATGGGCATCATTCCCGGCATGCCGCACTTCGCATTTCTGTTTTTCGCAGGAATTCTCGGTGGTAGCGGATATGTACTTCTGAAACGCGCCAGGCTCGCCGCCGTGGCAGCACAACCTGCACCCGCTCCGGCTGCGCCTGCAGAATCCGAAGAAGCAACCTGGCAGGATATACTGCCAGTGGATACGCTCGGACTGGAAGTGGGATATCGGCTGATTCCCATGGTGGACAAGGCGCAGGGCGGCGAGTTGCTGAAACGGATTAAGGGGATACGCAAGAAATTTGCCCAGGACATCGGATTTCTGTCGCCGCCGGTTCACATTCGCGATAATCTGGAACTCAAACCCACCTCGTACACAATCAGCCTGAAAGGTGTGGAGATGGGAGCGGGTGAGTCCTTCCCGGGACAGTTTCTGGCCATTAATCCGGGCATGGTGACGGGAACGCTGGCGGGTCGCACGACGGTCGATCCGGCATTCGGGTTGCCGGCGACCTGGATTGATGCCAACCAGCGTGAATCGGCACAGTCGATGGGCTATACGGTTGTCGACGCCGGAACAGTGGTCGCGACACACCTGAATCACCTGATTACGTCCCATGCGTCCGAGTTATTGGGTCGCCATGAAGTTCAGCAGTTGCTGGACTTTGTCGCAAAAGAATCGCCCAAGCTGATCGAGGATCTGGTGCCGAAATTACTGCCATTGCCATCATTCCAGAAAATACTGCAGAACCTGCTGTCAGAAGGCGTGCACATACGCGATATGCGCACCATTATCGAAACCCTGTCCGAGAATGTGATCCAGACCCAGGATACGAATGAACTGACCAGTCTGGTTCGTGTTGCCCTGGGACGCGCCATTGTGGCACAACTGTTCCCCGGTACAAATGAACTGTCAGTGATGACTCTGGATATGAATCTGGAGCGATTGCTGATGCAGGCCCTGCAGAGTGGCGGACCGGACAATATCGGACTGGAGCCCGGATTGGCCGATACCATCATTACGCAGACCGAAATGGCCAGTCGACACCAGGAACAGATGGGGTTAACGCCCGTCCTGGTGGTGCCAGCCACCCTGCGTCTGCTGCTGGCCCGATTCCTGAAACGCTCGTTGCCACAGTTAAGAGTACTTTCGCAGTCGGAAGTACCTGAATCAAAAACAATTAAAGTCACCAGTCTGGTCGGAGGTCAATTATGAACGTAAAGCGATTTTGTGCCCCAACGTCACGCGAAGCATTGAATAAATTGCGTGATGCGATGGGTCCTGAAGCAGTCATTATTTCAAACCGGAATGTGAATGGCCAGGTCGAGATTCTGGCCCTGGCCGATGAAGACATGGCCGAGCTGAACGACGATGCGATGATGTCGTACGAGGAGGAAGAAACACGCTCCCCGCGCAGCAAAAAGTCGGAGGAGCCCTATCAGGGTCGGTTCCAGGCCCATGAGAGTCCGATTATCCAGTCGCAGACCCGGTTTGCTGTCAAGAAGAAGCAGGTCGACTCATTGCGTGACAGGGCTGCGCGCGAAAATCCGATCGAGATTCCACCGGCCACTGCGCCGGCATCGTCGGCCGATATGGCCGGGGCGCTTGAGTTAATGACGGAATTGCGATCGATGCGCAGCATGATGGAAGAGCAGCTGGCTGAACTGAGCTGGGGCAAAACCCAGCGCAGGGAACCGCATAAGGCACAGTTGCTCAGAGACTTGCTGGCGGCGGGATTCAGTGCCAGCATGTCGCGCTATCTGGTTGAAAATCTTCCCAAGGCGGCCGACATCACTCAGGGTTTTGCCTGGGTAAAAGCCATCCTGAGCAAGAACCTGAATTCAATTTCGTGTGACAGCGACATGCTTGAAAGTGGCGGCGTGTTTGCGCTGGTTGGTCCGACCGGTGTAGGTAAAACCACCACGACAGCTAAATTGGCCGCACGATGTGTCATGCGACACGGTGCCAGCAAGCTGGCATTGATAACCACGGATGGCTACCGGATCGGCGGTTATGAACAGCTCAGGATCTATGGAAAAATACTGGGCGTGATGGTGCATGCGGTGAAAGATGAAGCCGATTTGCGCATCGCGTTATCGGAACTGAAAAATAAGCACACTGTGTTGATTGACACGGTCGGTATGAGTCAACGGGACCGGCTGGTGTCAGAACAGGTCGCCATGTTATCGGGTGCCAATGTCAACAAGCTGCTGTGCCTGAATGCGACCTCGACAGGCGAGACGCTGACGGAAGTTATCCGTTCCTATCAGGGTTCGGGCCTGTCCGGCTGTATTATCACCAAAATGGATGAAGCCGCCAATTACGGTGCGGTTCTCGATGCCATCATCCGCCACAAGCTGACGATGTATTATCTGGCAAACGGCCAGCGGGTTCCGGAAGATCTGCACGTCGCGAATAAACAGTATCTGGTTGAGCAGGCATTCAAGTTCAAACGCGACCAGAGTGCTTTCCAATTCCGTGACGATGAACTTCCGATGGTGATGGCCAGTGCGTCGGCCAGTATGCGTGATGCTCAACTGCGCGAGGTGTCCCTTGGTTAACATGGATCAGGCCGAGGGTCTGCGGCGCATGCTGTTTGGCGCAAAGCCGCGTTTTGTTACGTTTTTGTCAGCGCTAACCCAGGATGAAAAAAATGCAACTCTGGTCAATCTGTCCGCCTGCCTGGCCCGGCAGGGCAGTGATGTGCTGTTGCTGGACGCACGCCAGTCTGGCGGCAGCGTCGCGAGGTGGCTGGAAATGAGCATTGAAGCGACATTAGTCGATGTTGCGCAACAAAAGCGTACAATTAAGCAGGCCACTATGGTAAGTTCAAAAGGATTCAAACTGGCGAGCTTGTGTCGTTATCAAAATAGTATGGCAGGTTTGCAACCCACATACACTCTGTTGACCAAACTCAACAAAATTGTTGAAAAATTGGGAAATAGTGTAGATATTGTTCTGGTGGACGGTGAACTGACCGAATTAAACGGATTGGCCGCGCCGGTACTGGAAGACGGTGAGATTGTCATACAGGTGACCAACCAGCCCGATTCGATTAAATCGGCTTATGGATTGATAAAGCGCGCGCATGCAACCATGGGGCGGCGCGGCTATGGGGTACTGGTCACCGGCGTGAATGAATTTGAGGCACGGCGCGTCTATGACGCCATGGCAAAAGCAGCGGGTAATTTTTTATCTGTGCCCCTGAATTTTGTTGGCTATGTTCCCGAAGATGATTATCTGCGACGTGCCAGCCGGGCTGGGCGTGCAGTGATTGATGCGTTTCCTGCGGCCGGTGCCGCAATGGCTTTTTCTCGTTTAGCACAAACTATGTCAGGTATGGATGAATTCGCTGCGGTCTGATAATGTATAACGCCCTTGGAAAAACCGACAAGAACCACTTGCTGAGTGAACACGCTCCGCTTGTGAAGAGATTGGCATTCCAGTTAAAAGCAAAGTTACCGCCCAGCGTTGAAGTGGATGATCTGATTCAGGCCGGCATGATCGGCCTGCTGGATGCCATTACCCGGTACGAAGATGATCATGGTGCGCAATTCGAGACTTATGCCATCCAGAGGATACGCGGTTCCATGCTGGACGAATTGCGCAATAGTGACTGGATGCCGCGGGGCGTGCGTCAATCGATGCGCAAAATAGAGGAAGCCATTCAGCAATTGCAACAACGTCTGGGCAGGCCGCCTACGGAAACTGAAGTGGCCAGACAGCTGAAAATTCCACTGGCTGAATATCAGGAAATCCTGACCGACAGTACAGGCCACCAGCTGGTGTATTACGAGGATTTTCATGAAACGGATACCAAGGAACATTTTCTGGACCGGTATTGCGCGGATCTGACTGGCGACCCTCTGCACAGTTTGCTGCGCGGTGATTTCAGAGCCACGCTGATTGCAGCGATTGACGCGCTGCCTGACCGTGAAAAGTTGTTAATGGGTCTGTATTATGAGCAGGAACTGAATCTGAAAGAAGTTGGTGCCGTGATGGGTGTGTCTGAATCACGGGTTTCTCAATTACATACGCAGGCAGTCGCTCGCCTGCGGGCATTTTTAAGAGATAAAGCGTGGACTGGGCAAGCATAACAGGCATCGTCCTGGCATTCTCTGGCCTTCTGTTTGGTCAGGTGGTCGAGGGCGGTCGCATTTCTTCCTTGCTGCAACCTGCAGCATTCCTCATCGTGTTCTGCGGAACTCTGGGTGCCGTGCTGCTTCAAAGTCGCTTGCCGACGTTTGTGCGCAGCCTACGCATGTTGCGCACTATTTTTCGTACGCCAGTCCTGAACCACCAGAAAATGACCCGCGACGCACTCACCTGGAATATGACGGCGCGCCGCGAAGGCGTGCTCAGTCTGGAGCGCTACCTGCGCATGGCGAAAGATCCGTTTACAGCCAAAGGCCTGCGTCTGGTGATTGACGGTGTCGATGCGGAGCGGATCAGGGAAATACTGGAAGTTGATATAGCCTCGTTCGAGATATTTCAGCGGCAGGCCGTGCGGGTCTGGGAATCCGCCGGCGGCTATTCGCCGACGATCGGTATTTTGGGCGCTGTGCTGGGCCTGATTCATGTCATGGAAAACCTCTCGGAGCCCAGCAAACTGGGTGCCGGTATTGCCGTCGCGTTTGTCGCAACGATTTATGGTGTTGGTCTGGCCAATCTGGTTTTTTTACCGATTGCGCACAAATTGAAAGAACAGATTTCGCGGGAGATCGCCAATAAGGAAATGCTGGCTGATATTTTTTTCAGCATCGCCTCGGGTGAAAATTCACGCGTGATTGAAGAACGGGTGACCAATTATGAGTAAGCGCAAGCCGATCGAAGACCCGATCAATCATGAGCGGTGGCTGGTTTCTTACGCTGATTTCATTACGCTGCTGTTTGCCTTCTTTGTCGTGATGTATTCACTTTCTTCGCTGAATGAAGGCAAATACCGCATCATGTCAAATTCGATTCTGGTCGCATTCGGAAAGTTCAAGACCTACAGCGATGTGCCGGATACGACCAACCCGAATATGGGTGCCGGTCCCGGCGGAGGTCCCGGGATCGGAATCGGCAGTGGGCCGGGGCCCGGATTAAGTCCGATAAAACGGAAGCCTGCCACGTCCAGCACGGCGCCTGAAGAACCGTTACGTCAGGAACGCGACAAAATGACCGGCCTTGCACATGGGATTCTGAGCGCACTGGCACCGCTGATACGTGAGGGCAAGGTGCGTGTCACGCAGAACAGTCGCGGCATTTCAATCGATATCAACGCCAGTGTCCTGTTTGCCCTGGGTGAGGCGAAATTGGCGCCGCAATCAAGCCAGGCCCTGGAGGCCATTGCCTCGGTGCTGGCCAGTGATACGCACGATATTCAGGTGGAGGGCTATACCGATAATCTGCCGATCAAAAATACCGTTTTCCCGTCGAACTGGGAACTTTCAGCGGTACGCGCTGGCAGTGTCGTGCGCCTGTTCATGGACAATGGGATTGCAGAAAGTCGACTGACCGCGATCGGGCAGGGCGCTAAAACGCCGGTCGGATCCAATGATACAGCAGAGGGACGGGCCAGAAACCGTCGTGTCAACATCACGATTTTATCCCTGCTGCCAGATAAACAGACCGAAGTACCCATCACCCCGGTCACCGCAGAAAGCAATCAGTCGCCCTGAAATCCGGCCGGTTTTAATCAGGCCACAAATCCGCGCATGGCGTGATGACGCGTGGTGGACTGGCCGTCGGCGCCATAAAGCGCGGGTGCAGGACTGCTGTTGTGTCGTTGATACAGGACCCGCAGGATACTTTGATTGCGGATCAGGTGTTTGTTGATCAGCAGTCCGTTGACGCGATTCAGTTCGTTGGCTTTTCTGGTGTGTTTAACCAGGTGGGCCCAGGCGTCGATCTGGGCCTGATCCTGAAGCCACTCCGGCATGGTGGAATCGGCCTGTTTGAAGCCCAGTCGTCCCAGTTCTTTTTTCCGTAAATAACTTAACTGTGAAATAGTCGCAATTAACTGGTTTTTTCTGCCGGTGATTTCATTGATGTCATCCATCAATGTCAGTGATGGTGCCTGTGTCAGGGCGGTCTGCTCCTGTTTTAATACATCCACCAGCTTTGCCATTGTATCGGATTCATTCTGAATGCAGATCAGTAAGGTATTCATTTTTTGTCCGTATCAAAATCAGGCGTGAAACCAGTCGAGCACAGTCAGATCGGCGCGCCGTTGCATCAGCCTCGTTGACGTGTGCCCAATAAAGTCACGACGCCCTGGAGCAATCCGTCGGCCACTTTTTCAGAATTGACCTGAAAACGACCTTCCGCAATTGCCTGTTTAATTTCATTCACTTTGCTGGTAGAGAACACGGCATCCGTTGAAGACGCCGCCTGTGCCGCCTGCAACTGGGAAAACGCGGATAATGTGGTGACGCTGCTGCTCGACGATGTCGTTGCCGCCGCTGCATTCGCTCCTGCGCTTTCTGTTGTGCCGGTCGTGCCTGTCGTGGTTGCATTGACATCCGTGGCGGGCGTTCCTGAACCGGGCTTAGACAAAGGTGTGCCCGTAGGTTGCACTGAACCTGTAGTCACATTGTTAATAGGATCTGTCATGGCATTCACCTTCGGTTTGTGGGATTTATCGGCATCTTATGGCTTCTTATCGACGCATTCCGAAAAAACTTTAATTCACTGATTGATTTTCGGCTTTAATGTGCTAAATACGCTAATTAATTGTCATTTTAATTAGATACTTCGACAACTCCCCCTGTTTTGGCCGTGCCTGAGATTACCTGTCCTGAGTTTATTTTCACTTTTACCAACTGTCCGGCATTGGCGCTGTTTAATGCAACTGCTTCCGTGGAAACCTTGAAACCGTCGCCGTTCGAGATCAGGCGGATGGTCTGGCCCTGAATGACAGCCTGCTGCAAATGCAGACTGTCCTGGCGCAGCGCAATCCCTGCCCCCAGCGATAACGATGAAATATGCCCGACAGCCTGTGAAGAGTCGGTAACAATACTGTTGGACATACTGGTCAAATCACCCTGCATCGGCGCTATATCGTTTTCTGTAATGAGTTGGCCCTGCGTTATCGGTTTGGCACTGACGAAATAACTTCCGGTGACTTTGACCGTCGCGGGCACAAAAATGGACCAGTGCTCCGGCGCGTTACAGCGCACTCCGACCGTCGTCCGGCCCCAGAGGCGGTTACCACCTGACAGGACTGTGTCAAGCGATTCACATTTGGCCAGTTTCAGGCGTGAATCAACCGAACCGACCTCAACGCTCACGGTACCGGGAATACCGGTGGATTCTTTTACCAGGAATTGTTTAACGGCTTCACGTAACTCTTGTAAATCCTGTTTATTTTCTGTGGCGTTTGCCGCACCATGAAACTGCGCAACTAGGAAAAACAGCGCGACCAGCCGTAACAGGCCGTAATGGTGTTGTGATAATGACAGTATTGGTAACTTGATCATTGCATACTCCCTAAGGCAGACCGCCTTATCAGAGTCAGATTTTATCGCCGCACCAGATTATTTAAACAGAGAATAGAGCGCTATTTTATGGTTTGATTTTTCATTCAGGTCTTCTGCACAGGCATAGAATAACCATTAGAAAAATCCGTCATCATTGCCTGTGTCGGCGATGACGCTTACTGGAAGAGGTGCATGGTGCCAAGCGGACTTAACGAATTATTGAATACCCAGGAGTCGGCCTTGCGCGTGCGGGAAGCACGCCAGGAAATTCTTGCATCCAATATTGCCAATGCAGATACACCAAATTACAAGGCGCGTGACATCAATTTTTCCGCCGCACTGAAACAGGTTGCCGAATCCAGGCAGGCTGTGAATGGAAAGCTGCCGCTGACGACCACCGCCGGCGCACATCTGACTGGCGGAGGGTCCAGTCCCATCAGTGGGGCGATCCAGTACAGAAACGACCAGCAGGGCAGCATCGATGGCAATGATGTGGATATCGACAAAGAGCGTATTCAGCTCACCGATAATGGCATGAATTATGAAGCAACGGTTACTCTGATATCGGCGCAGATTCATAACATGCTGGCGGTTATACAGGGTTAAGTTTAAGAACAGCAACAGGAGCGAGTCATGTCACTTTTTGATGTCTTTGATGTAGCAGGTTCAGCAATGAGCGCACAGGGAAAACGTCTGAATGTGGTGGCAAGTAATTTGGCCAACGCGGATAGCGTGACCAGTTCGAACGGTCAGCCATATCGCGCCAAACAGGTTGTCTTCAGCGCAGTCCCGGTCGGTACGGATGGAAGTTCAACCGGCGTGCAGGTGCAGCAGGTCGTGGATGATCCGAGTCCGCCCCAGCTGGTGTACAAGCCGCAGCACCCGCTTGCAGATGCCAACGGATACGTTGCCATGCCGAATGTTAATGTCGTTGATGAAATGGTGAACATGATTTCAGCCTCACGTTCCTACCAGACCAATGTGGACACGATGAACGCCGCCAAAGCGATGTTGATAAAGACGCTGACGATAGGTCAATGATGCCGAATCACGTAACTGAAAAACCCGAGGAGCAGATATGAGTACCGCAAACACGATTTCCCCAACACTGTTGGCGACAATGAACGGAACACCGAGTACCAATACGTCGTCAAGCAATCTGAGCGCAGCAGGCGCGCTGGCCGGCAATACCAGTGCGACGGCATTGCAGAATAATTTCATGACGTTGCTGGTAACCCAGATGCAGAATCAGGATCCGCTGAATCCAATGGATAATTCACAGGTTACCTCGCAGATGGCGCAGTTGTCGACGGTGTCGGGTATCAGTCAGATGAATTCGACGCTGAGCGCGCTAATGTCCAATTTACAGGCCTCCCAGTCGATGCAGGCGGCAAATCTGATCGGGCAAAGCGTTGTGGTACCCGGAAACGCGGTGACCCTGAGTTCGGGATCCGGACAATTTGGCGTGCAGCTAAGCCAGGCCGCGACAAATGTACAGGCTGTGATCAAAAATTCAGCGGGTGCCGTTGTCGATACGATGAATATCGGCAGCCTGCCCAGCGGGGTGTCAGCAATTCCATGGAACGGCATGACATCAGCCGGCACGACCGCACCGGACGGGCAATACACCTTCAGCATTACCGCAGTAAATGGAAATGCTTCGGTGACAGCAACGCCTTTGTCGGTTGGGCTGGTGCAGTCGGTGTCGACGGGTGGCACATCGGGTACAACGTTGAATATTCCAAACCTGGGCCCCACCAGTTTTTCCAGTGTTTTGCAGATAATTTAATGTAAACAATACAAAGCAGCCATTACGCAGCTACCAGGGTAATTTAACAGGATAGGGGAAAAATCATGTCTTTTGATGCAGGACTCAGCGGGTTAAGTGCTTCGTCGACGCAACTCGATGTTATTGGTAACAATATCTCGAATTCCAGCACGGTTGGTTTTAAAGCGTCTGACGTTCAGTTTGCCGATGTCTATGCCAATTCACTGGGCGGCGGCGGTGCAGCGCCTGTCGGTATCGGGGTGTCAGCGTCCGATATTTCGCAACAGTTTTCGCAGGGCACAATATCAACTGACAGTAATCCGCTGGATATTGCCATTAACGGCAACGGGTTTTATCAGCTGAGTAACAACGGCACCATTTCCTATTCGCGGAATGGCCAGTTTCAACTGAACGCGCAAGGTGAAATTGTAAACGCTTCAGGCGCCAACCTGCAGGGTTACAATGCCAGCGCCAATGGCGTTTTAAATACAGGGGTGACGACGAATCTGGTGATTAATGCCGCCAATATTCCACCCAAAGTGACAACCACAGTCGGATCGGTTCTAAATCTGGATTCCAGCTCTCCTGTGCTGGCCGTTCCCTTCGATCCAACCAATCCGAATACGTTTGCCTATTCGACCTCTGTCACGGTGTATGACAGTCTGGGTAATAGCCATTCTTTGCAAACTTATTACACCAACCAGGGACTGGTCGGCGCTAACGATAAATGGAATGTGTACGCAACGCTGGACGGTACAAGTGTTTCCGTCTTACCGGCAACTGTCGGTTCGCTGACCTTTAACAGTGCCGGTGCGTTGACCACCACGCCGACGACGATTCCACTGGCCATACCATTAACCAATGGCGCAGCCAATCTGGCAATAAGCATGGCGCTGACCGGAACAACACAGTACGGTACATCCTCAGGGGTTAACTCCCAGGTACAAAACGGCTTTTCGTCAGGCGAATTAACGCAGTTCAGTGCCGGGGCGAACGGCATTATTACCGGTACCTATTCAAATGGACAAACACAAACCCTGGGCCAGATCGTGCTGAATAATTTTGTTAATCCGGGTGGACTGGCTGCGGCGGGTAATAATTCCTGGTATGCCACGTCCGCATCGGGCGCTGCGCTGCTGGGTACGCCGGGCTCTGGAAGCCTGGGTGTGCTGCAATCGGATGCAGTGGAAAACTCGACCACCGATTTGACCAGTGAACTGGTCAACATGATTACGGCGCAACAGAACTATCAGGCCAACGCGCAAACGATCAAAACCGAAGACCAGATCACGCAAATCCTGACGACCTTACGATAATTACTGAAAATTATTTAACCCATCGCTATGGATAAATTAATTTACACCGCAATGACGAGTGCCAAGCACACGATGTCACAGCTGAATACGGTGACACATAATCTGGCTAACGTCAGCACGGACGGGTTCAAGGCCCAGTTGGATGATTTTCGTGCTGTCCCCGTGGTCAGTACCGACTTGCCGGTGCAGACATTTGTCGTGAATTCGACCATAGGCAGTGATTTGTCGTCCGGAGTCACGCACGAGACAGGGCGTGCACTGGATGTGGCCGTCCAGGGCAAAGGCTGGCTGGTGGTGCAGGACGCAAATGGGAAAGAGGCCTATACGCGGAGTGGAAGTTTAAAAACCGATGCAAATGGTGTGCTTCAGACGCAGCGCGGTCTGAATCTGGTGGGTCAGGCGGGTGATATTACGATTCCGCCGGATGTCACAGTGACTATTTCCCGGGATGGCACGGTGTCCACGATTCCGGTCGGGAATACTGTGGCAAATACCACCCTGATCGGGCAATTGAAACTTGCGAACCCGCCGGATAATACGCTGGTACGTGGTGATGATGGATTGTTCCGGACCAAAGACGGCAGCCAGCCGGATGCAGATCCGGGCGTCACTCTGGTGGCCGGTTCGATTGAAAACAGTAATGTCAACGCCGTCGATTCGCTGGTGTCGATGATTTCGCTGTCACGCAGTTTTGATATGCAAATGCAATTATTGACCGATGCCCAGAGTAACGATGTCAAGGCCAGTTCCGTATTGACGATGAGTTGACAGGGGTCACAACGGATAACCGCACAGGGTACCATCAGGTTGTAAAACAGGGAGAAGAAAATGGAACGATCATTGTGGACTGCAAAAACGGGCATGGACGCGCAACAGACGTCGATGGATGTGATTGCCAATAATCTGGCCAACATCAGCACGACGGCCTTCAAATCGACTCGCACCATATTTGAAGACCTGTTGTATCAAACCATACGTCAACCGGGCGCGCAGAGCACACAGCAGACCCAGATACCGAGTGGTCTGCAAATCGGCCTGGGCGTGCGTCCAATATCAACCGAACGCATTTTCACCCAGGGTAACCCTCAACAGACGGGCAATGCAAAAGACGTGGCCATTAACGGGAATGGCTTTTTCCAGGTCTTGATGCCCGACGGGTCGACCGCTTATACCCGCGACGGCTCCTTTCAGCTGGATAACCAGGGACAACTGGTCACGGCCAGCGGGTATCCGGTGCAACCCGCCCTGACAATTCCAGCCAATGCGACCTCATTGACCATCGGTAGTGACGGTGTGGTGACGATTACGCAGAATACGTCGCAATTGCCGGTCCAGATCGGCGCGCTGCAATTGGCCACCTTTGTCAATCCCGCCGGCCTGGATTCGATCGGCGAAAATCTGTATCTGGAAACCGGATCGTCGGGCAGTGCCAATACGACCGTACCAGGCCTGAATGGTTCAGGTACGCTGATGCAGAACTATGTGGAAGGCTCCAACGTCAATGTGGCCACAGAACTGGTTAACATGATCGAGACGCAACGCTCGTATGAAATGAACAGCCAGGCGATTACCACCTCGAACCAGATGCTGCAGCGCCTGGTGACAATGGCACAGGGATAAGTGGCGCGGCTGGATTGACAGATTGATGCTCAGGTGCGGGAAAACAGGGTGGTGTGATTATGTGGCGATTTAAAAGTGAAAACCACAACAGGGCCGGATGGGTGGTACAGCTGATGATGGTTGGATTGGCTGGTATCCTGACCGGTTGTGCGATCACGCCCAAAACCATCATTGACCAACCGATGACGAGCCGTCCACTACCGGAACCGCCGCGCGATAAAGGCAACCCCGGCGCCATTTATCAGGCAAGTGCCTACCATCCGTTATTTGAAGATGTGCGGGCCCGTGTTGTTGGTGACACAATCACCATTACGATTGCCGAAAATACCAACAGCACCACAACCACCGGGAATGCGACCAGCAAGACCGCCGCATCAAGCTATTCGGCCCCGAGTCTGTTCGGAACCTCCGCGGCAAAAACCGGCAAACTTAATTTATCCACGACAACCGCGAACAGCCTGACCGAAAAAGGCGGCGATAATTTTGGCAATACGTTTTCGGGAACCATTACCGTCACGATTACTGAAGTGCTTCCCAATGGCAATTTCAGGGTGAGCGGAGAAAAGAAACTGGCGTTCGATCGTGACACGGAATATGTCCGTTTTTCCGGTGTAGTCACGCCGGCCACGATAGTATCCGGAAATACGGTTTCGTCCACGCAGGTGGCCGACGCCAAGTTTGAATATCGAACCAATGCTCACCTGGACGGATCCGAGATGATGTCGATACTCGATCGGTTTTTCCTGAGTTTCATTCCTATGTGATGGATTTGCCATGAAACTTCGTACACAGATCTGCCTGTTCATGCTGCTGATTTTCATCTGCGGGGAAACGGGCGCAGAACGGATCAAGGACCTTGCCAGCATACGTGGCGTCCGGGAAAACCAGTTGATTGGTTATGGCCTGGTCGCAGGTCTGGATGGAAGTGGTGACCAGACGACGCAAACGCCATTTACCGTGCAAAGTATCATCAGCATGATGCAGTCACTGGGCGTAATGATACCTGCGGGCACCAGCCTGCAACTGAAAAACATCGCCGCGGTGATGGTGACGGCAACACTGCCTCCTTTTTCGCAACCGGGCCAGTTGTTGGACGTAACCGTTTCTTCCATGGGTAACGCTAAAAGTCTGAGTGGCGGCACCCTGTTAATGACACCGTTAAAAGGTGCTGATAATCAGGTTTATGCCATGGCGCAGGGCAATGTGCTGGTGGGCGGTGTTGGTGCAGCCGCTGCGGGCAGTAAAGCGCAGATCAATCACCTGAGTGTCGGACGAATTTCAGGGGGTGCCACGGTCGAAAAATCGGTTCCAACGACCATGGGAACAGGCGAACATATACACCTCGAACTGAATACCTCCGACTTTTCCACTGCCACTCGCGTCGTCACCGCGCTGAATCAGCGCTTCGGTGCGGATACGGCTGTGGCTCTGGATAGCCGGGTCATCAAGGTGCGTGCGCCGGTGGACAGTGATTCTCGTGTGTCTTTCATAGGCGACCTGGAAAGTCTGGATATTAATCCTGCGCAACTGGCCGCGAAAGTCATTTTAAATGCGCGAACCGGATCGATAGTCATGAATCAGGCCGTGACCCTGGAAACCTGTGCGGTTGCGCACGGCAATCTTCAGGTGATCATCAGTACCACCCCGTCGGTCAGTCAGCCGAATGCGTTATCGGGTGGCAAAACGGAAGTGACCGAAAAAGCCGACATTGAAATTAAAAAAGAACCCGGCCTGGTTGTCCTGGTCAAAGCCGGCGTATCACTCTCGGAAGTGGTCAAGGCCTTGAATTCGATTGGTGCGACACCGCAGGATCTGCTGGCGATATTGCAGGCCATGAAAGCATCCGGTGCATTGCGCGCCGAACTGGAAATCATTTAATGAGAAAGTTTTCATGAACAGCTCTTCGTCGATAAACTCGCTGGATTCATCGCAAAAACTGGCCGTGGATGCGACGAGTCTGAACGAGCTGAAAACAGCTGCCAAACAGAATACACCTGAAGCAATCAAGGAAACGGCGAAACAGTTTGAGGCACTGTTTGTCGGCATGATGCTAAAAAGCATGCGCAAGGCGACACCGCAGGACGGGCCGTTTGATAATGAGCAGAGCAAGATGTTTACCTCGATGCTGGACGAACAGATCAGCCAGAAGGTCGCAGCAAAGGGTCTGGGTCTGGCCGATGTACTGGCCAAGCAGATGATGAACAATGCCGCACTGCAGTACAGCGCAAAACAGCCTAAAGCCGACGCACCTGCATCCTCCGGTAGCTCGTCAGTCTCGTCGGCCACCGTTTCCTCGGTGTCACAGCATGCGAAGAGCCTGAAAGCCGCATCACCGGACCTGAGCAATTCGCAGGCCCAGGTACTGGCGTTCCAGCAGAAACTGGGCTGCTGTGCGCAGGATGCGAGTGCGGCAACCGGAATACCGGCCAAATTCATGCTCGGTCAGGCCGCGCTGGAAAGCGGTTGGGGGAAACATGAACTGGTCGCGGCAAACGGTCAACCCAGCTATAACGTATTTGGTATTAAAGCCGGTAGCAGCTGGACAGGAAAAACCGTCAATGCGGTAACCACCGAATACATCAATGGGGTACCGACGCAAAAGGTGGAAAAATTCCGTGCCTATGATAATTATCAGCAGGCGTTCAATGATTACGCCAGTCTTTTGCAGGGCAATCAGCGTTATAAAAATGTGCTGGCCAATGCCAAGGATGCACAGGGCTTTGCACAGGGCTTGCAGAAGGCCGGTTATGCAACGGACCCCAACTATGCAAATAAGGTGATGAGTGTAATCAAGGGCTCGCTATCGACTTGATTGAATGACATTATTCAAGTTTTTTTGAAATCGGTCGATAAAGATACTGTGAGCGGGTAAAGCGTCGTTGAAATGGGATGTTTTAAGTGAGTACGAGATGAGCGGAGACATTTTTCAGATTGGAACTTCCGGATTGCAGGCGGCGCAGTTAGGCATTGCCACGACCGGTCAGAACATCTCCAATGCCAGCACACCCGGTTATAGCGAGGAAGTGAACCAGCAGGAAGACGGTCTTGAGCAGGCATACAGTTTTGGGTATGTTGGAACCGGAACGCAGGTTGGCACCATTACGCGGGAATATAACCAGTTGATCGCCAGCCAGATCAATGCGACCCAGTCGTCGTCGAGTCAAATTACCAGTTATTCGAATCTGATTACACCGATAGATAATACGATTGCAGATTCATCGGCAGGATTATCACCGGTATTGCAATCTTTCTTTTCATCCCTGCAGAATTTGTCGGCCAATCCGTCGGGCGTAGCATCGCTTCAAACGGCCATGTCCGGCGCACAAACTCTGGTGACCCAGTTCCAGACCCTGCAGACCCAGTTGACACAAACCGCGAGCACCGTAAATTCGCAAATCAGCTCAGAGGTCAATACCATTAACACCGATGCGCAGCAGCTGGCCGCGGTAAACCAGGCAATTCAGATTGGTTATGCGAACGCGAATAACCAGCCGCCAAACTCGCTGCTAGACCAGCGTGACCAGCTGATAAACAGTCTGAGTCAGGAAACGCAGGTTACCGTTGTCCCGGTAGGTAATCAGTACAATGTATTCATTGGTAATGGCCAGCCGCTGGTGATGGGTGCAACCGCAAATACCCTCGAGACGGTGCCGTCGTCAACCAACCCGAGTAATCTGGATGTGGCCTATATCCAGAATGGCGTGGCACAGTCCATCAGTGAAAACAGTTTGCCCGGAGGCACACTGGGTGGCCTGTTTGCATTTCGCACGAACACCTTGTCCCCGGTTCAGAATGCGATCGGTCAGGTTGCGATCGTTCTGGGATCGTCGATTAATGCCCAGAATGAACTCGGTCAAACCATCAATGGTACGATGGGCAAGGCGCTATTCACCATTGCGTCGCCAGTGATCAATGCCAATTCAAACAACGCTGGCGCCGAAACGCTGTCAGGAACAATCACGAATCCCGGCGCTTTGACGCCGGATAACTATACACTGAGTTACGACGGCAGCGACTACACGGTGACGGATACGACCACCAATGCGGTGAAATATCAGGCCGCCACGTTTCCTGCCGGTACGGTGATTGATGGTGTGTCCTATACGCTGTCGGGTCCGATGACCTCTGGGGATACGTTTTCAATGTCTCCGACTGCCGATGGTGTTACCGGACTGGCCCTGACGACTACCGATCCGACCCAGATTGCCACGGCAGCGCCGATTGCAACCAGCGCACCGTCGACCAACACAGGGTCCGCTGCATTGACAGCCGGATCCGTTACGACCGGCTTTACACCTGCTGCTGATCTGGCATCCCCGGTGACACTGACCTATTCGGCCGCCACAGATACGTTAAGCGGGTTTCCGGCAGTACCGGTCACTGTCACAACCAACGGTACCAGCGTGACTTATCCTGCCGGCACCCCTGTGCCCTATGTGTCGGGCATGAGCATGAGTTTTAATAATATGGTGGTGGGCATATCCGGTACGCCGGCCGATGGTGACAAGTATGTAATTGGTTCCAATACCGACGCAACCGGGGATAATCGCAATGTGCTGCTGATGAGCAATCTGCTGACCCAAAATACGATGAATAACGGGACGGCCACGTTTCAGGGCGCCTACGCACAAATGGTCGACGCCGTTGGCAACACCACCAGTCAGCTGCAAACAACCGGGACAACCGAAACCAATTTGTTGAATGCAGCGACCCAACAGCAACAGTCGGTATCCGGGGTGAATCTGGACCAGGAAACCGTGAATTTACTGCAGTACCAGCAGGTCTATGAAGCCTGCGGAAAATTGATTTCAGTCGCCAGCCAGAATTTTGCAACGGTGTTGGCGTTAGATGGAACGTCATAGTCGGGGATATCATGCGTATCAGTACATTCAGCACTTATGAGACAGCGATTACAAATTTTAATAATATGCAATCGTCTCTGGCAAATACCGAAAACGAAATCAGTTCAGGTATTGCATTAACCTCGCCGTCCGTGAATCCAACGGCCTCAGCCCAGGTGCTGGTGACCACGCAGGAAAGTGATATCAATACCCAGTACGGCGTTAACCAGCAGAATACCAGCGATGCATTGAACACGGCAGACACCTCGTTGTCTGGCGTTACCAATATTCTGCAAAGTCTGGAAAGTCTGATTGTCGAAGCGAACGGGCCGGCAGAAAGTTCGGCCAACAAAACCGCTATCGCACTTCAGATGCAATCCGGTGTGAGTCAGCTGATGAATCTGGCAAATTCAACGGATGCCAACGGAAATTATATTTTTTCTGGCAGCACAGTCGGGACGCCACCTTTTGCGTCGACCAGTAACGGCGCGGTCTATAACGGCAATCAGGAAACGCAGAGCATACAGGTGGACACATCGCAGCAATTACCGGTCACGTTTGTCGGTAGTTCGGTTTTTGGAAACATTCAGGTGTCACCGAATGCCTATTTTGGGACACCCAGTGCAGGAAATACGTCGACCGCGACCATATCCAACGCGACGGTAACAAATGCCGCTCCGGTAACCAATGACAATTATGCCATCGACTTTACATCACCGACAGCCTATAACGTTGTTGACACCAGCACCGGAATAACACTGTCTACCGGAAATGCTTACACCAGTGGCAATCCGATTACCGTAGGGGGTGTCCAGTTCTCGATTACCAATGGTGCCGGACCTGGAGGCATACCTGCTGCAGGTGACAAATTCACCCTGCAACCAGGAAACCAGAATATTTTTCAGGTGCTTACCAATGCCATCACGGCATTGAAGACACCTGTGACTTCACAAGGTGCGCAAAGTGATCTGGAAACGGCCTTGACACAGGCGAATAAAGGTATTAATTCGTCGCTGAACAATGTTCTCGATGCCCGTGACCAGATCGGAAATTCGTTACAGCAGGTATCGTCCCTGACCAACGTCGGGAACAAGCTCAACATCAATTATCAGACGACCATCAGTGATTTGCAGAACGTCAATCTGGCGCAGGCTGCCACGCAATTGTCGGAGGAGCAGGTGACTTACCAGGCGGCGCAAAAGGCATTCATTTCAACCTCAGGCCTGTCGTTGATCAGTATGCTGAGGTAATTTCTGCGGGGCGCCTGGGTCAGGTCACATATTCGGATAATTCGGACCGCCGCCGCCTTCCGGCGTGACCCACACAATGTTCTGTGTCGGATCTTTAATGTCGCAGGTTTTGCAGTGCACGCAATTCTGGGCATTGATCTGCAGCCTGTCGGCGCCATCGTCGGCTTTGACAAATTCATACACACCTGCCGGGCAGTAGCGAGCTTCTGGTCCGGCGTAGTTCGCCAGATTGACCTGCACAGGCACCTCGGAATTTTTCAAGGTCAGGTGGATGGGCTGGTCTTCGGCGTGATTGGTATTGGAGATAAAGACCGATGACAGCCGATCAAACGTCAACTTGCCGTCTGGTTTGGGATAGGCGATCGGTTCACATTCCGCAGCGGGCTTTAAACACTCGTGGTCAGCGTGTTGATGATGCAGGGTCCATGGGGCCCTGCCCTTGAACACGATCTGGTCAATTCCGGTCATCATCGCACCCCAGTACAGCCCTTTTGAAAGCCATGGCTTGACGTTGCGCGCTTTGTGCAGCTCCGCGTGCAACCAGGAAGTTCTGAATGCCTCCGGGTAAGTGGCCAGTTCGTCGCTGGAACGATCGGCCCCAAGCGCAGCGAAAACGGATTCAGCGACCAGCATGCCGCTTTTCATTGCAGCGTGGCTGCCCTTGATACGGCTCATATTCAGGAAACCGGCGTCACAGCCAATCAATGCACCGCCAGGGAAAACAAGTTTGGGCAGGGATTGAAGCCCGCCTGCGGTAATCGCCCGGGCGCCATACGAAATCCGCTTGCCGCCTTCAAAAAAATCACGAATCGCCGGGTGGGTCTTGTAGCGCTGGAATTCTTCATAAGGCGACAGGTAAGGATTGGCGTAACTTAATCCCACCACCAGCCCGACAGCGACCTGATTGTTTTCCAGATGATACAGGAACGATCCACCGTAGGTATCGGTCGCGAGCGGCCATCCGGCAGTATGAATGACCAGCCCCGCCTGATGCCGGGTGGGAGATATTTCCCATAATTCCTTGATGCCGATACCGTAAGTCTGCGGGTCAGACTGCGCGTCGAGATTAAATTTCTGAATCAGCTGCTTACCCAGATGGCCGCGCGCGCCTTCCGCGAACAGTGTGTACCGGGCGTGCAGTTCCATGCCCAGCTGAAAATTGGCACCCGCCGTACCATCGTGGGTGACACCCATATTTCCGGTTGCGACACCCTTCACCGAACCATTGTCGTGATAAAGAATTTCTGCCGCAGGAAATCCGGGGAAAATTTCAACACCCAGACTTTCGGCCTGCTGGCCCAGCCAGCGCACCACGTTGGCCAGTGAAATGACGTAGTTACCATGATTCTGAAAGCAGTCCGGCAGCATCCAGTTCGGGGTTTTAACCGATCCTTTTTCTGTGAGCACCAAAAAGCGGTCTTCGCTGACTTCGGTATGTAAAGGTGCCCCCAGCTCTTTCCAGTCGGGGAATAATTCCGCCAATGCGATCGGATCCATGACAGCGCCCGACAGGATGTGCGCACCAAGTTCGCCGCCTTTTTCCAGTACACACACAGAGACTTCCTTGTCCTGCAACCGGGCCAATTGTTTCAGTTTAATCGCCGCCGATAAGCCGGCCGGACCACCACCGACAATCACAACATCGTATTCCATCGTGTCGCGCGGTCCAAATTGTTCCAAGAAGTTTGTACTCATGTCGGAGATCTCAGTAGGTTTAAAAATTTTTAGTACGGTCGTGCTTATTTTTGTTTCTGGAAGCTGGTGGAATTATCTCAGAGCTGATTGGAATATGCATTAAATCACTGATATGGAATTGATTTACTTCAGTTGAAATTGCAACAAGTATGGCATTATATTGCATGAGATTCGAATGGTATTAAAAATAATGCCACTTTTTAGGAGTTGGGAAATGGGAATTGAAGTCAATTTTGAAGGAAAGATCGCCTTGGTGACAGGCGCATCAAGTGGTTTGGGTGCGCGGTTTGCCAAGGTTCTGGCGGCGGCCGGCGCGCAGGTGGTTCTGGCGGCACGGCGCACCGATCGGTTAAAAGAATTACGCGCAGAGATTGAAGCTGAAGGCGGGGCGGCGCACATGGTTCAACTCGACGTCACTGACTACGCCAGCATCAAGTCAGCGATAGCACACGCAGAAACCGAGGCGGGTCCGATCGATATCCTGATCAACAATGCCGGCGTTTCCAGTTCACAACGCCTGCTCGATGTGACCCCGGACGATTACGCAGACGTCATGGACACCAATCTGCGCGGTGCTTTTTTTGTAGCGCAGCAGGCAGCAAAACGGATGGTGGCCCGCTCCAAAGGCGATCCGAAATTGCAGCATCGAATCGTCAATATCGCGTCCATCGCCGGGCTTCGTGTTTCACCCCAGTTGGGCGTGTATTGCATCAGTAAAGCCGGCGTTATTCAAATGACCAAGGCGATGGCATTGGAGTGGGGAAAATACGGCATCAATGTCAACGCCATCTGTCCTGGCTATATCACCACTGAAATCAATGAAGGCTTTTTCGAGACTGATGCTGGCCGAAAAATGATCAGTGCGCTGCCACGCGGTCGGTTGGGAACTCCGGATGATCTGGACGGCTTGCTGTTGTTGCTGGCCGCAGAGGAGTCGCGCTTTCTGAATGGCACCATTGTCACTGCCGATGATGGACTGAGTGTCCAATAGTCAGGCAAAGCGCACAGTGCATGCCTGCTGATCAGACCCGTAGCGCAGCGGGCAGGGTGGCGCAGGGTGGCGTAGGGTGGCGTTATAACTAACGGGTGGGGGTCTTGTGCCTGAACGCCCACCATTTGCTCCCGGAAAAATTCCAGATCAGCACAATACCGGTGGAAAAAAACTGTGCAAACCAGTAGTACCAGCGTAACTGTTCCACCAGCATGCCCATCAGTATGAAATTGATGCACCAGCCAACCGCAAGAATTGAAAAATATTTGCTTGCCGCCTCTTTATGCGATTTATTGCTGCCAAAGGTAAAGAAATAATTCAATACGTAATTGACCACCGAGCCCAGAATATAACCGATCGCGGAAGCGGACTGTGCACTGAGCAGCGCTGAGACGCCGTGTCCCATCCAGAGCGTCAGGTACTGGACGCCCGTTCCGGACAGTCCGACCGCAGCAAACCGCAGAAATTGATGGAGTAACGCTTTATTCAGGTGTTGGCGCATGCGGCACTTTAGGTGGAAATCGCGGGGATAAAACAGACTGACCAGCCATGGGAAAGCGCGAATGCGCTGGACCCGGGCTGGCGCTATTTGGGATTGGTTTGCAGTTCAATAACTTTGCGTCGCTCTTCGGCTTCGTCCTGAAGTTTTTTCTCGAGATCTTTCGCCTGTTGAAGTTGCGCGCGTTGCGGAACCAGATCAAATGCCGGCTTTTCTTCCACCGGTTTTTCATCTTTATGGCTGCATGCAGTCAGTCCCAGACTGAGGCTGAACACGACTGGAATTAAATAAAATGGACGCATGATACTGAACTCCCCGACAAAGTGGATAGTGTAACTTAAATTGGCCGATTCAATAAAGTTGCCCTGATTTTCAGGCGGTCGGCGGTACAAATTTGCCCAGGTCAGCGGCGCTTGCGGGCCCGATAAGTTGTTAAATTGGAATGGTGGCATCGATCGTGGTGCCATCCTGGGCGTTTCCGCTGACTTGCAGGTCACCGTGCAAGGCCCGCACCCGTTCGCGCATGCCGACCAGGCCGAAGGACTGGCGTTTTAAAAAATCCTGCTGGGTAATTCCCTGGCCATTATCTTTGATCTGAAAAACCAGTTTGCCCTCCGATTTTGTGAGCCGGATAGTAACTTCGGTCGCCTTGGCATGGCGGACCACGTTGGTAAGGGATTCCTGGATAACCCGATAAACAGTGGTGCTGATACCATCATTCAATATCAGGTCCTGTTCATTGGCAATCAGCTCGCAACCTATGGCATGGCGTTGCATAAAATCTTTTTGCAACGAATGTAACGCAAAAAATAAACCACCCTCATCCAGTGCGCGTGGCCGCAAATCGGTTGCTATCCGTCGCAATGTGGAAATGGCATTCAGTATCAGCGCGTCCATGCTGTCCACTATCGGTGTAATTGAGCTGTCTGACTGTTTTTTTCCCAGCACCGACAAATCCATGCGCAGTGCCGCGAGCAACTGCCCCAAATCGTCATGCAGTTCGCGCGCAATATGTTTGCGCTCTTCCTCGCGCACGGTTTGTAGTGATTGCGACAGGTTGCTCAGTTCCTCGTGGTATTGCTGCAATTTTTCTTTGGCGATCTTACGTCGGGTTATATCCCGGAAAATGACCGTGAAAAGACGCTGATCATCTTCAATCAGGCTGGAGATCGACGCTTCGATGGGAAACTCTTCGCCGTTTTTCTTTAAACCGGTGACGGAAAAATCAGCCATTTTGGCGCCCATCTGGCGGATTGACATTCCCGTCTGGCCAAATTTATTGACATGATCAGAATGTTCATGACGGTGCCGTATGGGAATGACTGCATCCAGATTCAATCCGAGCATTTCCTGATGGTCATAACCGAAATAATTTTCGGCGGCGGGGTTGACCAGGATGATATTGTGATCCGAATCAATGGTAATGATTCCGTCGGTGGCCGTTTCTATGATGCCGGTCAGCCGATTCCGGTTTTTCAGCAAGTCCTGTCTGGCATCGGCCAGTTGCGCAAACGGAATCCGTAAATAGATGGTGATCCAGCTGACGATGATAATGGACACAAATAACGCAACACAGGCCAGTTCGGCAAGTCGTCGGTACGAGACAACCATGGACTCATTTTTTGTCACAAAATAGGGAATCGAAATTACCGCCAGGAGGAAAAGCAGCAGCAGCGCTATGATAGCGTGACGGGCAACAAGGAACTCTTTGGGCAGTTTCATGGACTGACAATCGACGTTGGTAAAATTGAATCCCGGATTAAAAAAAAGGACAGGCTTGCATCCAAGCCTATCCTAATACAATTTTACAATAAATGCAGATTAAGTGTGGTTTTGCTAATGCGACATGAACACCGGGATGGTCATGCTTTCGAGTATGCCGCGTGTTGCGCCACCCATGATCATTTCCCTGAACCGGGAATGGCCATACCCGCCCATCACCAGCATATCTGAATTCAGGTCGGCCGCCAGGGACAACAGGGCGTTGCCGATATCGAGCTTGGTGCGGTGCACTGATACTTCCAGTTTGATGCCGTGTCGCGCCAGATAGGACGCCAGATCCGAGCCTGGCTGGTCGCCATGTTGATCACCCTTGGGATTGATGATCGCAACGTGAACCAGCTCGGCATTGCGCAGGAACGGAATCGCGTCAGTAATGGCGCGTGTGGCGGACCGGCTGCCATCCCAGGCGATCAAGGGTCTCTTTCCAAACGGATCAAATGCGCCCGCATACGGCACCACCAGAACAGGACGTCCTGAATTAAGGATCATGTATTCGGGAAAATCATCCATGACTGCGGGGGACGCTTCTTCAGGATTGGTCTGACCTACGATGACAAGATCAGAGTAACGTGCGCGCATACCAATACCGCCAAAGGCGTCATCCTGTGCAATGGCACCTTCGTACGAATGCACGCCGGATCTGTCCGCCTGTTTCTTGAAGTCTGCAATGTTCTGATTGGCGCGATCCCGCAGGTATTCCAGGTGGGAGAGCAGGCTCGGGTCGACACCGTTGATATTGCCATCCTGGTAAATGAAACGTGAGACACCCGTATCTGCAATCCCAAGCAGGTGGGCTTCAAACTGGATGGCGAGATCCGCGGCCAGTTTAACCCGGTAGGGCGAACGGCTGGTGTCGTCGACATGAACCAGAATTGTCTTGTAAGTCATGGCAACTCCTGATGAATTCAGCTTAGTGCTGGCGCCAGTGCCCAATTGGCTATATGGGAGCCCTGGAAGCATTCGGTTAATTTCGTTTTCAGTTTGGTTGACGGCAGCTTTCTCAGATTTCTCAGCGCCGACGCATCATTGATCGTGATCTGGCGCTGGCTGACCGATATGACACCCAATTCATTGAGCGCCGACAGGGTGCGGCTGACCGTTTCGAGCGTCAGTCCCAGATAGCTGCCTATGTCATTTCTGGTCATGCGCAGATTGAAGGTGGTTCTGGAATAACCGAGCGAATAAAACCGTTCTGACAGGGCGAGCAGGAATTTGGCCACCCTTGCTTCCGCGCTGGACGTACCATGCATGCTTAGACGCTGCTGCTGGCGTGCCAGTTCACGGCTTAACAGACTGTAAATGGCCTGTTCAAGCTGTTCGTGGCTGCGACATAATGAAATCAGGGTCTTATAGGGCAGTAAAATGATATCACAATCGGACATGGCAATGGCTTCGGAGGCGTATTCATGGGAATGCATGCTGTCCATGCCAAGTACATCGCCTTTCATTGGAAAGTTCAACACCTGTTCATAGCCGTTTTCATCAAACAGAACCGTTTTGATGAAACCGGAATTGACCAGATACAGGGCGTCGAATTCCTGACCCAGGGCATGAATGCGTTGCCCCGCCTTGAAATGCAGGTGCTGAAAAGATACTTTCTCATGTTGCATCGTTTGTGGTGCAGAAGTGTGCAAAAATTCACCTACATCAGCCAGCGAAGACCATAGTTTATTCGGGCTTGCCCAGTTTGAGCAAACGGTGTTGCCCTCGTCCTGGTGTATATCGCTGATGGAGTGCATTATGACGGATTCTTTTAACATGAGCTTCTCACTTTCAGGTGGTTGATTCGAAAAAATTCTGTTCCCAATGCTGTAAAAGCGGGGCCAGCTGATTACAGTCCGTGGATTTATCCAGGAATTCATCGGCACCGGCACGTTTTGCCTGCAACCGGCAGTCGTCCGATGCGTGATTCGTGAATACAACGACTTTTATACTGGGTATCCCCTGCTTGATTTTTTTCAGTAATTCCATGCTGTTGCCATCGGGCAGTTGCGAGTCTAGAACGATGGCATGAATCTTTTCTTCCGGCTTCGCCACGATCTGCTGTTTGAAAATGAGTCGTTCAGCATTTTTGTTATCGCTTGCAACACCGGTGACGTGCAACTTCGGGAGTTGTTCAATCAGGCGCCGCAAACGTTCCTGAATCGGGATTGAATCTTCAACGATGCATATATTCATGATCAGGTACTCAAATACGTTGGTTGCCGTGGTGATTGGAGTATCGTGGAAACAGGCGAGAATAAATATCAGCGATGGCTGAATTGGATTGTCGGACTGTGGAGTGATTTGTAGGCGAATTCCTACAACATCGGGTGCATGGACGGCAAAAACCGGTGCTATACTTGTTTTTTATTTAATTAGGCAGTGGGTGCGCCAACCGATGCGATAGGTCCTGAATGGATGTGTTATTTTTATTGCAATTTATCGCGTTTGCCAGTCAGAACCGGGTGGTAATGCGATGAGTTTTTAACCGACGGGAAAATGAATGTCACTTGCCATAGAAGCGATTGCACTGCACAAGAGTTTTGGAAAGGTTCATGCCGTAAAAGGCTTGAACCTGGAGGTGCAGCAGGGTGAAGTTTTTGGTCTTTTGGGCCCGAATGGGGCTGGCAAGACAACCAGTCTGGAAATGCTGGAAGGGCTGGTACAGCCTGATTCTGGCCAGATCCGGATACTGGGTCTGGACTGGCGTGTGCATGGCACACGGATTCGCCAAAAAATAGGCGTTCAGTTTCAGACTACGCAACTCGATGAAAAAATTAAAGTCCGCGAAGCGTTGACCTTGTACAGCACGTATTACGACCAGCCACGCCAGATTGATGGCCTGTTACAGCTCCTGCAACTGGACGAAAAAGCGGATACCTACCAGAGCAGGTTGAGTGGCGGCCAAAGGCAGCGTCTGGCGCTCGGGCTGGCCTTGGTCAACGATCCCGAGCTGGTGTTTCTGGATGAACCTACCACCGGCCTCGATCCACAGGCAAGGCAAAGCTTCTGGGATCTGGTGCGGCAGCTCAAACATGAAGGCAGGACGGTTTTGATTACCACGCATTACATGGATGAAGCCCAGGCGTTGTGCGACCGGATCGGCATTATGGACCATGGACAGATTCTGCAGCTCGGTACGCCGGGTGAACTGATAGCCGGTTTGAATCAGCCTAGCTATGCAGAAATCGAATTTTCCGGCACGGCGCCTGATGCCACGCAGTTTGCCCGGCAAATCAGTCTGCACGTGGAAGTAAAGAAGCAGCACTGGGTGATTGCATTGAACGAACCCAAGCATGATTTGCAGCAGGTGCTGGCGTCGATTGAATCGCTCAATCTCCCGATGCAACAACTCCATGTGCGACGCCCGACTCTGGAAGATGTTTTCCTGCAGCGGACCGGCCGAAGCTTACGCGATTAAAAGGAAAAAAATTCCATGCATGCACGCATTTTTGTCAGTCAGTTCGTCATGGGGCTGACGCTCTATTGCAGAAATCCTGCCGCGCTGTTCTGGATTGTCGCTTTTCCGGTGGCGATGCTGGTGGCACTCGGCACCGTGTTCGGCGGCACCGCGGACCGCACGGTTCATCTGCTCTGGTCACAGTCGTCAGATCAATCCGGCGATGATATCGCCCTGAAGCAGGCGCTAAAAGAACTTGGCATCACCGTTGACACGGTGACGCCTGACCTGGCCGGGATCCGCTGGAAAAACGGCAAGTTGCCGGTGCTGCTGGAAAAACAGGGACAGGAGTACACCCTGAAGGTGAATTCCTACCTGGCAGGACAGGCCATGCCGGTGACGGCGCTGGTGCAGCAGGGTTTTCTGATGGTGCAGGCACGTGCTGTTGGGGCCGGCGATCTTCGGCGTATTCCCGAGGCAATGGAAAGCCCGGGCGGGCACCGTGACGGACCCTATGCCGCCTACCTGCTGCCGGGCCTGCTCGGCCTGAATCTGTTGATGATGGGCGTATTTTCGATCGGAATGGTCGATGTGGACTTGCGCGTCAAGGGCGTCTATAAACGTCTGGCAACCACGCCTCTGCCACGATCAATTTATCTGGCGGCGCAAATGTGTGTTCGCTTGTTCGTGGTGATAGTGGCGGCGATAGTATTGATGTCAGTCGGTGCCGGGTTATTTGGTATATATAACCAGGGCAGTTATCTGGATCTGTTCGCACTGATTTTTCTGGGTACGGCCTGTTTCGCCAGTCTGGGCTATCTGTTAGCCAGTTTCGCCAGCACCGTGGAAATCAGCAACGGCCTGGCCAATCTGGTTTTTTTGCCGCTGATGATGCTGTCTGGCGTCTATTTTTCACTCGATTCGGCTCCGTTATGGCTACAGAAGACTTCAGACCTCCTGCCGCTGGCGCCGCTGCTGACTGCCCTGAGGGCGGTGTTTAATGACGGTGCCAGCCTGACGGCGCAAGGCCCTTCGATTCTGATTATCGGCATCTGGACGGTCATTCTGTTTGTTCTTGCGACCCGACGCTTCAAATGGATCTGAGGGACTGTTCGGAGTTTTTTGTTGGCTAACAGTCAATGCATGGTCGGACCGGCACCGCAGCAGTTCTTGTATTTTTTTCCGCTGCCACAGTTGCATATATCATTTCGGCCCTGCTTGGGCTGATCCCGTTTTATGGTGTCCACCCCGGATTTTCTGATCGGTAACCAGTACTGAAATAAATGAGGAATGGCCGCCTCGATTTCTATCGCAAGCTTATGGCATTTGGCCGGTTCATCGATCAGCTTGGCGTCTTCTTCGCTGATAGTATCAGCACCCAACAGGAAAATCGGTCGCAACAAGGGCGCTACCGACGACGACTCGATCGGTTCCCATGCGTCAGCACGCAATTGCATGCCTTCCCAAAAACCCCATGCCCACGCTTCACCGTCGATAATTTCTTTACCGTTCAGCTCATACACACAGAACAATGGTTCGAATTCCTTGGGCGCCACTTCAAAGGTCATGATGACTTCATTCATGAAGCGCGCGATCAGATTAATGATGCGTTCGGACTGTTTGTCCGAGCTGAATTTGGGTTGCTCGTCGCCTTCCAGTCCCCATACATTGGGCAGCCACTCGGATAAAGGAATAAATTCCGGCCCGATTGTAATGGCGGTCAGGTAGCCGTGCAGGGCATCCATGGTCATTCCTTCATCACCGACCGCATCTGACATTAAAAAGTTATCAAGTTCATCAAATTCTTTATCTGACAGAGGTTGATCTAAATGCATGGCGTACCTTGAGGGAAGGGTGGTGAGAATATGGCAGTGTATCGCTTTGGCGCTGTTTTGTGTGAATCCGGACCCGCCGAAACTCGTAAAAAATGTGTCAGGCGGTCCGTGTGCCAGTAAAATAGCGGTTTTTGTCGCCTGAGGAAATATCATGACGCAAGACGAACTGAAACAAGCCGTCGCACGTGCTGCCATTCACTATGTTGTGCCCGGTGAAATCATCGGTGTCGGTACCGGGTCGACCGCCAATTTTTTCATTGATGAGCTGGCCAAAATCAAACAATCCATACCCGGCGCGGTCGCCTCGTCCGAAGCAACCGCGGCGCGCCTGCGCAGCCACGGTATTCACGTTCTCGATCTCAATGATGTCGTCTCCATGCCCGTGTACGTCGATGGTGCTGATGAAATCGACCGGTCTGGCGCGATGATAAAAGGGGGCGGGGCTGCCCTGACTCGCGAAAAAATAGTGGCCTCGGTGGCTGAGAAATTTATCTGTATTGCCGATGGTTCGAAGCTGGTCGAGGTACTGGGCAAATTTCCGCTTCCCGTTGAAGTGATTCCCATGGCGCATGCCGCTGTGGCGCGACAGTTGACGTTACTGGGCGGGCAACCGATATTACGCCTGAAAGACGGCAAGCCCTTGTTGACCGATAACGGCAACGTGATTCTTGACGTGCATGGATTGCAGATTGGCAACCCGGTGGCGATGGAAGCGTTGATGAATAATATTGCCGGTATTGTGACCGTCGGCCTGTTTGCCAGACAAGGTGCCAATGTCTGTTTGCTCGGTATGGAAACCGGGGTTAAAACGCTGGTTTTTTAAGCGGAAAATAAAAAGCCGCTTTATGCATGCATCAACGAAAGCGGTTTTTTTGCAGATCCGGCGGATCGTATTATTCGGTGGGCGGCACATACCCCGTTGCCGCATCCGCACCATCGCCAAAGAAATGTTTTTCCATTTGCGTTGCCAGATATTTGCGTGCCCGGACATCGGCCAGATTCAGGCGGTTTTCGTTGACCAGCATGGTCTGATGCTTTAGCCAGGCAGCCCAGGCTTCCTTGCTGACATTCTCGTAGATTTTTTTGCCCAGCTCACCGGGATAAGGCGGGAAATCCAGTCCTTCGGCCTGCCTGTTTAATTTAATGCATTGAATCATGCGACTCATGGAAACTCCAGTTACAGTTGTTTAATCAGGACGATCGATTTGCGCTGCCAGTTGTACATGCGTTTTCGATCTTTGGGTAAATCATCCACGGTTGCGTTGACAAACCCGCGCTTCAGAAACCAGTGTGCGGTGCGCGTCGTCAACACAAACAGTTTGGTATAGCCGGCCCGACGCGCGCGCTTTTCCATATGTTTTAATATGCGTTCACCGTCACCCTGGGTCTGGACTTCCGGTGCCACTGTCAGACAGGCCATTTCTGCCATGCCTTCGTCAGGGAACGGGTAGAGGGCCGCACACCCGAAAATGACATTGTCGTGTTCGATAACGGAAAAGTAATTGATTTCCCGTTCAATCAGTTCACGACCCCGCTTGACGAGCGTGCCATCGGCTTCCAGGGGTTCGATCAGTTCGATAATGCCGCCGATATCGTCAATGGTGGCCTCACGCAGGCTTTCCAGATTTTCGTGGGTAATCATGGTGCCCACACCATCGTGGGTAAACAGTTCAAGCAAGGCGGACCCATCCATGCTGAACGGGACAATATGCACCCGCGGAACGCCACCGACCGTGGCCCGGACACTGTGATCCAGATAATAGGCACCTTCTTTAGGCAGGTAGCCGGCTGCCAGTTCCGCACGGGCCTGTTGCGAGGATAATTCGCGTAACTCATCCCCATCCTGATCACACATCAGCTCGGTCTCGGTGATAAAAATCAGTTTATCGGCGTTCAGTGAAATGGCCGCTGAAACAGCGACGTCTTCCATGGTCACATTAAATGCTTCACCGGTGGGTGAAAATCCCAGCGGTGACAGAAGCACCAGGTTACCGGTATCGAGAATGCGGTGTATCGTCTGGTTGGCAATTTTCCGGGTCATGCCTGTCAGGCCATAATCGACCCCGTTGACGATCCCTATTGGTTTGGCCGTCACGAAATTGCCGGAAATGATGCGAATCTCTGAATGTGCCATGGGCGTATTTGGCAGGCCCTGGCTGAACGCGGCCTCAATATCCAGGCGCAGTTCGCCGGCCGCTTCTTTGGAACACTCAAGGGCCGCCGTGTCGGTAATGCGCATGCCGTCGTGAAACCGGCCTTCGACGTTACGCAGGGCGAGTTGCTCTTCCACCTGTGGGCGGGAGCCGTGCACAATCACGATTTTGATTCCAAGAGCATGCAATAAAGATAAATCTTCCGCCAGATAGGGCAGGACACCCGCCATCACGAGTTCACCGGGAAAGGCGACCACGAATGTTTTCCCGCGAAAAGCGTGGATATAGGGGGCTACCGATCGCAGCCATTGGACGAATTGTTCAGCATTTTCCATGTGCAGAATTATAGGGTAGTTTTTGCTCATGGTGCGGTACGGACACCAAAACAATTTATAATTCGGGTCCTATGATGACGTCAAAACCACCACAACATCCTGCCCGGGATACGGCAAATGGAAAACCTGGCGCGCCAGCCAGGCCCTTCCGCCATCCCCTGCCCGTGATAACCTACCCGGAGGAATTGCCTGTTTCGGGCAGGCGTGGCGCGATCGCCGAGGCGATTCGTGACCATCAGGTCATTATTTTATGCGGCGAAACCGGCTCCGGCAAAACCACCCAGCTACCCAAAATCTGCCTGGAACTGGGCAGGGGTAGCAATGGATTAATCGGTCACACACAACCGCGCCGTATCGCCGCCACCTCGACTGCAAAGCGATTGGCACAGGAACTGGGTTCGGAGCTCGGCTTTCATGTCGGTTTTAAGGTGCGCTTCAATGACACGTTATCCAGAGGTGCCTGCGTCAAGCTGATGACGGACGGCATTTTGCTGGCAGAAACCCAGAGTGATCCGCTGCTCAGGCAATATGACACCATCATCATTGATGAAGCGCATGAACGCAGTCTGAATATTGATTTTTTGTTAGGGTATCTGAAACAGCTGTTGCCCAAACGTCCTGACCTGAAAGTCATCATCACCTCCGCCACCATCGATGCGAACCGGTTTGCACAGCACTTCGGCACGCCACAGAAGCCGGCTCCGGTACTCGAAGTATCCGGCCGCCTGTATCCGGTGGAAATCCGCTACCGACCGGTCCAGGACGGTGAAAAGGATAAAGAGCGCGATCTGATGACGGCCATCACCGATGCGGTGGATGAATTGTGCCGCCTGGGTTCGGGGGACATACTGGTTTTCCTGCCGGGTGAGCGTGAAATCCGTGATGCCGCAGAAGCGTTGCGCAAGCATCATCCGGCCCATGTTGAGATATTGCCCTTGTTCGCACGATTGTCCGCCCAGGAACAGGATCGGGTTTTCAGAAGTACCAATGCCCGGCGTATTGTCCTGGCGACCAATGTCGCAGAAACGTCATTGACTGTCCCCGGCATCCGGTTCGTGGTGGATACCGGACTGGCGCGGGTTAAACGTTACAGCTATCGTAACAAGGTTGAACAGTTGCAGATCGAGTCGATCGCCCAGTCTGCCGCCAACCAGCGTGCAGGACGATGTGGCCGTGTCGCTGCCGGGGTCTGCATCCGCCTGTACGAGGAACATGACTACAAAGCGCGTTTGCCGTTTACCGAACCGGAAATTCTGCGCTCTTCGCTGGCTGCCGTCATTCTGCGCATGCGCTCGCTGCATTTAACAGACGTCGAGCAATTTCCCTTTATTGAAGCACCGCAAGGTCGCGCCATTGCGGACGGATATCAGTTACTCCAGGAACTGGGCGCCCTGGACGATGAAAACAGGCTCACGGATCTGGGCGCCAAGCTGGCCAAAATGCCGCTGGATCCGCGCATCGGCCGGATGATATTGGCCGCGAACGAACAGCAGAGTTTAACGGAAGTGCTCATCATTGCCTCTGCGTTGTCGGTACAGGACCCCAGAGAGCGGCCGCTGGAGGCACAGGCAGCCGCAGATCTCGCACACAGAAAATTTGCTGATGATAAGTCAGAATTTATCAGCTATCTGAAACTGTGGAGCTGGTTTGACGATGCCATTGTTCATAAAAAATCCAATCGGCTGTTGCAGCAGAATTGCCGCGACCATTTTCTGTCGCAATTGCGTTTGCGTGAATGGCGCGAGGTGCATACCCAACTGGTGACGCTGGTCAGGGAGCATGGCTGGCGACTCAATGAAACGCCGGCAACCTACGAGCAGTTGCATACCTCGTTATTGACGGGGCTGCTGGGAAATATCGGATTTAAAAGTGACGAGACAGCGCAATATCTGGGTGCGCGAGGCATCAAATTCAACATCTGGCCGGGATCGCCGCTGGTCAAGAAAGCGGGTCGCTGGATCATGGCAGCAGAACTGGTCGACACCAGCCGGTTATATGCGCGCTGCATTGCGCAGATCCAGCCGGAATGGCTCGAGAAAATGGGTGCTCATTTACTGAAAAAATCGGTGAGTGAACCGAGGTGGGAAAAACGTGCCAACCAGGTGTCGGCTTTCGAGCGTGCCACACTTTATGGCCTGGTCGTATACAGCCAGCGTCGAATCCAGTTCGGCTTGACGCATCCGGACCAGGCCCGTGAAATTTTCATACGTGATGCACTGGTGGCGGGCGACTTTGATACCAGAGCGCCGTTTTTTGCGCACAACCAGCAGTTGTTGCGTGAAATTGAAAATCTGGAGCATAAATCGCGGCGCGTTGATGTGCTGGTGGACGATAGCCTGATCGTGGCGTTTTACGACAAACTTGTTCCGGCTGGAATATTCAATGGTATTACCTTTGAAAAATGGCATAAGGAAGCGACAATAAAAAATCCCCGATTGCTCTACCTGCAACGCGAAGACCTGATGCGCCATGAAGCGGCAGGCGTGACGACCGATGTGTTTCCCAAGAAAATGACATTGGCCGGTACTGAACTGCAACTCAGTTATCACTTTGAACCGGGTAGTCCGCGAGATGGCGTGACACTGACTGTACCGCTTTTTGCACTGAACCAGATTGCATCAGAGCGTTGTGAGTGGCTGGTACCCGGCATGATCAAGGAGAAAGTGCAACTGCTTTTAAAATCGCTGCCGCAGAAAATTCGCCGTCACTGTGTGCCGATACCGGATTATGCCGCCGGCTTCTGTGAGCGTGCCAACTACGGCGAAGGTCATTTTCTGGAGAGTTTGATCAACGATATTCGGGAGCAGACCGGCATACAGACCAAGGCGGCCGATTTTAAACCGGAAACAATTCCGGCCCATCTCATGATGAATTTCAAAGTGGTGGATGAACATGGCCGACAACTGGACATGGGACGCAATCTGGCGACCCTGCGACTGGAACTTGGGGGCAGTGCGCGCGAAAGCTTTCAGAAATTGATCCACACAAATTCGCCCGTGCTGGCTGACAACAAGCTGAACCTCCCGGCGGCGACGCCGGGCCGACCGGACCGATCCGGAAAAGACCCGGTTGTCCCGGTCAGTGCGGTTCAATTCGACCACCTCACTGCATGGACCTTCGGTGACCTTCCGGACATTCTGGAAATTGCGCAGGGCAGGCAGACACTGATCGGGTATCCGGCATTGGTTGACATGACCAGTTACTGCCAACTGCAGGTGTTTGATGACCCAGCGGTCGCTTCAAAGATACACCGGACCGGCTTAATGCGATTGTTCGCGCTGCAACTGAAGGAACAGCTCAAATTTCTGGAAAAAAATATTCCAAATCTGCAGCAGATGGGCATGCAATTCATGAGTCTGGGATCGCAGGAGGAATTGCGGTCACAAGTCATTGAACTTGCGTTGCAGAGAACCTTCCTGCAGAACCCGCTGCCAGACAATGCTGCTGCGTTTAATCAGCGCAAGGAAGAAGGGCGCGCACGCCTTAATCTGTTAACCAGTGAAATTGCCCGCCTGGTTGCAACCATCCTGGCAGACTACACGGGCTTGCCCAAGAAGTTACAGGGCGTAAAATCACCGGCAACCACCGATATGCAATCCCAATTGCAATCGTTGATGCACAAACGCTTCATCGTCGAGACCCCGTACCTGCAATTGGTGCATTACCCGCGTTATTTAAAAGCCATTGCGGTTCGCCTTGAGAAAATGCGCGCGGATCCGTCGCGTGATACGCGGTTGATGCAGGACTGGAATCAGGCGGCCTCCGAGTGGCAGCGTACCAGTTCCCAGGCCAGAAACAGCGACGAAAAGTTGCAGGAATACCGATGGATGCTGGAGGAATTACGCGTGTCGCTGTTCGCCCAGGAACTCAAAACCCCAATGCCGATGTCCGTAAAGCGCTTGCAAAAAGTATGGGAAAGTTTGCACCGGTAGCGGCGTTCTCCTTGCAATCGAGGCAGGGGGGGCGCGAATAATTTGTAATAATGAAAGCCATTTTGGTTTCAAACTCCGGTTATTCATGGTGAAAAGCGACGTTTCGGCTTCGAAGTCCGGTATTTAACGGGGGCAGGGAGGATAGCAATTGACGTAATTTGTTTAGGGCCTTATAATAGCTGTCTTCGGAGTGTAGCGCAGCCCGGTAGCGCACCTGGTTTGGGACCAGGGGGTCCAAGGTTCGAATCCTTGTACTCCGACCATATTACTGCTGAAACCCCTGTGGTTTTAGCGGTGCCTCAAAAATCCTGACGTGTCAGGTATCAACGTCTAATTCCACTCCCCCAATGTTGGGTCACCTGCTGATGACAGGCCACGCTTTTGCAGGCAGGCTGGTCTACCTGATGAATCTTGACGTACTCAACGCATATCGGCCACGCTCCTGACTGAGACTTGCCCCTTTATGGATGCTGGATGGATTCTGATAAAAAACAGGATAATGCCAGTCACGCGACGGCTTGTTAAAATCGGGCAATAAAATCGGACAATAAAATCGGGCAATCATTTACCAGACGGGGGATGTTATGGAAGTCAGAGGCGAACTTGAATTCACTATCATTGAGCAGACGTCAGATCAGGTTATCGGTGTAATGCCGATACGTCCCGGCATGCTTAATCCGTATGGAATTGTCAACGCAGGTGCCATATTGTGGTTTGCAGACGTATGCGCATCGGTTCTGATAATGGGTGGCAAAACGTTTGAACCGGGCACAGCAGGGTTTCCCCTTGCGATCAGCCTGAATGCTGCTCTGGTCGGCAATCAAAAAGAGGGGGTATTCAAGGCGACATCCCGTTTTGTGAAACGGGGCCGTCAACTGAGCGTTATTCGAACCACCGTTACCGGGGCCAATGACCGGGTGATCGCCGACCTCACAACCAGTCATGTCGCTTCCGCGTAGGCACCGCGCTCGTCGGGTATTGATCAGGCCGGTGTGATGAATTGCACATCAGTCTGGCCCAGTACCACCACCGGGACCGGTTGAGAACGCGAAACGACCGGCAGCGTGGTATCGACTGCCGGTTGTGATTTTGAAACGTAGCGTACGCTCAGTTTCCTGTTGATATACCGGCCTTGTTGGATTGAATATCGGCCCTGCGCTGTGCATTGACGGCGTTTTCCTGCTGGTTCAGCTGATGTTGTTCACCCTTGGTAATGTGACCACCATTGGCTGCCGCATCAGCGCGTTCTTCACGTCGGATGCTGTTATCTTCTTTGTTGAGCTGGTGCCCTTGGGCCTGAGTGAGCTTGCCGTTTTTTACTTCGTTGGCAGTCTTCGCTTTTTCATGTTTTTCGCGACCGACCACTTCGGCGCGGCGCGGGTGTTCCTTGGCAAAATTTGATTCCTGCGCGTAGGAGGACTGAATTGAGAGGATTGCAGAGCCAGTCAGTACGGCGACTGCAGCAAGTTTACGTGGCGTGTCGAACATGATTTTCTCCAGTTTAATGTTATGGTTTGTCGTTGCCGGGCCAGTCTGTTGCGATGGCCTGCAAGCGTACTAACGGCATGGGGTATAAAAACGCCTACCGCCAGATGTAATAATATTAGTTTTTTTGGTTACCGAATGTTTCAAACGCAAATAGGCAGGACAGCCTAAGGAAAAATCGCATAAAACAGACACGGGTCATTTTGTTGTAATTTCGATAAATCAGTCAAGAATACAATACTTGCGCCTCGTGCACAGATGAGACCAACCGGAGTATCAATTCGCCGCAGTCGCAGGCAGGCCCCGGGAAACTCATCACGCGGTGGTTGATTAACGAGATTGGCCAATCGGGCGGCCTTGTTGGATTTTTGATTCGAAATTGCCATGCCGGATGATTTCCAGGTTATCTGTGACGGTTTTACCTGTTAATATCGTCGGCTTCTACCCTCCGGATCGAACAACAGATTAGCCATGAATACGTTAAACCAGAGCAAACAATCCAATCAGGCGATTGGATTCATTACATTTTTCTTCATCGCGGTGGCTGGCCTTTTTTATGTGAAATGGTCACCTTATTACCATCGTGCTTTCGTGGCCGCGTCAAATCACGCAATCGGTCAGTCCATTTTAATGGGAACGGCGTCGAGTCCTCCGCCTGTGTCGTTTGATTCTGCGCTCAATTATGCGCTTGCGTACGGCAAGGCAATCTGGCAGGCCATGGTGCTTGGTCTGTTGCTGGGATCCGGTGTTCAGGCGCTCCTGCCACCCCGATGGATCACCAGAGTGCTGGGTGGGACAGGTTTTGGCAGTGTGGCTGCAGGCGGGTTATTGTCCATTCCCAGCATGATGTGTACCTGTTGTGCAGCGCCGGTCGTGGCCGGTCTGCGCACACAGAAAGCGTCTGCTGGCGCAGCAATTGCCTTCTGGCTGGGGAATACCGTGCTCAATCCGGCCACGCTTGTGTTTATGGGTTTTGTACTGGGCTGGAACTGGAGCGCGTTACGTCTGGTACTCGGTCTGCTGATGGTGTTCGGCACAGGTTATCTGGCAAACCGGTTCGTTAGCGCCGAGGAGAAAAATGCCGCCGAGCTGCAACTCGCGCAGATGGCAGAGGAGGCGGGTGCAGCTAACATGTTTGCCCGCTGGCTGACCATTTTCGCAAAAATGGCGGTACGCCTCATCCCGGAATACGTGATTCTGATCCTGTTGCTGGGTGCCGCACGGGCTTTTCTTTTTCCTCATATCGGTGCTGATATAGGGAACAATCCGGGCTGGATAGTCGCATTTGCCATTGCAGGAACGCTGTTTGTGATTCCGACTGCGGGGGAAGTCCCGATTATTCAGGCGATGCTGGCGCTGGGTCTGGGCGTCGGACCGGCTGGCGCACTGCTGATGACATTGCCGCCCGTGAGCATTCCTTCACTGGCCATGCTTGTGCGCTCCTTCAAACCGCGCCTGCTGTTCGGGATCACTGCAACGGTGATTGCTTTTGGTATTCTCGGGGGCGTGCTGGCGATCGTGCTGGGTTTCTGACACCTCGGAGGGTGACTTCGTCAACCTCACCTGTGTTTGACTGACGCGGACAATAAAAAGGGCAACCCGGAAGGTCGCCCTTTTCAACAACTGCACCGTTGTTATAACGGTGCTCTGTGTTTCCACCTGCTTAGAAACGATAACCTACACCAACACCGATCAACCATGGATTGACCTGAACGTTGCTGATGGTCGCGCCGCCTGCATACACGTTGCTGCGCATTTCGACATATTTCAGATCCAGATTCAATGACCAGTTCTTGTCAATTTTATAGTCGACACCACCTTCTAACGCATAACCAAAGCTGCCGCTATCCAGTGTTATCGCACCATTACCCAGGTTGACATTGGAGAAGTTGGTGTAGTTGACACCCACACCCAAGTAAGGGTTGAATTGTTCACGAGGCAAAAAGTGATACTGCAATGTCAGTGTCGGTGGCAACTGTTTCAGGGAACCAATTTCTTTACCTGACAAATACACATCATGGGTTTGCGGGTAAGTCAAGATCAGTTCGGTCGCCCAATTTGGCGTAAAGAAATATGAAATATCGACTTCAGGAATAACTTTCTTCTCAACCGTAATCAGGTCGGAAGGACCTGTTCCGCCAACCGGATCTGACTTGTTAGCAGTGTCCACATCGACAGCGCGAACCCGCACCAGCCAGGGGCTTTCCTGCGCATAGGCACTGATTGAACTGAAGGCAAGTGCCGCTAAAGCGATAGCTAATGTATTTTTTTTCATGATATTTTCCTCTTTTATTTCCACTTTGTTTAAACTGAGTTCATTCTATATTTTTGTTGCCTTGCACAATTTGATCTAGCTCAAACGTTCGCACTACCACCGATCTGAGGTGGTTTTTTCGCACACCCGCTCCTCTGTGTATTGGAGTTGCCGACAGGTTTCACCATTGACCTGTCATTCCGAGAAATACGCAGCAATTCTGTCTGTACCGGTCGGTTTCAAGTTCGCAGGTATCTGTAGCCAACGATAATTCGAGTTGGCAACTCTGCCGGTATGGTCAAACTGTAAATGTCCCGATCCGCGCATCATGGATAAATGAAGTGTTGCTTTCGATCTATTTTTAAATTAGAATGAGAATCGTTCTCATTACTAATTAGATTTATAGGGTATGGCGTTTCAATCTGCCTTCTGATCCTTCTAACCTTTATTGTTTGCCTATGTCCTCATTCATCCTGTCCGTATTGCCTTTTTTAACATCGTGTCGCCGCCTCACCTTGCGTAACCTGTGTGGCGCGTCAGGTGTCCTGGTGTTTTTGTTCTATGGTCATTCTTCCGCAGCGATGGACGCCTCGGGGCGGAGCCAGTCTGAAGCCGGTGCGTCAGCGCTCGGACTGGCGGCTGATGAGGATCAGTCGGTACTGGAAGTGGTGGTGACCGGCAACAGTGACTCCGAGTTGCTGCGCAAGAAGAGCCGGGAACTGGATGATGCCCGTGACAAGATTCTGTTACCCAAAATCGGTGCAACGTCATTCACGATGAGTGACGAGGTGATCGACGTCCTTCCACAGGGCAAGAACACAGCCATCGATAAGGTACTGCTTCAGGCACCGGGGGTGTCCTACGATTCTGCCATCAGCAATCCGGACTTTCATGTCCGGAATGAATATGCCAATGTCCAGTACCGCATCAATGGTATCCAGTTGCCCGATGGCGTGTCGGCACTCGGACCGATACTGGAAACAGGGTTTATCGGTAACCTCAACCTGCTCGACGGCGCGCTGCCGGCGCAGTACGGTTTGCGTACCGCAGGCGTGGTGGATTTGACGACCAAGAGCGAATTTTATCCGGGTGGCAGCCTGGACTTGTATGGCGGAAGCTGGGGCACATTCAGCCCCAGTGTTGAATATGGCGGCAGTCAGGGACAGACCCAGTATTTCCTGACGGCCCGTTATCTGCAGAGCGATCAGGGTCTGGAAAATGCCATGCCGACAGCGAGTCCGATTCATGACCGTACTACACAGGAAAAATTATTTGGCTATGGCTCAACACTGCTGGGCGATTCAAGCCGATTGACCTATATGGCCGGTGATTTCACCGGGCATTTTCAGATACCGAATGTTGTGGGGCTCACCCCGCAGGGCAATTATGGACCGGACAACCTGTCCTCTGCCGATATCAATGAGCATGAAACTGACCGGTTTTTCTTTGCGCTGGTGGCGTTGCAAACACATGCGGAAAATCTGGACACCCAGGTGTCGGTTTTCACGCGCCAGGCCAGTGTGCATTTCAAACCGGACACGTATTATGATCTGGCGTTCAATAATGTGGCGTCCGACGTGTCACGTAACAGCTGGCTCAGCGGAGTCCAGTTTGATGCGGCCAACCATCTGAACGATACGCATACGTTGCGCGCCGGTTTTGGATTCAGCGGGGAGCAGACCCAGGTGGGCAATTCCTCGACCGTTCTGCCGCTCGACGCGGCTGGCAATCCGCTCGCCACACCGGTTACCCTGAATGACACCGTCTCAAAGTATGGCTGGAATCTGGGCGGGTATGTCCAGGATGAATGGATCCTGCGCCAGAATCTGACCTTGAATACCGGCCTGAGATTTGATCAGATGCGACAATTTGTATCTGCCAGTCAGCTGAGTCCGCGAATTGCGCTGGCTTACCGGCCCGAGGCCGATATGAGCTTGCATGCCGGTGTTTCCCGATATTTTACGCCGCCGATGCAGGCGCAGGCCTCGCCGAACAACCTGACGCTGTTTCAGAATACGACGCAACAGCAGACGGTGACACAGGCCGATCCGGTCAAACCGGAACGCGCTACCTACCTGGATTTGGGTGTCGACCAGAAAATGACTGAATACCTGTCCATCGGGGCCGATACTTATTACAAACGTTCAACCGATGTGCTGGATGATGGGCAATTCGGGCAGGCGGTGGTGCTGCAACAGTACAACTACGAACAGGGATTCAGTAAAGGAATCGAATTCAAACTGAATTATCAGCAGCATGATTTTCGCGCCTATGCCAATTTGTCCGGCGAGCTTACCAAAGGTAAAAATGTCGTTTCCAACCAATACCTGATCGGGGACCCTGTTTTGCTGGCCTATCTGG
This sequence comes from uncultured Oxalobacteraceae bacterium, assembly GCA_903893945.1. Lineage (GTDB taxonomy): Bacteria > Pseudomonadota > Gammaproteobacteria > Burkholderiales > Burkholderiaceae_D > Solimicrobium. The sequence continues at coordinate 57,357 of CAITOF010000068.1, read as the reverse complement.
CTGGCCATTACACTTATGCTTCCGATGCACAGACCGTCAGTTCGTCAGTTGGCTCTTCTTATCGCTGGCAGCGCCTATTGTTCAGCATCGACGGTATTTACGGTAGCGGATTGCGTGCAGGCTATGCCAATGAACAGCATTCACCAGGCTATACACAATGGAACGCTGCCATTGCCAGAGAATTCGACCCCTGGCAGAGCCATAGTCCGCTGACGTTGCGTTTAAGTGCCGTGAATCTGTTTGACAAGACTTACCTGTTACGCTCTGGGACAGGGATCGGCGAATTCGCTCCACAATACGGGCCGCGACGTGGCATGTTCATATCAGTTTCGCAACCGTTCTGAGGTTAATGTGGCCGGTCGGTGTCGGAATGAAGCTTGATGACGGGTGGCAGAAATAATTCAATACAGTCTACGGCGTCAAAACTGTAGGGCTTGCCACAGAAATCGCAGTTGATGTCAAGTTTGCCCAGACTTGTCACGGCCTCCATGACTTCTTCTTTGCCCAGCATGACCAGCATATTGCTGACTTTTTCGTGACTGCAGGTGCAGGTGAACCGGACTTTCAGTGGATCAAAGACACGTACGGTTTCTTCCCAGAAGAGCCGGTGCATTAATGTGGCAGTATCGGTGCTTGTGAGTTCGTGCGCTGTCAGCGTGTTGCCGAGGATGCAGGTTCGATCCCAGGTTGATTCGGCAGTTTGGTCCACGGTGTCAGTATCAGGATTCGCGGTGCCACCGACATCGGGCAGTCGCTGCAGCAGCATTCCGCGACAGACCTGGTCATTCGATGCCAACCACAATTGGGTATCGAGCTGCTCGGACTGTTTCATGTAATTCTGGATAATTGCTGAAATCGATACGCCTTCCAGTGGCACAATGCCCTGATACGGCGTTTGCCCCATCGATTTGTCGTGCGGATCCAGCGTGATGATGAATCGTCCGTTGCCCCGTGCATTGATCAATTCTGTCAGGCTGGCCTGCTCACCGATGATGGCGTCGTCAGTCAATTTGGCCATCGAGCGGATGTGCAGATGATTGTTGCATTCGACGACCAGCAGTTTTATGGCACCGTCACCATGGATCTGCATTATCATGCTGCCGTCGAATTTCAGGTTGGCACATAACAGCGCCGCGGCGGCGGTCATTTCACCAAGCAGATTTCTGACCGGAACCGGGTAATGGTGGTGCTTTAAGATTTGCTGCCATGCTACCTGGAGTTCCACCAGTTCGCCACGGACAGTCGCGTCGTCAAACATGAATTTGGTCAGGGTATCGGTCATGAAGATTGTAAAGGAGTAGGGTGGTGTTATTTCAGGCGCACTAATTCTGTTTTAAAAAGCTGCGCACGCTGGACATAACCTTCTGCAATCTTGCTCAAGGCAGCTATTTCTGCGTCAGTTAACGAGCGTGCCACCTTGGCGGGTGATCCGATAATCAGCGAATTGTCCGGAAAATGCTTGCCTTCCGTGACCAGTGCACCGGCACCGACCAGACAGTTTTTCCCAATGACGGCACCATTGAGGACGACTGCCTGAATACCGATCAAGGTGCCGTCATCGATGGTGCACCCGTGCAGCATGGCCTGATGCCCGATGGTGACATTGCGTCCCAGCGTCAGCGGATAGCCCATGTCAGTATGGACAACAACGCTTTCCTGGAGGTTGCTCCGTTCACCGATGGTAATCAGTTCATTGTCCCCGCGCAGGGTGACATTAAACCACACGCTGGCGTGCCGCCCTATGTGAACCTTGCCGATCACACTGGCGGAATCGGCGATGTATGCGCTGTCGTCTATCTGTGGAGAGAATTCGCTGATCTGGTAAATAGCCATAATTGAAGTCGGTGGATGAGGTTGGATTTGGGTAAAATGCAGTTTGGTTCCGGTGTCATTTTACTCTCCCTCACTTCCTCTTGCCAAAATTATGCAATCCATTGCCAATGAATTACGTTTTCAGGCACTTTGCGCACTGTGCGTGACCGACCCGGCCCAAAAAGTTGCGCAGACCCAGGCCATCTCGGCACAGTATCACGCGGGCGCGCTTTATCTGGATACAGGCATTTCCTGTACGCCAGCCGCTGGATGGCCGATTCCCGGTCGCCCTGTCAAGCCTGAACTGGTGCCGCCACTCAAGGTAAAACGCCGCACGATGAGTACACCGGAAGGACGTGCGGTCTTGTTGCACGCGCTGACGCATATTGAATTTAATGCCATCAATCTGGCGCTGGACGCGATCTGGCGATTCCGCGACATGCCGCGCGAGTACTACGAAGACTGGCTGAAGGTCGCTGTGGAAGAAGCGCTGCATTTTGTTCTGCTGTCAAGTCACTTGAACGGCCTGGGCTACGAGTACGGTGATTTCCCGGGCCATGATACCTTGTGGGAAATGGTTGCCAAAACACAGGATGACGTTCTGGCGCGCATGGCGCTGGTGCCACGTACCATGGAAGCCCGTGGCCTTGATGCGGCTCCGGGCACCTATAACAAACTGAAACAGGTAGGCGACGTCGCGGGCGCGGCCATTATCGAGATCATTCTGCGCGATGAAATCGGCCATGTGGCGATCGGAAACCGCTGGTTTGGTTACTTGTGCAGGCAGCGCGGTCTCGATCCCGTCGACTGTTATGCCGAGCTGGCCGTCCGGTACAGAGCCCCGAGATTAAGGGGCCCGTTCAACCTCGAGGCGCGCCGCGCGGCCGGGTTTTCAGACGCTGAAATGCGGATATTGTCAGACCGTGTCGATCAGAAATAGCTCAATTTCATGACTAAGGCTATAATTCACCCGATAAAAGTCGATTCACATTCAGCAAGAATTCATTAACCAGAACTGTTCCCATGCATTACATTTCGACACGCGGCATTGCAGCCCGGCATACGTTTTCAACAATTTTGCTCGGAGGACTGGCTGAAGATGGCGGTTTATACCTGCCGGAAAGTTATCCGCAAGTTACAGACGATGAACTGAATCTGTGGCGCACCTATTCCTATGCGGATCTGGCTTGTGCCGTATTGGCAAAGTTTGCCACCGATATTCCGCTGGCGGATTTGCGCACGCTAACCCAAAAGACCTACACCGGAAAAGTCTACTGTAATGCTGGCGATGGAGATGCTTCCCAGATTACCCCGCTGAAACAGCTGGAACCCGGTCTGTATCTGCAGGGGTTATCGAATGGCCCGACGCTGGCGTTTAAAGACATGGCAATGCAGTTGTTGGGCAACCTGTTTGAATATACGTTAGATAAACAGCATGCCGAACTCAATATTTTTGGTGCCACCTCCGGCGATACCGGCAGTGCGGCCGAGTATGCCATGCGAGGCAAACGTGGAATACGCGTTTTCATGCTGTCGCCGTACAAAAAAATGAGCGCGTTTCAGACGGCACAAATGTTCAGTCTTGACGACAGTAATATCTTCAACATTGCCGTTGAAGGCGTCTTTGATGATTGCCAGGATATGGTAAAGGCGGTATCCAGCGATCTGCATTTTAAGAGCCTGTACAAGATTGGTACTGTCAATTCGATCAACTGGGCCCGTGTGGTCGCGCAGGTTGTGTATTATTTCCGTGGCTACCTGAGCGTAACAGCGACCAACAGCGAGAAGGTGTCTTTTACCGTCCCGTCCGGCAATTTTGGCAATGTGTGTTCCGGGCATATCGCACGCATGATGGGATTGCCGATCGATAAACTGGTTGTCGCCACCAATGAAAATGATGTGCTGGATGAATTTTTTAAAACCGGGACCTATCAGGTGCGCAAAGCGCACCAAACCTTTCACACCAGCAGTCCTTCGATGGATATTTCCAAAGCCTCCAATTTCGAACGATTTGTTTTTGACCTGATCGGGCGCGACAGTCAGCGTTTGACAGCGCTGTTCAAAAAAGTCGAGAGCACCGGCGGCTTCGATTTGTCCGGGAGACCCGGTAGTGATGGTGATGAATTCAACCGGGTTGCCGGGTTTGGATTTTTATCCGGCAAATCGGTGCATCGCGATCGCCTGGCAACCCTGCGTCAGGTTTATGAAAAATACGGGACTATCGTCGACACGCACACTGCCGACGGGATCAAGGTTGCATTGGAACACAGAGATCAGCAGGTGCCCATGATCATTCTGGAGACAGCCTTGCCGGCAAAATTTAATGAAACCATTCATGAAGCACTCGGCTTCGATGCGCCGCGTCCCGCCGGTTTTGAACGCATTGAAACGTTGCCACAGCGCTTTGTGGTGATGCAGGCGGACGTCGAACAGGTGAAATCCTATATAGCTCACCAAACGGAATGTTGAGTGCAGAAAATGTCACTCATGCACTCTTTTAAATAGAGTATTTGTTCGAATATGATTCAACATGATTGTCAAATAATAAATTTACTTGACGGTTTCACGGTATTCACGACAGCAAATCTTGTTATTAGCCTAATTTAAGACTAATCTGTTAAGTGACGCAGATGACATAATTGCTGCTATTTAACGTAAAATTGAACCCAGACATCCGGGATTTGTCAGACCTTTCCATTTTGTTAATAAACATGATTTTACAAAGCACCTAACGTTGGAATTGTTAGTTTAGTTAAGCATCATTAACTAAAATGCAGTTACAGGAAAACAGGAATGGATAGAAATACACTACTCAATTCGTGCCGCTCAAAATTTCTTTCTGTATTTAATGAAATAATCGATGGCGTCGTGCACCGATCGATTAAAGAACTTTATTCAAAAGCGGAGAAAAGCGCGAATTCCAAAGAACAACGTGAGTTCCTGGATGCGAGGATCCTGTTGACTCGCCACGAAAAAGCGATAACTCAGAACATTATCAGAGAAATCGATTCACTGTTGCAGCGCAGTTTTAAAACTGCCTATAACACGTTCCGACCCTCCTTTTTCAATGCCGCAAAAAATAGCCCATTGGCTCTAATGGACCTGAATGCGTTCGAAGACGATCTTCGCAACGACATTATTACAGGCCGTTTCCGTTCTGAATCAGAAGAACAGTTACGTGACCTGAATATACGTATTGCGATCCTGTTTGAACGAAATGATATTGCGGAACGCGAAAATCCCTTCAGACCTTACATACTGACACGCGCCATCTGCCTGGGTGTTGAAGCAATCCACATGGAGCCAGAATTATTTGTGATCCTGACAGACCAGATTGCAGAGGAATTGCTGCTGAAGGTTGCATCCCTGTATGAAGACGTCAATTTGCATTTGTCGGAATGCGGTGTCGCCGCTCAACTCCAGTTTAAACCGCAACGCATGCCGTCAGATTTGACCAAACCGGTTGGTTATGATGCAGAAAGTAATGCGTCCGATGAAGCCTCGAAGTCGACATCCGGATCATCCGGCCAGTCACGCCAATCACATTACCCGCCATCGAGGAATGCACCTCATTCGCAGGGCGAAATGCCGTCGCAAAGCAGACCAGGAAAAATTGAGCAATTAATTAATATCGTTAAGGCACGCAATTCGCAACTCGGTCAGACCGGCAGTCAGGGTGTCGCTGGAACAGGCAGCGGTTTTGGATTGAACCGTGGTTTTTTTCAGGGCCTGGGTGCGGGTATGGCGGGTGGCGGGGCAGCCAGCGGTAATGGCACCGACGGTGGCGAAGCGGGCGAAGGTGGCGCTGGCGCCGGAAGCGGACAGCAGGGTGGTGGTGGCGGTGCCGGTGGTGGTGCGGGCGGCGCAGCAGCAGGATCGGTCGGTGGATTCTTCAATCAGGCCGGCAGCGCGGTGACCGGCTGGCTGGAAGGGGCGCAGGAAGTGGGCGGTACCTTGCGCCGCGTCTTTTTTGGCGGCGGCACCCGGGCATTAAGTGCACAGAATGGCGAGACTGCTGAGGGCGGCGTGCAGGGTGGAAACCCAACCGGAAGTGTCGGGGCATCCGGCGCAGACACCGGATTGCAGGGAAGCTTTGGACAACCTGCATGGCAAGCGGACGGCGCAGGCGGTTCATCACAGATTTTTTCGATTTCTCCGCAACTGAGTATCGCCCTTCAGACGCCTATTCCAAGCACCAGCGAGATGGTGGGTCACGATGGTCAGGTGCGCAATCTGATTATTGAGCGACGTGACAGCCTGAATTCGGTCGCCGCCGATCAGCACGAAAAAATGACCATCGACATTGTCGCGATGCTGTTTGAATTTATTTTAAAGGATCATCAGGTTCCTGCAGAGGTCAGGGCGCAATTGGGGCGCTTGCAGTTTTCCGTGCTGAAAATGGCACTGATGGATTCGGCATTATTGACCAAGAAAAGTCATCCGGCACGAATGCTGGTAAACCGCATTGGTTCCATCTCGGTCGGTCTGCAACAGATCGATCCGACCGGCGAACGAATTTCAGCCGAGATCTGTCGCATAGTTGAGGAACTGCTGGCGAGTGATTCAGAGAATCCGGAACTGTTCAGTAAAATGCTGGATCAGCTGGACGCATTCATTGCGCGCGAACTGTTAGCCTCCAATAATAAAATTGAGAACGCCGTTAAGGTCGTTGTGAATGCTGAACAGCGGTCGAACCGGTTGAACCAGGAAAGCGCAAAGCTGGAAAAAATGCTGGAAGGCATTATGATTACGCCCTACCTGAGGCGTTTTCTGCTGGATACCTGGGCGCACGTCATCGAACGTGTGGAACGCAATCCCATGGCCGATTCAACCCGGTTCCGGTTGCTGGTGCCTAACCTGCTGTGGAGCATACTGCCGAAGTCGAATCGCGATGACCGGTCGATGTTGCTGCAGATTATTCCCATCATTGTTCCCGTGCTGCGTGAAGGCATGAGTCTGGTTGCCTGGTTGCCCGAACACCAGCAGGAGATGTTGAACTGGCTGGTTGATGCGCACACGACAGTCATGCGTGCTGCCATCACGGACGACAAAGTGTTATCGCTGGTGGAAATCCAGCGCCATTTCTATGAGTTTGTTTACCCTGATGCAGAACCCTTGCCAGCCAGACAGAGTACGGAAAAGGTCGATGTCAGCCGGGTTTTCCTGGACGAGGCGATCAAGGAACTTGAGCAGGAATTGCATCAGGACGGTGCTGTGCAGGATCCTGGTTCCGTCCCGGATGTCATGGACGACGATGCGTTCGACGAAACCGACAGCACGGAATCTGAACAGTCCGAATCGGTGGCGAACGACCGGGCGCTGGTATTTCGGAGCATGGAGGGCGACGCATCGGCGTTCAATGCCGAGCCTTCCAACGATAACAGCGAGCACGCCGACACAAAGCCCGAGGAAGATATACTGGATCGTCTCCGAAGCGGTGTAATTGTGGAAATCAATCTTTCAGGAAGCCCAACCAAGGGACGCCTGAACTGGATCAGCCCGAATTCGTCGAACCTGATTTTGACAGTCAATGGACAGGAAGCCCCTTCCATCATCAGTGTGCGCATGTTCAGGCGCATGCTGAAAAATTCGCGGGCGCGGTTTGTCGAAGTGGCGCCCCTGTTCGAGCGTGCCGTTCAGTCACTTCTGGAATCCGCTGATCTGGTTGACCTGGCCCATGCCGCCTGACACACCGCCGGATGTCCCGTACGCGGGCACCGTCCTGCCATGACGCGCCTGATAGTGCTTTTATTGGCGGGCCTGTTTGGAGGGGCGGCCTGGTGTGGCGACGTGCAGGTGGCTGTCGCCGCCAACTTTGCTCAGCCTATGCAGCAGATTGCCGCTGCCTTCGAACAGGAGACCGGCAACAGGGTCACTTTTTCTGCCGGAGCCACCGGAAAATTCTACGCGCAGATCAGAAATGCAGCGCCGTTTGATGTGCTGCTGTCAGCCGATCAGGCAACACCCGGCAAGTTGATCATGGAGCAGCAGGCATTGGCTGAAACCCGGTTTACCTATGCGGTTGGAAAACTGGTCTTGTGGTCTGCGGATCCGCAACTGGTCGATGACCACGGCCAGATACTTGCTTCAGGTCACTACAGGCATCTGGCGCTCGCCTCGCCTGAACAGGCGCCTTATGGACAGGCCGCCATCGAAACATTAACCTCATTGAAGCTGCTCGATAAACTGGCGCCAAAGTTCGTTCAGGGAGAAAGTATCGGACAGACATACGCATTCGTTGCAACCGGCAATGCGGAGCTGGGTTTTGTTGCGTTGTCCCAGGTCTGGGAAAACAATAAAATCAAATCAGGGTCGGTGTGGATGGTGCCTGAGGAATTGTACCAGCCGTTGCGACAGGATGCCGTGTTACTCAGGCACGGAAAAGATAATCCGGCAGCACGTGGGTTTCTGGAGTTTCTAAAATCCGACGCAGCCAGAAAAATCATACGAACTTATGGATACCAGATTTAATGGATGCTGCTGACGCAGGAGCAATTTGGCTGACACTCAAATTGGCCACCCTGACCACCGTTCTGCTGCTGATAACGGGGACACCTTTAGCCTGGTGGCTGGCCCGTACCCGATCGGTCTTCAAAAATACGGTTCGAACTTTAGTCGCCCTGCCTCTGGTCCTGCCGCCAACCGTCATAGGATTCTATCTGCTGATAGTAATGGGGCCGTCTGGCGTCATCGGGCGAGTGACCCAGGCTTCGGGGTGGGGGCTGCTGCCCTTTACCTTTTCCGGGCTGGTCATTGCTTCCATGCTGTATTCCATGCCGTTTGTCGTTCAGCCGTTGCACAACGCATTTGAAGCACTTGGCGAGCGCCCGCTGGAGGTGGCGGCGACATTGCGCGCATCACCGGCCGACACGTTTTTTTCGGTTGTGCTTCCCTTGTCCAGGCCCGGTTATCTGACGGCGATCGTGATGGGTTTCGCGCATACTGTCGGCGAATTTGGCGTGGTGCTCATGATAGGTGGCGATATACCCGGCAAGACACGCGTCGTGTCGGTACAGATTTATGATCATGTCGAACAGCTCAATTATCTGCATGCGCATGGTCTGGCGCTGGCCATGCTGGTCTTTTCGTTCACACTACTGCTATTGATTCATAGGATCAATCCCGGTCAGGCAACCAGGAAATGGGTTCCATGAGCGAGATTATTGTTCAGATCAGCCTGGCCAGTCTGGACGTCGACCTGTCGCTGCCTGGCAGGGGAATCAGTGCCATATGCGGCCCGTCGGGCGCAGGAAAAACCACGCTGTTGCGCGCCGTGGCCGGTCTGGAACCCCGGGCACGAGGCAAAATACAGATCAATGATCAAATCTGGCAGGATGACCGAACCAGCGTCTTCCTGCCAACGCATAAGCGTTCTGTTGGCTTCGTCTTTCAGGAACCGAGCCTGTTTCCCCATCTGACAGTGCAGCAAAATCTGGAATTTGGCCTGCGCCGGGGCGCGATGCCTGAACAGAACACCGCCTTGTCAAAAGCGGTTGATTTATTGGACATTGGCGCGTTACTGCGGCGGTCCACTGAAACCCTGTCGGGCGGTGAAAAGCAGCGTGTTGCCATTGCGCGTGCCCTGGCTACGCGCCCTGATCTGTTACTTATGGACGAACCGCTCGCGTCACTGGACGAGTTGCGTAAGTCCGAGCTTTTGCCTTACTTTGACGAGTTGCATCGTGAATTGGCGATTCCTGTGCTGTACGTCAGTCATGCAACTGACGAACTGGCACGTTTGGCAGACTATGCCGTGGTGCTGGACCAGGGACAGGTCAAAGCCCACGGTAGCATTTTTGACATTATCAGTCATCCCGATTTGCCGTACTCTCGTGGCGATCAGGCTTGTACGTTAATTTCGGGTCGCATAATTGCACAGGATCCTGATTATCAACTCACACAAATGCGGTTTACAGGTGGTGACCTATGGCTGGCCCAGAACCCGGCGCAAATCGGGACGCCGGTACGCTGTCGGATACAGGCGCGTGATGTAAGTTTAATTTTGAATCCTCCTTCAGGATCAAGTATATTGAATACGATACCTGTGACTATCTCGGCGATTCGTGACGACATGAAGGGTCAGCTGCTGGTGGAACTGGATGCCAGCAAAACACGCCTGCTGGCCCGCATTACACGTAAATCCGCCGACCTGTTGCGACTGCATGCCGGAATGCCGTTGTTTGCACAGATCAAGGGCGTCGCCATTTTGAAATAGGCAATTTAACAATAAATTATCAGAAAATAAATGATAGACACGTCATATTCAAATCTCTATCAGTACATTGAGAAACCAAAACAATCCCTGTTGATCGTCGCCGATCAGGCAGACAATCTCCAGTTCTTGCAACAGGTATTTTCAGAGAATTTCCTTGTGTACGGATTGACAGACCACGCCACTGTCGTTGACCAGTGCCGGCAACATCAACCTGATCTGGTGCTTCTTGATGTGGATAGCTCGGACATGAATGGCTATGATGTCTGTCGTCAGTTGAAGGCCGATGTATCGACTGACTTTATCCCGGTGATTTTTATCATGTCGTCACTCAGTTCGGACGATGAAATCCGCGGCCTGGACGCGGGTGCGGTAGATTTTGTGACCAAACCACTGAATTTGCGCGCACTGCAGGCCAAAGTCAAAACCCATATCACGATGAAGCGCCAGACCGAACTGTTAAAAAGAATGGCGTTCATCGACGGCATGACGGGTTTGTATAACCGGCGATTTTTCGACGACAGAATGAAAAGTGAATTTCAACGTTCACAGCGCTCAGGGAGCTTTCTTTCTCTGCTCAGTATTGATGTGGACGATTTTAAGCGTTTCAATGATATCTACGGTTATCAGGCCGGCGACGACTCGCTGCGACGCATTGCCAATTGCCTTAAACGATGCTGCAAGCGACCGGCGGACTTCGTGGCCCGGTATGATGGCGGCAAATTTGTCTGCCTGCTCCCGGATACGCCAGTCATCAGCGCATTCCCGTTCGCGCAGAACCTGGAAAAACAGGTGCGGGAATTGGCCATTCAACATTCTGAATCCAGTAATGGCAATCGTATGACGATCAGTCTCGGACTGGCAGGAAAAAACAGTTCGGTTGAAAACAGTCTGGCGCTGATTGAACTGGCCTCGGCGGCGCTGACACGGGCGAAACAGGAAGGGCGCGGCAGAGTCTGGTGCACGCTGGATTGACATTCGTGGTCAGTACAGCAGTTTCATGTCACTTTCAAAACAGCGATCCAGGCCTGTCAACGGGTCGACAAACTGAATCGACTGGGACAGCAGTTTCAGAGGCTGTGAAAAATCGTCGCCTTTACATGGCAGTGCTGCCGGATAAAATGCGTCGTTTAAAATCGGAATGCCGAGTGCAGCCATGTGGACGCGAAGCTGATGTTTTCGACCTGTTAAAGGTTCCAACTGGTAACGACACACATTACCCTGCTGTTCGAGCAGTGCAATCGCAGTTTCCGAATTCGGGGTACCTGCCATTTCCTGCATTCTGAAAAAAGGTGTCCCCGGGACCAGACGACTTTGGTAGACGAACGGGCCTGCATAGTTGTTCAAATGGCGAGCCAGTGCCTGATATTTTTTTCGAACGCTGCGCTGCTGGAATAGCGACTGGTACGCGCCGCGCGTCTGCCTGTTCAGCGAGAAAATCATGACGCCGGCGGTTTCCCTGTCCAGTCGGTGTATCGGCGTTAACGCATCCAGTTTAAGCTGGTCTTTCAGTCTGACCAATAATGTTTCGTGCAGAAATCTGCCGGTGGGAATCACAGGCAGAAAGTGTGGCTTGTCGACGACCAGCAAGTGGGCGTCCCGGAACAGGATGTTTTCCTTGAACGGAACCGGTGTTTCCAGTTCAATTTCACGGTAATAAAAGATGCGCCGACCCCAGAAATACGGGCTGGAACAGGTCAGAACCTGTCCGGATTCGTCGACCACGTCACCCCGATCAAGCCGGCCCAGCCAGACGGTGCTGCCAACCTCAGGAAACCGCTGGTTCAAAAAATCAAGGATGGTCGGCCACGATCCTTTTTGCAGCCAGATATAACTGGGTGCGACACCGTCCCGAACCGGCAAAGGTGATTTTGGTGGTTCGTGAACCTGAATCATTTTGGGTGCTGAACCAGCAGTTGCCGGCTTTTGCGCCGGAACAGAATCTGTAATGACAGGGCGGTGAACGTGAGCGCAATGATCAGGGCAATCCAGTAGCCGCGAATACCCAGGCCGTCATGGTTCCGGGTCCCGAAGGTCAACAGATAACCAACCGGCATGCCAATCAGCCAGAAGGCGGTCATATGGATAATCATTGGAGCACGGGTGATTTTGTAACCACGTAATACCCCGGCGCTGACCACCTGGGTAATGTCGGAAAATTGGAAGAATCCGGCCAGTACAATCAATTGCCCTGCCAGTTTCAATACGGCGGCATCGTCTGTGTACCAGCCTGACACCCAATGCGAACCAAAGATCATCACGCAACCGGTCACGATGGCGATAAACAGGCCCAGGCGAATGCCGTTCTTGCCGATGGCACGCGCCTGTTCAAAATTATTGGCACCGACAGCGTGTCCGACACGAACGGTCAACGCGGTGCCGATAGCCATGGGAACCATAAAAGTCAGCGAGGAAAAGTTCAGTGCGATCTGATGTGCGGCGACCGATGTGGTGCCCAGTCTGGCAATGATTAATGCAATCAGACTGAAGGCGCTCACCTCAACCAGAAACATGATGCCGATCGGTAGCCCCAGTTTGAATAATTGCTGTTGGACGGAAGGATTCCACCCTTGCCAGGCTCTGAAAGGATGGGTGTGCCGATAATGTTTTGTGCGCAGTATCCAGAAGGAGAGCAGCAGAAAATTGACCCAGACGCAAAACGCCGTTGCCCAGCCACAGCCGACACCACCGAGAGCTGTAAAACCGAAATGTCCATAAATCAGTATCCAGTTTGTCGGAATATTCAGTAACAGACAGAAAATGGAAATGACCATCATTGGCTTGGTGTGTTTCAAAGCGGCGCTGTAACTGTAAAGTACCCGGTAACAGGCAAATGCCGGCAGCCCCAAACTGATTGCTTTCAGGAATTCACCCGCTTTACGGGCAATGTCAGGCTCCAATCCCAGCAGGGGGAAAATCGGCGCAATAAAGCGGGTAATGACCCAGGCGATCGCCGCCAGCAGGAGCGCCTGCAGCAATGCCTGCTGGGTGAGTGACGGTATCGATGCGGTATCGTCGGCGCCGACCTGATGCGCAACCATGGGACTGGTGGCGAGCAGAAAGCCCATAATGGTGACAATCAACGTAACCCAGATCGACGAGCCGACCGACACGGCAGCCAGATCACCGGCCGACACATGGCCAGCCATCACCGTATCAATAAATGCAGTGCCGGTTGACGCTAACTGGCCCACCGCGATAGGCCACGCCAGCTGCCAGGTGGCACGAGTATCTTGTAAGCGCATACGTTAATTTTCTTGAACTGATTCGCGTACAACGCTGCGCGGACGGCGAAGTTTTCCTGGGAAGTAGCCTGTCCGCTACTGAGAGCAGATCGGACAGGCGGCGGGTAACGACGGTAAATGGCGTGCTGAATTAACCCTGAATGCGTGCTGGCGCTCGCTTAACGCTGCCAGTGACCACCGTCCATGTGCCATTCGTTGCCAACCTGGTGCCAGTGGTGCGGAACCCATACGTAGCCAGGTTTGGGTGCCTGCCAGTGACCAGGGTGCCAGACATGGCGTCCGCCTTCCCAGAGCCACACGCCACCGATCCAGAAATAGCCTGCAACGGGTGGTGTGCCAATTTCTTCAAACTGGGGCGCAGGAGGTGCCACGGAAACCACCACCGGTGCCGGAGCAACTTCCGGATAAACCACCTGGGGATGATAATGGTAAGGTTCCGGTGCAACAACGCAGCCTGTCAGTAACGTTGACGCCACAAGTGCCACACCGCATAGCAAAATAGTATTTTTCATCGTGATATCCATTTTAGGGTTTGATTAAGCAAACCGAATGATCTGCCTTACTGTCATTAGCTCCGTGAGCACCGTTTTGGATGACAGAAAAATGAGTCAAATTGTAAGAAAGTATGAATTATATTGGACAATAGGGGCTTAAGAAAGTTTTTCTTGCAGGGTTGGAAGGTTCAGTGCTTGAAAGTTTCAATAAATCACCTTATTCTGAGCGATGATACGGAGCGGTTGTGATTGCCTGACAAGTCTGGAGATGAATACATGCTTAAGGTCGTCGTCATGGATGGAAATGCGATCTCGCGCGGGTTATTGAATTCGGTATTGACCAATGGCGGCCACCTCGTTGTCGGTGACAGTAACGTCAGTTTTACCGGCATTGCCCGCATGGTCAAGCTCAAGCCACAGCTTATCTGTATTGACCTGGCTAAGGTCGAAGGCGACAAGATGGAGGTACTGGACAAAATTCGCGAGGAACTGCCCAAAACCATCCTGTTTCTGGTATCTAACAGTTTTAACGAAGAAAGTATCCGGCAGGGACAGGCACACGGAGTCAGGGGCTTTATCGTTAAACCTTTTAATACCAACAAGGTGAATACAGCGATCCGGAATGCCGTGGTCAAGTTTGTTGGTGAAATGAAAAAGGCGTCAGGTCCGGGCGAATCGACCGATGACGAGGATTAATCGTCAGCTACCAAAGAAACTCACACCGGCATTTCTCAACATGCCTGTTAATGTTATCAGCGGTAAGCCGGTTAATGCCGTTGGATCGCTGCTGTCGATGCGCTCGATCAGTGCAATACCGAGTCCCTCGTTTTTCGCGCTGCCTGCACAGTCGTAGGGTTGTTCAATGTGCAGATAGGCCTCCAACTCCCTGTCGGGTAAATCACGGAACCGCACAATGGTCTGAACATTCTCTGTCTGGATGAAGGGCGTGGGCACGCGGTGTTGATAAACACATAATGCACTGTGAAAAATAACGTCTCTGCCACGCATCATTTGTAATTGTGCCAATGCATTTTGATGGTTCCCCGGTTTGCCGATCTGGACATTATCGAGTGTGGCGACCTGATCGGAGCCGATGATGAGCGTATCGGGTGACAGGGTGATCAGGGAAGCAATGGTGCGCGCTTTCTGCTCGGCTAAACGCATTGCCGTTGCCTGTGGTGTTTCATTTAAAAGGGCCGATTCATCAAGGTTCGGTACCATGACTTCAAACGAAAATTGCAAACGAGACAATAATTCTTTTCGATAACGTGAACTGGAGGCGAGTATGATACGTTTTTGGCGATTAATCTCAGTCATTTCGCGGTAAACCTTTGACTTAAAAGGGGTAATGCTGTTATTATCGCAGGTTTTCTAACTCTGTAATGCATTATGCTGATCATTGATGCGTTTGCATTTTGCCGGAGCGGCGAGCGCCAGACAGGTAAATTAACGTTACCCATGCTGCCGAGGTTACGCGCAGAATGCGTTTCCGATAACGGGGAAGTGGAGTGGGATCTGGTTGGTAATCAGGCCGGTCATGCATCGGCTAGCATGGCAGCCAGAGGACATCCAACGCTTCGGTTGACCATCACGGGTACCATGCAGTTGTTGTGTCAGCGTTGTCTGACACCCCTTGATTTTCAAATTCAGTCGGAATCAACAATGTTATTGGCGGTCAGCGAATTGGCAGCGGACCAGATAGAAACATCATTGGATGATGAAGAACTGGAAGTGATAGTGGGCAGCAAATCGTTTGATATGGTGGCATTGATAGAAGACGAGGCTTTACTGGCAATACCGTTATCGCCAAAGCATGAAGTTTGTCCGGAACAGGAGATACTTGATGCATTTGCGATAGCAAAAAAAGAATCGCCGTTTGCGGCACTGAAGAAGCAGATCGACTGAGGTGTCAGGTTGAGGTACTGAGTTGGGAAGGCAGGTCGGAAAATCAGGTCGGAAAATCAGGCAGAAGCGAAGCCCGAAGCTCAGACTCAAGCGCCAGCGTGCATCCGACTGAAAACTGATTGAGTGTTTGGGTAGTAAATTGTAATTTGGATTCTGGGCTGGGGCGATAAGTTGGCTGGCCGGATATGTTAAAATTTAAGAACTTTCGTTCGAGTATTAGGAGTTATCATGGCTGTTCAGCAAAACAAAAAGACCCCGTCTAAACGCGGTATGCACCGTTCACACGACTTTCTGGTCGCGCCTCAGTTGTCTATTGAGCCAACAACAGGTGAGACACACATGCGTCACCATATCAGCCCAAATGGCTTTTATCGCGGTCGTAAAGTGCTGAAAACCAAAAACGACGAGTAATTTCAGGGCGGATCTGACGTGAATTCGATGTGAATTCAGTGTGACTTGATGGCGACGACAACTGAAACAGGTGGCATGGGCAATCTGCAATTGCGGGCAATTGCAGGCAATTGTGAATTCGGATGCTGAAGTTTCGTAGAACTTATGCGCGATCAGGCTACACGAAAAGTTCGTCGGCAACGCGACCTGAACACAGAGCTTAACTGTGGGTCGGACTGATTAAGCAAATAAAGCGGCGTAACCAATATTGACTTGGCGCCGCTTTTTTTATGATTGAAATCAGTACGCCACCGGTTGATTATTTGTTTTTAGAATAACTTAATCCGGTTGGCCAGAACAAGAAATGCGGCGTAAAGCCGAATTGGTTCTAGGAAATGTGCTCCAACCAATCTAAAATGGACAGCTTAATGAATTCAGTTTGAATTCAGGAGACGAAATCGAAAATGACAATACGTATTTCAATTGATTGCATGGGCGGGGATCATGGTCCGGCGGTGACCGTGGCAGCGGCAATATCGTTTGTCAAACGTATCGACGATGCGCAATTGATTCTGGTCGGGCAGGAAAACATCATTCATGCCGAGCTGAAAAAAAACAGGGTTGAGCAGCACCCGCGTATTTCGGTTATCCATGCAACTGAAATTGTGACCATGGACGATCCTCTTGAAATAGCGCTGCGAAGAAAGAAAGATTCATCGATGCGCGTTGCCATCAATCAGATCAAGGACGGCAAGGCTGATGTCTGCGTGTCTGCCGGCAATACCGGCGCGCTCATGGCCGTATCCCGTTACGTTCTTAAAACATTGCCCAACGTTGACAGGCCGGCTATCTGCAGTATTTTGCCGAACCAGAAAAATAAACCCACGTATATGCTGGATCTGGGGGCCAATGTGGATTGTGAACCGCGCCACCTGCAACAGTTCGCCACCATGGCATCGGCTCTTTTTTCATCGGTTGAAGGCCATTTAAGGCCAACCGTCGGGTTGCTGAACGTGGGTGAGGAAGACATCAAGGGCAATGAACTGGTCAAAAAAACGGCGTTACTATTACGCGAAGAACATGCCAGAGGTGTGATAAATTTTTACGGGAATGTGGAAGGCAACGACATATTTGCCGGGACCACCGATATTGTTGTCTGCGACGGGTTCGTGGGAAATGTGACGCTGAAGGCGGCGGAAGGCCTCGGCAGGTTTGTCAAGACAGTCATGGTGAGCGAATTCAGGCGCAATGTGGTTTCGATGTTGGGCGGCCTGATCGCGCGCGCTGCTTTGCGAGCCGTGGCAGGCAGACTGAATCCCTCCAATTATAATGGTGGCAGTCTGTTGGGACTGCGTGGCCTGGTCATCAAGAGCCATGGCAGTGCCGATGCGTACAGTTTTGAATGTGCCCTGAAACGCGGGTACGACACAGCAAAAAATGGTGTGCTTGAACAGATCGAAAAAGCGATGGCAGAACTGGTGGCGTTATCATTGAACGACATGGGTAATGACGTGTCTTTAGGTGAAACCGGGACAAATTAATCATAAAAGAGAACATCAAGTATGAATGTGTTTAGCAAAATAACCGGAACAGGGAGTTATTTGCCGCCCCGGCGAGTAACAAACCAGGATTTGACGATTCAATTGGCCGCCGACGGCATAGAAACATCCGACGAATGGATACTGAGCCGCAGCGGCATTTCAGCCCGCCATTTTGCCGAAGCTGATGTCAGCGCGAGCGACATGGCTGTCATTGCCGCACAACGTGCCATTGAACAGGCCGGTCTGGAAAAAAATCAGATCGATTTGATCATCGTGGCTACTTCAACGCCCGATCATCTGGGGGGATTCCCAAGTACGGCCTGCATCGTGCAGAAAAAGCTTGCCATGAATAATTGTGCGGCGTTTGATGTGCAGGCAGTGTGCAGCGGTTTTATTTATGCTGTCTCGATTGCGGATGCAATGATAAAGGCCGGCACACATAAAAATGTTCTGGTGATCGGCGCTGAAGTGTTCTCCCGCATTCTCGATTTCAAAGATCGTGGTACCTGTGTACTGTTTGGTGATGGTGCAGGTGCTGTGGTGATGTCTGCCTCGAAACAGCCCGGTGTTCTGGCCACAAAATTGCATGCCGACGGACATTATTCCCATATTCTGTCAGTGCCCGGTAAAGCCGCCAATGGCGCTGTCCAGGGCAGTGCTTTCGTGCAGATGGATGGGCCGGCCGTTTTCAAGGTTGCAGTCTCGGTGCTCGAAAAAGTGGCCGTGGAAGTTCTGGAGTCGGCGAATATGACGGCGGCCGATCTGGACTGGCTGATACCCCATCAGGCAAATATACGCATCATGCAGAGTACGGCAAAAAAATTGCATATACCGGCTGAAAAAGTTGTGGTCACCGTCGACCAGCACGGTAACACGTCGGCTGCATCGATTCCCCTGGCACTGGACTGCGCGGTTCGCGATGGCCGTATCAAAGCGGGCCAGACGATACTGATAGAAGGTGTGGGGGGCGGCTTTACCTGGGGTGCTGCATTGATCCGGATGTAACCGGGTCCTGCGAACCTCCGTTTTTAAATTAATCTCAGAAATTTATATGAATAATTTTGCTTTCGTTTTTCCAGGCCAGGGTTCCCAGGCCATCGGAATGTTGAACGGTTTCGACCATCATCCGATTGTGAAACAGGTGGTGGCAGAAGCGTCTGACGCATTGAATTTTGATCTCGGCAAGCTGATTGCCGAAGGACCCAGGGAAGAACTGGATTTAACCATCAACACCCAGCCTGCGATGTTGACCGCTGCAGTGGCCTGTTATCGTGCGTGGATTGAAGCTGGCGGGCAACAGCCACGACTGGTGGCAGGACACAGTCTCGGTGAATATTCTGCGCTGGTGGCCGCTGGGGTTCTGGCGTTTAAGGACGCCGTCCCGCTGGTGCGTTTCCGTGCAAAAGTCATGCAGGAGGCGGTTCCGCTGCGCGTGGGAGGGATGGCGGCGATTTTGGGCTTGTCCGACGGCGAAGTGCGTCTGGCGTGTGAGGAGTCCGCGCAGGGTGAAGTGGTTGAGCCGGTTAATTTTAATGCACCTGCCCAGGTCGTCATTGCCGGGCATAAAGCGGCCGTGGAACGTGCCTGTGAAGCCGCGAAAGCGCGCGGTGCAAAGCGGGCTCTGGTTTTATCCGTCTCGGCACCATTTCATTCTTCCCTGTTAAAGCCGGCTTCAGACCGGTTGCGCGACTATCTTGCACAGGTTCCGTTTGCATTGCCACAGATTCCATTAATAAATAATGTCGACGTCGCCATCCTGGATGAGGCAGATGCGATGAAAGATGCGCTGGTTCGCCAGGCGGCTAATCCGGTGCGTTGGGTTGAGACTGTTCAGAAAATGGCCGGAGCAGGCATCACCCATGTGATTGAATGCGGTCCGGGAAAAGTGTTATCGGGACTCGTCAAGCGGATCAATCCGGATCTGGTCGGCGATGCACTGTTTGATGACGCATCATTGAATAAGGTGAAGTTGCTGCTGAACAGCTGAACGCTGTTTGGGTGCATGCGGTCGGATTAATTTGGAGAGGCGTGAACAATGAATTCAATTTTTGGTTTAACGGGCCAGGTTGCACTGGTCACCGGCGCTTCGCGGGGTATAGGACGCGCCATCGCAACCTTGCTGGCACAACAGGGTGCGACTGTGATCGGCACAGCGACGACACAATCAGGTGCTGACAGTATTACCGCTTATCTGGCGGAGGCGGCAGGTGGACGCAATGGACCTGCAGGGCGCGGGGTGGTGCTTGATGTCTGTGACGCAACTGCCAGCGTGTCGCTGGTCGAGCAGATTCAGAAGGAATTTTCAGGATTGTCAATTCTGGTCAATAACGCGGGAATTACCCAGGACCAGTTGGCAATGCGCATGAAAGACGATGAATGGGATGCGGTCATTGCGACCAACCTGACCGCGGTCGGTCGACTCTCCCGTGCTGTTCTGCGACCGATGATGAAGGCCCGGTACGGTCGCATCATAAATATTACCTCGGTAGTCGGTTCCGCGGGCAATCCAGGACAGATCAACTACGCCGCCGCCAAAGCCGGCGTGGCTGGGATGAGTCGTGCGCTGGCACGTGAAATCGGCAGCCGTAACATTACGGTCAACTGTATTGCCCCCGGGTTTATTGACACCGATATGACCAAATCGCTGAACGAGCAGCAAAGCACCGCCATACTGCAGCAGATACCGCTGGGGCGGTTGGGCCAGCCGCAGGAAATTGCCGCGGCGGTTCTGTTCCTGGCATCCGCCGAGGCGGGCTACGTGACGGGCACCACGCTGCATGTGAACGGCGGGATGTATCTGACCTAGGCGCTGAAACGGTGCTGGGGTACGATTTTTGCAGTATTAATATTGATAATTTGACTCCAAAATAAAACTGCAGATAGAAGAAGTTGACAAAAAATAAGCGAAGATAAGTCGTAAATTAATTTGCCCCCTGTTTTTTGCGCATAACTCTGTTAAAATGCGCGCACTTTCTGAAACACACACCATGGAGACTTATATGTCAGATATCGAACAACGTGTAAAAAAAATTGTAGCCGAACAACTCGGTGTGGCTGAGGCCGACATTAAAAACGAATCTTCATTCGTTGATGATTTGGGTGCAGATTCTTTGGACACAGTTGAATTGGTGATGGCTTTGGAAGACGAATTTGAAATGGAAATTCCTGACGAAGAAGCTGAGAAAATCGCTACCGTTCAAAATGCAATTGACTATGCCAAAGCGCATATTGGCAAATAAATCGGGCATAAGGGCCGACTCCAGGAGAATCGCTTGAGCCGATCGCAACAACGACGTGTCGTAGTCACAGGAATGGGCTGCGTATCACCGGTTGGAAATACTTTGTCAGAAACCTGGAGCGCCATTGTTTCCGGTCGGTCCGGTATTGCAACCATCACCAAATTTGATCCCTCCCCATTTTCAACCCATTTTGGCGGTGAAGTTAAGGGGTTTCAGATTGAAAACTATATCCCCGCAAAAGAAGCACGCCATATGGATACATTTATCCATTACGGGCTTGCGGCCGGTATGCAGGCCATTCAGGACAGCGGGCTGGTTGTCACGGAACAGAATGCCGAACAGATCGGTGTCATGGTCGGTTCGGGTATCGGCGGATTGCCACTGATCGAGGAAACTCATACGGAATACCTGAACAGGGGGGCACGCCGCATCAGCCCCTTCTTTGTGCCCGCATCGATCATTAACATGATCTCCGGGCATCTGTCGATCAAATATGGGCTGAAAGGCCCCAATTTATCCATCGTAACAGCGTGCTCAACGGGCTTGCATTGCATTGGTGCTGCGGCACGCATGATTGAATACGGCGATGCCGACGTGATGGTCGCTGGTGGTGCCGAATCAACCATGTCACCGCTCGGGTTAGGTGGCTTTGCGTCGGCACGCGCTCTTTCAGCGCGCAATGACGACCCTGCAACGGCGTCCCGTCCATGGGATAAAGACCGCGATGGTTTTGTGCTGGGCGAAGGCGCTGGCGTGATGGTGCTTGAAGAATACGAACATGCCAAGGCGCGTGGGGCGCGTATTTACGCCGAGCTGCTTGGATTCGGCATGAGCGCAGATGCGTACCACATGACGGCACCCCTGGAAGACGGCAGCGGAGCAAAGCGGTGCATGGTTTCAGCGCTGCGTAACGCTGGAGTGAATCCGGAACAGGTCAATTATATCAATGCCCACGGTACGTCAACGCCATTAGGCGATCTGGCTGAAACCAAAGGCATCAAATTCACGTTTGGTGACCACGCCAGCAAACTCGTGGTGAATTCGACCAAATCAATGACGGGTCATTTATTGGGTGGCGCAGGTGGACTGGAATCTGTGCTGACGGTGTTGGCTGTGCATCATCAATTGTCACCACCTACCATTAACATATTTAACCAGGATCCGGAATGTGATCTGGATTATTGTGCTAATACCGCGCGAGACCTGCCGATTAATATTGCAGTAAAAAACTCGTTTGGTTTTGGTGGAACGAATGGCACGCTGGTATTTGGAAAAATTTAATCTCAGTCTGCCAAAAAGCGACGAATTTTAATTCGTCGCTTTTTTTTCATCAATTATGTCCCTGGCGCTTACAGCAACAGCGTATCCATCTAAAAAATTGCGGAAATATGCAATTTTATTCTCATTGCTACTGATTCTGGTCGGGGTATTCATTGCCGAACTGCCCCACCTTTCCGTGTTGGCGCGCGTTGTACTGGCAACGGCGTGCTTTGCAGTTTCTGGCCTAAATTATTTTAAAATCAACAGGTTACAGCAATGTGTCTGGCAGATAACGATTGATTCAAAGGGTGAAATTCATTGTCGACGCGGCGATTTCTGCCCGAGATCATTAAAAATAAACCATGTTTACCCTTCGAATCCTTATCAATTGATGCACGGGACTACCCTTTGGCACCGCACATTATTTTTACGCTTACGTCGATTAAATGATGACGAAATGATAAATTTAGTGATACTCTCTGACGCTTTAACGCATGACGAGTTCCGCCGATTAGCGATCGCCTGTCACTGGATTGACGCACACGGGAACATCGGACATTAACATATTCATTTAATTTTCTATTTAAAATCAGGTTGTTATATTTAATACCTCATGTCAAAGCTATTATCAGTCAGGTAAGTCACAGGCTTACCTGCAACGATTTTATGACTTTATGGCAAGAAACCGATCAATAGTCATTGCGAAACAAGACCAACTATGGAACGGAAACACTAAATAATGATTTGGGGAACTAAAAACAGTGCCTTGAGTCTATATTTTGTCCCGGACATGTTGCAAGGAAACAAGGGGATGCGGTGTGGCAACAGAACGTGATGCGGACCAGGTGCTGGTTGACTGTGTGCTGAATGGAGACAAGCGAGCTTTTGAGTTATTGGTACTTAAATACCAGCGAAAATTGATGCGTCTGGTCCTTTACTTTGTGAAAGATCATGCCGAAGCCGAAGATGTCGTTCAGGAAACATTTATTAAAGCGTACCGGGCCTTGCCCAATTTCCGGGGTGAATCTGCGTTCTATACCTGGCTTTACCGCATCGGCGTCAATAATGCGAAAAATCAGCTGGTGATACAGAAAAAGAAGGCTGAAAATATTGCCGAAAGCAGCACCGATGACAACCAGGCCTATACGGGCCATGCATCAGAAGGGGAATCCGAATTCAGTACGCCTGAATCAGTGTTGGCCTCAAAACAATTGGCGGAAACGGTCAACAGTGCCATGGAGCAGCTCCCGGATGAATTGCGTATCGCCATTTCACTGCGTGAAATTGAAGGGTTGAGTTATGAAGAGATTGCTGAAATGATGGAATGCCCGATTGGTACTGTTCGAAGCCGGATTTTTCGGGCACGGGAGGCTATTGCAATTAAAATTCGACCGCTGCTGGGCACGTCGACAGACAAACGGTGGTGACCAGGGGTGGAATGACAGTAGTTGAATAAGCAATAACAGGGAAAATATGATTGATAACAGCGCTGAAATACAGCCGAATAATCCATTAAAAGAACAAATTTCAGCTTTTGTTGACGGGGAAGTTCAGTTCAATGAACTGGATCGGGTGCTTCAGCAATTGCAAACCGAAACGGCCCGCCAGGATTGGCTCTTGTACCACCAGATTGGTGACCTGATTAATTCAGACGATCTGTCAATGACGCTGAGCGACAATTTCGCACCCGCTCTGCGGGCGAAGTTGGCATCCGAGCCCGTATTTATTCAACCGGGTGCCAGAGTGCCGACTTTTTTCAGTCGGAAAATGGCTTATGCGGCCGCGTGTATAGCGGCCCTGGTCATGGTCATGATGCCGGAATTTGCCGGTAATGACGCTACCCAATCACGACGCCCATTTTCAAGTAACCTGCTGGCGTCAGCCGCCCAAGGCATGCAGACCGGTGCAACGATGGCCTCGTCAGCGTCAGCCGATCACGTGATCTCTGCGCCGTTGCAGCGGCCTGCCACCCCGCCCGAGATGTTGAGGGACCCGGACATTGATGATTATCTGGCAGCCCATCAGCGCTATTCAAAATCAATGTATAGTGCGGTGGAATATCAAACCCATCCTATCATCCAGGAACCGGACAGGTAATGCGATTTTTTCTTTTACTTTTACTTTTTTTCGGTTCGATGGCCTCGGTGTATGCCGATGACTCAGGGGACGTTCAGCTTTTATTGCAAAAGATGCAGGCTGCCTCGAGAAAAGAAAATTATGCCGGAACCTTCGTCCTGCAGCGCGATGGGCAACTGTCTGCGTCGCTTATTCTGCACCGGTATGCCTCGGGCGATGAACTGGAAAAGGTGGAAACGCTGGACGGCCGTCGACGTGAATACATCCGGCATAACGACGATGTGGTGAATTATCAACCCGATATAAAGACGCTTCGTTCCGAAAAGCGTCAGGTGCAGGACATGTTTCCTGCACTGCTGGCTTTTAATGATGCGAATTTGGGTGACCACTACCAGCTTAAACTGGCACAGACGGTGCGGGTAGCCGGCGTCAACTGCCAGATGATCGTCATACTGCCCAGGGATCAGTATCGCCTGGGCTATCGTCTATGTGCGGCACTACCATCGAATCTGCTGGTGCTGGCCCAAACCACCGGTGTCAACAATCTGATCCTGGAGCAGGTTGCGTTCACGTCGCTGACTCTGGGTCCGGTTGATGAAGCCAGTTTAAAAACACATTATGCGGATGTTTCGGGCTGGAAAACCGTCCATGACACAGTCGCTGTGTCCACCGAATCGGGCTGGGGAGTGAAGGTGCTGCCAGCCGGATTCAAAAAAATCAGGGAAGTTCGCTGGCCATTGCACGGCGGCGGTGATTCGCTCCCGGCGAAGACGGTTAATGAGTGGCAAGACGTTGTTCAACTGGTATTTTCAGACAGTCTGGCCACCATTTCGGTTTTTATTGAACCGTAGACCAGTATTCGTCGCCCCCGTATTGTGCAGCAGGGAGCAACGGCGCTGTCCGCGTTTCAGTATGGCGACTTCTGGATCACCCTGGTAGGGGAAGTGCCGCTGGCCACTGTAAAATTACTTTCTGATTCAATTGAATACAAACCGAAATGACTTCTTTGAATAAGATAGCCCTTGCGTCAGTATGCCCGGGTCGGTTGAATGCAGTGCTGTGTGATTGATGTTGCTGTTGAAGCTGTTTATGATGTCTGGTGCGATTATGATTTTTGTTTAACATTTTCTGAAGATGGTTTAATTATGAAAAAAATCGTTTCTGTTTATTTAGCCTCTGCGCTCACATTCCTTGTGCCTGTGTCAGGTTTTATGCTGGCCACGCCTGCTGTGGCCGCCGTACCTGCGTTTGATTTCACGG
The DNA here is from genome assembly GCA_903893945.1 of uncultured Oxalobacteraceae bacterium. Classification (GTDB taxonomy): domain Bacteria; phylum Pseudomonadota; class Gammaproteobacteria; order Burkholderiales; family Burkholderiaceae_D; genus Solimicrobium. The sequence continues at coordinate 31,923 of CAITOF010000068.1, read as the reverse complement.
AGCTGGCGGAAAAGGCCAGCCCCGCCGTGGTCAACATCCGTACGACTGAAAAAGTTTCCGTAAACCAGTCCGGACCGGGCGACGAAGAAATGCAGGAATTCTTCAGACGCTTTTTCGGTGGCCCGGTTCCCCAGTTGCCGAACCAGGTTCCCAAAAAACGCCGGCCTTCGCCTCAGGGCAATGAGGAGGAAGTGCCGCGTGGTATCGGATCCGGCTTTATTATTTCCCAGGACGGTTATGTATTAACCAATGCGCATGTGGTGGATGGTGCTGATGAAGTGTATGTGAACCTGACTGACAAGCGTGAATTCAAGGCAAAGGTGATCGGTCTGGACAAACGTACCGATGTGGCAGTGGTAAAAATTGAGGCGACAAAATTGCCCTGGCTGCCGATTGGCGATTCAGACAAGATTAAAGCCGGTCAATGGGTCATTGCTATCGGATCGCCGTTTGGACTGGATAATTCCGTATCTGCAGGTATTGTGTCGTCGAAGGCGCGTGATACCGGCGAATTTCTGCCTTTGATCCAGACCGATGCGGCTGTCAATCCCGGCAATTCTGGCGGGCCGTTGTTAAACATGAATGGTGAAGTGATCGGGATTAATTCACAGATCGTCAGCCGTTCTGGCGGGTACATGGGAATCTCGTTTGCGGTTCCCATAGACGAAGCGATGGCGGTTGTGGAGCAGTTAAGGGCATCTGGCAAGGTCAGTCGCAGCCGTATTGGCGTCAGACTGTCTGAAGTACCCAAGGATGTCGCTGAATCTTTTGGTTTGGCAAAAGGTCAGGGCGCGTTTATCTCTCTGGTTGAACCGGGCTCACCCGCAGAAAAGGCCGGCATGGTGGCAGGTGATATTGTGCTTGAATTTAATGGGCAGCCAGTGACGAAGTGGAATGAACTCAGTCGCCTGGTGGGCAACACCAAACCGGGTACCAAATCAACACTGACGGTGTGGAACAAAGGTAAAACCCATACAGTCAGCCTGGTCACTGCTGAGATGGACCAGGACAATAAAGCCGGCAAGGCCAACGAGAAATCGCCGGAACCTGAAAAGAATCTGCTCGGCTTATCCGTGACGGATTTGACGGATGATCAAAAACGCGAACTTAAAGTTGCCGGCGGAGTCCTTGTCGACAACGTGGATGGCAGTGCCGCGCGGGCCGGCTTGCAACCAGGCGATCTGATCACCCAGTTAAACAACAATGAAATCAGGGATGCGAAGCAGTTTTATGCACTCAGCGCCAAATTGGATCCCAAGAAAATCGCCGTTGTACTGGTACGCAGGGGCGATTCCTCACAATTTGTTCCGTTAAGACCCACTCCTGTAAATTGATGTCCGCGACTCCATTTCCGGGTATTTAAGCAAACGAAAGGCTGCACAGGGTTGTGCAGCCTTTTCGTTTGGATTATCCTAGCCCGCATGGCAATGATACTTTTCACTTTATACAGTCGAAGCTATTGTCATCTTTGTGATGACATGCGACTCGCCCTGGAAAATCTGGTGCGGCACGTACCGCATCAGATAACGGTTATCGATGTCGATCAGGATCCCGATTTACTGGAACAGTACGACGAATGGGTTCCGGTTCTGTTTGCCCGAAAGGCCAATGAGGTGGCACCGACAGGCGCAGGCACCGAATTGTGTCATTATCATCTGGATGTCGACAAGGTGAAGGCGCTTTTGTAATGGATAATGATGAGTAATTATGAATTGCCGTTGTTTGACACGCGAGTCGATAATGGAAATCCGGCCACGGTTCAACTCGTGTGCGGTGTGGATGAGGCTGGCAGAGGACCATTGGCAGGTGCCGTTTATGCGGCCGCTGTTATTCTGGATCCCCATCATAAAATTGACGGATTGCGCGATTCAAAAAAATTGAGTGAAACCCGACGTGACCAGTTGGCCATTGAAATTAAAAAACATGCCCTGGCCTGGTGTATTGCACAGGCGTCGGAACAGGAAATTGACCAGCTCAACATTCTGCAGGCGACACTGCTCGCCATGCAACGCGCGGTACAGGGATTGTCAGTACAGCCTGGATTGGCCCTGATTGACGGCAATCGCTGCCCGATCCTGCCTATGCCCGCCGAAGCCATTGTGAAAGGTGACGACAAAGTTGACGCCATCTCGGCGGCATCGATACTGGCAAAAACAGCGCGGGATGCGGCATTGATGGCACTGCATCGACTCTATCCCCAATACGCGTTTGACCAGCATAAAGGCTATCCAACGGCCTTGCATCTGGCGCGATTAAAAGAGCATGGCGTGTCACCCGTTCATCGATTAACCTACGCACCTGTGCGAGCGATTCTGGCTAACCCATGAAACAGATTTCGTCGCGCGACAATGCGCTCTATAAAGAACTCAAGCATCTGGCCAGCAGTGCACAGGCGCGCCGGAAAATGGCGAGCACAGTGCTGGATGGAACCCATTTATGTCAGTCCTATCTGGATAATTTTGGCCAGCCGACCTGGTGTGTGGTCAATGAATCTTCGCAATACCATCTAGAAATTGCTCCACTACTTAAAAAAGCAGAGCATCTGCTTATCTTTTCAGATTCGCTGTACCAATCGCTGAGCCAGGTTGATCATGGTGTCGGCATTTTTTTTGTCATTCCAACGCCGGATTCAGCGCCGCCAGCCAACCTAACCCAGACCTCCGTCCTGCTGGAAAATCTGCAGGACCCCGGTAATCTGGGTTCCGTGTTGCGAAGTGCAGCAACGGCGGGCATAAAACAGGTATTCTGCAGTTCGGAAACGGCATCCGCCTGGTCACCGAAAGTCCTGCGTGCTGGTATGGGCGCCCATTTTTTGCTCAACATTTATGAGAATGCCGATTTATTTGCGCTGGTCAAAAAGTCGACCTTGCCCATTCTGGCGACCAGTTCGCACGCGTCAAAAACGATTTATGAATGCGACCTGAATCAGCAGGTAATCTGGACGTTCGGTCATGAAGGCCATGGCATTTCCGATGAACTGATGGCCTGCGCAACCGAGACCGTAAAAATTCCTCACGTGGGTAAAATGGAATCGTTGAATGTCGCAGCGAGTGCCGCCATCTGCTTTTTTGAGCAGGTCAGGCAAACAGGCCATTGAATTAAGTCGGAATTTTCGGCGTCAGATCAGTCCATCAAATAACACCAGATGGACTCGGTCACCGGCGCTGACCGCGCCCTGTCCAGAAGGTAACACGATCAGGCAATTGGCTTGGGTCATGGAGCTCAGCATGCCGGAACCTTGCATACCCGTACTGCTGACCGTCATCTGACCTTCCGCGTTCAGTTTGCATATACCTCGTTGAAATTCGGTGCGGCCGATTTTTTTCGGCATGGCTTCAGTAGCGATGGCGGGGATTTGTGGCGGCATTTTTACCTGCGTGCCCGATAATAATTGCAGGGCAGGGCGTACAAAGAAATAAAAACTGACCATCATTGCCACCGGATTTCCCGGAAGCCCAAAAATATAGGTTGTAGCAGGTCGAACGGTCGTCCTGATTTGTCCGAAAGCCAGCGGCCGACCCGGACGCATATTAACTGACCAGAAGTTCATCTGGCCGAGTCGCTGCATTACCTGTTTTGTGTAGTCCGCGTCACCTGCAGATACGCCACCGGAGGTGATGATGACGTCGACATCCTGCGCGGCTTTGCGTAAGGCTGATTCGATCTCGGCAGGATCGTCAATCAGAACGCCCAAATCAATGACCTCAGCACCGGATAAAGTTAACATAGCACCCAAACTGATGCGGTTACTGTCAAAGACACCACCCTCATTCATGGCTTGCCCGGGCGTGCGCAATTCGTCACCGGTTGAAAAAATGGCGACACGTAGCCGACGCTGAACCTGAACCTCCGGAACGCCCAACGATGCCAACAAACCCAGTTCGGCCGGCGACAGCCGCGTACCTTTGTGCAGGCCGACACTTCCTTTGGCAATGTCTTCACCCCGGCGTCGCCGGTTCTGACCTGTGCGGAAATTAACCGGGCGCACATCCAGCAAATTATCGTCTGTGAGTACCGCGAGCTCGTGGGGCAAAATGGTATCTGCGTTCAAGGGAACAGGTGCGCCAGTGGTGATACGTATGGCTTGACCGGCTTGGAGTGGACCCGAAAACGGGTGGCCAGCGTACGAGCGCCCCACAATTTTTAACAGTTGATGTTGTTGTGCATCCGTACCTGAAAAGGCATAGCCATCCATGGCAGCGTTATCAAACGCGGGTACATCGATTGTTGCGACAACATCTGCTGCAAGAATGCGGTTTAACGCGCCCGACAAGTCAATTTTCTCACTGTCCGTAATCGGTGTAATGGCGTCCTGAATTTGTTTTTGAACGTCTGACACGGGCAGGTTGTCAGTGGCGGATTGGTTGGCGGATGGCATGGCAGCTCAGTTTCTGAAGAGATTTTTAGTTGTTGATGGTATGGGTGCAGGCGCGTATGTCGTCCAGAGTATTGAGGTTTCTGAACTCCGACACATCGTCAAAAATAACGTGGGCCACCTTTTGTTCACCAAACCACCCGTCCATTTTTCGACCACCCGACTCCAGATACGATTGTAATTGATTTAGTAACGATACATGGAGCAGGCAAAACACAGGTTGCAGTCTGACCTGATTTTTTTCTACAGTGCACGCGACGGCAATGCTGGCCTGTTGCTGTTGTAGCGATGCTATCAGGCGCTCAGCCAGATTTGTCGGTAAAAAGGGCGAATCACACGGCACAGTCAGCAAATAGGGCGTAGTGCAATGCATTAATCCGGTTTCAAGACCAGCCAGGGGTCCCCGGTAACCTGCTTCATTGGTTGACGCACTGCGATTACCTGCATCGCCAGTGGCGTCTGGGTTGAGATCTTTATCTGACCATACCGGAAATCCCCATCGGGCGTAGGTCGGACCATTTCGGTTCGCGTTTATGGCGATGAAATCAACCTGTGGTGCCAATCTTGAAATGACGTGGTCAATCAGCGTTTTGCCATTTAATTCCTGCAAACCTTTATCCAGATGATTCATACGGCTGCCACGTCCACCCGCCAGGATTAAACCGGTCACTTGATGGATTGCAGAATTGGCTGTCATGCTGAATTCATCCTGGTCATCCGCCGATGTATGACATTTCCACTTTTTTTGTCGGACTGTTTTGCTGGCCACGCAATTCGGAATAACGATCACCGCGCATCTGCCAGACATAGGCCAGTGCGTTGGAAATGTCGGCATCGTCCGCATTACCTCGTAACAAGGCGCGAATTTCGTGGCCGTGGCCGGCGAACAGGCAGGTATATAGTTTTCCCTCTGTCGAAAGGCGCAAACGTGTACAGTCCCTGCAAAACGATTGTGTGACGCTGGAAATGACGCCCACTTCGCCGCCCCCGTCCCGGTATCTCCAGCGTTGTGCCGTCTCGCTACGGTAATTGGGCTCAAGTGCTACCAGTTGCATGTCAGGCGATGACTGGCTGATCTGGTGAATAATCTGTTGTGATGAAATGACGTCATCCATCTGCCATCCATTGGAATCGCCGACGTCCATGTATTCGATAAATCGTAAAATGTGGGGTGATGTTTTAAAGTGCCGTGCCATCGGGATAATCTGATGTTCATTCATGCCGGCTTTTACGACCATGTTGATTTTAATGGGGCCCAGTCCGATTTGGTGCGCCACGTCGATTCCATTCAAGACCTCGGATACGGAAAAATCGACATCGTTCATTTTCTTGAATACGGCGTCATCCAGCGCATCCAGTGAAACGGTCACGCGATTGAGACCGGCGTCTTTAAGCTGCTGTGCTTTTTGCGCTAAAAGGGCGCCGTTGGTGGTTAACGTTAGATCAAGTGGCGTGCCATCGGGCGTATCGATCTGGCGCAACATGCCAACCAGACGGTCCAGGTTTTTTCGTAAAAGTGGCTCGCCACCGGTGAGCCTGATTTTGGTCACACCGTGGGCCACCAGCAGTCTTGCCAGACGGGTGATTTCTTCAAAAGTGAGCAGGTCTTTGTGCGGGAGATAGGGGTAGTTCTGATCGAACACGGCACTGGGCATGCAATACACGCAACGAAAATTGCAGCGGTCCGTGACCGAAATACGCAAATCACGCAAGGGACGTTGCAGTCTATCCATCAAAATTCCACGGGCGGGCGTGTGGATATCAGAACGCAACGACAGTAAAGGGCTGTCGTTTTGCGGATGGATAGGAATAAATCGGCTTGTCATTGGCGTACTTTGAAAGTGCATCAAAGTAATATTTTAACAGGTGTTCAGATCACCTGTATTTTTATGCAATGACCAGGACCGAAGTTCAGAAATCCTGGGTCAGTAAGTGAATTTCAGTAAGCGAATTTCAATAAGCGAATTTCAGTAAGCGAACTTGAGTACAACTAAGCGGCAGCCCGGTTATACGTACTGGCTAGCCCAGTCAGGATGGGCGTACCGAGAAACAGGCCCAGGCTGAGTCCTATAAGCAAAGCGCCAAGCGGACCTCCGGCTCCGCTTGCACACAAGAAAATACCGACAATTAACATAACGGCCGCTATGAGAGCCAACGCATCGCGCGTCATGGGCGACCCCATCATTTTGCACATTGTTGTTGCCGTTTTAGCGAGCAGGTTGGCATCCGGCGGGCTATTTTTTGTCAGATTGGGCGGGTTCAATGCGGTGGTTTGCCCCGCGTTTCCCGGGTTGATTGTGGGTTGGGGCGAACAGGGCTTGTACGGTTGGTTTGCGGCAGTCGATTGAAATTGAAATCTGAGCATTTAATTCTCTATTAAAGCGTTAACGGTATTGCAGAAGGTAAGGCGAAGTTGATCGTTCACGGTGCGCATCATGGTGCCGGGCTATTTCACCCAAGGTGATTAAATGTCACTTTGGGGGACGGCAGAATGTGAGACAAAGGCACTCCCTGTCAACTGCCACTTCTGTTCGACCGTATAATAACATTGCTTTTTTATACACACAACACGTATCGTTACCGGGGTTGGGCTGCTGCAGAAAATGTGCGGTGAGAAAAAATAGGCGCTGTTATTTGCCGACACTGGTTAGACGTTGTAATTCGTCCTTGACCAGGCAAAAATGGGACATTAATGCCCTGATAATGTTTAACCGGACAGTGGGCTGCCCAGCTCTGAATTTGTGCCTGAAAAGGACTTTATTGTGACAGATGCGCTGCGGGCAGGCACAGCGCCTTAGCGCTTGCATACGGAAATGTTATTATTCCGTGCACAAGCCTGAATGGTTGGCTGATTTTTTAAAAGGATTAAAACCAATGGAATTGAGCGGATTGCTGGTGGTCGGGTTGGGCATCGGGCTGGTGGTCGGCGGGCTGGCGGCGTGGGTCGTCCTGAGCGCCCAATTCAGCCAGCGTTTGTCGGTAGCAGAGCGGCAGGCGTCCACCGACATTGTCTCGTTAAAGGAACGGCTCACGGCGCAGGTGAATATCGCTGAACAGTGGCTGCTGCAGTCCAATGCCCTGAAATCACGGTGTGACGATCAACAGACCGAACTGGCGAACCAGCAGGCTCGCATCGCCGAACTGTCAACGCGCCTTGAGTCTGATCGTTTGCAGGCCAATGAAAAAATTGCTCTCCTGGAGGCGGCCCGCAGCGAATTCGGCCAGCAGTTTCAACTGCTGGCCAACCAGATTCTGGAAGAAAAATCCAAAAAATTCACTGAACAGAATCAGCTGAATCTGGGCGGCATTCTGTTGCCTCTGCAGGAAAAAATTGCCCAGTTTCAGACACAGGTTGCCGATACCTACGATAAAGATTCAAAAGAGCGGCTGACGCTGAAAAATGAAATTGAACGGTTGGCTGCGTTGAACGGAAAGATAAGTGAAGATGCCATCAATCTTACGCACGCGCTGAAAGGAAGCAACAAGACCCAGGGTATCTGGGGCGAGATGGTGCTGGAAAAGGTGCTGGAATCGTCTGGCCTGCGCAAAGGTGAAGAATACCAGGTGCAAAACAGTTTTGACCGGGAAGAGGGTGGGCAATACCGTCCCGACGTGATCATCCATCTGCCAGAAGGACGCCACATGGTGGTGGACGCCAAAATGTCGCTGGTGGCGTATGAACGCTACGTTAGCGCAGACACGGATACGGAACGCGAAGAAAGTCTCAAGCAGCACCTGATGTCAGTTCGGTCACACATCCGCGGTTTATCTGAAAAAAATTATCAGACGCTAACGGGGCTGAATGCGCCGGATTTTGTGATGCTGTTCATCGCCGTGGAACCTGCATTCATGCTGGCCTTCAGTCACGATGCCAGTCTGTTCAACGATGCACTGGCCAAGAATGTGCTGTTGGTCAGTCCCAGTACCTTGCTGGCGAATTTGCGCACGATAGCTTACATCTGGCGTTCGGAGCAGCAAAACCGGAATGCCCAGGAAATTGCCCAGCAGTGCGCGAAGTTATACGACAAATTTGTCGGATTTGTGGACGATCTGGAAGATATCGGTAAAAAACTGGGGCAGACCCAGAAGTCATTTGATGATGCCAAAGCGAAACTGAGCACCGGTCGTGGCAACCTGATACGCCAGGCCGAACAGGTCAGGAAGCTGGGCGTGATACCGACTAAGAGTTTGCCGGCGCAATTACTGGATGACGATGATTATGCGGATTCCAACGTGACACGGCTGTCCTGACCGGGTCGTTCAGCGCGGTATCAGCGATAAAAATTCCTGGCGTAATTCCGGATTCGTCAGGAAGCTGCCGCGCATAACGGAGTTGATCATTTTGTTATCCATATCTTTTACGCCGCGCCAGGTCATGCAGAAATGGGTGGCTTCCATGACGATGGCCAGGCCGTCTGGCTGGGTCTTCTGTTCAATCAAATCAGCCAGCTGAATAACGGCCTCTTCCTGGATTTGCGGCCGGCTCATGATCCATTCGGTTAAGCGGGCGTATTTGGACAGCCCGATGATATTGGTGTCTTCGTTCGGTAGCACACCGACCCATACCTTGCCGATTACCGGACATAAATGATGACTGCACGCGCTTCGTACCGTGATCGGGCCGACGATCATCAACTCATTCAGCTTTGAGGCATTCGGAAACTCGGTAATCTGCGGCAGCTTTGTGTATCGTCCCTTGAATATCTCGTGCACGTACATTTTTGCCACCCGGCGTGCCGTCTCTTTGCTGTTGTGGTCGTTTTCCGTGTCAATCACCAGGCTGTCCAGTACGCTTGCCAGCTTGCCTTCCACTTCCTCGACCAGTTGATTCAGCTCGCCTTCCTGTACAAAATCGGCAATGTTGTCGTTCGCATGAAATCGAGCCTTGGCGGCGACCAGTCGGGCCCGTATTTTTTCTGACACGGAACCCGTCGTTTTCGGGTGACGAGGGTGGGTCAGGTGCAGGTTGTAGTTGGACATTATTGATATTCCATTAATAAAATGCTTGTTACCTATATTCGATAAAGCGGTGTTGTCCAGGGTAAGATACTAGTTATCCGGCGTGTTGTCCATATGGTGTTCATATATTTATCGCACTTTTTGCGAATATAACCTGTACAATAACTGTTCAATAGACTTGGTCATCCGTATTGATGGTGACGTGATCGACAAGCCAATTATAGGGCAGCTTAACCAGAAATAAACAGGAACACGATGGGAACTATAAACGAAAACGGGAAAGACCGTATAACGCCAATGTATCGCAGTGGTTCGGCCGCACGGCTGTCAGGTGTGCCTGTCGAGACGTTGCGTGTGTGGGAGCGTCGATATAATCTGGTCCGGCCGCATCGATCGGCGCATGGCCATCGTGAGTACTCGATGGAGGAGATCAGGCATTTGAGTATCATAAAACAACTGGTTGACCGGGGCAATCCGATAGGCGCCATTGCACACCTGAACGACGACGAATTGCGCGCCATGCTTGAACAGCACCCTGTCACCGATGTGGCATCCGGCACCAACGAGGATGTCAGTGCAGGCCCGGGCCAGTTAATCCGCACCTTTATTGTGGCCCGGCACATGAGCGGATCCCTGGCAGACATTGATCCGCTGTCCCATATCATTGATGTTGCCGGGCACAGTCTATCGATGCAGATGGCCTTGACCCAGCAGGCATTGACTGCCGATCTGCTCCTGATCGAAATATCGGAAATTAACCAGATTGAACGTGACCTGATTGATACTGTAAAAAAACACTTTAATGCGCGAGGTGTGTTGATCCTGTACCGATTTGCCCGTCATGAAGCGATCCGGAAACTGCGTTCTGCCGGTTATCTGGTGTCGCGAATACCAACGGATATGGATGAGCTCGATTCCCTGTGCCGGCTGGCCCTGCCGGCCGGGACAAGCCGGCCAACACGCGGAAAATCCGTTGGTACCGCAACAGACCGGGTGCCAGCGGTGCTGTTTGATGATCAGGCACTGGCTGCCGTGACGACAGCCGCGAACGGCATCTATTGTGAATGTCCTCGTCATCTGGTGGAAATTCTGTACATGCTGGGCAGTTTCGAGCGCTACAGCCGGGAATGTGAAAATCGGAATGCCGCGGACGAGAAATTACATCAGCAGATTTATCTGGCCACGGTGCAGGCGCGTTTTACCATGGAGCAGGTCCTGGAGAAAGTGGCGCGGGCCGAGGGACTGCCTTTGCCGGCACGCACTGTGGGCGAGAAGGCGGTTTGAGTTGCCGCACTTTTGATTGATGGCTGGCAGAAAGTGAATGCACCGTGAATATATTAATGACGGGTGGTACAGGGTTGATAGGTAGCGCGTTATGCGCTGCGCTGATGGATGCGGGACATCAGGTGACAGTTTTTTCCAGAAAGCCTGCGGGGGTAACGAAAAAATGGAGCGGTGCTGTTGCGGCTGTGTCGCGGCTGGATGAATGGCATGAACAACTTGATTTTGACGTGATTATCAATCTGGCCGGTGAGCCGATCGTGGACGCTGCCTGGACTGAATCCAGAAAAAAAGCCTTGTGGGACAGTCGTGTCACGTTCACGGGAAATCTGGTCCGGCACATTGCGGCGAGACAGCGTCGACCTGGCCTGTTACTGAGTGGCTCGGCCATCGGTTATTATGGCGACCGCGGCGACGAAGCCCTGAACGATCTGTCCGGGCCCGGCAACGATTTCGCGGCGCAGCTGTGTCTGGCCTGGGAACAGGAAGCCAGCCGGGCTGCCGATGCCGGTGTTCGGGTCTGCCTGCTGCGTACAGGATTGGTGCTGTCCGCTAACGGGGGGCTGCTGAAACGGATGGTGCTGCCGTTTAAACTCGGTTTGGGTGCGCGCCTGGGCAGCGGCCGTCAGTGGATGAGCTGGATCCACATTGATGATTATGTCGCCATCGTAATGCAATTAATGGCCGATGCGAATGCGCAAGGAGCATTCAACATGACCGCGCCCCAGCCTGAAACGAATCGTGCGTTTACAGCGACATTGGCAGGCGTGCTGAGCCGCCCGGCCTGGCTGGTGGCGCCATCCTTTCTTCTGACCTGGGTAATGGGTGCCCGGGCCATCCTGTTGACCGGCGGGCAGAAAGTGCTGCCGGCCAGACTGCAGAGCGGCGGGTTTCAATTCCGGTATGAGCGGCTTGACGATGCCTTGCGGGCATGTTGCAAGCGGCGCTGAGTACTCGCCGCCCAGTCATCTGATCCGCGCAGAATTCGTTTCAGGCGTCGCCTTTTGCAGTCTGTCGCATGGCCGTTGAGTTTATTGTCAGTGCCGTTAAGATGAGCACATCAACATTATCTTTAACGAAAAAAGGACACTATCATGATGACTCGTCAACGAACACTGTTACTGGTATCCGGTTTTGCACTGGCTTTGGTGCTGCTTGCGCTGTGTTCCGGTGCCGGTTTGCCCGGCAACTGGACAGTGGTGGCCGGCGGGCAGCCGGTCACCGGTTTTGCCGGTCTCGGTTATGCGGTGGGCGGCCTGTTGGCCGGGCTTGCCATTGCATTTTTTGCACTCCTGTTTGTCGGTTTCATACTGACGGGCGTGTCGCTTTTGGTCATGGTCCTGTTTGCCGTGATACTGTCAGGCATGCTGGTATTGTTCTCGCCGCTGCTCGTGCCCCTGTTAATGGTGGGCGGCTTGATGATGCTGTTCAGCCGCAAAAAGAAGGTCGCGGTGTATCCGGCAGTTTAATCCGGACCGGGCATTGCAGTTTGATATAATGCGCCCAAACAGTTAATTGAAAACAGCATAGGTAACCTGCTTATGCTGTTTTCATTTTTTCCGGACGTTTCACCGATCTCCATTATTCATCTGGCCTTATGTTCACACGTTACCTGCAGTTTATTCCTGTTGCTGCCGTTGTTATTTTCTCGGGTTGTAAAACCCCGCCGTCCGTGGCCCCGGTGACGCCGCCGCCTTTGGTGAGTACGGCAGTGCCAGTTGTTACAGCGACGCCGTCGCCGGTCGGCACGGTGGCCGCCCCTGTTGCAATCGCCATACCTGAACCGGTCACCAGACCGCTGCCGAAACATATCCGAATCGGATTGGCACTCGGTGGTGGTGCCGCGCGGGGCTTTGCCCATGTGGGCGTCATCAAGGCACTTGAGTCGCAGGATATCGACGTGGAGATTGTCACCGGGACCAGTGCCGGTAGTCTGGTCGGGGCTTTATATGCCGCAGGCAACAGCGGATTTGCGCTGCAGAAAATTGCGCTGTCCATGGATGAGGCAACCTTGTCCGACTGGAAAGTGCCGTTGTTTGGCAATACGACCGGCGTATTGAAAGGCGAGGGACTGCAGAATTTCGTTAACCGGGAAGTTCATCAGTTGCCCATAGAAAAATTAAAAAAACCGTTTGGTGCCGTGGCGACCGACCTCAATACCGGACTCCCGATTTTGTTCAGGCGCGGCAATACGGGCGCGGCCGTCAGGGCTTCCTCGGCGGTGCCCGGGGTCTTTCAGCCGGTGAGAATTGGTGACAAGTTATATGTGGACGGTGGACTGATTGCGCCGGTGCCTGTGTCGTTCGCCCGCGAGATGGGGGCGGATTTTGTAATAGCCGTCAATATTTCGGCAGAACCGGATGCTCAGGCATCGTCGTCGTCCCTGAATGTGTTGATGCAGACCTTTTCGATCATGGGGCAAACCATCAACCAGTACGAATTAAAAGGGGCGGATATTGTGATCCGGCCGGAGCTGGCTGACATGAAAAGCGGCGATTTCGCGGGCCGGCATACTGCCATACTGGCCGGTGAGCGGGCCACCATGAATGCCATGGCAGAAATCAAACGCAAGATCAGGGAAATGCAGGAGAAATAACAGGGCTGACCCCGAAAGGGGGTCTGAAAGCGATCAATTGGGCGAATAATCGTCGTTAATGCGGCGCGCACCATTAAATCGTTTTTTCCAGTACGCCAAGTCCATGCTTTCGATGCGAACCTGCCCCCCTTTAGAGGGTGAATGGATGAATTTATTGTCGCCCAGATAAATACCAACGTGGGAAAACCCTCGTTTCAGCGTGTTGTAAAACACTAAATCACCCGGTTGTAATTCAGCCGGTTCGATCTTTTCGCCTGCGCGGCTGATTTCTGCCGCAGTACGGGGTAAATCAACATTGACGGCATCTTTAAAGACCAGTCGAACCAGGCCACTGCAATCCAGTCCCTGATCGGTGGTATTGCCACCGCGTTTGTAGCGTGTGCCCAGAAAATCGACGGCTTTAGCGACCAGACTGGAAGCACGATCGGTGATTTCCTGAATCTTGGTCAGAACCGTTGTCTGTTCCTGCGGTTCGGTTTCGGCACACCATGCCGGCATACTGACGCACAGCGCGACGCAAAATGCAGCCGCAGCGCGTGTATATCGGGAAGGGTGTTTTATTGCCATTTTTAAAATTGCTGTGCTGAAGACTAGCGAAATGTAATCGAGTAAGCTGATTGTGTCAAAATAGTTTTGTAAAAATTAGCTAAAAGTTATTTTTTGCCCCAGGCCAGGTTCTGTGGCTTACAATGCACGTTGGGCCATTTCCCCGGAGAAAAAATGCAGACCAAACCCTTACTGACGCTGGATGATGTAAAAAAAATAGCCGCTGCGGCCGAAGCGGAAGCGCATGCCAATAAATGGGCCGTGGTCATTTCCATCGTCGATGATGGCGGTCATCTGCTCTGGTTGCAGCGACTGGACGGCGTTGCGCCGATTTCTGCGCATATTGCGCCGGCCAAAGCGCGCACGGCTGCCCTCGGTTGCCGTGAATCGAAAATATACGAAGACATGATCAACAATGGCCGTTTTTCGTTTCTAAGTGTACCGCTGATCGACGGCATGCTGGAGGGTGGAGTGCCGGTCATGGTAAACGGGGTCTGTGTCGGTGCGGTCGGTGTTTCAGGTGTGAAATCAGCCGAGGACGCCCAAATTGCGAAGGCAGGCATTGCCGCGCTGAACCTCTAAAATTACTGTTATGGCAATTTTAATTGCCCGGCCCGTCATTTTTCGGCATAAATGTCCAATAAAATCAACGAGCTCTTGAAATTAAACAGGAGTCGGGGTATTATGTCGGGCTTACCTCTTCCCGCACTCAACTTGACGCTGAGGCGGGCTTTTATTGTCCACAAGGAGATTACATGCGTCATTATGAAATAGTATTTATCGTGCATCCTGATCAAAGCGAGCAAGTGCCCGCAATGATCGAACGTTACAAAGCGAACGTTATCGCAAAAAACGGGAAAGTTCACCGTATTGAAGACTGGGGTCGTCGCCAGTTGGCTTACATGATTCAGAAACTGGCTAAAGCACACTATGTTTGCATGAACATTGAATGCGACAGCGAGACACTGACTGAACTGGAAACCAGTTTCAAATTCAACGACGCCGTTTTGCGTCATCTGACCGTCAAAGTGAAAAAAGCGGAAACAGCGCCGTCACCCATGATGAAATCGGTTCAGAAAGAAGATGCAGCGAAAACCCAACGTGCTGAAGTTCCCGCTTATTAATTTGTAGCGTCGTCCGTAACGTTGATCAGGAGTGATTCAGCAAGTCAGAATATGAAAGTGGAATGAATCAATTTCAACTAGTTGCACAGGTCGTCGAGCGAGAGATGATACGTTACTCTCCAGCCGGAATACCGATAGTGTCCGCCAGGTTGGCGCACAGTTCGCAACAGTTGGAAGCGCAGGTCCTGCGACTGGTTGAGTTTGAAATTTCTGCCCTGGTAGTCGGCGAAATTTCAGGTCGTTTCAGCCAGATCGAACTTGGCAGGCCATTTCAGTTCACAGGATTTTTGACTCGCAAAAATCGCAATAGCAAAAGCCTCGTCTTTCACATTACAGAAATAAGTGAACTGCAGGCAATAAAATAGATTAGGAGCCATCATGGCATTCGGTAAAAAATTTGATAAAAGCAAATTGAAACAGAAACGTCAACAACAGAATCCGTTGTTCAAGCGTAAGAAATTCTGCCGCTTTACAGCTGCAAACGTAGAACAGGTTGACTACAAAGATATCGACACATTAAAAGATTTCGTCCAAGAAAACGGCAAAATCATGCCAGCACGTTTGACTGGTACCAAAGCACTGTATCAACGTCAGGTAGATACAGCCATCAAGCGCGCTCGTTATTTGGCCCTGTTGCCATACACCGATCTGCACCACGCGTAATTGGAATGATCAATTACTAAATATCGGAGAAAAAAATGGAAATTATTCTGTTAGAAAAAGTTGTAAATCTTGGCAATCTCGGTGATGTTGTTCGTGTCAAAAATGGTTACGCACGTAACTTCCTCATTCCACAACGTAAAGCACGTCGTGCGACAACGACCGCTAAAGCTGAATTTGAAGCAAAACGTACCGAGCTGGAAAATGCCGCCGCGGCCAAGCTGGCTGTCGCTGTTGCTGCCGGTGAAAAATTGAATGGACTGACTGTTCAAATCAGCCAGAAGTCCGGTGTTGATGGCCGTCTGTTTGGTTCAGTGACAAATACGGACATTGCAGAGGCATTAACCAAACAGGGTTTCGCTGTTGAAAAAGCACAAATCCGCCTCCCACAGGGACCACTGAAAATTATCGGTGATCATCCAGTGTCGGTCGCTCTGCACACTGACGTTGTGGTTGACGTTATTGTTGCAGTGTTAGGTGAGCATGCCTAAAGTGAAACATTGGTAAGATGTTCACGTCGTAAACAGGCCAGGCTTAATGCCTGGCTTTTTTTATGCACAAACGATACTGCCTTACGGCAGGCTGTAAAGGTGCTCACTGAAAACCCGATTTTGATCGGTTATTTCAGCGCGAAAATTCAAAAAAAAACTTTAAAATAAGATTTTTCCAATGTCGTAAATCAAAGAACGAACAATGTATAATTCCGGCCATGAATAAGCCTTCAGATCCACAACTCGATTCTCTTCGTGTTCCACCGCATTCGATCGAATCCGAACAATCCGTACTGGGAGGGTTGCTGCTTGATAATGCGGCGTGGGACAGAATTGCCGATTTTATCAATGCGGACGATTTTTACCGTTACGATCATCGCCTTATTTTTCAGGCGATAGTGAAGCTGATAAGCGCCAGTCGTCCTGCTGACGTGATTACCGTTTTTGAGGCATTAAACGGGATCGGTCGTGCCGACGAGGTCGGTGGTATCGCGTATCTGAATGCGCTGGCGCAGAACACGCCCTCTGCCGCGAATATTCGCCGTTATGCCGAACTGGTGCGCGAACGTGGCGTACTGCGCAAACTGATTACGGTGGCGGATGAAATTTCGGGAACGGCATTTAATCCGCAGGGCAAAGAAGTCAAGCAGATGCTGGACGAAGCTGAATCCAAAATCATGGCCATTGCCGAAGAAGGTGCCAGGGGCAAACAGGGATTTCAGGAAATTCAGCCGTTGCTGAAACAGGTGGTTGAACGCATCGATGAACTCTATAGTCGTGACAATCAGAATGACATCACCGGGGTCCCAACCGGATTTACTGATCTGGACAAGATGACGTCGGGATTGCAGCCGGGTGATCTGATTATTGTGGCAGGGCGCCCTTCGATGGGCAAAACCGCATTTTCCATCAATATTGGCGAGCATGTGGCGATTGAAAGTGGCTTGCCTGTCGCCGTGTTTTCAATGGAAATGGGTGGCACGCAATTGGCCATGCGGATGTTGGGTTCTGTCGGCCGGCTCGACCAGCATCGTTTGCGCACCGGGCAGCTGAACGATGAAGACTGGCCACGGCTTACGCACGCCATCCAGAAAATGAATGACGCGCAACTGTACATCGATGAAACACCGGCATTGAATTCAATGGAGTTGCGTGGTCGCGCCCGACGCCTGTCACGCCAGTGCGGGAAACTGGGCCTGATTGTGATCGATTACCTGCAACTGATGTCTGCGAACACCCTGGGCGAAAATCGCGCGACGGAAATTTCTGAAATTTCCCGCAATCTGAAAGGATTGGCAAAGGAACTGAATTGCCCGGTGATCGCCCTGTCCCAGTTGAACCGGTCGCTGGAGCAGCGTCCCAATAAACGTCCGGTAATGTCGGATTTGCGCGAGTCCGGCGCTATTGAGCAGGATGCCGATGTGATACTTTTTATTTATCGCGACCAAGTTTATAATCCCGACTCGCAAGACAAGGGCACGGCAGAAATCATTATAGGCAAGCAGCGGAATGGCCCGATTGGTAGCGTTCGTTTGACTTTCATGGGCGAATATACCAAGTTTGAAAATTACACGGGATCGCTGTCACTTTACGGCGATACAGAATGAACGCCGCCAGGTGTACATGAACTGAATTGACCAGTTGAATGGTTGGTAATAACTAAACTCAAAGCGAGACTATTATGTTTGGACGACTGATGCCGACAGAAGGCAAATTTTTTACACTCTTTAACCAGCACGCTGATTTATGTATAAAAGGTTGCCAGGAGATGGTCGCTTTGATGAAAGATTTTGATGACCTGGAAATTCGGGTTCATGCGATTGAAGGCATTGAAAAGCAGGCAGACAAAATTACCCATGAATGCATTGACCTGCTCCACCGGACCTTTATCACGCCGATAGATCGCGACGATATCCATCAGTTGATCACGCGGATGGATGATATTCTGGATTTGCTGGAAGACGCGGGTCAGACCATTTCCCTCTACGATATCCAGCACGTGACGCCTGAGGCAAAACGGCTGGCCGAACTGTGTCTGGCCTGTGCGGAAAAAGTGGCTGCGGCTGTCGGACTGCTGCACAGCATGAATAATTCCAAAGAAATCATGAAGATATGCGAAGAGATCGACCGACTTGAATCGGATGCTGACCATGTAATGCGTGCGGCGATGTCGAAATTATTTCGTGACGAGCCTGATGTGCGCAATCTGATCAAGCTGAAAGCCATTTATGAGATTCTGGAAACCGTCACTGATCGCTGTGAAGATGTGGCCAACATTATTGAAGGCATCGTGCTGGAAAACGCGTAGTCGTCAATCCGGCTGCGTATTTATTCCGCGCATTTTCAGAACTTAATAGCAGATTATTTCTCAGGGCGTCCATGCACACACTTCAACTCAGCATTTCCTTGTTGGTACTACTGATTGGCATTGCACTTGTATTCGATTTCATGAACGGCTTCCATGACGCAGCCAATGCCATCGCCACGGTGGTGTCAACCGGCGTGCTGAAGCCACAGACGGCCGTTGCCATGGCGGCCTTTTTTAATGTGGTTGCTTTCTTTTTCTTCCCGACCAAGGTCGCGGCGATGGTGGGCAAGGGGATGATAGACCCGACCATTATTGATCAGTACGTCATTTTCGGTGCACTGGTTGGCGCGGTGACGTGGAATTTCATCACCTGGTATTTTGGCATACCGTCGTCCTCGTCGCACGCGCTGATTGGCGGGCTGGTTGGCTCCGCGGTTGCCAAGGCGGGCGTCGGCAGTCTGGTTGGCAAAGGCTTGTGGATGACGGTCATTTTCATCGTGGTGTCGCCGTTGCTGGGCTTTATCCTCGGCTCGCTGATGATGCTGCTGGTGTCGTGGCTATTTGTCGGCACGACACCAAAGAAAGTCGACAAATGGTTTCGTCGCCTGCAACTGGTTTCGGCAGGTATGTACAGTCTGGGGCACGGCGCCAATGATGCGCAGAAAACGATGGGCATTATCTGGATGCTGTTAATTGCGACGGGCTATTCGCATGCCGGTGACGTGAACCCGCCCTTGTGGGTCGCCTTGTCGTGCTACACGGCGATCGGTTTTGGCACGCTGTTCGGGGGGTGGCGTATTGTGAAAACGATGGGGCAGCGTATAACCAAACTCAAACCGGTCGGCGGTTTTTGTGCTGAAACTGGCGGCGCGATCACCCTGTTTGCGGCCACGGCACTGGGCGTTCCGGTTTCCACAACGCACACGATTACCGGTGCGATTGTTGGCGTCGGTGCGGCGCATCGCGTTTCCGCTGTACGCTGGGGTGTTGCCAGCAATATCGTCTGGGCATGGGTTTTGACGATTCCTGCATCATCGTTCGTGGCTGCGGTTGCGTGGTGGGTTGGAAAGCAGTTTCTGTAATAGTCCGCTTGACCGGCGTCACCCTCAGACACCGTCGCTGACCGCGCCGATTTTTTCACTCCCCCGATTTTTCACGTGTCCAGGCCATGTCCTGCCTGATCTGACCTTCTTCAAGCGGCGATTATCTGCTATGGTGAATACGTACACCGCGCGGTTATCAGTTGCAGTGAACCGACATCCTGCCTCCCGCCGTATTGCCGTTGCACTTTCGGCGCTGAGGACGTTAGTTCTTTTATAAGTAACTGATTCGGAGCATGAATGAAACAGAGCATAAATTGAACGCATGGGGAACATATGCTGCCTTTGATTGCATGGTTTTTTAAAATACTGAATCCGGCCTACGTGCCAAAAAATGGTAAAGGACAGGGCGCAACCGGCCGGTCTGACACGATAACGCAGGCTAAAAATTCGACCGTCCAGGAAGGGAAGCCCGCTGCCAAATTTGCCCAGCTGGCCAAGTCGGCCAAGTCGGCTTTTTCAACCCAGGGCAATAAAGCGGTGCCGGAATATGCCGGCGACTATAAGGCGTTGCCGTCCTATATTGATGCGACTTATTTTGACTGGGTGGCCGGAAAAGAAGAAGACAATGTCATCAAGGAAGATGCTTTCGAACGGAAAATCATTGAATACCTGGACGTGGTGGCTGAATCTGAGCATGCAGGGTCGAATCTGATTCCGCGTGTTCCGACGGTGATGGTTCAATTGCTCAAACGCATGCACGAGGAAAACGTGTCTGGCGCCGAACTGTCACGCATTATTACCAAGGATGTGGTTCTGCTTGCGGCCATCCTGAATGAAGTGAATAGTTCTTTTTACAACAAGTCAGAAAAAATAACCGAGTTGAGCCAGGCGATATTGCTGCTGGGGCATAATCGCCTGCGCATGGTGCTGGCCAAACTTTCGTTCACCCCCATTTTTAATGCGCAGCTGGGACCCTATACCAAAGTCACTGCCGCCAAAATCTGGGAAGAGTCGCAGAAACGGGCACTGGTGTGCTATTTATTGGCAAAAATCCAACAGGTTGATCCATTTATGGCCTTTTTGGCGGGTCTGATGCAGGATGTTGGCTTGATGGTGGCGTTACGAGTTTTCGATCGAAGCAGCGGGAATGCGGCGTTGCCCACCTCGAGTGAGTTTCGTCGTGCGTTTCAACAGAAGTCTCTGGTGTTATCCACACGCATCGGGCAAATCTGGGCATTGCCGGACGTGGTCATCAAGGCGATAGAATCGCAGGGTCCGGACAAAACCGCGCCGGTCAGGGCGCCGCTGGCCAGCGTGCTGGACCGGGCCGATCTGCTAAGCAAGATCTGTATTCTAATCAATCAAGAACAGATCAATCTGGATATGGAACGTGTGCGTGTCATTCTGACCGATGCCGAAACGGACTGTCTGTTTACGATGCTGGAAGGCCAGGTCAGCGTCGCAACCATCATGTAAATCCCTTGCACAGGTCTGTCTGAGGCTGAAGCCTTGCACTAAATCCCAATGGTGCGACCGGCCTGATGTTGTGCACCTCCTATTGTTATTCAATATTGCATCTGCTATCGTCTCGTGATTGCAAAAAATGATGTCGGGCGGCTAACACATCACGCCGGTGGTTTGGACCCCTGACAGGTCGACATAACAAACAGAGACAATATAATGCGCTTATTTTCAACGTTGCTGATCACCATGACTTTATCTGTCGCCAGTATGGCTTCCTTTGCCGAACGGCTCACCCTCGAACGTATTTATGGCGATCCGTCGCTGTCTGGTCCTGGCATGGGAGACCTGGTGATGTCGCCGGATGGTGCCAGGGTGACGTTTTTACGCGGTCGTGATGATGATCGGTATCAGCTTGATCTGTGGGAATTCAATATCAGGGACAACACCACGCGCCGGCTCCTTGATTCCAGGTTACTGGTGCCCGAGGAAAAGTTGTCGGACGCGGAAAAAGCGCGCCGTGAACGCACACGTACCGCCGGTTTCAGGGGGATTTCGGATTACAGCTGGTCACCGGACAGCAAACAGTTGCTGGTCACGCTGGCGGGCAGCCTTTACCTGGTTGATATCGCTCAGCCTGACAAAGCACGCAAAATCGTTTCCGGCGATGTAATCGACCCTAAAATTTCACCCAAAGGACATTACGTCTCATTTGTGCGTGACCAGAATCTGTTCACCATAGAACTGGCCACTGACAGGGAGATTCAGCTCACCACGGATGGGGGTGGGGTGATCCATAATGCCGAGGCTGAATTCGTTGCCCAGGAGGAGATGGGACAAACCAGTGGCTATTGGTGGGCTCCGGATGATTCTGCCATCGCGTTCAAACACTTCGATGAATCCCCGGTGCCGAACGCGCGACGATTTGAGATCTATGCCGATCATACGGAAATGATTGAACAGCGCTATCCGGCCGCCGGGGAGCGTAACGTGCTGGTGAGTCTGGCGATCGTTGCTCCGGCGGGCGGGAAAATTACGCCGATTGATCTGGGGCCGGATAAAGACATTTATCTGGTGCGCGCGGACTGGAGCTCCGATTCCAGAAAACTGGTTTACCAGCGAGAAACACGTGACCAGAAACGTCTGGATCTGATCTCGGTCGATGCCGCCACGTTTGTTCAGCGTAACCTGTTCGCCGAAACGTCGGACACCTGGGTCACGGTGGGGAATCGCCCGCACTTTCTGGAAAACAGCCAGGAATTCATCTGGGAGTCCGAACGCAGCGGCACAAATCACCTTTATTTGATGGATAAAAACGGCTTGCTGGTGCATGCCATTTCGTCCGGTGACTGGGGTGTTGATCAGCTGTTGGCCGTGGACGAGAAAAATGGGCTGGTGTATGTGACGTCCAATCACGATGCGGTGACCGATAAACAGGTTTATTCACTGCCATTGGACGGAAGTTCTGCCAATACACCCAAACGCATTACGTCGGCCGACGGATGGCATGAGGCGAGTTTTTCCAGACAGGGTGAGGCGTTTATTGACACCTGGTCCGACCCGGAGCATCCGCCCCAGATCAGCGTGCGCCATGCCGACGGCAGTCTGATTTCATGGCTGTCGCATAATGAAATCAACGACAGGCATCCTTATGCGCCGTATCAAAAATCGCATGTTCCGACAGAGTACGGCACGCTGGTCGCCTCGGACGGTCAGGTGCTGCACTATGCCATGCTGAAGCCATCCGGCTTTGATCCGGCCAGGCATTATCCGGTGTTCCTGAGTGTCTATGGTGGCCCTCATGCACAGACTGTGGAGCGACGCTGGGGAGATCTGTTCAGCCAATACATGGCACAGCAGGGATATATCGTGTTTAAACTGGACAATCGGGGGTCGTCGCGACGTGCGCGGCAATTCACTGATGTGATCTACAAGAATCTGGGCAAGCATGAAGTCGAGGATCAACTGGTCGGTGTGGACTGGCTGGCTACGCAACCGTATGTCGATGCCAAGCGTATCGGTGTTTTCGGGTGGAGCTATGGCGGCTTCATGACCTTGCGTTTGCTGGAAGCCGCTTCAGATCGCATCGCCCTCGGGGTGGCCGTGGCACCCGTGACAGAATGGGATCTGTATGATACCCATTACACCGAACAGTTTCTGGGCCATCCGAAGGAAAATCCGGAAGGGTACAAACAGAGTGGTGTCATGGCTCATCTGGACGGTCTGAAGTCGCCGCTGTTACTCATCCACGGCATGGCTGACGACAATGTGCTGTTTGTCAATTCAACCCGCCTGATGGAAGAACTTCAGAACCGCGGCATATTGTTCAATATGATGACCTATCCGGGTCAGAAGCACGGTATTTCGAAAAGATCGAGTAACCTGCATGTGTTCAAGACAATCAGCCAGTTTTTTGATCAGCACTTTGGCGTTGCGCAACTGAAATGACTTTATTTCAGGAAAAAACTGTCGCCATCATTGGTGGCGGTTTCAGTGGCACGGCGACGGCCATCAATCTGCTTTCCCAGGCAGGCGAACAGCAGATGCCGCTTCGGGTCGTTTTGATTGACCGGACTGATGCGACCGGAAAAGGACTGGCTTACGCTACTGAAGATGACAATCTGGTGCTTAACGTCCCGATTGGGAACATGAGTGTTTTTGCTGACAGGCCGGATGATTTTCTGGATTACTGCCATGAGATTGATGCAGCATTGAATCCGGGTTCGTTTATTTTCCGTCGGGTGTATGGCGAGTACCTGAAAACCCGGTTGCAGCAGGCGCAGACCGCTCGGCCCGGCATGCTGCTTCTGATTGATGATCAGGTGGAGGATCTGCATCCGGGACCCGCAGGGCAATGGCTGCTGACCTGCGTGTCGGGAAAACAGATTCGCGCTGACCGGGTCGTTTTGGCTTTCGGTCATTTTGCGCCCCGATCGATAGCCGATATGTTGGGCGAAAAAATCTTTTCTTCAACAATTCCCCCGCGCCTGTGTGTTGATAATCCCTGGGATATCTGTGCCGTGGACGCACTGCCGCTTGATAAAGATGTGCTGATTGTTGGAACTGGGCATACGGCGATCGACATCTTGTTTCGACTGGTATCGTCGTCACCACCACGTAAGATTGTCATGATTTCGCGCCATGGCGAATCACCCAACGGACACCGGAAAGCGGGTGAGTTTGTCAAAATACCGCCGCTCCATAAGGAAATTGAAGTCACGGTCAAAAGTCTGCTGGCCAGACTACCGACAATCCGTGCGCTGCTGTCTGCCGTGCGCCAGTTGATCAGACAGCATGGCGCACAAGGCGGAAACTGGCGCGATGTAATCAATGGTCTGCGCCAGATTACGCCGGATATCTGGATGGCGTTGCCGTTCAGGGAACGCGCGCGGTTTTTGCGACACGTGGTGTACCACTGGGATGTGCGTCGTCACCGATTGGCACCGATAGCGATCCGACGTCTGGAAGGACTTGTTGCGAGCGGTCGGGTCGAGGTTATTGCCGGGCGCCTGACGCGGTTGAATTTTCTCGAAACCGGCAATGAGATTGACGTGGAGGTTCAGTTACGCGGTGCGCAGCTGAGGCGCAGTATGCGGGTCGGCTCGGTCATCAATTGCACGGGACCGAACTATGATATTCATCGTGTCAGCAATTTATTGGTAAGCCGGCTCGCAAAGCGCGGGTTACTGCAGCAGGATGCGGTAAAAATCGGATTTGCCGTCGATGACAGGTATCGTTGCAGCACTTTACCGAATCTTTATTATATTGGTCCGATGCTGAAGGCCCGCTACTGGGAAGCAATTGCGGTGCCTGAACTGCGGGTACATGCCCGGAATCTGGCACAGATCGTCTTGTCGGCGTAGACATCTGCCGGCCTGTCCCGGGCCGAACGGAGCCCATGCTGGCGCTTATTGAAAGTCCCGCGGTATCGCCGTGTTCCAGCTTCGTTCGCGTAGCAGCACGCCGTTTTCATAAAGCCTGCGCTGGTAATCGTAATAGAAATTGTCTTTGTCGCTGTGAAAATTGCTCTCCGCCTGCCACACGATATTCCGGCCGGTGACATCAACCTGAAAACGGTTCGTGGTGTGCACCGAGGCTGATTCAGGATGGTCATCAGTGACTTTATGTTCAATTTTTTCCTGATAATGTTCGGTACCCCACGGATAACTCTGCGCCGACTGGTTGGTGACCGTGACCGTGTGCTCGCCGGTTTGCGGGTTGTGGTTCACGGAAGAAATCTCGCCAAAGCCGGAGGTGCTGCCTTCATTCAGAACGGCGAACCCGGGCAGACTGTCGTTGCCCGTTTCGGCGGGTGGTAAATAGTCGGGTGGTGGCAGATGAGGTTTTGGCGCAATCGGCAAAATGAAACGGGAGCCTGTACGTCCGCCGATCGCCAGCTGGGTTGTCATCGGGTAGGGTGTAGGCCAGAGCATGGGCCATTGGGCGTTATTCACGGCGAACCGGATCCGGTGACCCGGTGCAAACACCCAGGAGGTAAAATGCAGGTTGATCGTTAAAGGGAACAACTTGCCCGGTTGTATGTCGTCGGGTTCACGTGAAGAATGACGGTGTGTTCCATTGAACGCGGCGCCCGTGACCATCGTCACGCGTCCGTCCGGGGCAACGTCGGACAGGCGTACTATCCAGTCAGCTCGCCGGGCGTCGCTTGCCACGTTCAACCGTGCCTGTGGCAGGCCAAGAATTTCGATTTTTTCTTTGAGTGGTTCACTGTCATACACCAGACTGTACGCATCGGTGCCGCGCTGATCGTAAGCGATGTCGCCCCACCACATGACCGGGCCACCGGCTTCGACGCCGCTGCCCGGTACGTAACGCAATTGGTGGACGGCCGTGCTACCGGCGACGGCCGAAAGCGAATGGTTGGATTGCGGGTAAAATGTGCGGTTTTTACTGCCCCTGAGTGGCCAGCCCTCTTCCGATCGCCAGGTGCCCAGATCGCGTTCCAGTACCGGTCCGGGTGCGTGCCATTCGCGCATGAATACCGCCAGTTTCGGTTCTGCCATGATCCCGGTATCATGACCCTTGAGCCAATAATCAAACCAGCGCACCGCTTCGTGACGCCATTCCATACCCGGTTGAGGATAGGCATCGTGCGGAAAAGAATGTGACCACGGGCCGACGATGGCTTTGACAGGGGCTTGAAGGTGTTCAAGCATGCGCGGAATGCTGTTGCGATAGCCGTCATACCAGCCGCCGATCAGAAAGGTCGGAATTGTCACGGAGTGGTAGCGGCCTTTTAGCGAGGCCCGGTCCCAGAAGGGGCCATCGCGCTGCTGCGCCTTGTAGGTGAGCAGCCAGGGGGGGGTATCAAACCGGTCGTGGAAATAGGCATCATCGATGCGGTAATCCGGTGCGCCGGGGCGGGTGTTGTCGAGGTCCTGGCTGATTTCCCAGGAATCAAGGTGCATGACACCGTCCATGAAATGCACGTCATCCTGATACAGGTCTTCGGTTGCATCGATGGCGATGATCGCTTTTAATGCCGGCGGGTTTTTTAATGTCATCTGGATGGCATTGAAACCGCTCCATGAAATACCGAACATGCCAACGTGTCCGTTGGACCAGGTCTGGCGCGACAGCCAGTCTATGATGGCTTCGCCGTCGCGTAATTCCTGGTCGGAATATTCGCTGGATATCAGTTGCCCCTGACTGTTGCCGGTGCCACGAATATCCACTCTGGCGACGATATAGCCGCGCACCACAAAATAGGAGTACAGCTTCGCATTGCGATCGCGTGAATCGGTTTTGCGGTAGGGCAGGTATTCCAGCAATACCGGGAACGTCTGGTTTTCGCTGGTGCCGGTGGGCTTATATAAATCAGCCGCGATCTGGGTGCCATCCGGCATTGTTATCGTGGCTTCCCTGATTTCCATGCCATACAGGGGTGGGGAGGCCGGTTCAACTGCACCGGCCAGGCCGGGGCAGGCGCTGAGCACCAGCAAGAATAACCCGCGCAATAATGAAGTAAGGTAAGTTGTCATGGTAACGCCTGATGGTCCTTGTGGTCGACGTGGACAGGTCATTTAAAGCAGTTTGCCCGGCTCGTACCAGGTAAACCTTAATTCCGGTACCTGTGTTCCGCCCGGTGCATCCCAGAGGGCTTCGGCATCCTGAACCGCACCCATGTGCCGGTAAAAACCTATTGCTGGCGTATTTTTTGTCAATACCCACAGATGCAGAAGTTTGCCCGGGTAATGGTGTGCATTCCATTGGGCGATGTGGCGCAGCAGCAGTTTGCCTATTCCGGTCTTTTTGTACTCCGGATGCGCATGGAGATTTTCCAGCAATGTGCCGGCCTGTTCGTCAAATGCCCCGTAGGCGCAGGCAAAGCCGATTAAGCCCTCGGGAGCCTCATCACTTTCGGCCACGATGACGTACTGATTTTTTTCGGGTGTGTTTAGCCGGTGGGTCCAGTCATTCAGGCGGTCCGTGTCCAGTTCTCTGGTCAGGTAGGCGTCACTTAACAGGCCCTGGTAGGCCAGGCGCCAGCTTCTGGCATGCAGTTCAGCAATGGACGCGGCATCGTCTCTGTGGGCTTGTCGTAGTCGTATCACGGTGCTTTCCGGTGATTGAAAGGGTTCAGTCTACTCTGTACGCGTATTACATCAACCGCATTATTTCATTGGCAGCGGAACGTAAGGCCGGCAGGTAGTTCTGCGTGAACGTGTCCAGCACCGACGAACTGCTCGGCGTACCGATATTGATGGCGGCAACCGGTTTGCCCTGGCTGTTCAGGACAGGTACGGCGGCCGAACATAAGCCCAGTTCCAGTTCCTGATTGACCACAATCCATTGCTGCCTGCGTGCGTCAATAATAATTTTCTTGAGGTGTTCCTTGTCTGTAATGGTGTATTCCGTTAACGGTGTCGGATTGACCTGTGCAAAATAGGTGTCGAGCTCCGCATCACTCATGGCCCCCAGTAATATTCTCCCCATGGAGGTTGCCCACGCCGGCAAACGGGTTCCGACACCCAGGCTGATTTTCATGATGCGTTTGGTCGGAATGCGCAGCACATACACAATATCCAATCCGTCCATCACGGACATGGAACATGATTCCTGTACCTGTTCGGCGAGCCGTTCCATGATCGGTTCAGCAACGGCAATTAATCGTTGCGACGACAGGTAGGCATAACCCA
Organism: uncultured Oxalobacteraceae bacterium; assembly: GCA_903893945.1. Taxonomy (GTDB): domain Bacteria; phylum Pseudomonadota; class Gammaproteobacteria; order Burkholderiales; family Burkholderiaceae_D; genus Solimicrobium. Next base: position 3,919 of record CAITOF010000068.1, on the reverse strand, counting down.
GTTCCAGGATTTTGGGTTTCAAATAAAACAACCGCCCGGAATTTTCGACGTAACCCAGTTTTTCCAGGGTCCACAGCAACCTGCGCGCCATGGCGCGTGTCATGCCGCATTTGGCGGCGACCTGTGACAGGGTCATTTTGGTATCGTCTGCATCAAAGGCGCAAATAAGTGTTAACCCGTTAGCAAAACTTTGAATAAATTCGTTCGGTTTTTCTTTTTCGGTCATGGTCTCTGGCTGATCTACGCTTTAACGTTGACAGTTGATTTTGGCTTGCATTACAATGTGCTTATTGCGAACATATGTTCTCTGTGCGAATATTTTACAGGTTCTCGTTATAATGTCAATTAAAAAATTATCCGAACAACAGGCAGTAATGCACAGCTGGTGCATACAGGACAATTGGAATGCACCCGAAATCGTCGGAGGTCAAGGCGCCACGTTTTGGGACAGTGAAGGTCACCACTATATTGACATGAGCAGTCTGGCGGAATGTTCCAATCTGGGGCACCAGCATCCTGACGTCATCGCCGCGATCCGGCAGCAGGCCGGTCAACTATGTTTCATCACCTCGGAATGGGGCGCGGAACCACGACGTGCACTGGCAGAGAAAATTCTGGATGTGAGCGGCTTTGAAGGTGGTCGGGTATTTTTTACCCTGGCTGGCGCCGATGCCAATGAAAACGCGGTTAAATTTGCCCGTTGGGCGTCCGGCAAAAATAATGGCTACGTCCTGGCGCGTCAGCGCTCGTACCATGGCGCGTCAAACGCGACCATGAATTACAGCGGCGATCCACGCGGCATCATGTATCCGGAACTCGAACATGTGGTACGGGTTGAGCCGCCTTACTGTTATCGCTGCCCGTTCGGCTTCAAGTCCAACACCGAATGCCGTCGCGACTGCGTGAGTGATGTCCGGCAGGCGGTCGAGAATGCCGGCGCAAAATCGATTGCGGCGGTATTGATGGAATCACATGCGGGGACCAATGGCATTGTGGCGCCGTCCGATTATTGGCCTTCGCTGCACCAGATATGCCGGGAAAACGGTATTTACCTGATCGCTGACGAAGTGATGGCAGGTTTTGGCCGGACCGGAAAATGGTTTGGCTGGCAGCATGCCGGCAACGAGTTTCGCCCTGACATGATGACACTGGCAAAAGGCATCACCGGTGCGCATATTCCTCTTGGTGCCGTGGTGGTTTCAGCGCAAGTCAATGCAGAACTGCAGAGCCAGATGCTGTTTACCGGGCTGACTTATTGCGGTCACCCGTTGTCGTGTGCGGCAGGATTGGCTGCCGTGCAGGCTTATGAGAATGAGAAATTGATTGATCGCTCTGAGCAGTTGGGGCGGTCGTTGCAGGCGTCGCTGAAAGGGTTGCAGGCGCACCATGAGATTATCGGCGACGTGCGTGGTTCCGGTTTGTTTGCCGTGCTGGAACTGGTCAAAAATCGGACCACGCGTGAATCGATTGTTCCCTGGGGAAGTTCCAGCCATGCGCTGCGCGGGTTAGTCAATCAGGCGCGCGAGCGCGGCGTCTCGTTCGCCGTCCGGAGCAATCTGATCGTGATTGCGCCGCCACTTGTAATTACTGAAAACGAATTGGCCATGGCACTTTCGGTGCTGGACGAGTTACTTACCGAATTGGCGCCCGCCCTGCAAGGACTGACATCATGACGACTCAACACAGGGCGATGAGCGCCAAACATATGCCGTTGAAAACGGCGATTGAGCAATTTGTTCACGACGGGCAGCATATTGCCATGGAAGGCTTCACGCATCTGATTCCGTTTGCAGCGGGTCATGAAATTATCCGTCAGAAGAAACGTCACTTGACCGTCATTCGCATGACGCCCGACCTGATTTACGACCAGATGATAGGCATGGGCTGTGTAAAAAAGCTGGTCTTTTCGTGGGGTGGCAATCCGGGAGTCGGTTCTCTGCACCGGTTTCGCGATGCTGTGGAGCATGCCTGGCCACAGGAACTGGAACTGGATGAGCATAGTCATGCTGCGATGGCAGCGGCTTATCAGGCGGGCGCATCGAATCTCCCGTTTGCGGTGCTGCGTGGTTATCTGGGATGTGACCTGCCCAAGGTGAATGGCAACATCCGCTGGATCAACTGTCCGTATACAAATGAAAAGCTGGCGACAGTGCCGGCATTACGTCCGGATGTGACCATTATTCACGCACAAAAAGCGGACTATGCCGGCAATGTTTTTATTGGTGGAATAGTCGGTATTCAGCGCGAAGCGGCGCTGGCTGCCCAGCGAGTGATTGTCACCGTGGAAGAAGTCGTCGACCAGCTCGATCTGACTATTAATGCCCATGTATTACCGCACTGGGTTGTGACTGCGGTGTGCCACGTGCCTGGTGGCGCTGCACCATCCTATGCGCATGGCTATTACGAACGCGATAACGCCTTCTGCAAAGAGTGGGATGACATCGCGCGGGAGCGTGACAGTTTTACTTCCTGGATGGAAAAAATGGTCATGGGCAGTGCCGATTTTCTGGACTATCAGGAAAAAATGACGGCCAGTCGTGACAGAAACAAGTGACAGCGCTACGTAACACCGATTAATGGGGACGACCTGTGAGTAAAATGACATCTGATAGAGTGTATAGTACCGACGAAATGATGACCGTGGCAGCGAGTCGGCTGCTCGGCGACGGAACCGTCTGTTTTGTGGGCATTGGTTTGCCAAGTGCTGCGGCGAACCTGGCGCGCTTAACGCATGCACCGGAAGTTGTGTTAATTTACGAGTCGGGGACGATAGGCGCCAAGCCCAATGTGTTACCGTTGTCGATAGGCGACAGTGAACTGGCGACCACAGCGGATTTTATTGTCTCGATACCCGATATTTTTCGCTATTTCCTGCAAGCCGGCCGGATTGATGTCGGTTTTCTGGGCGCAGCGCAGATTGACCGGTTTGGCAATATTAATACCACGGTGATCGGCGACTATCACCACCCGAAAACCCGGTTGCCTGGCGCAGGTGGCGCACCTGAAATTGCCGGTTCGGCAAAGGAAGTATTTTTGATACTGCGGCAAAGCCCGCGCAGTTTCGTGAAACAGCTGGATTTTATTACGTCGGCAGGTTATCTGACCGGTGGAAATTCAAGGGAAGCAGCCGGTATTCCCGGGAAGGGACCGACGCACGTGATCACGGATTTTGGCCTGCTGGAACCCGATCCGGTGACACGTGAGCTGACGATGACAGCACTGTATCCCGGGCGGACGCTGGAACAGGCCAGAGCGGCCACCGGATGGGAATTGAAAGCAGCGCAACACATGGAACTGCTGGCAGAACCTACCGATTACGAATTAACCATGTTACGTGATTTAAAAGCACGTACTGCCATGGCACACGGACACGAGGCCGCCTGATGGGGAATTATCTGCCGCATATTATTTCGGGTGTGGGCGTGACACTGTTCATTGCCCTGGGCTCGTTATTGATCGCCGTGGTGTTGGGCCTGATCGGTGCTGCATGTAAATTATCGCCGTTTAGAGCCCTGCATGTTATTGCCTACGCCTATTCTACCGTGGTGCGCGGCGTGCCTGAACTTGTGTGGATGCTGTTTCTGTTTTTTGGCGCGCAGATCTGGTTAAATCAATTATGCAACTGGTTAGACATTGACGCGATCGATATTGATCCGATCATGGCCGGCATTGTCACGATCGGATTTATTTTTGGTGCCTACATGACCGAAACCTTTCGCGGTGCCATACTGGCCATACCGAAAGGCCAGCGTGAGGCGGGTTTATCACTGGGCATGACCCCGCTATCGGTATTTCGGCGCATCACGTTACCGCAGATGATCCCGCACGCATTACCCGGTTTTTCGAACAACTGGATGGTATTGGTAAAAAGTACCGCGCTGGTTTCCGTGATTGGTGTCAGTGACCTGATGCACCGTGC
>CAITOF010000067.1 GCA_903893945.1 uncultured Oxalobacteraceae bacterium | reverse complement strand
ATGTCATCGAGATCGACTGGACCGATGAAATTCTCGCCAAGACAGTATTGACCCATGCCGGTGAAAACAAGGCTGTGGTCAAGGAAGTGCCCTCCAGGCCAGTGCTTACCGTAAAACAACGACCCGCGACCGCAGCATCCCCAACCTGATAAAGGCTACACCATGGATTTTCAGATCAGCATTTCCGGCTTCCTCGCCGTCTATCTCTTTATGCTTGCGGGCTTCGCAGGCTGGGTCATCATCGGACGGGTGCCGGCAATACTGCACACGCCGCTGATGTCGGGTTCGAACTTTGTGCATGGCATCGTGGTGGTCGGCGGTATCTATGCACTCCTGAACGCTGTCACGCTGCAGGAGCAGGTCATCGGTTTTTTTGCCGTCCTGCTGGGTGCGGGCAATGCCGCAGGTGGCTATGCCGTTACCGATCGCATGCTGGCGATGTTTCAAACCACAGCGCAGAGCGGTCATCACGCCAAAACTGCCAGCGTCAAATCCATACAATCCAAAAAGAAATAAGGTCAGAATCATGGATACCTTCAACAATTTTTTACCGCTGTTGCCCCAGCTGGGCATCGGTGTGGCCAATCTTGCCGCGGCATTTCTGTTTCTGTACGGATTGCATCGCATGGCTTCGCCGGTGACGGCCCCTTCCGGCATTTTTGTCGCAGGCATCGGCATGACCGTTGCAGTACTGGCCAGCTTCCTGTACGCGTTCGATGTCAGCGCGGCCGCGCGTCCCAACCTGCCGGTCAATCTCGGTCTGGTGGTGCTTGCCCTAGTCACAGGTAGCGGTGTTGCCTGGTGGGCCGGTCGGACCGTGGCGATGACTGCCATGCCGCAAATGGTGGCCATCTATAACGGTCTGGGCGGTGGCGCTGCCGGTGCCATCGCTGCCGTGGAGCTGTTCGGCGCCAAAGCCGTCGGTATGTCCGCAATGATTGTGACCCTGGCCGGTGCGTTGATTGGTGCGGTCTCCATGTCCGGTTCACTGATTGCGTGGGCCAAACTCGACGGGGTGATCAAACAGCCGCTGCGCTTCAAAGGGCAGCAACTGTTCAATGGCGTGGTTTTACTTGCAACGGTGGTCTGCGGTGTCTACCTGGTATTGGCTACCCAGAACCAGTCCATGCTGGTGCTGGCATTACCGACTTCCATCTATCTGTTCTTCGCATTTGCGCTGGCGCTGGGTATTTTCATGACCTTGCCGATCGGTGGCGCCGACATGCCGGTTGTCATTTCCATCTTCAATGCCTTCACCGGGCTGGCGGTGGGACTGGAAGGCTTTGTTTTGCAAAATCCGGCACTGATGATCGCGGGAATGGTAGTGGGTGCTGCCGGTATGTTGCTCACGCTGCTGATGGCCAAAGCCATGAACCGTTCGGTGGCCAATGTCGTGTTTACCAATTTTGGTGAAGTCAAAAAACAAAAACAGGGGGCCATCCAGGGCAGCCTGAAACCGATGCAGCCTGGTGACGCCGGTATCGCCATGCGCTATGCCAGCTCCGTCATTATCGTGCCGGGCTATGGGCTGGCGGTGGCGCAGGGGCAGGGCAAACTGTATGAATTCGTCAAACTGCTGCAGTCTGGTGGTGTCGATGTCAAATTCGCCGTGCATCCGGTGGCCGGTCGCATGCCGGGTCAAATGGATGTGCTGCTGGCCGAAGCGGGCGTTCCCTACGATCTGATTTTTCAGCTCGAAGACATCAACGACCAGTTTGCCACCACCGATGTGGCGTTGGTGATCGGCGCCAACGACGTGGTCAATCCGGCTGCGCGCACTGACAAGTCCTCGCCGATTTATGGCATGCCCATACTCAATGCCGATCAGGCCAAAAAAGTGCTGGTCGTCAAACGTGGCGAAGGCAAAGGTTATGCCGGCATCGTCAATGCCCTGTTTTACGGCGATAACTGCGACATGGTGTATGGCGATGCGCAGGCGGTACTCATCAAAATGATCGAAGCAGTGCGTGGCCTCGGGCTGCCTGCGGTTGTTAAAAAAACGAAATAAGTACCCACCTTTAAGGAGAAGCACATGACACAGAAAATGCAGGCTGCAGTCGTCGAACAATTCGGCAAACCTTTGGTTATTAAAGAGTTGCCTGTTCCGGAACCGGGATTAGGTCAGATTTTGGTGAAAACCGAAGCCTGTGGCGTTTGTCATACCGATCTGCATGCAGCCGAGGGCGATTGGCCACTTAAGCCGGGACTGCCCTTCACGCCCGGCCATGAAGGCATCGGCATTGTGACCAAACTTGGCAGTGGTGTCACCGCAGTCAAATTGGGTGACCGCGTCGGCGTGCCGTGGCTGTATTCGGCCTGTGGCCATTGCGAATATTGTCTGGCGGCCCATGAAACGGTATGCCCGGATGCGCAATTTGGCGGGTATACGAAGAATGGCGGCTTTGCCGAATACATCATTGCTGATCCGAATTACGTTGCCCATATACCGGCGGGATTATCGGCACAGGAAGCTGCACCCTTGATCTGCGCCGGGATCACCTCGTACAAAGGAATCAAGGAAACCAATGCCAAACCGGGCAACTGGGTTGTCATTTCAGGCATTGGCGGTCTGGGACACCTGGGCGTGCAGTATGCCAAGGCTATGGGACTGCACTTGTGTGCCGTCGATATTGATGACAAGAAGCTCGCGCATGCCACCAGGTTGGGTGCGGACGCGGTGGTGAATGCCAAACACGGTGATGCAGTTGCCCAGGTGGTTAAAGTGACCAACGGTGGTGCACACGGTGTGCTGATTACTGCCCCATCGCTGCCTGCATTCAAACAAGGGGTGGGCATGACCCGTAAATTTGGCACCTGTGTGCTGGTTGGTTTGCCGCCAGGTGAATTTCCAACGCCGTTATTTGATGTGGTCGCCAATTGCATTACGATTCGCGGTTCGTTTGTCGGCACCCGGCTGGACATGGCCGAGGCGCTGGCGTTTGCGGTTGATGGCAAAGTCAAAGCCGATATCGAGCTGCAACCCCTGTCAGCCATTAATGACATTTTCGCACGTCTGAAACATGGCGAAGTACCGTCGAGGGTGGTTTTAGACTTCTCCCAGGCATAACCTGTTTTATTTCCCCCTCAGGTCATTGCCCTTTTGAGGTATCGCCTCATCCCCTGAGGCGACACCTCTTTTTTATTGCCGATCAGGGTGTGCGGCAAAAAATCATTCAGTACGTGTGGTAACGCACCGATTGAATTGTTTGAAAATTTCAAACTGGGAAATAACTTCAGCGCCTTCTGATGAACTGCATTCCCCCCCAATGAAAGCAATTGCCATGAAATCCAAAGTCAGCACCTCCCGAACCAAAGCAAAAAAGCCGGTCTGGTTTATCACCGGTTGTTCTACCGGTTTTGGCAGAGCCCTAGCGACACAGGTACTTGAGCGCGGATACAGTGTCGTTATAACCGCCAGAGATAAGCATGACATCCGGGAATTGGCTGACAAAGACGATGCCCTGTTACTGAAATTGGATGTTACCAATCCCAAACAGGTAAAACGCGCGGTAAAAAAGGCTTTGCATGAATTCGGTCACATTGATGTATTGGTCAATAACGCAGGGATAGGCTACTTCGGTGCGATCGAAGAAAGCGAGGACAGCCGTGTGCGTAGGATGTTCGACATTAACTTGTTCGGTGCTGGCAGCGTAATCGGCGCAATCCTGCCTGGTATGCGAGAAAACCGTTCGGGCATTATTGTGAATATTTCGTCGATTGGTGGCATGTGTTCCGCGCCGGCACTTGGTTACTACAGTGCCACAAAATTCGCACTGGAAGGAATGTCTGAAGCGTTACGCCAGGAAGTTGAACCACTGGGAATAAAAGTCATGGTGGTAGAGCCAAGCGGTTTCCGTACAGATTGGGCAGGACGTTCGGCAAAAGACAGTAAAAATAATATCAAAGATTATGCTGCAACGTCGGGTGCCAATCGCAGGGCTATTCGAGCCATCTCCGGCAAACAGCGCGGTGATCCGGTGCGCGCCGCACAATCCATTGTGGACGCGGCGGAATCGAAGAGTCCACCGCATCATCTTCTGCTGGGTAATGACGCAATTGATGCGGCTCTGGCAAAATTGACCAAACTAAAAAAAGAATTCAATCTCTGGGAAGAAGTATCGCGCGGCGCTGACTTTCCGATTGGACAGTAATGCTCGACTTATCCATGCGTGGCAAAAATGCAGTGCTTACGGTCGCTGAAATGAGTGAGGCAGATCGGTTGAGCGTTGCATACGGTACCAGTGATATCACTTT
>CAITOF010000066.1 GCA_903893945.1 uncultured Oxalobacteraceae bacterium | reverse complement strand
CCCTGGAATGGCATTTTCCAGAAAGTTCGGGTCGTTGCAGAAATAACGGCAACCGGCACAAATTTTTACAGGAACCTCGACATCTGTAGTCATAATGGTCACTCAACGGGTCAGGCTGGTCCAATGGCCAGAAAAAATATAAACAGAAAATAGAAATCCAAGCAGCACGTTGACGGCGACACCAGCAGAAAAAGCATAAAACGGTTTTTTTCCTGCATAAGCGAGTTCGCGAAAACGGGTTGTCAGGCCAATTGAAAAGAAACAGAAAATAAATGCCCAGGTGCGCAGATTTTTAATTGGATCTGAAAGGACAGGTGCAACTTTTTTGCCAAAGTCGGTAAAGGTATACGAATGAGCGACCCAGGTAATAAGCAGCGAGGCGATCACAAACCCGATTACAAACTTGGGAAAACGCCACCAGATTTCGGCTGCCTTCGGTTGGCTGTTGGTTTCTGTCTTTTCCCAGCGTGTTGTTGCGACGATGGCGAGGATAAATGCCCAGATGCCAATCCAGACGTCCCGCCCGACCACTTTCATCAACGTGAATGCCCAGACGGCCTGATCCGATGTGCCTGTGATACCGGGAATCTGCCCGGCATAACCGCCATAGGTCTGTGCAGCAGCAAAGCCTGCAGCGTCAGCGAATTCGGAGGTGCCTATCCACGCGCCAGCCACACCTGTAGGGAGTTCCAGATAGCGTGAGACCAGGGGCAGTACGAAGATCATAACGATTGCCCATAAAATTACCACAGATATTGATACGGAAACGTGTTCTTTCTTTGCGCCGACCGCACCGGCTATGGCGATTGATGCTGACACGCCGCATACCGCACCACCCGCGGCCAGTGTGGCAGCAAGACGACGTTCCAATCCAAGCCGCACTGCGACAAAAAAGATCACCAGAAAGGTGGCAACAGAAACGATCGATGCTTGCAGGATGGCAATGGGTCCGGCCCAGAGTAATAAGGTGAAGGGCAGGGTCGCGCCCAACAGGATAATGCCGATTTTCACATAAAATTCGACACGAAATGCTGTGTCGAACCAGCGTGGCAGCGGCGTGAAGTTGGAGATTAAAAGTCCGAGCAACAGTGCCACTAATGGCGGTTCGAGATTATATCTGCTCGCGTCGCTCCACTGGCCCACAATAAAGATCAGCAGAGAGAACAGGTAGAGAAACGCAAATGCCTGAATGAAATCCCGTAGTTTGTGCCCAAGTGCCTTTAAGGCAATGGAGAAAGCGAATGACCAGACAGCGAATTGCGCCAGGTAACGCAGCCAATTTTCTGTAAAATGGGTGGCCAGTTCAGCTGGGTTGGTCCACTTTACCGGAATGACAGCCAGCCATTTCAGACTGCTACCGTTAATAAATAGAAGGTAAGAAGCCAGAACCAGGCCAAGCCCGATCCAGATTGCCCACCAATCTTCTTTAAGCCAGAGTTCTTGCCACCTTGATGATGTGGCAGGTTGTTGTGGTACGTCTTTGTCGGGTGCAACCAGCTGATCTGGATTCAATTGCAATGTGTCGCTCATCTTTTCCCCCTGGCGTCAGACTTCGGCTAATGCTTGCTGCAGATCATCGATCAGATCGTCAATATGTTCGATGCCGATGGATAAACGAACCGTGTCTTCCGTTACACCGGCTTTGACAAGTTCTTCTGGATTCAGTTGTCGATGTGTTGTGGACGCTGGATGGCAGGCCAGAGATTTGGCGTCACCGATGTTGACCAGTCGCGTGAACAGCTTTAAGGCGTCCTGGAATTTGATTCCGCCTGACAGACCACCTTGTACGCCAAATGTCAGAATGCCGGACGGCTTACCACCCAGATATTTCTTGGCTAAAGCGTGGTCGGGATGTCCGGATAAACCAGCGTAATTCACCCATTTTACCTTGTCGTGTTCCTGTAAATAGTGGGCAACCTTGGCGGCATTTTCTGTAATTCTGTCCAGTCGTAGCGCCAATGTCTCGATACCCTGTAAGATTAAAAACGCATTAAAGGGTGAAATGGCAGCGCCAGTATTGCGCAGCGGTACAACACGGGCGCGCCCGATATAGGCCGCCTCACCAAGTGCTTCGGTGTAAACAACACCGTGGTAAGACACGTCAGGCTCATTCAGACGACGGAAACGCTGCTTGTGCTTTGCCCACGGGAATTTGCCCGAATCGACGATGATGCCACCAATCGAATTGCCGTGTCCGCCCAGATACTTGGTCAGCGAATGAATGACAATGTCCGCGCCATGTTCAAAGGGGCGCAACAGGTAGGGTGTGGGTACAGTATTGTCGACTATCAGGGGAATGCCATGTTGATGGGCAATGTCCGCGATAGCGGCAATGTCTGTAATATTACCCAGCGGATTGCCGATCGATTCAACAAAAATTGCTTTGGTTTTATCGTCAATTAATTTTGCAAACGACGATGGATCTTTATGGTCAGCAAAGCGCGTCGTGATACCGAATTGCGGCAGTGTGTGCGCAAACAGATTGTAAGTGCCGCCATAAAGAGTTGCTGCGGAAACGATATTGTCGCCCGCTTCCGCAATTGTCTGAATCGCGTAAGTGATGGCTGCCTGACCGGAAGCAACAGCAAGCGCACCGATACCGCCTTCAAGTTCAGCGACTCGTTTTTCCAATACGTCCTGTGTCGGATTCATGATACGTGTATAAATATTGCCCGCAACTTTCAAGTCGAACAGATCGGCACCGTGTTGAGTATTATCAAACGCGTAGGATGTGGTTTGATAGATGGGAACAGCAACGGCTTTGGTGGTCGGGTCGGGTGAATAACCGCCGTGAACGGCAATGGTTTCGAGCTTCATGTAGATATTCCTGTGGTCAAATAGAAAGAATTATCGGGAATCTTATGGTAGTTAACTTGAACGCGAATTAGAACGAATTAATTTCTATATCGTTATTTACTTTTTGTTATACAAACCGTTAGCAATGCAGTTTTAATTTGATGGCACTTAATTGATATACGGAAAAACGATATGTAATTTCGAAAAAATTAGTTCTCTGTATAAGCCAATTACGATTTAATTCCAGTTCCTGAATGCATATTACACAATCTGTTTTTTCTTTTTAATAAGGCAACCATGCAACGTTTTCATTTCAATATCAGCCCCATCGCAGCGGGATTAGTGTTAACGCTGGGCAGCGCCAACGCTCTTGCTACCGATGGCTATTTTTCAACCGGTTACAGCGTTAAATCACAAGGGGTCGGTGGTGCGTCAATTGCGTATCCACAAGACGGATTAGCAGCGGCATCCAATCCGGCAGGAACAGCGTGGGTTGATGATCAGATCGAAGCGGGCATTACCTTATTTACGCCGAATCGCAATACTGAAATTACAGGTAGCCCGGTACCTGGGGCTAACGGAAGTTATGATGGCAATGCCACAAAAAACTTTCTGATTCCTGAATTTGGCTACGCGCAGAAAATATCCAACACCACTTCGGTGGGTGTTGCCGTATTTGGTAATGGCGGCATGGACACCGATTACAGCAACAGCCCTTTTGCTGCTTATGGAGGGCAGGGTAGTGCCGGGGTGAATCTGGAGCAATTGTTTATTGAGCCTTCGGTGGCGTTTAAAGTCGATCAGAATAACACCCTGGGTGTTGGAGTCAACTTTGCGTATCAGCAGTTTTCTGCCAAGGGTTTGCAGGGATTTTCCCAGGCCTCGGCTGATGCTGCCAACCTGACTAACCGTGGCACGGATACGTCAACCGGCTGGGGACTGCATCTGGGGTGGTTGGTTCATCTGACGCACGATCTTACAGTGGGAGCAACGTGGTCATCAAAAATTAACACAGGAAAATTCAGTGATTACAGCGGCCTGTTTGCCGATGGAGGCAGCTTTGACATACCTGAAAGTTACGGTATTGGGCTGGCATTTAAAGCAACACCGACATGGACGCTGGTTGCCGATATTGAAAAAATAAAGTACAGCCAGATCGTTTCGGTCGCTAATCCGCTGGCAAATCTGTTTGCAGGTAATCCCTTGGGTTCAGCAAATGGCCCGGGATTTGGTTGGCAGGATGTGACTGCTATCAAACTTGGCGCCAGTTATGATGTTCAACCGAGTGTCACTGTGCGTGCTGGTTACAACCATTCCGGACAACCGATTCCAGCTGACCAGACCTTTTTCAATATACTTGCGCCGGGTGTTGTGCAAGACCACCTGAGTTTCGGTGCATCCTGGAAAACTTCGTCCTCGGGCGAACTCAGCTTATTTTATGCACATGCGTTCAAAAAACAGGTGAACGGTTCGAGCTCGATTCCGTCCTCTTTCGGTGGAGGAGAGGCAAATATCAATCTCACCGAAAACAGCTTTGGTCTGGCTTACATCTGGAAGTTGTAATGAAAAGGAAGCACAGACTCTTCATAACTTGACCACTCCTGGAAAAGTGTTTGTGTGTGTTCTTTCGACCTTTTGGCAAGCCATATAACCGTTTTATGTTTTGTCAGAAAGCCGGAAGAATACACACCTATTTCCCTTCAACAACTTTTATACCGGTTCGAGCCTTATTTGTGACATTTTACTGCCGGTTAAAAATATATTTTCTCCGATTGTCCGGTTTATAATCCTTTTTCGAATAAGCTAATCTGGTTTTATTCGTATCATCATTCCATCTACTTTATTACCATAACCGACCTTTGGTTGGTGTGTGCCATGTTGAGACCACAAGTCGATTTAAATGGTGCGTTCCATCCGATATTATTAAAGAGATACCATGAAAAATTATGTACAGCCAGCCGTGCTGGACCAAATCGGCAATACACCGTTAATACAGGTGACCCGGCTTGATACGGGACCCTGCCATCTATTTTTAAAACTCGAATCACAGAATCCCGGCGGGTCGATTAAAGATCGCATCGGTCTGGCGATGATAGAAGCCGCCGAAGCGGATGGTCGCTTAAAGCCGGGCGGTACGGTCGTGGAAGCCACCGCCGGAAATACCGGTCTTGGTTTGGCGCTGGTGGCGCGCGCCAAAGGTTACCGCGTTGTTCTGGTGGTACCCGACAAAATGTCGACTGAAAAAGTACTGCACTTAAAAGCGATGGGTGCCGAAGTGTACCTGACTCGATCTGATGTCGGTAAAGGTCACCCTGAGTATTATCAGGATTATGCTGCGCGCCTGGCACGTGAGATTCCCGGGTCTTTTTTTGCTGACCAGTTTAATAATCCGGCCAATCCCAAAGCGCATGAAACCACGACCGGACCCGAAATATGGGCGCAAACGGATCATAACGTGGATGCCATCGTCTGTGGAGTGGGGTCTGGCGGTACGCTGACTGGGCTGACCCGGTTTTTTCGCCAGCATCAACCCAAACTGGATTTTGTTCTGGCCGATCCGCAAGGGTCGATTCTGACTGAATACATTGAAACGGGTCGCGTCTCTGAGGTCAGTGGTTCGTGGCTGGTGGAGGGTATTGGCGAAGACTTTATTCCGTCGATTGCGGATATGACGGGCGTAAAGAAGGCTTATACCATTACGGATCAGGAAAGCATAGATACCGCGCGCGAATTGCTTCGTGCTGAAGGTATACTGGCCGGTTCCTCCACCGGTACGTTGCTCGCTGCTGCATTACGTTACTGCCGTGCTCAGACTGAACCGAAACGAGTCGTGACGTTTGTCTGCGATACCGGTACGCGATATCTGTCGAAAATCTACAATGATTACTGGCTGATAGACCGGGGTCTGATCGACCGTAAAACCTACGGCGATCTGCGTGATCTGATCGGCAGGCGTTATGACGAGGGTGGCGTGGTCAGTGTCTCCAAATCCGACACGCTGATTACCACATTCAATCGCATGCGTAACGCCGAAGTGTCGCAAATGCCCGTCATTGAAAATGGGAAAGTGGTCGGTGTGATCGATGAATCCGATTTGCTGCTTAAAATTGCTGATGACACCAACCAGTTTCGCAGCACCGTCGATACAACCATGACACCTCAGGTTGAAACATTGACACCCGATACAAGTATTAACAAATTGCGCGCCATTCTGGATCGTGGATTGGTCGCCATTATTGCTGACCAAACCCAGTTTTATGGGCTCATTACCCGTATTGATTTCTTAAACTCGTTACGCAGGAAACTATCGTGAGTAAAACAGACTACAAACAGAAAACGCGTTTTGCTACGCGTGCCATACACGCCGGACAATCGCCGGACCCCAGTACCGGCGCGATCATGCCACCCATTTATGCCACGTCGACCTTCGTGCAGGACAGTCCGGGTGTGCACAAAGGTCTGGACTACGGGCGCTCACATAATCCAACCCGTTGGGCGCTGGAACGGTGTGTGGCTGATCTGGAAAGTGGTTCGCAGGCGTTTGCTTTCGCTTCCGGGCTGGCCGCTATTTCGACTGTGCTGGAAGTGCTCGATAGTGGGTCGCACATTGTTGCGGGTGACGACATGTACGGCGGCACGTTCCGCTTGTTCGAACGAGTGCGGCGACGCAGTGCCGGATTGCATTTCAGTTACGCCGACTTAACCAATCCGGAAAACCTGCTCGCAGCCATAAAGCCTGACACGAAACTGGTGTGGGTTGAAACACCCACCAATCCGATGTTGAAACTGGCCGACCTGTCAGCGATTGCAGCCATCTGCCGCGCACGTGGCATTATCACTGTGGCAGACAACACGTTTGCCAGTCCGCGCAATCAGCGGCCGCTGGAACACGGTTTCGATGTTGTGGTTCATTCGACGACCAAGTATCTGAACGGTCACTCCGATATTATCGGCGGCATTGCTATTGTCGGTAATGAACCCCATCAGTCTGGTTTACGCGAACAGTTGGCTTTTTTGCAGAATTCGGTCGGGGCGATTGCCGGGCCATTCGACAGTTTTCTGGCGTTACGTGGCGTAAAAACACTGGCATTGCGAGTGGATCGCCATAACCAGAGTGCACTGGAACTGGCGCAATGGTTGGTACGTCATCCTAAGGTTAAAAAGGTCTATTATCCGGGGCTGAAATCGCATCCGCAACATGCGTTGGCAGTGCGTCAGATGGATGGTTTCGGCGGCATCATTTCGATCGAACTGAAGACTGACCTGGCCGGTTCGCGACGGTTTCTGGAGCGTTGTGATATTTTTGCACTGGCTGAAAGTCTGGGCGGTGTGGAAAGCCTGATTGAACATCCGGCTATCATGACGCATGCCACCATACCGGCAGCGCAACGTGCTTTGTTAGGCATTACCGATTCCCTGGTTCGCTTGTCAGTGGGTATAGAAGACGTGGAGGATTTGCGACAGGATTTAGTGAATGCACTGGATGTAGTTTAGGACTGGAAATTTGAAACGAATCTCACAATTTAAATTAATGCTGATTCACTTTCATGAAAATGACTGCTTTTGACTGTTTCACGCGTTTAATGGCTGAATTGTCATAATATTAACTTCATCAATCCTTGAACATGAAAAATGTTTAATGAAAGCAATTTAGCGTTGACTCTATAATTCATCATGTCGGTGCATTTGCCGAATTTGAACCAAGAGGCTCTGAATGCTGTGGATTGTACGAATCGCCCTCAAACGTCCCTATACATTCGTTGTACTGGCATTGCTCATTTTGATTTTTGGGCCGCTTGCTGCTTTTCGTTCACCTACGGATATTTTCCCCGACATTAAAATACCTGTCATCAGCGTCGTATGGACCTACACTGGTCTGCCGCCCGAAGACATGTCGGGTCGCGTGCTGTATTACTACGAACGGTCACTGAGTTCAACGGTGAATGATATTGAACACATTGAATCACAGTCGCTTGCCGGTTTTGGTATAGTTAAAATATTTTTTCAGCCTAATGTCGACATCCGCACGGCCACAGCGCAGGTCACCTCCATTTCGCAAACGGTTTTAAAGCAAATGCCACCGGGTATTACTCCGCCGCTGATCCTTAACTACAACGCATCGACTGTACCGATTTTACAATTGGCTTTGTCCAGTGTAAAAGAAACAGAACAGAAATTATTTGATTTCGGCCAGAATTTTATTCGTCCGCAGTTGGCCACCGTACCCGGTACGGCGGTGCCTTCACCGTATGGCGGCAAGGTCCGCCAGATTCAGATCGACCTGAATCAACAGGCACTGCAGGCAAAAAAATTATCGGCTCAAGATATAGAATATGCCCTCGCCGCACAAAATCAGATCATCCCGGTGGGCACGCAAAAAATCGGACAATTTGAATACAGCGTCAAATTGAATAACAGTCCAGACGCATTTGAACAATTGAACGATATTCCGGTTAAATACGTTGACGGAGCGCTGATCTACTTACGTGACGTAGCAAACATCCGCGATGGCAACCCGCCACAAACGAACATAGTGCGGGTCAATGGTAGTCGTGCAGTTTTAATGACCATATTAAAAAGTGGTGCAGCGTCCACGCTTGATATTGTCAATAATATCAAAACCCTGCTGCCGGTTATTAAAGAAAGTCTGCCATCCTCGGTGAATCTGAATGCGATCGGCGATCAGTCCATTTTTGTAAAAGCCGCTATCTCCGGCGTGGCACATGAGGCTGTCATTGCTGCGCTGCTGACCAGTTTGATGATATTGCTGTTTTTGGGTAGCTGGCGTTCAACACTGATTATTACCATATCGATTCCTTTAGCTATTCTGTCGTCTATCATAGGTTTATACGCTGTCGGTGAAACGCTCAATATTATGACGCTGGGTGGTCTGGCACTGGCAATTGGTATTCTGGTCGATGACGCAACAGTGACCATTGAAAATATCAACTGGCACCTGGAGAAAGGCAAACCGGTTTATAACGCCATTATGGATGGCGCCCAGCAAATTGTCGTTCCAGCGCTGGTGTCCCTGTTGTGCATCTGTATTGTTTTTGTACCGATGTTTTTTTTGACCGGTATTGCCCACTATCTGTTCGTTCCCATGGCCGAAGCGGTTATGTTCGCCATGATTTCCTCATTTATCCTGTCGCGTACGCTGGTGCCGACCATGGCGCAATATTTACTTAAAACCCACAGTATTGATGGCCATCCCTCCGGTGAGCTGCTGCAGTTAGCACAACCAGATCACCACACCGCTTCTCACTCAACCAATCCGCTGGTTCGCTTTCAGCAATCGTTCGAACAACGGTTTATGCGTATTCGTGAAACCTATTATTCGCTGCTTGTTCTGGCAATGAAAAGGCGCAGGCCATTTATTGTCGGTTTTCTGGGCGTTGTTATCATCTCGTTTGCGCTGGTACCATTTTTGGGTCGAAATTTTTTCCCCAGCGTGGACTCGGGTCAGATAAAGATTCATGCACGTGCCCAAATTGGAACGCGTATTGAAGAAACTGCAAAGTTATTTGATCAGATTGAACAACATATACGAGCAACCATACCGAAGGACGAACTCGGGGCTGTGGTGGATAATATCGGACTTACCGTCAGCGGCATAAACCAGGTGTATAACAACACCGGCACCATAGGGCCGCAAGACGGCGATATTCTTATTTCCCTTAATGAAGGTCATCGGCCGACCGATGACTATGTAACCCGATTGCGTGTCAGCCTGGCCGCGGAATTTCCGGGTACGACTTTCTCATTTTTACCCGCCGATATGATCAGTCAGATTTTGAACTTCGGTTCACCGGCACCTGTCGACGTACAGGTAATGGGACCCGACGGTGAGGCAAATATGCAGTATGCGCAAGTGCTGATGAGGGAGATGAAGCAAATACCCGGTATTGCCGACGTACGCATTCAGCAAGCTAATAACTACCCGGCGATAAGCGTCGATATTGATCGCAGTCGTGCCAGACAGCTGGGTATTACTGAACGCGATGTAACAAACAGTCTGGTGGTATCCATGGCCGGTAGCGGACAGGTTGCGCCATCGTTCTGGTTAAATAAACGCAACGGCGTGTCGTATCCGATCGTCGCACAGACACCGGAATACCAGATACAGTCACTGTCAGATCTGACCAACATTCCCATTGTCGGTGAAAGTGGTGACCAGATTCTGGGCGGATTGGCGACGATCAACCGAACCCATTCAGCCGCCGTGGTATCACATTATGCCGTTCAACCCGCCATCGATATTTTTGCAACCACAGGCCATAGAGATCTCGGCGGTGTTGCCAATGAAATTACTCAGATCCTGAAGAAACACGAAACGGACAGACCCAAAGGATCAGTCATCACCTTGCGCGGTCAGGTACAAACCATGAATGACGCGTTCAGCAGTTTGCTATTTGGACTGCTTGCTGCCGTCATCCTGATTTATCTGTTGATTGTGGTGAATTTTCAGTCATGGAGTGACCCGTTTGTCATCATTACCGCGTTACCCGCCGCATTGGCGGGTATTGTCTGGATGCTTTTTATTACCCACACAACGTTGTCTGTTCCGGCACTGACCGGTGCGATTATGTGCATGGGTGTTGCCACCGCTAACAGTATTCTGGTGATCAGTTTTGCCAGAGAGCGCCTGCTTCACTCTGGTGATGCAATAAAAGCGGCGTTGGAAGCGGGTTTTACGCGCTTCAGACCCGTGTTAATGACGGCATTGGCGATGATCATCGGGATGGCACCAATGGCACTTGGCATGGGCGAGGGTGGCGAACAGAATGCACCCTTGGGCCGCGCCGTCATTGGCGGATTGATTGCGGCTACCGTAGCGACCTTATTTTTTGTACCCGTTGTATTCAGTCTGGTGCACAGAAACTACCAACCTACTTCTTCAGATGGGGAATCTAGTGAGCACTGATAATATTGATACACCACTTAGCAAGGCGTTGCCAGCGAACTTAAAGTTGAAGGCGTTGGCTATTGTGGCGCTGGCTGTGGTTGCTGTTGCCACAGGGCTTATTTATCGGGCGAACGATCAGGCCGAATTGAAGCGTCTGGTCAGACAACAGGAATTGCCCATCGTTAAAATGATATTTCCAAAACGGTCCAATGGTACCGTGAATTTGATCCTTCCCGGAACGCTGAAAGCGTTTTATTCAGCGTCCGTTTATGCGCGGGTACCAGGTTATCTGAAACAGTGGAATGTCGATATTGGGACGCTGGTCAAAGCGGGACAATTACTGGCAACGATAGATACTCCGGATCTGGATCAGCAATTGATTCAGTCAGAGGCCAACCTTGAAACCGCGCTGGCGAACGAACGTCTTACAAAACTCACCAGTGAGCGCTGGACGAATCTGTTAAAGACCGATTCTGTGTCAAAACAGGAAACCGATGAGAAACTGGGTGATCACGAGGCCAAAAAAGCGCTGGTTGACGCGGCAAAGGCTGATGTAAATCGGCTGCGAGCACTTGAAACGTTTAAACGTATTACTGCCCCTTTCGACGGTGTCGTAACTGAACGAAATACGGATATCGGTACGCTTATCAACGCAGGCCATGATGCCGGTAATCGGCTGTTTACCGTGGATGATATCCATCAGTTGAGAATGTATGTCAATGTGCCCCAAAGCTATGCACATCAGATTACTGCCGGAATGAAAGTGCAATTCGATGTACCCAGCCTTCCCGGACAAATGTTTAACGCCATTTTAACGGGCAACTCACGAGCGATCAGTGTGGCATCCGGTACCATGCTGGTAGAATTGGCCGTGGATAATGCG
This sequence comes from uncultured Oxalobacteraceae bacterium, assembly GCA_903893945.1. Taxonomy (GTDB): domain Bacteria; phylum Pseudomonadota; class Gammaproteobacteria; order Burkholderiales; family Burkholderiaceae_D; genus Solimicrobium. Next base: position 4,483 of record CAITOF010000066.1, on the reverse strand, counting down.
GACCGCAAGCTGATGCCGGGTGCCTATGGAAATGTGCACTTTACTTTGCCCGATGCAAACAATGGGGTTCAGATTCCCGCTACGGCACTGGTTTTCCGAAAAGAAGGACTTTCGGTTGCGACACTGACGACGGACAACCACGTGGCATTCCGAGGTATTCAGATCAGCCATGATCTGGGCAGTTCGGTTGAAGTGGCGACGGGACTCTCTGCTACGGAACGTATTATCGACAGTCCACCGGATTCGTTATTGCAGGGAGATCAGGTGCGCATAGCAGAGGGAACAAACCAATGACAGCGAGATTGCATCGTGCGATCTGCATATCGCTCGCGCGACTGACACTATGTGCGAGTGTTGTCAGTGTGGGCGGGTGTTCACTGGCACCGATATATCATGCTCCTGTTGTTGATATTCATGCGGATGTCTGGCAAGACAATGTCTGGCACATTGCGCGACCGATGGATGCGCAGTCGCACGGTAATTGGTGGGAGATGTTTAATGATCCCATTTTAAATGAGTTGGAAAACAGATTGGATAAGACTAACCCAAGTCTGGCGGCGGCTTTGGCTCGCTATGATGAAGCAACGTCGTATACCCGTCAACTTGAGTCTGGCCTGGGACCCACAGTTGACGGCGGTGTCAGCCTGACGAACAACCGGCAATCCAAAAATCGACCCCTGCGAGGCGCCAATCAACCCAATGTGTATGACGCCAATACCGTTGGCCTCAGTGCGAATTATGCCCTGGATATCTGGGGCCAGGTGCGTAACATGGTGGTTGCAGGCAAGGCCAATGCAGAAGCCAGTGCGGCTGACATGGAAACGGTGCGACTCAGCCTGCACGCGATTCTGGCGGAGAATTATGTCAGTTTGCGTGGTACAGACGCACAAATTCAGAATTTTTCCCATGCTATCGATGCCTATACCAAGGCACTTGAACTGACACAACGACGTCACGATGGCGGCGTTGCATCAGGTATTGATGTCGCCAGAGCGCAAACACAACTGAGTTCAGTCCGTTCCCAAGCGGCGGATCTGGGTGCGCAACGCGCAATTTATGAGCACGCCATTGCCAGCTTAACCGGTCAGCCCGCCATGGAATTCAGACTGTTGGCAGCAAGCCAGGAAATGGCACTACCTGAAATCCCCGTCAGCCTGCCATCAGAATTATTATTGCGCCGGCCGGATATTTCAGCCGCCGAACGACGTGTTGCCGCGGCGAATGCAACTATAGGCGTTGCCCGTGCCGCCTACTATCCGAGCCTGTCACTCGGTGCTGCCTACGGCGTGCAGAACACGGGAAAGGCAGATCTGTTTTCTATACCAAACACATTCTGGAGTTTAGGGCCGACCGCTCTCATGAATCTGTTTGATTCCGGGAAGCACGATGCGCAACTGGCGCAGGCCCGATCCGCCATGGAAGAGATGAGTTCAATTTACCGGGCTGTGGTACTGGCGGCATTTCAGGAAGTCGAGGATAATCTGTCAAGACTGACCTACGAGCGAGAGAGCGAAATGGAACAGCAGCAGGCCATCAAGTCGTCAAATACCAGTCTGGATCTGGCGCTGAATCGCTACCGCGAAGGCGCGGTAAATTATCTGGAAGTAGTGACATCGCAGGAAGCGGCGCTGAACGCATCGCAGCGTGCCATTGACATTCATACCCAGGCACTCCGTTCCAGTGTTGATCTGATTCGCGCTTTGGGTGGAGGCTGGAACCGGAGCAGTAGTTCGCTGATTTCAAACTTACCTTGAGCAGATCATGCAAGTCGCCAAAACAGACAAACCATTACCGCGGGTCCTGACTATCGAAGACGATCTGACGACGGCAGAAGAAATTGCCGCTGAATTAACCACGCATGGTTATGTTGTCGATGTAGTCCACGACGGTAAACGTGGTTTTGAAATAGCAAGCCGTGGCCATTATGACGCGATAACTCTGGATCGCATGTTGCCCGGAATGGATGGCATCAGCCTTATTACGCGATTGCGTGCTGAAGGCATTGATACGCCCGTACTGATGATCAGCGCACTCAGCGACGTTGATGAACGGGTACGCGGATTGCGCGCAGGTGGTGATGATTATCTGACCAAACCTTTCGCCACCGATGAAATGTCGGCGCGACTTGAAGTGCTTATGCGACGCCGCAAGACACCGGAGCTGGTCCTGACCTTGCAGGTGGCTGATCTGTCGATGAATTTAATTGAACGCAGCGTGCAGCGTGATGGTCTGGAGCTGGAAATGAAAACGACCGAATTCCGCTTGCTCGAATACATGATGCGAAACTCCGGACAGGTACTGACGCGCAGTATGATATTTGAAGCGGTCTGGAATTATCATTTCGATCCCTATACCAATTTGATCGAAGTGCATATGGCAAGATTGCGAAAAAAAATTAACCTGCCCGGACTGACTCCACTGATACGAACTATACGCGGATCAGGTTATATATTGGGTGAACCATGAAAAATACGCTGCTAGAACACGGGCGTGTCTCCACCTTTCGGTTGGCAATGCTGTTTGGCGTCGTATTTGCGATCGGAAATATAGCCCTGCTGAGCCTGATTTATTGGCAAACCTCCAGTTATCTGGTGCAGCGCATTGATCATAGCATCATCGGTATGGCGAGCAGTTTTCAGAATCTTTCGCCGGACAAGGTGACACAGGAAGTCAATGACGCCCTGAATTACGACTTGCGACGATCCAATATGTATGGCCTGTTCACGTCCGACGGCAAGGTGATTGCCGGGAACATGACGTCGTTACCGCAGGGATTGCCTGCGGACGGCAAAATTCATCAGTTCTCACATTTGAGTATGCCGCCTTACCCAACCCAGCACAGTGTTCCAGAGCCTGTGGATGGGCTGGCGCGTGCTCTGATAAAGCAGCTAGCCAACGGAACGATTCTGGTGGTAGGACGCGATTTTACTCAGCTGGCGGAAATCAGGGGGATTATTCTGAATGCATTAATTGTCAGCGGTACGGTGATTTTATCCATCGGGTTACTGAGCGGCTTTGCACTGAGCATCAACCCGCTACGCAGAATTAATGTGATTCGGGAGACCAGTCGACGCATCATGCAAGGTGAATTGAGCCTGCGCATGCCACTCTCAAATCGACATGATGAACTGGATATGTTGTCGACCATTGTCAACACCATGCTCGAAGAAATTGAGCGGCTTCTCAACGAAGTGAAAAGTGTTACCGATACGTTGGCGCATGACCTGCGCACACCGCTGACCCGGCTGAGGCTGACGTTATACCGGGCACAACAACAACTTTCGTCAGACCATCCGCAGCATGCGTTTCTGGATAATGCAATCGAAGAAACTGATGCAATTCTCGGCCGATTTCGTGCTTTGCTGCGTATTTCTGAAATTGAAAATCGACAGCGAAAATCCGGATTCAAAAATATCAATCCAGAGGAAACGGCGCAACAATTGATTGAATTGTTCGAACCGCTGGCCGAAGAGGCACGTGTGTCGCTGACATTGCAAAGTGAAACTACGGCGTTTATTTACGCAGACCCGGATTTGCTGTTTGAAGCTCTGAGTAATCTGGTCGACAACGCGATAAAATTTACCCCCCCGGATGGTTCAGTCACTTTAAAATTAAGCCAGATCAACTCAGTTGTTTGCATCGACGTTATTGACAGTGGATGTGGCATTCCTGTGTCAGAAAGGGATGCCGTATTACAGCGATTCCACCGCAGCAATACCGGTCACGGACAGCAAGTCAAGGAGGGGTATGGACTTGGTTTAAGCGTTGTTGCCGCGGTAGTCCGATTACATGGTTTTACACTGCAATTTCATGACACGAAAATGGGTACCCATTTGACGGTTCTGTGCGCTGGCTGAACACTGTGGGTGGTTGGTAACAACAGCACCAAAATAACTTTCGTGGCCTGACAAAGTAGGGTAGCCTGCTATTTCCAAATGGGTGATCGCAATTTTTTGTGTATTGCTTTTTACCTGATTTGGACTATTTGACTGATGTACACATTAGCTGAATGGGTAATAGTTTTCATTTTAACAATAAGAGCAAAAATGATTGTCAACCAAACCAGGTGCCAATCCGTTCTTTGCCTGTCTCTGCGCTGCCTGGCAGGGAAACTTAAATCAATAATACCCAACCGGACTTTACCCTATTTAACGATAACTGAAAGATGACCATGAAAAAACTGATCCTTGCCCCAGTATTGATGTTAGCTGCCCTGTCAACACAGGTTTATGCCGGTCCCGAGGCGGGCCATCCGAATATTATTGCAGCGCGAGAAGATGCGCAACATGCCATCGAAAAAATGCATGCCGCCCAGGTTGCCAATGAATATGACATGGGTGGCCATGCGGCTAAAGCCGAGCAGCTATTAAGAGACGCGGAAAAAGAAATGAAACTGGCGGCGGAAGCGGCCAATAAGAACAAAAAGTAAATCGCTGTCAGTAATAAAAGAAAGCCGACTGATTTCATCGATCAGCCGGTTTTT
>CAITOF010000065.1 GCA_903893945.1 uncultured Oxalobacteraceae bacterium | reverse complement strand
GTGCACTTGGTCTATCGCATAATGATCAAATTTATCTGAGCCTACTTTAAATTCGATAACGAAAATAATTCCATTGAAAACAATAAGTACATCCGCTCTTTTCCCCATACGAGGAATGCGAAATTCAAAATAAATTGCACCGTTTAGATTAGTGGGAAGATTAGCTTTGAGTAAATTTACTTGGGCAATCCAGGCATTTTTTTGTTGGTGTTCTAATGAAAAACCGTGTTGTTGTGTCAGTATGCCTAATATCGTTGCGTTATCGTCCATTAGAAAATTTTGAACATTGGAACAATAGTAGGCAATTTCACTCATGGTGGCTAACTACTTTCGCTGTTGGCATTCATTCTGTTTGGTTTTTTACTGCCCGTTCTTTGAAGCTCGATCACCTTCTTTTTCAGCTTCTTTCTTACAAACATAAGCTCCCGATTTCGTATTGCCATACCAGCGTTGACCTTTGAAATGGAATACTCCAGTGGGGAGGTTGAGCCAAACCACCACATCTTTGGGGCAATGTTCTTGCGCAGCTTGTTCGGTTTGGAATTTGTCTAGGGCGAGGGCAGAGGTGCAGAGAAACACTAAAACGAAAAATAAGATTCGCATGAATTTCATGTAGTCTCCCGCTGTAGTGGGCGGTTATGTTTTCAACGAGCAAGGTTGCTCATTTGTAATAGTGCATACCCTACAGAAATAGTTGCGGTTTGTAAATGATTTGTTTTGGTCGATGGGTCCTAAATAACTAGCGGTCGTTGGGGGACAGCTTGGATTGAGTGGGATTTTGCTGAATTGTCGTCGCAGCTTTGGCAAAACGCCTGTGTCTGTTTAGTAAGCTTGATTAATCTCGTATGAAAATTCGCCCAGAAAATTTAGGGTAGTTGTAGATCTAATTTGAGCCGATTAAGGGTGGGATTATCAGTTAATTGCGCGCCTTAAATTTTCGCCATATTGCTCAGAATGTGCCTGTACGATCGGCATGACGCGTTTCACACCCTTTAACATCACCGACTTACCTGATACTGGGAATGTTTTAATCGCCTCTTCGATATCTCCCGGGTATTTGTCCTCCATCGCACAAATGACTGTCGCCGCCTGCTGAATGTCTTTATCGCTCTTTGCAGATTGATTCACCCGAGATAACGCCGAAAATAATTTGTGAATGGCAAACCGGGCTGGATTAGGTGTGTAAACGGGCACGGCATAGTGCTTGCTGAGAATGATGGATTCCATTCTGTCCTCTACCACGTAGGCAAGATGGGGAATGGATTGGGCATATGCATCCAGCTCAGGAATAAATATTGGAGCTCCGGCATCAGATCCATTCACAAGTAGATCCACCATTAGTTTTTCGCTGCCAGGTAGTTTGTAAGTTTCGGATTTGCCTCCAGGTTTTAAACCGGTCCTTGCTTTTATGAATGGAAGGCCTGATGTCCGCAATATTTCAAGCAGGCTCATGGTTGGTTCGGTGGCCAGACTCAGCGGCTTTAATCTTACCGTATCAATATCTTCCGTTAAGTAGTTCGGGGCTTTGACGCCGAGTCTGTTTAGAATTGCCCCGTAGGCGTGACTTCCAATCAAAGTGAGTCCACCCGAAAAAAGGCGATGGTTATGCAGTGCGGCCAACGTTGCTCCAGCCTTGTCTTCGATAACGGCAAAGCCAAGTTTGCGGAGCTCCCGAACACTTTGGACAACCATTTCAGCGCTTTTAATTTTGTCTAGTGCATTATTACAGGCGAGATCCCCATCGGCCGTCCCAGATGGGCCGCCGATGTATTTCTCTGACGGCTTGCCATTCGCATCGTAAAAGCGATGATAAAAAAAAGCGCCATCGCCTCTTTGCCTCGTTTCAATGCGACCAGGCGTACCCAAGTGAATCTGATCTTGGGTTTGCGCCCACTGAGCTAGATTTTCAAACTCAGTGTGATAGGTCGCTTGAAAAATAGAATAGAGTTGAGCCATAGATATTTCCAGGTTTTTTGCCACATAAAATTTATAAATATGTGGCAAGAATACTCTATTCTGGGCGAATTGCCACATAAATTATTAAAATATGTGGCAAACCCCAAGCACTTTATTACCGTGTTTGATCGGAGAAATTTGAGAATTGGACTTGAACGAACGATCTAGTAAATTTAAAAACTGAGATTTTATTATTGTTAGCCGATGTTCTATTTTGTTCTGACTTAAAATAACTGACAAAATAGAGCATTGCCTTTTAGGCAATATTAGTTCTGGTTTAATTTTTTTGAACAAAAAAGTTAGTAATTACTATCAATCCCTTGAATAGTCGACTTCGTTTTCGAATTCTCATACCCATTTAATCCCTAGTAGCATATTTGGAATCCGGCAAGTTTTGATGCAGGCCACTAAAATTCACATGCTTGCGCACACCTTACCATTACCTTTGACCGCACGGCCAGAGTCTGCTAGCCGTTTGTGCAGCTCTTCCACGTCTTTTTCCAATAAGCTATCTGCGGTTGCGACTCGGTGGAGGAAGTCGTTGGTTGCAGAGAATATTCTTGGTCCTGAATTTGAAGCTGGTGGTGATGAAAATTGCGAAGCAATTAAGTAAGCCCTCGAGCCCGCGCATGGGAGAGCCAGGCATAACAATTCAAACAAACTAGCCTTTGTGTTCATACGTTTCATTTAACCGATAAAGCTGAGCCGGCCTGAATGCCCCACCTCGCATCGCGCCCCCAATCGGTTCAACCACATTCCGGATGGCGAGCTTTCGTCTGAAACTCGATTTGTCCAGTTTTTTTCCCAACACCTGTTCACAGATGGCCTGCAGATCACCTAAAGTAAATTGTTCATCGAGCAAACCTGGGGGTATGACCAGGCTATCGATCTGTGAACGCGTCGTATTGACGGCGCGTTCGATTAATTCGGCGTGATCGAAGGCCAGAGTCCTGTCCTCTATGGCCTCCGCAACGGATCGCCACGCGAGCGCTTCAATACGCTTGCCGGCATTGGCAGTAACACCCTCAACTCGCATCAGTGCCTTGAAAACGATACTTAATGCCCAATCGGCCCGAGGGTCGCGTTTTGGGCCGCCTACTGCACAGAGTTGTTCCATGTTTGGAATGGTCATTCCGAGACGTTCAGCTACCACACGTTGTGCACTGGCTTCCAGCGAACTGTCCAGGTCAATACGGACGACGCCACCCGGCAGTGCCCATTTACCTGCATAAGGCGCATCAGTGCGCTTGGCAAGGAGTACCTGCAGACAATTGTCTATAACACTCAAAACCACCACTTCGATACGGGTAAAGGGCATGGGGTGGTTATTGGGTGTCTTTTTATTAATATCGTTGTTTTTCATGTGGCGCCTCGAAATGTTAGTTGTATTCTGCAACTAACTACTATATAGTTAAAACACTTAGTTGCATAACACAAATAAGTAGGGGAATAGAATGAATTATGACGTCATTGGTGACATACACGGGCAGGCCGACAAGTTAGAGGCGTTATTGGCCAAAATGGGATATTCAAAACAGGGAGGGCTGTGGATCCCACCGAAAGGTCGTCAGGCGATTTTTCTGGGCGACTTGATCGATAGGGGGCCGAAGCAATTGCAGGTTCTGGAAACGGTTCGTACGATGATCGATGCAGGGCATGCTCAAACTGTCATGGGTAATCATGAATTTAACGCTATTGGTTATGTGACGCCAAATGAGGAGGTGCCTGGCGAATTCCTAAGGAAACACAGTGACAAAAACAAGGATCAACATAGGGAATTTCTTCGCCAGGTTGGTGAAGGCTCCGATCTGCATAACGAATGGGTGAATTGGTTTCGCACCTTACCGCCGTTTCTGGATTTGGGTGGTATCCGTGTGGTACACGCATTCTGGCATCAAGCGCATGTTGACCTGGTGTCGGAACACTACAATCCAAAAGAAGGATGGAATGAATCGTTTTTACATGCGTCGTTTGAGGAACCGACTGCTGGATGGATGGCGATGGAAGCATTAACCAAAGGGTTGGAAGTAGATTTGCCTGAAGGCCATTTCTTTGTTGACCAGTCGGGAATCAGAAGGACTCGAATCCGTACCAAATGGTGGTTGACGGATGCCACGCATTACCGCGAAATTGCGCTGATGGACCAGGAACAACTGCACCGGATTCCGGACATTCCGTTTACGGATCAATTTGCGCCAATGCCTATTGTGGGCGCTCCAGTATTTGTCGGGCACTACTGGATGACGGGTACACCGAGTATTCAAACTTGCAAGGTTGCCTGCCTGGATTACTCGGCCGCGAAGGATGGTCCGTTAGTTGCATACCGTTGGGATGGGGAAACTGAACTGGACGACAGCAAATTTGTATTTGCAGGTGCGAAATGAAACAGTGTCTAAATTGGGCAGATTATTTTAGCGCGCGATTGATGTGGTAACAAAACGTCGATCAAGCTCATTTGATGAGCCTGCGGCGAGCGGTTTATACCATGACGTCATACTTGAAGCCCTTGCGAAGACCACTCCAGCCCCACGAACGAAAATCATTGATTCAGAGGTACTACGATCCACATCATTCTCAGCTTGAAGTCGCGGTGTCTACCAGCCTTAATTCATTTGGGAAATGCCTCGTCATTGATTGTCATAGTTTTCCAGCGGTGGCACTGCCGTATGAATTGACATCAGTTTCAGATATCCGCCCCGACATTTGCATTGGAACCGATGACTTTCACACAGAGGATAATGTAGCGGCAGCTTTCAGAGTGGCGTTCGTAAATGCGGGATGGAACGTGGCAGTCAACCACCCATTCACTGGCGCATTAGTACCTGCGAGCAGGTACCGCAAGGACAAAAGAGTTCAGGCCGTAATGATAGAAGTAAATCGGCGCCTTTATTTGAATGAATTTGATGGGACTCGGCTGCCAGATTTTGATTCCACGGCACAGAAAATCAGGCGATGTTGTGGGGAAGCGCTAAAGCGGATTCGTTGAACTTATATCATTGTTTGTAGATGGTTTTGCAACATTAATTAATCAGAACTCCCTTACATTTTCCGCTGCTTGTTCTAAAGTTATAGCCAGAAGGATAGGGTGAGGTTGACTGGTTCGATTTGATTTATCAAAAATTTAATATTTGATGAAATAATGTTGAGAAAGTAAAACTATGCGCGCTCCGTTTATCTTGAAAGTTTGTTGTGCGTTGGTCATTGTGAGTCTCAATCACAACGTGTTGGCTGATGAAAATAGTAACTGGTATGTTGGTGCCAGCATTGGAAAGTCAATTAATTCCATTGATGATGGCGGTATCGCAGAAGGTCTGAACAACGGTGGGATCACCACCGGTGGTGGGCTGGCGACTTCCAGTATTACCGATAACAATAGTTCAACAGGCGGCAAAATATACGTTGGCTATCGATTGTGCAACCTGCTTAGTCTGGAGGGCGGGTACTTCGATCTGGGCAGTCTGGGGTTTAACGCAGTTACCGCACCCGTGGGTTCGCTGAACGGTACATTGAAGGACCAGGGTGGCAATCTGGATCTGGTCGGTACCTATTTGTTTGATGAGAGATCAACCCTGATTGCACGCGCAGGTATTACCTATAATCAGGCCAAATCAGACTTCAGCTCCAGCGGTGCGGTTCAGTTGCTGCGGTCTTCGTACAGCGAAAACAGCACAGATTACAAAATTGGGGTGGGTCTGAATTATCGGATTTCCGCTGCATTCTCTGCGCGCCTTGAAGCCGAGCGCTATCGATTGGACGATGCGACCAATCATCAGGAATATGTCAGCCTGCTTTCGATCGGGGTTGTATACCACTATTGATGCACTCTGATGGCAAAAAATGGTACCGCCGGCGCCGTATCTCTTACCGACTCTCAAATATCAACTTGATTCAGGAAGAAATATTATGTGGACAAATACCGAGGGTAAGCAAACAGGAATCGAGTCTGATCTTGCTAAAAGGATTGGAATTTTTCTGATGTGTGTGTCGGGGTTGGCAGTGGTGGCCGGCTGCAATAGCGGCAGCGGATTTTCCCAGCCAGACAGCAGCACACCTTCGACGTTTGCGGTGGGTGGCACCGTATCGGGCCTGAACGGCACTGTCGTATTACAGGATAACGGCACGGCCAATCTCAGTCTGTCGGCCAATGGCAATTTTACTTTTTCAGAAAAGATAACGAACAGTACAAGTTATGCCGTCACGGTGCTGACGCAACCTGTTGGCGAAATCTGCACTGTCAACAATGGCACTGCGGCTCACATCGCAGCCAATATAACCAATGTCAGTGTGGTATGCGCTGTGCAATCGTACAGTGTGTCGGGTAACGTGACGGGGCTAACTGCCGGCAATCAGGTTAGTCTGAAAAACAATGGCGGCGATTTGATCAATGTAACCTCCAACACGTCGTTCACATTTCCTACCAGTCTTGCTTACGGAAGCAACTATTCAGTGTCGGTCGCTATGCAACCGCTTGGACAAGCCTGCACGATCACTAACCCGGCGGGGAGCGTCACTGCAGCGGTGACCAGTGTCAATTTACAGTGCAGTACCTACGCTGAAGGTGTCGTCTACAGTTTTAATTCGCTGCCAGACGGGCAATATCCGGTGGCCAGCCTGATTCAGGGCACAGACGGTAATTTTTATGGCACTACATCTGAGGGTGGATCGGGCAGCGGTGGCACTGTTTATCAGGTCACGCCTGGCGGTATTGAGAAAATCCTGCATAATTTTGGGGCAGGGTCAGATGGCCTCTTTCCTTATTATGGCGCTCCAATAATTCAGGGCGCAGACGGTTATTTATACGGTACAACTGAAGACGGCGGCCTGAACGGCTATGGGATGATCTTTAAAATTTCCACAGACGGTCTGACCTACATTGATTTGCATGACTTTTCAGGTGGCAACAGTGATGGCCGCTACGGCTTTACCGGTTTGATCCAGGGACCAGACGGTACGTTATTTGGGATGACTTATGCAGGCGGTCCGGCTGACTTGGGGACTATCTATAAACTCTCCCCGGATGGCAGCGGATACACTTTGGTGCACTCTTTTGCAGGGAATCCAACGGACGGTGATGGACCTTATAGTAACGCGCTCACCTACAATCCCAACGACGGTTATATTTATGGTACAACTAATGGGGGCGGCGCAAATTCTGCCGGTGCATTCTTTAAATTCAAGGCAGATGGGACTGGCTATACAATGGTCTCGTCGTTTCAGGGAGGTGCTGTTGTGAATGGACCCTACTCCGGGTTGTTGCTGGGGCAGGATGGTAACTTTTATGGCACGACGTACGATAATGGCCTGAATGGTTACGGTACAGTTTATAAAGTTACACCCGCAGGAACCATAACCGATCTGTATGACTTTACAGGTGGCAGTGATGGTGGTGAACTTTGGGCGTCAAATCTGGTGCAGGGCAGTGACGGAAATATATACGGGGTTGCACCGTATGATGGCGCCAATAGCGGCGGTGTATTGTTCAAAATCACCCCAACGGGTACATATACCCTTCTGCATGCGTTTGGAGCGGGTGCCGATGGCAGTCAACCATTTGGTCTGATCCTGGGCAACGACGGATTCTTTTATGGCGTGACATACGAAGGCGGGGCGAATGGTTACGGAACCGTGTTTAGGTATTAGGCCGCCGGGGTACATGGGCCGGTTTGAGTGAGCCCAATCCAGTTGGCGTTTCGCTTCAGTCAAGCAAACACCAAATGAACATATCGTTCGCCAGTTCCGTTGCCACCAGCACCTGCTGAAAACCGGATCAGGCCCTCCGTGCAAACACATTACATGAACCCTGTCTGCGCGTTAGACCTGACGCCGATCTGCATTGCGAACGTCTTATTTCTGCAGTGCAGATGCAATCGCAAGAAAGCTGCCACCGGATGAGGTAGATACACCCAGGATCAGCGCGTTAGGTGTAACTGAACTATCGTATGCAGCCAGTCCGGAAAAAGTGACTCCGTCCCAGGACGAGTAAGCAGGATTGCACGCTGAAACCGTCACGGCAACGTTGTAAATGTTGTACGAGGTACTGGGTATGGAGAGGGTGCCGGTGTAGGTGCAACCGTTGGTGTTATTTAATTCAGCTATGTTTCCGGCGCTGTCTATCGTCAAGGTCGAGCCGTCGGCGGTGGTGTAACTGCCGGCCACGGTCGCCAGCGACGGTGGGATGCTGTTTAACGCCGAGTAGCTGAATGTCTCCGTGGTGGAGCCCAGTGACGTACCCAGACTGGTGGTACCGGTGCCGGTTGCCACCAGGCTTTGTGCGGTGGTTACCGTGCCGGTGATGCTGACGGTGGCGGTGGTGGATCCGTCCGGATATTCGCAGTTGACGTTGATGCCCGGAACCGTGGTAAATTGGACTATGGCACCTTGCTCATTGGCGGTGAAACTGGATCCCGAAATCGCGGCCTGGCCGAATCCAATGCCGGCGCAGCCGTTCTGCTGATTGACGCCGACGTCGAAGAAGCTGCTTGACGGCGAGATCAGCATCACCGATTTGATCGTATCGCCAGTGTTAATGCCTGATGTCACGACGTACGACTGTTCCCAGATACCGGCGGCATTTTGCTGGACGGGCGGCGTGACCGCTGGTGGCGCTGAGCTGCCGCCGCCACCGCCGCCGCACGCGGTCAAAACAAACGACACGGTGGCAAGAAAAATTCCATTTATTGTTTTCATAATAATCCCCTGTTAATGAAATAAAAAAAGTGCACCGGCTTAATGCAGCACGGCGAGAAATGATCCAACGATAAAAAGCAGCCATAGCCACCACGGTGCGCCGAGCTTGTGCATGACATAAACGATGCCGAACCATATTAAAAATACGTGCATAAATTTTCCCCGTTGTGGCGTGATGTTGCTTTTTCTTCTGAGTACCCACGATTTGATTGAGCATTCATGGCCACTGTGACAGACTGGAGGCTCACCCGATGAGCTTGAGGTCCGCCTGAATCATGAGCCTGAACGAACGTATTTATAAAATTGACCAATTGCTGTCGGAACGACAATTCGTCACCCTGAATGAACTGCTTCTGCATCTGGAAATATCGAGGGCGACCTTAAAGCGCGACCTTGCATTTCTGCGGGACCGGTTAAATGCGCCGATTCTGTTTGACAAGGAGCTGGGTGGTTACCGGTTTGACCGGGGTACCAAGCAGGTTGGGGTGCAATACGAGTTGCCCGGCTTATGGTTCTCTGCCGAAGAGATTTATGCCCTGCTGACGATGCATCACCTGATTTCGAATCTGGACACCGGCGGATTATTGGGGACACACATTCAGGCGCTGCAGGCGCGCCTGACTGCGTTGCTGGGTGCGGCCAATGATCCGGTTGATGAGGTGAAGCGGCGAATCCGGATTGAAATGATTCGGGTCCGGCATGTGCCGTTAAACTATTTTGAGGCGATTGGTTCGGCGCTACTGAAGCGCAAGCGGATTCTGATCGATCATTATTCGCGTGGCACCAACCAGCGCACCCAGCGTGAGGTGTCGCCACAGCGACTGATTTTTTATCACGGTAACTGGTACATGGATGCCTGGTGCCACTTGCGCAATGATCTGCGCAGCTTTTCGGTGGATACGATCCGGCGCGTGGAATTGCTGGACCGGAAAACCAGAGATGTGTCAGAAAAGCAGCTCGATAAAGTATTGACTGCAGGGTACGGCATCTTCGCGGGAAAAAATGTCAAATGGGCGACCCTGCTGTTTGCGCCCGACGTTTCGCGCTGGGTGTCGAGCGAACGCTGGCATCAGGATCAGAAGGGCAAGATGATGCGGGATGGCAGCTTCGAGCTCAAAATTCCTTACAGTAACGACAAGGAATTACTGATGGATATTCTGCGCTACGGTGCGAATGTGAAGGTGGTGGCGCCGCCGGAACTGTCGGCGTCCGTTATGGCCGAGATCGAGCGCATGAAACGGGTTTATACCTGATTCACAGGTGTCGACCGAATCGGGTGTCCGGTGGTCGCGACCGGTCATGCTACTATCAGACATCAGATGCGCAACCCAGTTCAACCCAGCGAGGCCTGCTATGCAAACAACGGTGATGAAACGTCTCTTGGTGCGTGGTTCACTTATTCTGGCGCCGGTTTGCGCCCTGTTGTCGGGACCGGCGTACTCATGGAGTTCGGGCGGACACATGATCGTTGCACAGATTGCTTACGACCTGATCGCCGCTGAAGATCCCAGAGCCAGAAAAGAAATAGACCGACTGCTGGCGATACCGGTGGAACCTCTGTCAGTCACGGCAAGGAGTGTTGATTTTGTCAGCGCCTCGCACTGGGCTGACGATGTGAAAAGACTTGAGGGATTCACGCAGACCGCCAATGAACATTTCATCGATTACCCGTTTTCTGACGATGGAACCGTTTTGCCGGCCGATCTTCCCCAACCGGATAACATCGTGGTTGCACTGGAAAAGTACGTCAGCATCCTGAAAGAGGCGCGCAGCAGCGATCAGGACAGGGCGCAGGCATTGCGGTTTGTGATCCATTTTGTAGGCGACATTCACCAGCCCTTGCATTGCGCTTCACGCGTGTCGGCCGCACTGCCCGAGGGAGACCGGGGTGGCAATGACCTGATGATACGTCACACGGTAGGCAACGCTCATCCGCAGATAAAGTTGCATGGCTATTGGGACAGCGGTCTCGATTCCTTTCCGAAAGAAGGCGGGCATTTTGCGCCGCCGCCGCTGGAACTGATTGCGCCGGCGGCGGCAGCGATCAGGTCAGCCTATACGCTAGATCTGGCCTGGAAACAGGGCGGGCCGACCAATTTTGCGGGCTGGGCCAAGGAAAGTGAACAGATTGCGACGGCGTTTGTTTACCACGGCATCGTCGCATTGCAGGTGCCGGGCGATGACTATATTGCCGAGGGAGTGAGGACCGCAGAATACCGGGTCTTAACCGCGGGTTACCGGTTAGCCGCCCTGCTGGAAGACATTTGGCCCAATACCTGACAAGCAGACCTGACGCCCGATCAGGGTTACGCCGCGCGCGAGCGGCCACTGATCAGTTTTGTCCTGGCAGGTGCTTTGTTCGATCCAATCTGGGGTGATGTTTTGCTGTGGTTCGGCGGCTTTCTTGCTGTCCGTACTGTGCTGGCCACGCCCTCATCCAGTTTGAAGACCGCCACGGCATCGACCAGTCTGTTCGCTTCGTCCAGCAGGGAGCCTGCCGCGGCGGCGGCCTGTTCGACCAGAGCGGCATTTTGCTGGGTCACGCCATCCATGTGGGTAATAGCTTCATTGGCCTGACCGATCCCCTGGCTCTGTTCTTTGCTGGAGGTGGAAATATCTATCATTATTTCCGACACTTTGCGGATGCTTGACACGATGTTTTCCATCGTTTCGCCGGCAGAACTGACCAGTTTGGAACCTTCGTCGACTTCATGTACCGAGGAGTCAATCAGCTGTTTGATTTCTTTGGCCGCCGCCGCAGAACGCTGTGCAAGATTCCGAACTTCCGATGCCACCACCGCAAATCCGCGACCCTGTTCGCCAGCCCGGGCTGCCTCCACGGCGGCGTTCAATGCCAGGATGTTGGTTTGAAACGCGATACCATCAATAACTGCAATGATGTCGACAATTTTTTTGGAGGAATTATTGATTGACGACATGGTGTTGACCACTTGTGAGACCACGACCCCTCCCTTGACCGCGACGTCGGTCGCAGCGATCACCAGACCTTTGGCTATCTCGGCATTGTCCGAGTTCTGCCGCACGGTACTGTTGAGCTGTTCCATTGCTGCGGCAGTTTCTTCAAGTGAGCTGGCCTGATTTTCGGTGCGTGACGACAGATCCATATTGCCGGTGGCTATCTGGTTCGAGCCCGTGGCAATGGCGTCACTGCCTGACCGTATCGTGCCGATGATCTCGCGCAGGTTATTTCTCATCTGGCGTACCGCATAGAGGATGCTGATGTTATCTTTGGGATCGATGTTAATCCGGGTATTCAAATCACCCTGCGCAATCTGGCTTGTCACCTCATTCACGTAGTCGGGTTCGCCACCGATTTTGTTCATGACGCGGTGAACTATGTAGTTTGCAATGAGAATTCCGGCGATAATCGACACAATGCCGCCGATCAGCAGCGATGTAAAAATGGTCTGCATCGCCTGGTTTTCCTGGGCATTCGATGCTTCAACGAGTTTTTTCTGTAAAACATTCAGTGCTTCGATTTTGGTCTGCAATTGATTCAGTTTGGGTAACGTATCGTTGAGCATGGCTGAGCTCGCTTCATCATGCTTGTTTTCGAGCAGCAAACTGTTCACTTTGGAAAATGAAGCGACATAGGTCTCCCTGGCCTGGACGATGTCTGCCAGCAGCTCCTTGCCTTCAGTGAGATAAATCAGCTTTTTCAGGGTTTCGAGTTCTTTGGTAATCAGGTTCTTGTTGATTCCGATGTCCTCGTTGATTTTTTCGACCTGCGCCTTGTCGGTCACCATCAACAGCAATAGTGTATTAATTGCATTGCTTTTTGTGGCCGCCTTGATTGTGGCCACCGAGTTGGCTTTTACCCAGTCTTTTTCTATGACCTGGGTATTGATTTCCTTGATGTTGCTTACTTGGTAAAAAATTATGCTGGTGAGGATTAAAAAGATGAACAGCACGATTCCAAAGCCACCGATCAGGAGTGGTTTCAATTTGATTTTTTCATTATTCATGGCGATTACTTGTTTGAAGGGCAATATTCAGGGAAATTTTTGCGTTTGCATGCTAGAACATCTAGTTATAGGATAACGATCAGGCCATCACAAGAGATTTATGGGGTCTGTTCAATTTGAACTGCCGCCGCTGGCGCTGCTGAGTGATTTTATGGTGCACCGGGTTTGTGCAGGTCGGTGAACACACCATGAACTGAATCTGGTTGCATGCGCGATCCTTTATAGTATGCTGCATTCTGGTGTGCTTCATTCGTGGCCCCGTGATGCGCTGTGTTGTTCAGGATCCGATTTTCAAACGGCATGATTTTTTGTCGATGTAAATAAATCAAGACGGTAGATTGCGGAGGTGCCATCGATAGACAACTTGTGAATTTGACTGCAACGGAACCTGATGATGTTTGACGACAAGAACAACAAAAATCCCGCAGTTCAGCCACCGGCAACGTCCCGGTCGGTGGAATCCGGGCGAACCTTCATTCCCCTGGCCCGCGATCCGATCGGACTTGCGGCGCAATACGACGAGTTGTTGCGTAACATTCCGGACGGTATTTACATATTCAAATTCATTTCTGAACGCAGCATGGGGTTCACTTATGTCAGCCCGCGATTGTGCGAAATTCTGGGTCTGGACGCCGATGCGGTTCTGAACGATTACCGGGTCGCGTTCAATTCTGTCCATCCGGATGACGCTGCCAGCCTGAATCAGGCCAACCTTGCTGCGCGCACCTCCCAACATCAATTCCGCTGGGAAGGGCGGTTTCTGCTCCGCGGTGAAATCCGGTGGCTGCGGATTACCTCGTCGCCCAAATTTCTGCCGGTTGAAGGGGGCGTGTGGCATGGCGTTGTCAGCGATATCACGGATCACAGGCAGGTTGAGCAGCAGTTGCTGGTCAGTGAGCAGAAATGGAAGTTGTTGTTTGAAAATATGCCGACCGGTTTTGCCCTGCATGAAGTGCTTTGTGATGACAACGGTCACGTGGTGGATTACCGTTTTCTGGAAACGAATGCGGCGTATGAAAATCTGACCGGGCTTGTGGCACGCAACATCATTGGCAAGACCGTACTGGATGTATTGCCGGGCACTGAAAAATACTGGATAGACATTTTTGGCAAGGTGGCGCTGACCGGCACGCCGACCTCCTATGAAAACTTTTCAAAAGAGTTGGGTAAATGGTATCAGGTAAAAATATACAGTCCGAAACTCGGGCAGTTTGCCGTCATGATCAGTGACATTACCGAAATAAAAATGATAGAAGAAAAGCTGACCAGAATGAATGCCGAGCTCGAAGAACGTGTTTTAAACCGTACCCGGGAGCTGGCTGAGATTAACCTGAGTCTCAAAAAAGCCAATGACGATTTGCAGCGGACCCAGAATGAGTTGATTCAGCACGAGAAAATGACGGCGCTGGGTGTGCTGGTGGCGGGCGTGTCGCATGAAATGAATACACCACTCGGTAACGGCTTGACGGCCAGTTCAAGCATGCAGGAGGAAATCCTGCGATTTGGGGTTGATGTTGAGCATGGCAAGATTACCAAAACGCGTCTCAAGGAATTCAACCAGTTTATGCACAATGGTCTGGATCTGGTGACACGAAATCTGAACAGGGCGATTGAACAGGTCAGGCATTTCAAGCAGGTGTCCGTGGACCAGGCCAGTGAACAGCGCCGCTCGTTTGAACTGAAATCGGTTATTGATGACAATGTGTCGATTCTTAAACCGCAATTCAAACATACGCGCCATCAGATTGTGGCGGATATCCCCGCTGGCATCAGGCTGGACAGCTACCCCGGTGCCATCAGTCAGGTGCTGACCAATCTGGTTCTTAATTCATTGATCCATGGCTTTTCTGACGACAAGGATGGCGTCGTGACCATCTCGGCCCAGGTGGTCGAAGACAACCACCTGAAACTGATGATTACCGATAATGGCAAGGGTATTCCCCCCAAAAATATTGATCGGGTTTTTGATCCATTCTTTACCACACGTATGGGCCAGGGCGGCAGCGGGTTGGGACTGAACATTGTTTTTAACATCGTCAAATCGACCCTCGGCGGGACCATACTGGTAGACAGTGCAGAGGGCGAGTACTGCATTTTCAGCTGCACCTTCCCACTGATAGCGCCGGCATGAATGTGCAGGCCGGGTCAGGCCAAGGACCGGTTGCCGAACCGGCCGGTGCGTGAACCGGATTGGGTTTCCTCAGCACTGTGCCACACCCGGTTAACAGCTTGTTATTTTTGCACTTTTTTGCCATGATATAGATAATCATCTATGAATTTCGATTAAACAATTTATTATTCAATATAGATAAAAAACAGCACAATGGCGGCTTTATCCACTGGAAGGAAAAATAATGCCCGATATTGTCATCGCTTTTTTTATCTTGGGACTGGTTGCCGGTTTGTTGAAATCGGATTTAAAGGTCCCGCCGTCTTTTTACCAGGCCTTGACCATTCTGCTGATGCTGGTGCTGGGACTTGAGGGCGGGTTGGCATTGCATGGAAAATTCGAGATTTCCATGCTGCGCACCCTCGCCAGCATCGCGGCACTGGGTTTTCTGATTCCGATGCTCTGCTATCCGGTACTGCGGCGCCTGGTCAGGCTTGATACGGGCAATGCGGCAAGCATTGCGGCACATTATGGCTCGGTCAGTGCGGGTACTTTTGCGGTGGCGCTGGCGCTGGTTAAGAAGGCCAATCTGGCGCTGAATCCGGAAACCACGCTGTATCTGGTGATGCTTGAACTGCCCGCCATCATCAGCGCGATCTGGCTCTACAATAAAATCAGCGGACAAACACAGAATGGAACGGTATTGCGCGAGGCGTTGACCAGCCGCGGTGTGTTACTGCTTGGGGGCGGGGTGCTGATCGGTTATTTGTATGGACCGGTCGGTCTCGGTCCGCTGGAACCGGTTCTGCTGAATGGTTACAAGACCATGCTGGCGGTGTTTCTGCTGGAAATGGGACTATGCACTGCCAACGTGTGTTCACCCTTGCCCTGGCAGCATGCCAGACTGATCGCATTTGCCGCGTTGGCGCCGTTTGCGCTTGCCACGTTGGGACTGGGCGTGTCAGTGGCACTCGGCCTGCCTGCCGGAAGCGCATTCATCCTGACCTGCCTGGTTGCCAGTGCCTCGTATATTGCCGCTCCTGCCGCCATTCAGACATCGATCCCGAGCGCCCAAATCGGGCTGGCGATGCTGGCCTCGCTCGGCATCACGTTCCCGGTCAATGTCCTGATTGGCCTGCCGATTTACATGAAATGGGTGCAGATTTTTATTCAATAAGCCACCTGGGCCGTGCGATCGGCCGCCTCCGGGTGGCCGGGCAATTTCCACGGCAGCCATGCTGCGTGATATGATGATCGCGCGCCGTCATCGCGTCATTTCAGGAGGGAGCAATCATGGCTGTCATTCACAGGTTTATAGGCGCCGCATTACTGGTGCTGATTTGCATGGATGCCTGCTGGTCGGCAATTCACATCACCTATGTGAAGCCCGAACAGTTTTTTGATATGTCCGCGCTGGAACGGGATCGGATACTGGATGAATTAAGGCAGCATTTTGTGAGTCTTGATAAATACCTGCCGCCGGATCAGACCCTTACGATAGAAATAACGTCGCTCGATCTGTCGGGGATTGCCAGGCCCAAATTCAGGTCGGGTCAGGAAATCCGGGTGCTCAGGGGCGGCGCGGACTGGCCCTCGATGCACTTGCGTTACAAACTGGAATCCGGCGGTCAGGTACTGCGCAGCGGTGAAGAAGATCTGCAGAACATGATGTACCTGAACAGGATGAACGAATATCCGTCTTCGGATAATCTGCGTTATGAAAAGCAGATGATAGACGACTGGTTCAAGAACTGGCGCGCAGGTGAATCCAGACCCAATTAGGGAATTGCCGATTCAGTTGACTGTCTGTCGCAAGCTGTCAGGCCGGGCATCTGTCCGTGACTGACACCGATTCTGGCCAGTTGCGTTATCGCGGGTCGGCATCCCGGCACCCCCGGCCGCAAGGCGAATCATTTTGAACACAGAACTGGAATCCCGCCATGGAAATTAAGGTCAATTTTCTCGATAAACTTCGACTTGAGGCGAAGTTCGACGATTTCACGGTGGTGGCTGACCAGCCGATCCGTTATAAGGGCGATGGTTCAGCGCCCGGTCCGTTTGATTATTTTCTGGCCTCCTCAGCCCTGTGTGCCGCGTACTTTGTGAAGCTGTACTGCGCCACCCGCAACATATCGACCGAGCATATCCGACTGTCGCAGAACAATATCGTTGATCCGGAAAACCGCTATCGGCAGATTTTCAGGATTCAGGTCGAATTGCCTGCTGATATCCCGGCCAAAGACCGGCAGGGTATTCTGCGCTCCATCGAACGCTGTACCGTAAAGAAAGTGGTGCAGGCCGGACCCGAGTTCGTGATTGAAGTGGTTGACAATCTGGATGCCGATGCGCAGGCGCTGCTGACACTGGTACCTGACCCGGAAGCGGCCACGTATATTACCGGCAAGGATCTGCCGCTCGAGCAGACCATAGCCACCATGTCGGCGCTATTGGCCGGATTGGGGATGAAGATTGAAATTGCGTCATGGCGCAATCTGGTGCCGAATGTGTGGTCGCTGCACATCCGCGACGCGCATTCGCCGATGTGTTTTACCAACGGCAAGGGAGCGAGCAAGGAAAGTGCGCTGGCGTCGGCACTGGGTGAATTCATCGAACGACTCAACTGCAATCATTTTTATGGCGCTGCATACTGGGGTGAAGCCATCGCCAATGCGTCATTTGTGCATTATCCGGATGAACGCTGGTGCAAGCCCGGCCCGGACGACCAGTTGCCGGCCGAGATACTTGATCCGTATTGTCGGGCCATTTATGACCCGGATGGCGAATTGCGCGGTTCGCATCTGATCGACACGAATTCCGGCAATGTGCAGCGCGGTATCTGTGCGCTGCCGTTTGTGCGGCATTCGGACGGGGAACGGGTGTATTTTCCGTCGAACCTGATTGAAAATCTGTACGTCAGCAACGGTATGAGTGCCGGTAATACACTGGCCGAAGCGCAGGTGCAATGTCTGTCGGAAATTTTTGAACGCGCGGTAAAGCGCGAAATTATCGAAGGTGAAATCGCCCTGCCGGATGTGCCACAGGCGGTGCTGGCAAAATACCCGGGAATTATGGCCGGTATCCGGGGACTGGAGGAGCAGGGTTTTCCGGTGCTGGTCAAGGACGCGTCGCTGGGAGGCGTGTACCCGGTCATGTGCGTTACGTTAATGAATCCACGCACCGGCGGTGTCTTTGCCTCGTTCGGTGCCCATCCAAGTCTGGAGGTGGCACTGGAACGCAGCCTCACCGAGCTGTTGCAGGGGCGCAGTTTTGAAGGACTGAACGACTTGCCCCGACCGACCTTTGAAAGTAACGCGGTCACCGAGCCGAATAATTTTGTGGAGCATTTTATTGATTCGAGTGGCGTGGTATCGTGGCGCTTTTTCAGCGCCAGGGCCGATGTCGAGTTTGTCGAGTGGGATTTTTCCGGTGCGGGTGATGACACCAACAGTACGGAAGCGGCAACCTTGTTCGGCATTCTCGGGGAACTGGGTAAAGAAGCGTACATGGCGGTGTATGACCAGCTGGGAGCGACAGCCTGCCGTATTCTGGTGCCGGGTTATTCGGAAGTGTATCCGGTCGAAGATCTGGTCTGGGACAACACCAACAAGGCGCTGCTGTTTCGCGAAGATATTCTGAATCTGCATCGTCTGGATGACACCCGACTCGACGCGTTGCTGGTGCGCCTTGAGAATAATGAACTGGACGACTACTCGGACATAGGCACGCTGATCGGCGTTGAGTTTGACGAAAATACGGTCTGGGGCCAGCTGACCGTGCTCGAACTCAAGCTGCTGATTCATCTCGCCCTGCAACAATTCGAAGCCACACTGGATCTGGTCGGCGCATTTCTGCAATACAATGACAACACGGTTGAGCGTGGCCTGTTTTATCAGGCCCTGAATGCCGTGCTGGAAGTGCAGCTCGATGACGATCTGGAACTGGAACACTACGAAACCAGTTTCCGCCGGATGTTTGGCGACGCGCGCATGGATGCCGTGCTGGGGTCGGTGGCGGGGAGCGTGCGCTTTTTCGGTTTAACGCCAACCAGCATCCGGCTGGAGGGGCTGGACAGGCATCAGCGCCTGATTGACAGCTACCAAAAATTGCACGCCGCCCGGGCCAGTCAGGCCGCGCGCCCCTTATAGGAGTGGATATGCTGCTCACGTTTGCGATGCTGCTGTTATTTCAATGCCTGGGCGAAGCGCTGGTCTTCGTTCTGAAACTTCCGGTTCCCGGGCCGGTTGCCGGCATGCTTGTGCTGCTGGTGGTACTGATGTTTTCGCCGCGCCTGATGCTCAGAATGGAAGCTACATCGAACGAGTTGTTGCGCCACCTGGCGTTACTTTTTGTACCGGCCGGCGTGGGCATTATCGTGTCTGCCGGTAGTCTTGCCGGACACTGGGTGGCGGTCATTGCATCCGTGTTGCTGAGTACCCTGCTGACGCTGATCGTCACCGCGTCCGTGATGCGTGCTGTCATGCCAGCAGGCGCAGACCAGCCGGAGAAACCTGATGCTCAATAAGGTGCCTGACCTGTTCAAAATCTGGGTGTACCTGGCCGCTTCGCCGCTGCTCGGGCTGACGCTGACGCTGTGTGCTTATGTGGTGGCACTTTGGATTTACAACAAGTCACGCTGTTCCCCGGTCGTCAATCCGGTGGCGATATCGATTCTGATCATTGTGCTGGTTCTGAAGCTTGCACAGATGCCCTACCAGGAATATTTTTCAGGCGCGCAATTCGTTCATTTTCTGCTCGGGCCTGCCACGGTGGCGCTGGCCATTCCGCTGGCCAGACAGTTGCCGAAAGCCCGGCATCTGCTGTACCCGGTGCTATTCGGCTTGATTGCAGGATCATGCACAGCAATCCTCTCCGCGGTGGCATCCGTATTGCTGCTCGGCGGGTCTTATCAACTGGCCATGTCGATTGGCCCCAAGTCTGTGACCACGCCGATTGCCATGGCGGTGTCAGAAAAACTCGGTGGCCTGCCGTCCCTGACGGCGGTACTGGTGATCGCGACCGGCATTCTGGGCGCCATTATCGGCAACGCTGTTTTTAACCTGATGCGCGTCGAATCGTATCAGATACGCGGCTTTTCCCTGGGTGTTGCCGCACACGGGATCGGCACCGCGCGTGCCTTTCAGGTGAGTTCTGAAATGGGCGCGTTCTCCGGTTTGGCAATGGGCCTGAACGGTGTGCTGACAGCGTTTCTGGCGCCCTGGCTGGTGCCACGTGTCGCGGAACTGTTACTGTGAATGCCAGGTTTGCGGCGCATCATCGCGTCTTTTACTGAACCGGCCCCAGATATTTGTCAAACCAGGCCAGCGACTCGGTGGCCAGTTCGACGGCAGGTACCGTGTGCCCGGAGGGGTAAATGAAAATCTTCTTGTCAGCGCTGGGTGAACCGAGGCGCTCGAACAGGGGCTTTTGCGAGGTCTCGACCGGGAAGAACATGTCGTAGCGACCATTCAGCATTAACACCGGTTGGTGCACACGGGGCAGGAAGTTGATGGCATCGACTTCCGGCAGGGCTTTTTGCATGCTCAGCCCACCGACATTCAATACCACGGCCTTGATGCGCTTTTCTATCGATACCAGTATCGGACCCAGTTCGCCGCCCCAACTGAACCCTAAATAACCGAGCTTGTCGATGGCCATGTCGGGACGGGTTTCCAGGTAGTCGATGGTGCGGCCAAGATCGCGCGACCACATGATGACATGGTCCTTATAATCAATCGATTCGTCGGTCAGGTCGGACTTGCGTTCGTCCTGGCGTTCATAGGTGCTCTTGTAGACCGGCCATACCAGAACGCGACCGCTTTTGACGATGAAATCAGTCCTGCCCAACCGCTTGGCGTCAAAGTGGCTTTCATCAATTGCACCGGAACCTGGAAAGTAAATGATCGGCTGCAGCTTGGCTGCTGCTTTCAGCGGTCGGTAAATGTACAGGGTCAGCCGTTCCTTGCCGTAAGCCGCATCAACCGAAACCCGCTCTACAGTCCATTTGTCGGTCACGTCGGTTGACTCCACTCTGGCGTTAAGCGGGCCGTGGTCGTAGTCAAACTGGCGCGCATAGAGTGCGAAGGTCCGGTCATCAACGGGTTTTTCGTGGGTATAGTCGCGCGCGTCCATGGCCAGTGCCTGGTGCTGTTCACTCGGTGCACGCCCGCCCTCGAGCTCGCGTACGCAGCGAAACCCGTTCGACGGGCTCCGGTCAAGGGCCGGCTGTGTGTAACTGTCATTGAACGCGTAGGTGGGGTCGTTCCAGCCACCTCCCAGAATGTAGTGATCCGAGGTATGGGTTCGGGCGTTTTCTATCCATTCGCGCGCATTGCCTGCGATATCGTAGACGCCGTATCCGCTGAGCCCCGCTTTGCTGCCAACGGGCCAGGTCGATTTGCTCTCGAAATTACTGAAAGGGACAAGGAATTCGGTGAGCGGTGTATCGGCAATGCGCGACCACTGAAACGCGGTCGGCAGTGATTTTTCGGCATAGACAGCGTAGGCCGCAGCTTCGTACCACGACACCCCGGTAACCGGATGATCCTTGGTGCCGTCAGGGTAGGTGCCGGCTTCCCAGGTAGCCGGGCCAGGGCGGCCGGTACGATCCTTGAAGCGCGCCAGTGCTTCTTTCAGCGGGACTGTCATGCCGTTGTCGATGACAGGCTGTTTCCAGTAGCGCGGATCGCTGTAACCGCCGGCGTCGACGAACGCTTTAAACTGGCGATTGGTCACTTCGAAGCGATCGACGAGAAATTCCGGCACCTGACGGCCTTCATAACGTTCCAAGCCGACGATGGCCATGCTGGACGTACCTGCAGGGACACGAATCATACCTTCCGGAAGACTGCCCACCGGATCAAGCCTGACACGTTCCTGATAGCCGACCACGCTGGAGTACGAGTGCCGTGGCACCACCATTTCAACCGTCTGGAAGCCGCTCTTGCGTATTTCCAGACGCAGTATCGTACGCGGCAGCCTGGCCATCTGTGTCGGTGTGACGCCTGCTCGTTGCCAAGGCGAATCGACGTCGCTGTATTCCTTCCAGAATACCTCGGCACCTTCGGGCTCTGTTTCAATTGAATACGGTATGGCAATGCGTGGCCACAGGTCAGCGAGCGTGGCATTGCCTGGCAAGGCTTCCTCGACCTTCAGGGCCGCGTTCAGCAGTTTGCCGTCGCTGCGCGACTGGTGCGCCAGGGCATCCTGTATCTGTGGCAGCAGCTCGGCACGGGCACGTTCACGTGCCAGCCAGCCCGGCACCACGACAGCGGCGTACGTTAAACCCAGCGCAACAATGAAAAGCCCGGCCAGCCATTGTCGACTCAATCGCCGCGTCACGGGCAGGGCGGGTTGCACTGGCGGCTTCGGGCCGGGCAGCGGCGTGGGCGGGGTGACGGCAGCCGGCACGGCTGCTGCAGGGGCCGGCGCCGGGTTCAGCAGCGCATGCAATCGGCGCAGCAGCACCTCACCGGGCACGCCATCCGGTGCCGCAATCCACTGCACGTCAAGAAATTTTTCCGGTACGCGGGCCTCGGCCTGGGTGGTGGAATCGATCACCACGGGGAGTAAAAAAGGGCGATCTTCCGCCATGTCCAGTGTGCGATGCACCGCCAGATTCCACTCGCGACGGAAGTAGCCTTCCTCGCGGGCCTGGGTCTGCGCCGACACGATAGCCAGGAAAAGGTGGCAGGCTTTGATCTGGCGACGGATTGAGCTGTCCCACGATTCGCCACCGCGCAGCTCTTCCTTGTCGAACCAGACCGTGAAACCGGCCGCGCGCAGCGCTTCGCAAAAGCGCAATGCCACTTCGGCATCCTCGGAGGCGTAACTCAGGAATATCGCTTTTGATTCTGTCATCGTCATTTAGGCGTTATCAGTTGGCGCTAAGGGGGATGCTGCCGGCAGCCAGTCAAATTGGCCACCTGTGTGCACGGGTATCGCAGGCAAATAGTTGATTCCTGAATCATGCATGAGCGCGGTCTGGCGACCGGGTCAGCGACAATCGATGAGCGATGGTAAATTATTAGCTGTCGATTTGCAATTCAGATCGTCATCGGTTGGCTGTAAATTGTTGTTTCTGCGGGCATGGTCACATGTCGTGCCGCCGCCGTGTGGAATGGAGGTGGTGCATGGCGCGCAGGGGACCGGGAACGCATAAATCAGCAAATCAATGGCATTATCGCCACTATTTCAGGGACAGCCGGGTGGGATAGTCCCCATTGAGTTGAAAACTTATCATTTGCTACGTATTATGGCTGTTGCCGTTTGTTAATGGTAAAAAAATAACCTGTTCAAGACCTGTGACTATCGGACCCTATGCAACGCTTCTCAGACACTTTCCATTTTCTGCCGACTAAAAAACGGCCGGCGGTCTGGTCCCTGACCCTGGCCGTGTTTTGCCTGGCGTGTCTGACGTGTCTGACCGAGGCCGGCGCGCAGACCCCGAATCAGATTCTGATTACCACCGAAGAGTTAATCCCGACCAGCATGTCTATCGATGGAGGCAAAACGGTCATTGGCCGAACGGCGGATAAAATCCACGAGATGATGCGCCGCAGCGGCCTTGCTTACCGGATCGAGATCATGAACTGGAACAGGGCGTATGAACTGGCGCGCACGCAACCCGACACTTGCGTGTTCTCCATGGCCTATACCGTTGAACGGGCGCCCTTTTTTAAATGGGTCGGGCCGGTTGCCAAGGGCACCTGGGTGATTGTCGGGCCGAAGCAACAGTCGGGAAAAATTACGCAGCTCAATCAGATTAAGGATGGCACGATCGGCGTTGATCTGGGCGATGTGATCAATGAATATCTGAAAAGCCGTCACTTCAATGTGGTTAATTCCAATGATGACGATATTTCGCTGAAAAACCTTATAGTCGGCCGACTGGATTTTTTGGCGACGGATATCGACGATGCCAATGCCAGAATTGCGCGCGGACATATAAAGGATCAGGTTGCCATCCTGTTCAACTTTAATTCGGTTGATTATTATCTGGCCTGCAATCCCCAGATTGGCAACGATGTGATTGATAAAATGATGACGAATTTGAAGAAAATCAAGGCAGACGGTACCGCAGAAAAAATTGATGCCAGATACTGAGCATGCGGTGCAATCAGGTGATTCTGGCCCTGAATAACGTTACACGGAGGGTTCCCTTGTCAGAATTACCCAGATCGATCAGGCTGCCTTCGGGTGATGAATTCAACCGCTTTCTGTATCGTCTGTATTCGATGGCAGTCAAGGCAAAAATCGACGAATTTCGCCCGGAAGTATTCCAGTTGCTGGATGGGTTGCTGAAATTCGATTCGGCATGGTGGGGAACCTGCCTGTTCAAAAAAAAGCGGATGGTTGTGGCTCAATCGTCGCTTTACAACCTGCCTGCCGAATTTATTGATGAATACATCCGGTTGATCGACAAGGATCCGCTGGTCGGAATTGTTGATGATCTTGACGGGGAGACGATTGCCTACGCGGATCTGGAGGAAAATGAAGCAATTGATGAGTTTGATCTGAAGTACGGACTTCACTACGGCATGACCTGCGTTAAAAAAGACCCGGTGAGCGGGGTAGGCATGTTCATTTCGGTGTACCGCAATGAAACCAGCTCCGGTTTCACTGAGCCTGAGCGCCTGTTAATGCACTCGATCGTCGAGCACCTTGTGCAGGCCTGGTCGATCAACCTGCGCCTGGCGCTGGCGGTTGAATCGTCGACCGACATTCCTCCCGCCTGCCTGATTGATTCCGAAGGACGCCTGATCGAAATAAGTCACGCGTTTGCCGAGAAATTGCTTGTTGAATTCCCGGACTGGGATGGCGGTGTCCTGCCGCCGACACTGCGCAAATTGTTCATTGATGGTAAAGCCGACCTGTACAGTGGCAAAGGCATCAATGTCTGGACCGCCAAACGGTCCGGCGACCATGTCCGGCTGCAGTGCGGACCGGTGCGGCGTTCGGTATTGACGCCGCGCGAACAGGCGGTGGCATCGGCGTTTGCCAACGGAAGTTCATACAAGGAAATTGCCGCGGTACTCCACCTGACGCCCGGCACGGTAAGGTCTTACCTGGCGCAGTGCTATGCCAAACTGGATGTAAAAAATAAAATAGAACTGGGCAACGCGCTCGAAAATAAATAGTCTCAGCCCATCCTGCCACACTGCCACACTGCGCGCAACGGTTGTCAGCCAACCTGCACGCATCCCGTCCTGCGGTCACTTTCAGATGTCGGATTTATGTTGCAGCCCCTAGCATCTGCTAGGTATCGGCGCAGAGTCACCCTTGTTACCATTAAATGGCCCGTTTGGTGCGTACCTGGCAGGAAATGCACGTGCCAGCAGCAGAGCGGAGCATCAATCCGGCAAGAGTCCAATGATAGAAGGGGAATCGGGTAAATGAAAAAGAACACGGCCAAACTCAGAAACAGTCAGCTGCGATCGGTCTGCACGTTGGGATTGCTCGCACCGTTGTGGGGTTATTCAGTGTCTGCCCTGGCTGACGAGCAGTCCGCATCAGCGCCACAGCAGGTTGTGCCGAACGCGAAAAATGCGGCTGAATCGTCCAGTGAAATCCAGCAGGTGACGATTACCGCACAGCGCCGCGCCACCTTGCAGAAAGATACGCCGATCAGCGTACAGGCCATTTCGGCAAAACAGCTGGACAATGAAGGTATCCGCAGTGTTGATGATCTTACCCGTATCATGCCCAGCGTGGAATTTACCCGCAATGCCACCAATGGCAGTTATAACGACGAAGGATCTGAAATCGCCGTGCGCGGTATCTTATCGAATGCGGGATCATCAACGACCGGTATCTATATCGATGATACGCCGATACAGACCCGCCATCTCCTGTTCGGGTCGGTCCCCCCGTTCCCATCGTTATTCGATCTGGACCGGGTTGAAATGCTGCGTGGTCCGCAAGGCACATTGTTCGGCGCCGGTTCAGAAGGCGGAGCGGTACGTTTCATTCAGCCTGAGCCCGGTCTGGATGAAGAATCGCTCTATGTGCATACCGAAATGGGATCAACCCGCGGTGGCGCGCCAAGTTATGAAGCAGGCGTGGCGATTGGCGAGCCGCTGCTGCCGGACCTGATCGGATTGCGACTGTCGGTGTCGACACGCAAGGACGGTGGCTACGTGGACCGGGTTACGGTCAATCCGCTGACCAACCAGTCGGCGGGTGTTGCCGAATCCAATGCCAACTGGGAGGAAACCACCACCCTGCGCGCCGCCCTGAAGGTGGTCGCCAGCAGAGATACCAGTATTATCGCCTCGGTGTACCACCAGTCTTTAAAGCTGAATGACACCAGTGCTTACTGGGAATCACTGTCGGATCCTGGCGCCAGCCGGTTTGTGAACGGTGATGCGCAGCCTGATTCAAGCAAGGATCCATTCACGTTGTGGTCGGTTAAAGTGAACTCGGAGCTGGGCTGGTCCAAACTGACCTCCACCACCTCCTATTTCTCGCGTAACCAGAGCGGTGTCAGCGACTATACGCAGTTTCTTGGCTCGTTCGCAGCCATTTATGACCCGACTGCCACACCGTACGCAACCGGACCCGGCAGCGCCGGCGGCACCGGTTCAGCCGTGTTTACGGATACCCAGCGCAATGTCATCGAAGAACTGAAGCTGCAATCGGCAGACCCGAAAGCGCGCCTGAGCTGGGTCGCCGGACTGTTTCTATCGCGCCAGGATGAAAATACCACCGAACAGATCAATGACCTGGCATGGATGAATACCTACGGAAATGCGATTTTGGGAACCTCGACCTTTCCAGGGTTGCCCAACGGTCAGATGATTAACCTGGGGCCGTATGAAGCTATCGACAGACAGGTCGCGGTGTTCGGTCAAACCGATTTGAGTCTGACCGATACCGTGAAACTGACAACCGGATTGCGTCTGGCCAGCATACGCTCCTCCGGTAACGAGAATTTTGTCGGGCCGCTGGTGGGTGCGGTGCCGTCGAATGTGGTGTCCAGCTCGAAAGAGACACCGGTCACGCCGAAGTTCGGCCTGTCCTGGCAACCCGATGCAAATAACCTGTATTACACGTCGGCTGCCAAGGGTTTTCGGGTGGGCGGTATTAATCCTGATCTGGGTGTTCTGTGTGCGGCCGATTTACAGCAGCTCGGTTTGTCAGCCGCGCCTGCCACCTACAAGTCCGATTCATTATGGAGTTATGAAGTCGGCTCCAAGAATACCCTGCTTAATCGCAGCCTGCAGATTGACAGCAGTGCATTTTATGTTGACTGGAACAATATTCAGCAAAACGTGTATCTGAATGACTGCGGCAACCAGTTCACCGCCAATCTGGGCGCAGCCACCAGTAAAGGGGCGGATACATCGATACAGTACAAACCGGTGCCCAGTCTGACCCTGACGGTGGATGCGGCGTACACGAACGCGCGTTACAGCAGAACGGTGATCGCGGGTAATAACGGAATTGGATTGCCGATCGTCGATAAGGGTGACATGTTGTCGACGACACCGTGGGCCTTCGTTGTTGCGGCCGACTATAAGGTCCCTGGTTTTGACGAGATAAAGCCGTACCTGCATGCGGACTATCAGTTGAATACCAGCCAGCAGGGTCAGACGCCGATCCAGAATCCGGCAAATGGTGCCTATGATCCAACCGCCATCAATGCGCCGGAAACCCGAATCATGGCGCTGCGCGCCGGCAGCCTCTGGAACGGGTGGGATGGGTCGTTATTCATTAACAATCTGTTTAACAGCGCGCCGGTGCTAATCCATTCGCACGACACACTGACGTCACCGCTGTTTTTTGACCGGAGTATCCGGCCGCGTACGATAGGTCTGACCGTTAACTACCGGTATTGACCCGGGCCGACGGTACCGATTTTTTCTTCGGTACCGTCAATTTCAAATCACACAGGATTAAA
Organism: uncultured Oxalobacteraceae bacterium; assembly: GCA_903893945.1. Lineage (GTDB taxonomy): Bacteria > Pseudomonadota > Gammaproteobacteria > Burkholderiales > Burkholderiaceae_D > Solimicrobium. Next base: position 46,297 of record CAITOF010000065.1, on the reverse strand, counting down.
CATGCATAAAGAATTATTTGTGCGCGGATCAGGCATCGGACCGATCCGCATGGGACTGGTCGCGCTGGGGTTGTCCGCTCTCACGGTAACGGCGCTTGCCCGGGAAACGTCCTCAGCGACCACCACCGTGTATGTCAATGCCCATGTTTTTACGGCCGAAATCAGTGCGCCCTACGCGGAGGCGGTGGCGGTGCGCGGGACCAAAATACTGGCGGTGGGCACCCGGCAAAGTGTCGAAAAAGCAGCCGGAAAATCAGCGCACGAAGTGGATCTGCACGGACAGTTTCTGATGCCCGGCATGATCGATGCGCACGCGCATCCCATCTATGGTGGAATCACACTGGTCATGTCCCAGTATCCGGATACCGCTATTTCCGTTCCGGATCTGGTTAACTTCATCCGCAGGCAAATCGGCGACAAAGCGAGTTTCATCGGTGACACCCTGGTAATCCACGGCCTTGATCTGGGTTTCTGGTCACATGCGAGTGACATAGACGCAATTCTGAGCCAGGGCGACTTTGCGGCGCTGCCCATTGTGCTCAATGGCTACGACGGTCACACCGGGTGGGCCAACCAGGCGGCGCGCCTGCGTGCCGGGATCAACGCGGAATTCATTCGTCACCTCCCTGTTGAAAAGCAGAAGTTTTTTGGATTTGATGCCAATTTTGCCCCGAATGGTTTTGTGGTGGATTTTGGCAAAGGGATTATTGATCAGAGCCTGCCCGCGCCGTCGCCCGGGCTTTTATTGGCTGCCGGGAAGGCCGCTGTCAGGTACATGAACAGTGTGGGCATCACCGGTTGGCTCGATGCCGCTGCAACCGGCAGTGCCAGTGGCGATCCGCTTGTCGCTGGCGATAGCGGGATACTTCCGATCTATCGGGAACTGGCCGATACAGGTCTGTTGACCGCTCACGTGGCTGCCTACCCGGTGGTATCGCCCGATGCCGGACTCGGCCAGATCGCGCTGGTGGAAAAATTACGCCACCAGTTCAGTAATGTGCCCAATCTGACGATCCCCGGCCTGAAAATATTTGCCGATGGCGTCATTGAATTCCCGGCCCAGACCGCCGCGATGTTAAAGCCCTACACGAATACCGGAACCAAGGTGGAACCGATGTTCAAACAGGCAGCAATGAACAGAATGGTTGTTGAGGCAGACAAGCGTGGCTTCCAGGTCCATGTGCACGCACTGGGCGATGCTGCCGTAAGAGCCTCGCTGGATGCGTTCGAACTGGCACGACAGCAGAATCCGGCGGGCAAACTGAAACATGCAATCACCCATGTGCAGTTTGCCAGCGACGACGATCAGGGGCGCTTCGCCCGGTACAACGTGATCGCCGCGCTCCAGTTATTGTGGGCAGAAGCGGATACCAGTACGGTTGAGATGGTCAAGCCTTACGTGGATCCGGCCGCGTATGAAACCATGTATGCGGCAAGAAGTTTGCTGGACAAGGGCGCAACAATCGCTGGCGCCAGCGACTGGCCGGTGTCAACCGCCGAACCGTTTATGGCAATGTACATGGCCGAAACGCGCGACGGCGGTGAAGGTGTGTTATTTGCGAACCAGAAAATGCCCCGTATGGCCATGATGTATGCCTACACCCGAAATTCTGCGCAGGCGTTAAACCAGCTTGGCACCATCGGCACCCTGGCCGCGGGCAAACGCGCTGATCTGGTTCTGGTCGACAGGGACGTATTGACCGTCAGCGCCACCGAACTGAAAGACGCCAGGGTGATGTCCACCATGTTTGCCGGAAAAGTCGTCTATGGCCATGGTCTGTAGGCACAGGCGCGCCTGCGCAAGTGGATCGGGTTCCGTGGTCATTGCAATCGATGACAGGTCCCGAAAAAACATTTTTCCTGATCATAAAAGATGAAATCATCACCATTAAAAATGAACAAACAGTCCGTGATTAACGATAGGTCCTGGTGCAGGTGCGCGAGTCTGGCACTGCTGATGGTAATAACAGCAAGTCAGATTGTCCGGGCAGAAGAACCGGACTTGCCGCGTTCGGTTCCGGAAGCGGTCCGGATGGAACGTGACAACGCCCTGCCGCGCACAGACTTTTATAATGAAGGCAAACGGGTACTTACCAGCAAACCCGGCGATCTTCTGAAAAAGGCTGTCTTTAACGGGTACGAGTTGCCGGAAGGCGCCACAGCGGTGCGGATACTCTATCATTCGCTGGATGCCGATAATCGTGATGTGGCGACGTCCGGTGTCGTGCTGGTTCCTGCAGGTAAGGCTCCTGCTGACGGTTGGCCGGTGATTGCCTGGGCACATGGCACAAGCGGCGTGGCACAACAATGCGCACCGTCGCTGCAGAAAGATGTTTACTATGGCGAAGAAGGTCTGATGCCGATGGTACGCGCCGGTTTTGCAGTCGTGGCGACCGATTATCACGGTCTGGGCACGCATGGTTTACACCAGTACATCAACAAGCTTGCGCAAGCCAACGATGTCATTTTTTCGGTTATCGCGGCCAGAAAGGCCGTGGCGTCACTCGGCAAGAAATGGGTGGTTGACGGTCACTCTCAAGGTGGTCTGGCTGCCTGGGGCGTGGCGGAAGCGGAAACAGCGCTGAATGATCCGGATTACCTGGGCGCGGTTTCGGTGGCCGGCGCATTGCAATTGCAGCAGGCCCTGACTGAAATGGGCAGTGGTCATGCCGGCGCCGCCAGTTTTTATCTGCCCTTCATGGCGTATGCGGCCAGCGCTTCCGGCAGCGCCGGAACGCGCTTCAATCCGGCCGGGATATTGATGGGGCCGGCGTTGAAAAAATATGCCGACGTGATCAGGAATGGCTGCTGGTTTTATGCCTATGCCAGTTTCCTCGACAGTCAGCCTGAACAACTGCTTCAGGCCAATTGGAGCAGCTCGCAAGAATTGCAGCATCTGTTTGCGGTCGATCAACTGGCCGAACTGCCGGTCAGCAAGCCGCTCCTGGTCATCGGTGGTGAGGCCGATCATTCTGTGCCGTTCCCGATGCTCAAAGCCGTCGCACTGAGGGCGTGCCAGAAAGGCGTGCAACTGACTTTCCGGTCTTATCCCGGATTGGATCATGATCCGGTGATGAGTGATTCGGTGTTCGATCAGCTTGCCTGGATCAGGAATCGTTTTGCCGGCACGCCTGCAATCAACAGTTGCCCTGAACTCGAAGCCGGGCAATAGCGGCACTTGCCTGGGGCGATGGCTATGCTGGCGTCAGTCCTGTTGCGCGATTCTGCGCAACGCCTGCTCAAACACGGCCGGCGGCTGGCCACCGGAAATCAGGTGTTTGTCGTTGATGATGAATGCCGGTACCGAGTGGATGCCCATTTGCTGCCAGTGTTTTTCGGCGCTTCGAACTTCATCACCGTACAGGTCACTGTTGACAACGTCGCGCGCTGCTGTTTCGTCCAGCCCCACCTGCACCGCTAGCTGAATCAGCAGGTTGGGGTCGGCGGTATTCTGTCCCTGCCCATGATAGGCCTCCAGTAACGCATGCTTAAGCTTGCGCTGCACGTCATTTGAGGGTTGCAGGCCGGCCCAGTGCAACAGCCGATGCGCATGGTAGGTGTTCCAGACCCGATGCCGGTTCCCAAACTGAAAGCCGACTTCGGCGCCGCGTTGCTGCAGGTTTAAGCGACCCTGGGCAAGCTGCTCTTTGCTCATGCCATATTTCTTCTGCAGATAATCCGTGCTGTCGACGCCGGCAAAATCCATGGCTGGATTCAATTCGAAGGGCTGAAAGTGCAAATCGACCTTAATGTCGCTGCCAACGGCCTCCAGCGCGCGTTCCAGCGAGTTCAGGCCGACAGCGCACCAGGGACAGGCGACGTCTGAAACGATATCTATACGCATAGTCTTCCTTTAAACGATAACGATGGATCGGGTGACAGGGCCGCTGCGTTGTGACCGGCCTGTTGGTGACGGAGGGTCATCGCTCCCAGTCGCTTAAACCATACACATCCAGAATCCGCTTCAGTTGTCCGGACTTTCGGAGCTTGACTATCTCTTCGTCAAAGATGTCCGCCAGTTTCTGCGACGATTTATCCGCTGGTCTGAAACCGATATAGCCATAGATGTAATTCTGCTGAATCCGGTTACTTTTGAAAAGGTGCTTCTTGCCCATCTTTTCCAGAATAAAATTGCCGACCAGCTGATCTTCAATCATCGCATCAATATGCTCAGCCTCTATCATCAGGAACAAATGCAGATCACCGTCCTGCGCGGCAATGTACGAGATCCTGGAACTTTTGCTTTCCAAATACTTTTCCAGTTCCGGATTACCCTCACCGTTGCCGTAGTTCTGTATCAACCCGAGGCGGACCTGCTTCAGGGAGGCTACGCCATCGTAGTTCCAGGGTTTGGTGTTTAAGGAAAAAACCGCCGGAATGTAGTTGGCAATTTCATGGCGTGGATAAATCAGATCGGGTGCCGCGCTTTTCGTGACGGCCAGTATCCCGTTTGCTTTTCCGGCCTGCACCGTTTCCAATGCGCGGTTCCACGGCTGATTCTTTATGGTGACGGTATAGCCCCGGTTCTGGAAAATGGCTTTGACAACATCGATGACATAGCCTTCCTTGCCCTCTGTGCAGATCGTATAGGGACAATACGGCGTTGCGTCGTTGACAAACACGATTTCCTCTGCCCTTGCCGATAAACACCACACCAAAGCCAGCGCCGCAGCAATGGCCGGGCCAGCGCAGCGGGTGACAGGATTCTCAGCGATATTCATTGGTTTGCGTCTGGATCAAATGGCAGTTATCGGGCAAGTATAGAATAACCCACAGGTTTCAACAACTTTGTGTTGCAATTGACAACCGCAGAACGGGACACGGCATCCGGTCATTGCGCTGACATGGCGAAATGAAATTCACCGGTGCAGATTTAAAAGCAGTGTCCTAGTGATATTTGCTGTCGATCTTTTTGTATGTGCCATCTTTTTTCATTTTATCGAGTGTCGAATTCATCAATTTGACGGTGGTGTCGTCAATTCCGGGATTGCAGGCCAGATAGAGATCAATCGATTGATACCGGAACAAAAGAACAACCTTGTTTTCCAGATGATTTTCGATAATGAAATGCTCCCCGGATTTATCGCCGAAGGCAACATAATCCAGGCGACCCTGCGCCACATTTTTGAGGGCCGTCGCCGGTTCATAGGACACGATCACGTGTGCCCCTTTAGCTGCAATATACGACACAAATTCATCACCCAGATAGCCACCGATGTTGCCCTGGATAATGTCATCAATGCTGTTGACCTTGCCCAATTTGTCGGGACTTCCAAAAATCGCGCTGGTGCCACTGCCGATCGGCCCTATCCATTTGAACAGGGCTTCGCGCTCTCTGGTTCGCGCAGTCGAAAACACACAGGTATCCGTTGTGTTGCGCGCCAGTTCGAATGCCCGGTTCCAGCTCATGATTTCCATCCGATAGGGAATCTGACTGCGTCGCAACAGTTCATGGACTTTGTCAGCCGACGAGCCATAGATGGTTTTGCCGCTGTCGTCCGACATATTGGTCGGGAATGCGACTTCGGTGGTGATAAGCAGTTCCCGGGTTGAATTCTGTGCTTCGGACGGCGCGACCGAGCATAACCACAATAAAATAATTGTATTTTTGAAAAGTGACAGGATGGAGCGGATCTTTTTCATGGCAATCCATCTGAACGGTTCAGCTGACGGTTTCGACACCGGCGACCGGCGGCAACAGGTCTTCAATACTGGGTATAGTGTGATGTTGGCGCACAGCAAGGCGAGCCGTCGGGTTATTGCGCACACACGACCGTTTTTGCCAGTTTAGCACGACTGAGCGGTTATAATTGCGCTACTTTGTCACTTTATGCTGATCTTATGTCTGACATCAAATGGGGCGCAAATCCGGACAATTTAACGGGAAGTCCGCCATGAAATTCTGCCGATGGATACTGTTGTCAGTCACCTTATCCGGTGCCTGCATCGCCGACCCGAATGATCAGACGATTACTTTGGGCTATAACAGCTATCCGCCGTACAAAATTAAACTGACCGATGACAAAGCCGGAGGTCTGGTGCTGGCGCCCTTCGAGGATGCATTCACCAAAGCTGGCCTGGCCTTTGTCTGGCAGGAGATGCCACATGCGCGCCAGATAGCACAGGTCAGATATAACACCTCAAAATTCTGTGCGGTCGGCATGTATAAAACACCCGAGCGTGAAGCATTTGGCAAATACACCAATGTCATATACAAAGCCTCACCGTTTCTGGTGGTGACGAACCGGCAAAGTGAAAATGGCGACAGTCGGCCGTCATTAAACGAACTGTTCGGCAGCAGAGTGAATTCGGTGGTTCTGGTGTTGAGCAAATCGTATGGCAGCGAGCTGGACACACTCATAGAAAGTGCCAGATCAACGGTGAGTTACGCCGACAATGATCTGATGATCATCAATATGCTGGCACACAATCACGGACAGTACACGCTGTTTGAATATGACAAGATCGACTATTTCAGAAAGTCAGGTGTGTGGGATGACAGCAGACTCGTCAGCTACAGCCCCAAAGACGCGCCGCGCGGCGAAAACTGGTACGCCATATGCAGCAAAAAAGTCGACGATGCCACGATTGAAAAAATCAACAAATTCCTTCCGGGGAAATAAATCCGGACCGGACTTCGTCAGGTAAATACGGCGCAGAATGGGCTGAGCTCAATTCAGTTCTGTTAATGGCCCCATTGATTATTTTAAAAGGATTTCACCATGTATCTGCCCAAAGCGCATGAGGAAACGAGTAAGGATGTATTAAACGGCCTGATAAAAAATCATCCTCTTGGCTGCATCGTTACCCTCGGTAAAGAGGGCCTGATCGTCAACCACATTCCATTCCTGCTGGACCCGACCTCGGGTGAACACGGCACACTCCGCGGCCATGTGGCACGGGCGAATCCAATGTGGCAGGACCTGTCGACGTCCACGGAATCTGTGGTTATTTTCCAGGGACCGGACTCGTACGTGTCACCGAACTGGTATCCCGGCAAACATCAAACCGGCAAAGCGGTGCCAACGTGGAATTATGCCGTGGTGCATGCACACGGGTTTCTGAAGGTTATTGACGATGCCGCATGGCTGTTGAAGTTAGTCACGGAACTGACTGACGTGCATGAGGCGTCCCAGTCTTTACCGTGGCAGGTGTCCGATGCCCCCAGGGACTACATTGACCGCATGCTTGAAATGATCGTCGGCATCGAGATTCCAGTCACAAAAATCGTTGGAAAATGGAAAATGAGCCAGAACCGCACCCGGGAAGACAGGCTCGGTGTAGTTGCCGGACTCGACGCCAGACACGATGCCGGTGCCCAGGCGGTCGCCGCGTGGGTGACACGCTCACTGCAGGACTGAGCCGGCAGACGACAGTCGTGCCGGCTAAATGGCCTCAAAGAAAGTAGAAACAGGCGCCCGCTATCAGCGTTGGGATAATGGCCGCCAGAAACACGTACAGCGGGCTGATCGACTGTTCGTCAAAACACTCTTTCAAAATGGCAAATCCGGCAGGATTGGGCGCGTTGGCGATGACCGTTAGCCCACCGCCGGTAACAGCGCCGGCCACTAGTGCGTATTTGGCGCTATCACTGATACCCTCGACCAGTGAACCGAGGTAGGTCAGGGCGGCATTGTCGGTGATGGCGGTTAAACCTATCGAGCCAAAAAACAGCGCGTCACTGTGCAGGCGGGATATCAGGGGTTGCAGCCACCATTGCTGCAATCCGCCCAGCACCACCAGTCCTCCGAGAAAAAATCCGACCAGCAATCCCTCTTTTAACATCAGCTTGCTTTGATGCTCGGGATACGCATGTGTGAACCCCAGAAAAAACAGAAACATGCCGATGAACGCCACAGGGTGATGACTGAACAAAACGGTGACAAACAAAAAGAACAGGTGCACGACGATCAAATAGAGCGGCATTGCCGGGGTGTCAGGCTGTCTGCCCTGGTCTGCCGGGATCCGTGCCAATTCGTTTCTGAAATACAGACTGACCAGGGTGGCATTGATCAGTACCGCTATCGCCGCTTTCCAGCCAAACACCGATGACATGAAGGACAGATCCCAGCCCCACTTTTCCGCCACCATCAGAACCGGCGGCGCTGCATAGGGTGTCAATACGCCACCGATGGAAATGTTCACCAGCAACACGGCCAATGACAGATATTTGAACCGGTTTGAGACCGCCTGATTAAAATAGACATCGCGCAGCAAAAGCGCGGACAGCGTCATGGCCGCCGGTTCGGTGACGAAAGATCCCAGTAATGGAATCAGTGACATGCAGAGGAAGTAGCGACCCGCCATGGCCGGTACGGGTAATATGGCATTGATCCGGTTCACGACAGTTTCGACGAACGACAGGATAGGGCTGGTGGCCGCAATGGTGAGAATCACGAATACAAACAGCGGTTCCGTAAAATTCTGGCTTTCAAGATAGGTAATGGCCTGCTGGTGGCTGGTCGAAAAGGCGATAAATAACAATAAAATAAATGACCAGAAGCCAAAAACCACTTCCACTTCACCGAGCAGATGCCACAGGCCCGCATTGCTGGCATCAGCATGCGCCAGATGCTGGAAATATTTGGTGCAGAAGGTGTGCAGTACGGCCAGCGCAAAAATGAGCGCGGCGAGGTATTGTATAAATGGCGTTATTTGCATAATTACACTTTCTCTAATTTGGCGACCGACAGATCCAGCACTTTGGTTCCCAGCCTGTTAAATTGAATATGCGCGCGGCACTGGCTGCCGCTACCCTCGAGTTTGATGATGATGCCCTCGCCAAATCTGGCATGTTGCACATTTTGTCCGATACGCCAGCCGTGGTCATTGGCGACCACGATGTGGTGCTCCGGCTGCTTCGCGGACCTGGTCTGAAAATTAAAACTTTCCGAGTAATTACCATTGCTGTCCCAGGCTGATTTGGGCGCTGCGAACCAGCTGTGGTTGTTTTGCGGCGACAGCCATTTGACATTTTCATCCGGCAGTTCATTCAAAAAGCGCGACCTGGTGTTGTAGCGGACCTGTCCGTGCAACATGCGATTCTGCGAGAAACTCAAAAACAGGCGTTGTCGGGCACGGGTGATGGCGACATACATCAGCCGACGTTCTTCTTCCACGCCACCGGTTTCCTTCGCGCTGTTTTCATGCGGGAATAAACCTTCTTCAAGACCCGTGATAAACACGGCGTCAAATTCGAGTCCTTTGGCCGAATGCACGGTCATCAGCTGCAGGGCATCCTGTCCGACCTGCGCCTGATTGTCACCCGCTTCCAGTGACGCGTGCGACAGGAAGGCGGACAAGGGTGACATCAGGGTGGCCAATGCGGCATCGGCTTCAATCAGCTCGGGTTCACCCGGTTGGAGCAATGCCGGGCCCGCAGACATCGCTGTCCCGGCCGGCCCCAGCAGTGCCGGTGCGTGCGGGTCAAAACCTTCTTCCTTCAGGAACAGTGCGGCAGCGCTGACCAACTGCTCCAGATTTTCTATCCGGTCTTCACCTTCTTTTTCAAGTTGGTAGTGCTGAATCAGGGTACTCATTTCCAGCACGCGCTGCACCAGTTCGGGCAACGACATCATCTGCGTTTCAAAACGGGCAGCCTCAATCAGCCTGACGAAAGCACTCAGTGTCGTGCCGGCTTTACCGGTCAGATGCGGTACGGCGGCATAAAGCGAAATGCTACGCTGTCTTGCCGTGTCCTGCAGGGTTTCCTGGCCTTTCGCTCCGATTCCGCGTGTTGGAAAATTCATGACACGTAAAAATGCCGAGTCGTTATGCGGGTTGTCCATCAATTGCAGATAGGCGATGGCATGTTTGATTTCAGCCCGTTCAAAAAATCGCAGTCCACCATAAACCCGGTAGGGCAGACTCGCCGAAAACAGCGCATGTTCAATGACGCGTGATTGGGCGTTGGACCGGTACAGCACGGCAATATCGCAATTGGCCATGCCTTGCCGCGTCAACTCCTTGATCTGCTCAACAATCCAGTGTGCTTCCTGGGTGTCGCTGCCTGCCTCCTGTATGCGGATCAGTTCACCCTTGCCGGCATCGGTGCGAAGATTCTTGCCCAGGCGATCAACGTTATTCGAAATCAGTGCATTCGCCGTATCCAGAATATGACCGTGGGAGCGGTAATTCTGTTCCAGCTTGATGCGGTGGCGTACCTGAAATTCCCGTTCGAACAGCGCCATATTGCCAACGTTGGCACCGCGAAACGCGTAAATGCTCTGGTCATCGTCGCCGACAGCCAGAACGGCCGCCGAGCTGCCGGCCATGAGTTTGATCCAGCGATACTGCAGGTCATTGGTGTCCTGAAATTCGTCGACCAGAATATGTCTGAAGCGCTGCTGGTAATGTTCACGCAGTGGTTGATGCACTGTGAGCAGTTCAACAGTGCGAAGTAACAATTCGGCAAAATCGACCACGCCGTCGCGCTGGCACTGCTGTTCGTAGATGGCGTAAATTTCAGCCAGCTGGCGGCTGGTGGGATCGTAGGTCATGACCTTGTCAGCGCGCAGCCCCTGTTCCTTGGCACTGTTGATGAAATACACCGCGGAACGGGGCGGGTACTTATCGTCGTCAATCTGGTGCGCCTTCATTAAACGTTTCACCATGGACAGTTGATCCTGGCTATCCAGGATCTGGAACGTCTGTGGCAGGCTGGCATCTTTAAAATGCGCGCGCAGCAGGCGGTTGCATAACCCATGAAACGTGCCTATCCACATTGAGCGTGTATTGATGGGCAACATCGCCGACAGGCGCGCCTGCATTTCCTTGGCTGCCTTGTTGGTAAACGTGACCGCCATAATGCCGGACGGCGAAATCTGCCCGGTTTGTATTAACCAGGCAATGCGTGTGGTCAGTACACGCGTCTTTCCCGAGCCGGCGCCAGCCAGAATCAGGGCTGATTCGGCCGGCAGTGTGACGGCGCTGCGTTGCTCAGGATTAAGATTTTCGAGAATAGTCTGCATCTGGTGATTATACGTGATGCGAGGCACACACTGGGTCGTTGTCCGTGTTAAAAAATGCGCTCGTTTTTTGCGAGGAAGTCATAGGCCTGCGCGGTACTCAGGAAAATCTGTCCGTCGTTGAGGCGTTCGATAAAATCGCTGCGTTGCAGATGGTCCATCACCGGTCCCTTGATTTCTGACAGGTGAAGCGTGATGCCTCTTTTTTTCAGGTTCTGATTCAATTCCTTCAGTGCATGCAGTGCCGTGGTGTCGATGAGATTGACGGCGGACATGACCAGTAAAATGTGACGGATCGGCACTGTCTGGTGCTCGCGGCCGTCGAGCAGGTGTTCGATGTGACCGACGATGACATCGGCATTGCCAAAAAACAGGTCGGCGTCAATACGCAGCATGAGTACCCCGGGCAGGGTCTCAACCTCGTGGCGCCTGACATTACGAAAATGTTCAGTGCCGGGAATGCGACCCAAAACCGCCATATGCGGCCTGCTGGCGCGCCAGATCAGTGTCGCGAGGGAAAGCGCAACGCCCAGAATGACGCCTTCTTCGACACCCAGCACAAGCACCCCGCCCGCCGCCGTCAGCATCGCTGCCGCATCGCCCCGGTCGTAGCGCCAGGCTTCCCTGAAAGCGGGCAGATCGACCATGCCGAGCACGGCCAGGATAATGGTGGCCGCCAGGACGGGTATGGGTAGCAGGGCCAGCCAGGTGGTGGGTGCAAGTAATACCAGCCCCAGAAAACAGGCCGAGATGATGCTGGCCAGCGGCGTATTGGCGCCCGCAGTGAAATTCACGGCTGAACGGGAAATGCTGCCGGTGACCGGAAAGCTGCCTGAGAGGGCACTCATCAGATTGGCTGCCCCCAGACCGAGCAGTTCATGGTCGGCATTAATCCGTTCGTTGCGCCGTTGCGCCAGTGCCTGTGCCGAGGACTGGCTGAACAGGAAAATGACGAAAGCCAGCAGCATGGACGGCTTTACCAGCACACCCCAGTGCGAGCTGGACGCGGCAAAAGAAAGCGAAGGAAATCCGGAAGGCACTTCACCCACCACCGAAACCCCGGCACGATGCAGGTCAAGCACACTGACGAGTACGGTGGCCAGCAGCAGGATGAAGGCCGGCGCCAGTTTCGATAACGTTTCGGCCCAGGATTGCACCAGACCAAGACGAACCAGCAGGCCGGTCAGATACTGCTTTGCCAGCCACAGAGCCAGCAGCGCACCCAGCCCGATAGCCATTCCGGGCACATGCATGCTGTTCAGTGACCCCCCCAGTAACGGTTTAACCTGTTCGCCGGCAATGACGATAGCCGAACCGGTCGTAAAGCCGCTCATGACGGGTCGGCTCAGAAAACTGGCCAGAAAACCCAGCCGCAACAGGCCACACAGTAACAGTGTTGCGCCGGCAATCAGTGCCATCTGCGACGCCAGAATCAGGGAAAGGGTCGAACCATGGGGAGCGAGTGTGGCCAGCGTGGTCCCTATCATCAGCGCGGTAATGGCCTGCGCGCCAACTGACTGCACCATGCTACTGCCCAACAGCGCGTAGGCCAGCGGCGGCAGTACACTGGCATATAGTCCGGTGACCGGTGGCAATCCCGCAACAAGTGCGTACGCGATTCCCTGGGGAATCAGCAATAAAGCGACCACGGCACCGGCGTTGATATCGCCGACCAGTGCCGCGCGCTGGTAATGTTTCAGCCAGCCCAGCATACCGTTTTTATGGTGACTCTCTTTGTTCTGCATGATCCGCCGTCGTGAAAAAATTCGCGCGCCAACAAATCCGGATCATAGCTGATTTTTCAGGCGCCACGACAGTGAGCCGGCAAATTCCCATAAAAAAACCGCCCGGAGGCGGTTTTGAATAAATCGGTACATCGGGATCCGATTATTTTTTGTCCGCAGGTTTTGCGGCGGCCGGTGCGGCTGCCTTGGCAGCAGGTGCGGCGGCTGCAGCAGGCGCTGCGGCTTCTGCTTCTGCTGCCGTTGCGCCGGCTGGTACCACTGCAATCGCGACAGTCTGGTTGTCACCGTGGACAATAGCGGTTACGCCTTCGGGCAACGCGATATCTTTCACGTGTAACGACTGACCTGCATCGAGCTTGGTTAAATCGGCAACGATAAATTCAGGCAGGTTAGCGGGTAAGCAGGAAATTTCCAGTTCAACCATGACGTGGCTGATGACGGCGCCATGCAGTTTGACTGCAGGAGATACATCAGCGTTAATAAAGTGCAGAGGCACTTTAACGTGGATTTTGTGGTTGGGATCAACGCGCTGGAAATCAGCGTGCAGAACGAGTTGTTTGTACGCGTGAACCTGGAAGTCACGTAACAGTACTTTTTCTGTGACGCCGTCAATTTCCAGATCCAGAATCGAAGCGTGAAACACCTCTTTTTTCAATGCATGGTACAGCGCATTGTGATCCAGTGTGATAGCAACGGGTGAGGCTGTACCGCCGTAGACGATACCGGGTGTCTGACCCGTTTTACGCAGGCGGCGGCTCGCTCCGGTGCCCTGTAATTCGCGTTTAAATGCAATAACTTTCATGTGATACTCCAAAATGTGCAGAAGCGAACTTCTGCGGTGATGTTCCCCGCGACCAGGGAACGTAACAGGGCAATCAGGGTTGACTGCCCAAAAACCAAAACAGTGCCTTCAGTCGGCGAACAGTGACATCACTGAATCGCCCTTGGTAATACGCCGTATCGTTTCCGCCAGAATCGCGTCACACGACAGTTGACGGATTTTGCCGCATTGAAGTGCGGCACCTGTCAGCGGAATGGTATCGGTGACCACCAGCTCATCCAGGGGCGATTCGCTGATACGCTGGATCGCCGGGCCTGACAGTACGGGGTGCGTACAATACGCCAGGACTTTCCTGGCGCCGCGTTCTTTCAGTACTTCAGCGGCCTTGGTCAGCGTGCCGGCGGTATCCACCATGTCATCCATGATGACGCAATTGCGGCCTTCGACTTCACCGATGATGTTCATCACCTCGGACACATTGGCCTTGGGCCGCCGCTTGTCGATGATCGCCAGATCACAATTGAGATGTTTGGCCAGCGCCCGGGCCCGTACCACACCACCGACGTCAGGAGAAACGACCAGCAAATCATCGTAATTCTTGGCCACCAGATCTTTCAGCAGGATCGGCGAGGCATAGATGTTGTCCACCGGTATATCAAAAAAGCCCTGAATCTGGTCCGCATGCAGATCCATGATGATCACGCGACCGACACCCACTTCTTCCAGCATGTTGGCAATAACTTTTGCTGAAATTGCAACCCGGGCAGAACGTGGACGACGATCCTGTCGTGCATAGCCGAAATAGGGTATCGCAGCAGTTACGCGGCCCGCGGAAGCGCGTTTTAACGCGTCTACCATCAACATCAGTTCCATCAGATTGTCGTTGGTCGGCGCGCACGTCGATTGAACAACGAAAACATCTTTACCGCGAACATTTTCATTGATTTCAACCGCTATCTCACCATCCGAAAATTTTGAAACAGCCGCTTTACCCAGCGTTAATCCCAGTTGACCTGCCACTCTTATTGCCAGAGCCGGATTGGCATTACCGGTGAAGATCATCAAGTTTTCAAGTGCCATGGTTGCCTCTTGTTGAAGTGCCTTCTGTACTGCCTGCCTGAATCGGGATTCCTGTCTTTATAGGCCAATTTATGGCTAAAAGCGAACTGAAATCAATCAAATCGGGATTAACATCCGAGCCGCCATTTTTATGACGTAGGCGACTTTAAACTCGCTGCATTAAACTTAAAAGCCGCCGCATCAACATCGTTAAGCGGCGGCTTGAATTCTGGCAGGGGATGGAGGATTCGAACCTCCGTATGCTGGAATCAAAATCCAGTGCCTTAACCAGCTTGGCGAATCCCCTACAAACTTTCGATGCCTGAAAAACAAGCTCAAAAATAAAAACGGGCACTATTTATGTGTGCAAACTACCATTCATGATCTCAGCCGGCTGACTGGTTGCTAACCTGATAACTACCAAGCCAGTGTGTTAAAGGATGTTCATTTAACGATTTGGCTTTCCAGGCGTTCCAATATCGCAACTTGTTGTCGCCCGGTGCTTCAACCATGCTTGGGATGTCGTGGAGTATGTTCTCGGCAGCTTTTTCACTGTCACAAGCACAGAATACACAAGACCCGGAGCCGGTCATCCTCGCATTTCCGTAGTGACTCAGCCATTTAAGGGCGAATAAAACATCGGGAAATAATTGAACAGCAACACCTTCTAAATCATTTCTCCATTCACCCTGTGGGTAACAATGGAAGTCCGCTACTTTAATAGATGGACTATTTCTTGTCAATGATTTTGACGAAAAAATGGCCTGCGTCGGCACCGAAACGCCCGGCTCAATCACCACATACCAGCAATCGGGTGTTTCCAGCGGTGATAGCAGGTCACCTACGCCTTCGGCAAAGGCATTCTGGCCAAACAGGAAAAAAGGGACATCGGCGCCCAAATGCAAGCCGCATGCCATAAGTTCATGCCGGGATAAGTTGCATTCCCATAAACAGTTTAATGCCATTAACGTGGTTGCCGCGTCTGATGAGCCGCCACCCAATCCGCCACCCATTGGTAACTGTTTGTCCAGCGTAATCTCAACACCCTGTTGCGTTCCGGTTTTGGACTGCAATAATTTTGCTGCGCGGACCACCAGGTCCGCTGCCTCGGGCACGCCGGGAATGTCATTGACCCTGACGATGCGGTTGTCGGAGCGTCGTGTGAAATGCAGTAAATCAGTGCGGTCAATAAGCTGGAACGCGGTTTGCAGCAGATGGTAGCCATCGGCGCGCTGACCCGTCACATGCAGAAACAGATTCAATTTGGCCGGCGCCGGGCAGTTTCGCGCATAACCCCGCTCAACATTCAATTCCGGCTTCATGGTACGACCCATTCGTCGACCACAATCCGGATCTGCACCAACCCTGCCTGTACGGTCTGGTGTGACAAGTCCAGACGTTTGGGGCGTTCCCAGTTCGGTTCGGCTTGCCAACTGACATAGCGCAGCGACCAGCCGTCGATCAGCATGGCTTTGTCGGTCATGGCTTTCGTGACAGGGGTTGCATGTTTCGCATCCAGAAAACCCTGCAACCAGTCGTGCAAACCGTTGGCCGGCAGGGGCCAGCCGAGGATGTTTTCTGACAACTGATCGATATCCGCGGCAATCTGGGGTGATTTGTCAGCCTGGATCAACTGCGCGCCCTGCGCATTGATGACGATCGTGGCCACCGTTTGACCTGTCGGCGAACTGAGGGTAATCAGGGTTTGTCCGGGTGTTTGCGCCCAGTCAAAATGCACGCTGATCGATTGAGGATTGTCGTTTTTTTCGTACTGTGCAAATAACCGTCCGGACATGTTAATCTGCGACTGGTAAGGTCGTGGCACCAGGGCCTGGCCCGGCGTCGGCGCCGGGGTCGACAGGCTGGTGCAGGCCGAGACCAGAATGGCGATGCAGAGTATCAAAAATCGGCATTCAGCCGTGAGAGTCAGGCGCATAAATTAGGCTGGCACAATGGGATGTGCTTCGGCAATACACAGGGTTAAAGACTGATTTTGAGTCGTTCAAGCGTACTTTTAAGTGCGCTGTTTTTCGGATCTTTCTGTTGGGCTTCCCTGAATACCGCAAGGGCTTTTTCCTGGTTGCCCAGGCTCCACAATACTTCGCCAACATGGACGGCTATGTCCGCATCGGGACGCAGCGCATAAGCACGCTGCAGATGTGTCAGCGCCGACTCTGCCTTGTTTTCCCTGAATTCAAGCCAGCCTATGCTGTCAATGATAAACGCGTCATCCGGTGCGATCGACAAGGCCTTTTCAATCAGCACCCGTGCTTCCGGCAGGCGGATGTTGCGATCTGCCAGCGAATAACCGAGTGCGTTGTAGGCATGCTGATTATCCGGACTGATCTCGATGACGTGGCGCAGGGCTTTTTCCATTTCGTCTATCCGGTCGATCTTTTCCATCGCCATTGCATAGTCGTACAGCAGATCCGGGTTATCGGGATAATTTTTCACCGCCTCCTTTAACAGCGTTCTCGACTCCTCATCGTGATCGGCGTTGCGCAGCAGTTCTGCTTCCAGTTGAACAACCTGGACAGCCTCATCATGATTGGCGGTCAGCGTGTGCAGAAAATCACGCGCTTTTTCCAGGCTCTGGTACTTTGCCATCAATACGGCGAGACGCAACTGGGCATTGAAATACGCGGCATTTTTGCCTTCGTAGGATTTGATTTTTTTCAGCCATTCGATAGCGGTAACCCCGTCATTACGTTCATCGGCAATCTGCGAAAGGTACTGATAAGCCGTGGTTGCATCGCCTTTTTCGCCGCCGGACGCATCGATCGCCTCGACAAATGCCTTCAGGTTTTTTTCGGCGCTGGCCGTATCATTGATCTGTAACGACAGTACGCCCAGAGTGTATAAAAAACCCGTGTCATTGGGCCGGTCAGCAAGCAGTGTTTCAAACTGGCTGCGAGCCTGTGCATACTGTTTTTGTTCGATTAACATGCCGCCGTAGGCGCGTCGCACTTCGAAGGCGGCCGGGTATTGCGTTAAAAAGTTGGCCAGTACGGACAGCGCTTCTTCCTGGGAGGGACTGACCTGCGCGACCGTCAGGATGGCGATCTGCGAACTCGGCGTGATTTTCAGTGCAGCCCGCGCTTCCAGCATGGCCCGCACGTTGTTATTCATTGAATACGCCGCCTGCGCCAGGGCCAGATGGGTTTCCAGGTAGTCGGGGTAAGGCTGGTAAATCTCTTCGAGCAGCCCGAACGACGCGTCTTTGTTTGAGCCGCGCATGACGAGTCGTTCAATCTGCAGCAGTGTTGTGCCGCGCTCTTTGGGCGGCAGGGTCTCCAGATAGTTGCTTAATATTTTTTTTACTTCATCATTATCATTATTCAGAATCAGAAATCCCAGATAATATTGCATGGCTTCCAGGGAATCCGGTGCGTATTCATACCAGAAACGCGAGGCAAGAAATGCCTGCGGCGGTTGTTTGGCGATCAGTGCCATCTCCAGTGCACGTTTGGGAAGGCGAGGATCGCGGGTTTGCTGGGCCAGCGCCATGATCGTCGCGTAAGCAGCGGCAAAATCGCCACGCTGAAATGCGATTTCGCTGCTGACGACCTTGAAAAATATTTCATCAGTCAGTTCAATATTGGGTAATGTTTCAGCCGCAGCGGCCGGTCGAGCCTCGTCGGTGCTTTTTGTGGCAGGTTCGGCAGTGCTGACCTTGTCAGCGGATTCATCTGGGGAGGGAGTTAAACTCGTGCAACCGGTTAATATGCTGAGCAACAACGCGAGCGGTACAATAAAATGAGATAGTTTCAAGAGATAAATCCTGTCTGAATGGCCGTTTTCTGTAAGTTTTACAATATACAGCGAAGTAAACTCCATGAATAGATTGAATTATGCCCGAATTACCTGAAGTTGAAGTGACCCGTTTGGGGGTGGATCCCCATTTAACCCGCCAACGGGTCAGCGCCGTGACCTTGCGCCGTGACGGTCTGCGCTGGCCATTTCCGGACAATCTGGCCGGCAAGCTGGTGGGTCACACCGTCCAGAGTACCGGGCGACGCGGTAAATATCTGTTGGTAAATTTTAAACACGGTGTACTGATCCTCCATTTGGGCATGTCGGGCCACATCCGGATATTGCCAAAAAATACACCCCCGAAATTGCATGATCACGTGGATATTGTTTTTGGCAAACAGTTATTGCGGCTGACCGATCCGCGGCGCTTTGGCGCGTTGCTCTGGCATGATCACCATGATGGTGCAATAGAACAACACCCATTGCTGCAAAAACTCGGAATGGAACCATTAACCGGGCAATTTGATGGTGCTGTGTTATATAAAGCGACAAGACATCGTAAAATCAGCATTAAACAATTGTTATTGGCGGGCAATGTTGTAGTTGGCGTGGGAAACATCTATGCTTCAGAGAGCCTCTTCCTGGCGGGAATCAGTCCTTTTACGCCGGCAGGTGAGATAACACTGGCAAAATACAGGAAACTGGCCGCTGCCATCAGGAAAATTCTTGCCGAAGCAATAACAAAAGGTGGAAGCACCTTGAAAGATTTTGTGGATGTGAATGGCGCATCCGGTTACTTTCAGCAGAATTACTTTGTTTATGATCGAAGTGGCATGCCGTGCCTGAAATGCAGATCGGTGGTTCACCATGCAACACAGGGACAGCGCTCCACGTTTTACTGTGCAAAATGCCAAAAATGAGTAACAAAAAATTAAAAAAAATTAAATTGAGCAGAGGGAACCATGAGTACGTTAATCAAAAAATTTCAGCAGTACAGTGAGTGGCGCAGTGGCGTTGTCAATTCATTGCATCGTTACCGTGCCTGGACCCGTGCTGCCAATACCACCGACGCGGTGACCGAGCAGCGCATCACGCACTTGCTGGAAAAACTCACTGACGATAAATTGACGATAGCGTTCGTTGCCGAATTTTCGCGCGGAAAATCGGAGCTGATCAATGCCATTTTTTTCGCTGACTACGGACAGCGGATCCTGCCGTCGTCGGCCGGACGGACAACCATGTGTCCGACCGAACTGCTGTATGACGAAACATTTCCACCCAGCATACGATTGTTGCCGATTGAAACCCGTGCCGAATCACAGACCACCAGCGAATATAAATCGCAGAACCAGGTATGGACCGTGATGCCCCTCGATATCAATTCAGCCGATGGCATGCTCGAAGCATTCAAGCAGGTCAGTATGACCAAAAAAGTATCGGCTGCTGAAGCCAATTCCTATGGCCTGTACCATGAAGACGATCCGGACGCGTCACTCGAAGTCGATGAATACGGCATGGTTGAAATTTCACAATGGCGCCATGCGATCATCAATTTCCCCCACCCCCTGTTGAAAGACGGGCTGATTATCGTCGATACACCGGGACTGAATGCGATCGGTACCGAACCAGAGCTGACACTGAACCTGATCCCGAATGCGCACGCGGTGCTGTTCATCCTGGCCGCCGATACCGGCGTCACGAAAAGTGATATTGATGTCTGGCGCAATCACATCGGCGCAGGACCCGGGCGCATGGTGATACTGAACAAGATTGACAGTATGTGGGATGAATTGCGTACTGAAGCCGATATTGAATCGCAGATTAACAGTCAGATTTCGTCGGTCGCCCATTTGCTGTCACTGAATGAAAATCAGATATACCCGGTTTCTGCGCAAAAAGGCCTGGTCGCCAAAATCCATGCTGACGCACCGCTGCTGGCCAAGAGCCGGCTGCCCAAACTGGAGCGCGCCCTGTCCGATGAACTCATTCCTTCCAAGCAGGAAATCATACGCACCCAGTTAAACAAGGACATACACAGTCTGCTGCAGGTACAGCATACGATACTGGGTACACGTCACCGTGGTGTGTTTGAACAGATGGCGGAGCTGAAAGGCTTGCGGGGGAAAAACAAGAAAGTCATCGAACACATGATGAAACGGGTTGAGCTTGAAAAACAGGAGTTCGATCAGAGCATCATGAAGTTGCAGGGCACCCGTGCGGTGTTTACCCGCCTGTCGACCGAGGTGTTTACCAATCTTGGCATGGATATGCTGAAAGAGGAAGTCAGACGAACCCGGAATGCAATGGAAAACAGCACCCTGTCCACCGGAATGGTGGGCGCCGTGCAGGATTTTTTCAATCGTACCCGGCGCAATCTGATTTTGTCCAGCCAGAAAACCAGCGAGATTTTTGAAATGATGAGCATCATGTACAAAAAATTCTCAACGGAACACGGTCTGACACTGAATACACCCATGGCTTTTTCGCTGGACAAATACAGAGCTGAACTCGATGCCGTCGAAGCGGTATTCCAGCAGCAGTTCGGCGTCGTAACCCTGTTGACCACCTCGCGGGTTTCACTCATGCAAAAATTCTTTGACTCGATAGCCAATCGCGTCAAGCAGTGTTTCCTGAGCGCCAACCGCGATGTCGAATCCTGGCAGAAAGCCGTGATGGCGCCGCTGGAGGCACAGATTCAGGAGCATAAACTCCAGTTAAAGAATCGCATGCAGTCCATTCAGCGCATCAACATGGCAACGGACAGCCTGGAAGACAAGATCATGTCGTTTGAAGTCATGCAATCCGAGATTGAAGGACTCAAAAACGGACTGGCAGAACTCGAGGCAGAAATCATGACGGCGCTGTCCGGCGCCCACGGGTCGATTTCGGCGGCGGCTTGAAGCGGTTAGTTGATTCCACTACGGGTAGTCATGGCAACGTGCAACCGACCGGCTGCAGTGACCCCGGTTTTTCCAGGACCGTCATACAATGGCAGAAAAAACATGGCAGACATGGCCTGCCATGGCAGCAGAGCAAAGACCCCTATCGGGTCTGGCTGTCGGAAATCATGTTACAACAGACTCAGGTAGCCACTGTCATCCCCTATTACCATCGATTCCTCGTCAGTTTTCCCGATGTGCACAGTTGTGCTCTGGCCAGCAGCGAACAGATCATGGCCCATTGGAGCGGCCTGGGCTATTACACCCGTGCGCGCAATCTGCATGCCTGTGCCAAACGTGTGGTCAGCGACTACGGGGGCGTCTTCCCGTCTGAGCCTGAAAAATTGCAGGCACTGCCCGGCATCGGCCGATCGACGGCGGCCGCAATTGCGGCTTTTTCGTATGGCGCACGCGCGGCCATTATGGATGGCAATGTCAAACGTGTCTTTGCGCGTGTGTTCGGCATTGATGGTTATCCTTCCAGTAAGCCGGTCGAAGACCGGCTGTGGCAGCAGGCTGCTGCGCTGTTGCCCGAAACGGGCCACGCTGCCATTCAGGCCTATACGCAGGGATTGATGGATCTGGGCGCCACCGTCTGCACCCGCACCACACCGCGCTGCGATGTATGTCCGTTGACAAAACGCTGCGTGGCACTGGCAAGCGGTCGGGTCGATGAATTGCCGGTCCGAAAGCCCAGAAAATCCACCCCGACCAGACAGGTCATCATGCTGCTGTTGGTCGACTCGACACGCTGTGTGCTGCTGGAAAAACGCCCTCCGGTCGGCATCTGGGGCGGCCTGTATTCGTTACCTGAGCTGGCCTGGGAAGACGGCAAAACGGCACAACAGCTGCATAAAAAAATCAGGAAGGCGGCCCAGCCCTATGCCGACGTTGATGGCGTCGTGCCGCTGGAAAAAGTGTCCCACGGCTTCAGTCATTTCACCCTCGCTATCCATCCGTATCAATGTACACTGAAACGCGAGGGGCATCTGGTTTCTGAGGACAGTCATGTCTGGTATCCGTTGCATCAGATTCGCAATGCGCCTTTGCCTGCACCGATCAAAAAGCTTCTTGAGCGGTGTGATTCAGTCAGTTAACCGTGAGCAGTGGAACCTGAAGGACTGGCACCGAACCGGAGCAGCTGGTGTCGTGCGGCGCAACGCCTTTCTTACAACGAGCCGCCTGATGGGATACCGGGTTCAAATCCGGCGCTCAGCCTGAACTGAATAGCGGCGCTGCAGCGCTTATCCTGACCTGCCGCCGGAATGCCCGGCCGGATTGGTTGCCGATCACACCAGCAGTGCTTCGCGTAATGACTCGATCTGTTCAGTCGCGTCCTCAATGATGGAACTTAAGGTTTCATCGCCAATGGTGAAATCAACCGTGTTGTCCGCGTCATGAATGGCGACGTCGGAGGGTGGTTGCAGGGGAGACAGCGTGGTGGCCAGGGCGTTGGCCAGTATCAGAATGTCGCCTAACGTGACTGGCGGCTGCCCGCCGACGCCCTGCCAGACCTGTTCGATGGCCTCGCAGATGGTGTCGGGTATTTCCAGTGCTTTCAGTACACCGCGGCCAATGATTTTCTCACCATATTCGACCCATTCTTCGAGTTCACCGTCGAGCAGGCCGGGATACTCTTCCGCGCGCGACAATAAGTAAAATCCACCGACCTCGTGCACAATGCCTGCAAACAGTGCTGCATCCGGATCGATATCAGTCATGCGACGCGCAAGTACCTGTGCCAGGGCGGCGACGCATGCCGTGTGTTCCCAGAGTTCGGCGCTCTTGCGCCGAATCACAGGGTTGGTCAGGCCGTTATTCATCTGGCGCACAATCAGCGAGGCGGCCAGCGAGCGCAGCGTGCCAAATCCCAGTCGCATGACCGCGTTGGTGACATTCAGAATTTTTGTGCCGGAACGGTTGTAGGCGGCCGAATTGGCAATGGCCACCGTACGCGCGGAAAACAGCGGGTCCGCCAGCACCAGTTTGGTGGCATCGGCCAGATGGGCATCAGGGTCATCCAGTAACCGCTTCACTTTTAACGTGGCGTTGATGTTGGTCGAAAAGGTGATTTCGCCGCGTGTGGCCTGCCCGGCAATATGGCGAAAAACGTCAAGTCTGTCCATGATGCATCTCCAGTTGATAGCGCATCGGCTATTTCTTTGGCGTAACAATACCGTACTTATAGGCTTATGCGGCAGCCTTGTCAAATGGCGGGATATGAAGAATTACTAGGGAAAACGGCGGTTTGCTCATAATCTGTTTCAGCTTTTACATCCACACAGGAAAATCTGGGCCGGCTCAATTGAGTCTGATAAACCGATACCTGTAATCACCGAATTCGCCGCCGCCCGACGCCCGGGCGATGCCATCAATGAAATAACCCGCGTTGGCAAAGATCGGTGGAATAAGGAATTTCCCTTTTTTGTCGATGTAGCCGAAGTAGCTGTTCAGCGAAACGATGGCAATACCATGTCTGAACGGTCCGGCAAAATCAAACTGCGGTTCAATGACGGTTTTTCCGTCCTGATTGATGTAGCCGAACTTGTGCAACGTCTTGCCATTGACGTCATTGCCGACATTTTTTTCAACTTCAATCGGTGCATAGCCTTCAGAAAAAAACATGAGACGTTTTGATCGTTCGCTACTGAAGAACAGGGTCGGTTTAATTTTTACCGTACCCTGCTTGTCAATAAATCCCACTTTACCGCCGGCTTCAAAACGAGCCAGTCCGTCTGAAAAGGTGCTCAGACCCTGAAACGGTTTATCGATGACTTTTTTATTGTTTTTATCAATGACATAACTGGACTGATTCAATTCCACAATCGCGATGCCGTCGATAAAAAATCCGGGCGCGTCATACATGGGCGCGATGACCATGCGTCCGGTCTTGTCAATAAAGCCATATTTGCCGCCCACCCTGACCGAAGCCAGATCGTCGCTGAAGTCACAGGCATCGTCAAATTTCTGCGGTATGACAAAAACGCCGCTTTTGTTTATGTAGCCATATTTGACGTTAAGTCCGAAAGTGGCGATGGTGGTGCCAATGAAGTTGCCACCGATGACGGCCAGTCCGCCGGCAAAGTGCGGTGGCGTGTAGTAATTGCCTTCAAATTGTGGCTGGATGACGACCTTGCCCGTTCTGTCGGCAAATCCCCAGCGGGTGCCGGCCGGATCATTCCCGGCAATGCCGCTTTTTTGCGCCGAGGTCCTGTTGATAGCCACCAGTCCTTCCGAGAAATAGCTGTTGAATTGCGCCTGATACGGATTGAATTGGGGCTGTATGACCATTTTTCCGGAACTGTCGATAAAACCCCAGGCATTATTAACCTTTACGGCAGCCAGACCCTCATAAAAATCGGTCGCGTTGACATACGTGTCGTCGCTGATGGTTTTATAGGGTGATTTCACCGCACCACCCCTGGTGGCGGTTGGCTGCGCATGAAGGTCGGTACCGAGGATAAGAAAACTGATCAGGACCAGTAAGATTTTTTTCATGACAGGATGGTTTCAGACATTAATTGTTTTTTGCGTCGTATTGACATGTTCCCCACTGCGGATGGGTGTTAACGGAGTGTCGGTTTTAATGGCGCGCGAGTCAAGTGCGCTTTGGCCAGTCCATGATAAACTGACCCCTGGTCTGAACCGGGGAACAGAATCGGCATCGTGATGTTCATTCAGGCAATAATATTATATTTTTTATAATTTCCGATTAATCAGGTAAGCATCCAATGGCCCTCCCGACGATTGCGTTTTTAGGCACCGGCTTAATGGGGCAACCCATGGTGTGCAGGTTGCTGCAGGCCGGGTATGCGGTGACTGTCTGGAATCGCACCGCGGGTAAAACGCACACCTGCGTTGAGCACGGCGCTGTCCGTGCTGCATCGATCGGACACGCCGTCCGGCAGGCCGATGTGGTCATTACTATGCTGGCATCGGGGCCGGTGGTGAGCGAGGTCATCACGGCGGCGTTTGCCGATCTGCCTGAGTCGGCGCTCGTCATCGACATGAGTTCCACCCGGCAATCGGAAGCGTGCGCGATTCACACCCTGCTGGCGACCCGAGGTATCCATTTCATTGACGCACCCGTGTCCGGCGGTGTCGCCGGTGCCGAAGCCGGCACATTGGCCATTATGGTCGGTGCAGCGCCTGCCGATTTTGCACGTGTTCAGGCACTGCTGACGATCCTGGGAACTGCCACGTTGGTCGGCCCGCCAGGAACCGGCCAGCTGACCAAGTTATGCAATCAGTTGATTGTCGGCGGAACACTGCATCTGGTTGCAGAAGCGTTGCTGCTGGCAAAAACGGGCGGGGCGGATCCGGCAGCAGCCCGGCGGGCGTTGCGGGGCGGCTTTGCGGAAAGTAAAATACTGGACGTCCACGGGCAGCGCATGCTGGACCGTTATTTCATACCGGGCGGACAGGTGACAAGTCAGTGCAAAGACATGGAAAACATTATGGACGCAGCACAGAATCTGCATTTGAATTTACCGCAGGCGCAACTGGTGACAGACGTTTATCGTCGACTGTTAAAGACCGATCCGCAGGCCGATCATTCCGCGGCCCTGCTGGATCTGGAACGCGGCAACCCGGGCGTCCGGCTGAGTGACAAAAAAGATCAACTACCCACAGAATCCAATCTATGACAACGACTATCGTACGCGGCGTCTGTCCGCATGATTGCCCTGATACCTGCGCCTTACTGGTGACAGTGCAGGATGGTGTGGCCACTGAAGTGCGTGGCGATCCGGATCATCCGACCACCGCCGGCGTGCTCTGCACCAAAGTCGCGCGTTATACTGAACGGACCTATCATCGGGAACGTCTGCTGTATCCCAGAAAGCGGGTCGGCAAAAAAGGTGAAGGAAAATTTGTTCGCATCAGCTGGGACGAAGCGCTTGACACCATCGCTGACAAGCTGGGCGCCATCGCGGCCCGAAACCCGCAGGCCATACTGCCGTACAGTTATGCCGGCACGTGCGGACTGGTGCAGGGCGAAGCGATGGCGCAACGGTTCTTTCACAGGATCGGGGCGTCATTTCTGGACCGAACCATCTGCGCCACCGCGGGCGCTACCGCGTACAAATATACGGTCGGTGCATCGATTGGCACCGATCTGGAACAGGTTCAGCATGCACGACTCATTCTGATATGGGGATCGAACCCAATCGTGTCCAATCTGCATTTCTGGGCCCGCGCACAGGAAGCCAAGCGTGCCGGTGCAAAAATCATTGCCATTGATCCGTATCGGTCCTTAACCGCTGAAAAATGTCACCAGCATATTGCACCGTTGCCAGGAACCGATGCGGCGCTGGCGCTGGGCCTGATGCATGTGCTGATCAGGGAAGAGTTGATAGACCGGGACTATATTGCAAAATATACGCTGGGATTTGAGGCATTGGCCGAACGTGCACTGTTGTGGACACCCGAACGAACCGCGGCAACCTGCGGACTCCGTGTCGATGAAGTGCTGCAGCTGGCACGCGACTACGGTACCAGTTGTCAGAGAGGTGATGCCACCCTGATCCGCCTGAATTACGGTGTGCAGCGTACCCATGGCGGCGGGATGGCGGTGCGAAGTATTGCCTGCCTGCCGGCATTAACCGGCGCGTGGCGGCAGGCGGCAGGGGGTGCCATGCTGTCGCTGTCAGGTGCTTTTCCCAAGGACAATGATGCGATGGAACGCCCTGACCTGATCCCGGCCCACATTCACCCGCGTACCATCAACATGACCTCGATCGGAGACGACCTGCTGCGCGAAGCCGGCCTGGAGTTCGGTCCTAAAATTGAGGCGCTGATTGTTTATAATTCAAACCCGGTCGCGATTGCACCGGACTCCGACAAGGTCGCGCTGGGCTTTGCCCGGGAAGACCTGTTTACGGTGGTGCTGGAACATTTTCAGACCGATACCGCTGATTATGCCGATATTCTGCTGCCAGCGACCACCCAGTTGGAACACACGGACGTGCACACCACTTACGGTCATTACTACATGATGGCCAACAATGCCGCCATTGCGCCATTGGGAGAGTCTAAATCCAATACCGATTTTTTCCGGCTGCTGGCGAAAAAAATGGGCTTCACCGATCACTGCTTTGACGACACTGACGACCAGATTGCTGCCAGAGCATTCCGGACCGACGACGTCAAAGCCGTGCATTTTGACTGGGAGAGTCTGAAGAAAAAAGGCTGGCAAAAATTGAACATGCCCGACGCACCGTTTGCCGAGGGCGGATTCCTGACACCGTCGGGCAAATGCGAATTTTACTCTGAGCAGATGCGCAAGGACGGACTGGATCCGTTGCCGGATTACGTTGCGCCGTACGAGTCGGTGGCGAGCAATCCGCAACTGGCAAAAAAATTCCCCCTGGCCATGATATCGCCGCCGGCGCGTAACTTCATGAATTCGACGTTCGTCAACGTCAAGAGCCTGCGTGATACGGAAGGCGAACCGCATGTCGATCTGCATCCGGACGATGCGCGGGACCGTGCAATTCAAACCGGCGACATGGTGCGGGTATTCAATCACCGTGGCAGCATGCAAGCGCGCGCCAGAGTCACTGACAAAGCGCGGGTCGGCCTGGTGGTTGGTTTGTCGATCTGGTGGAAAAAGCTCGCCGGAGATGGTCAAAATGCCAATGTCCTGACCAGTCAGAAACTGACCGATATGGGTGGCGGGGCCACTTTTTACGATGTACTGGTCGAAGTGGAAAAGCTGGAACCGGTGTGAATGGTCGGTTGACGCGAAATGGAATAGAGCTGGTACTCGTTTAAATCGGTCTAAAACCACTTGCGTCTGGGGCAACAGTGACTTAGCATTTACCGTTGATTGAGTTTTGCCTGTCAGTTAGCCCATGCGTGGTACCCAACATTCAATAACTATACAAAGAGACAAGAGGAAATAATGGATAAGCTTTGGTTGAAATCCTACCCACCCGGCGTGCCTGCCGACATTGATTTTTCAAACATTGAATCGCTCGCGCAGTTAATGGAAGCATCGCTGAAGAAATATGCCGGACGGCAGGCATTTATGTGCATGGATAAGGCCATTCTGTATGCTGAGCTTGACGCGATGTCGCTGAGAGTGGCTGCCTGGTTACAGTCACAAGGATTAAAAAAGGGTGCACGCGTGGCCATCATGCTGCCCAATGTCCTGCAAAATCCGGTGGTCATGGTGGGCATCATCCGGGCTGGATATACCGTGGTTAATGTCAATCCGCTTTACACACCGCGGGAACTGGAACATCAACTGAAAGACTCTGGTGCGGAAGCCATTTTCATACTGGAGAATTTTGCGACGACGCTGCAGCACGTTATTGCCAAAACCGCGGTAAAACATGTGGTGGTGGCCAGTATGGGTGATTTGCTTGGTGCGGTCAAAGGTACGATAGTCAATTTTGTGGTGCGCCGCGTCAAAAAAATGGTGCCCGAATTTTCATTGCCCGGCGCAATCACGTTTAACCGGATGCTGTCGGTTGCCAACAAGCTTCACATGACACCGGTCCAGTCAACGCTCGACGATCTCGCTTTTTTGCAATACACCGGTGGCACCACCGGCGTGTCCAAAGGCGCCATGCTGACGCACCGAAACATCGTGGCCAACATTGTGCAGGCTGAAGCCTGGTTCAAACCGGTGCTCTCCCAGCAGGAATCCGACGTTCAGATGACCATGGTGTGTGCATTGCCGCTCTATCATATTTTTGCCCTGACCGTGTGCGGTCTGATGGGAATGCGTCTCGGGTTTGTGAATTTATTGATTCCCAATCCGCGCGATATCGGCGGCTTTATCAAAGAATTGCGTCGGCATAAAGTGGATTTTTTCCCGGCGGTCAATACCCTGTTTAATGGCTTGCTGAACCACCCTGAGTTTGCCCAGCTGGATTTTTCCAGGCTCAAAGTCAGCATGGGTGGTGGCATGGCGGTCCAAAAGGCGGTCGCCGTGAGGTGGGAAAGCGTCACGGGTTGCGGTATCTGTGAAGGGTACGGTTTATCGGAAACCTCGCCGATAGCGTCGGCCAATCCGCTCGAGACCGGCAAGCTCGGGACCATAGGTTTGCCGGTTCCGTCGACGGAAATCGCCATTCTGGATGACGCCGGCAAGGAAGTGCCGCTGGGTGAGTCGGGTGAAATTGCCATTCGTGGACCACAGGTCATGAAAGGTTATTGGCAAAATCCGGCCGAAACAGCCAAGGTCATGACCGAAGACGGCTACTTCAAATCAGGCGACGTGGGCGTGATGGATGAGGATGGATTCACAAAAATTGTTGATCGCAAAAAAGACATGATTCTGGTCTCTGGTTTTAACGTCTATCCGAACGAAATTGAAGGGGTGATCGCCATGCATCCCGGTGTGCTGGAATGCGCCTGTGTTGGCGTGGCCGACGAGCACTCAGGGGAAGCCGTTAAGGTGTTTATCGTCAAAAAAGACCAGGGATTGACCGAACAGGATATTCTGGATTTCTGCAAGGACGAATTAACCGGTTATAAGCGTCCACGGCATATTGAATTCCGGCCGGATTTGCCGAAAACGAATGTCGGCAAGATATTGCGTCGCGAACTTCGGGACGACAAAAAAGCGGCCTAGTAGTCAGCTTGGCAATTTGTTGAACCAATATCCGGCTTCGGGTAGCCGGTTGCCCGTTGTTTTGTCATGCGATAATCATATTTTTGAGATAAACTGTGGCTCCGATGATTTTTTACCCAAATACATCGCCGTAGTCTGGAGTTGCTTTAAACACCGTGTAATTAACCTTCACTTTCAGGAAAAACCGATGAAAAAATTAGCAGGCTTTTTAGCACCGCTGGCATTGATGGCAACACTGTTTTCAATGTCCTCCTACGCCCAGGTCTTGCCAGGCAAGCATCCGGGTTATCTGCATTCATTAACCGATCTGCGCACTGCACGCTGGTTCCTGTACCATCAGCCGGGTGACGCGAAAGTGTATGCCGGCGAGGATGAAGCCATTGCAGAAATTGATGCGGCGATTGGCGAAATCAAAAAAGCGTCAATTGATGATGGCAAGGATCTGAATGATCATCCGGCGGTTGACGTCAAAGAACACGGCAGCCGTCTGCTGAAATCCATTGAAACATTGAAAGCGGCGCATGCGGATATCGACAAGGAAGAAGATAATCCTGAATCCAGAGAATTGCGCCATCGTGCTTTAGGTCATATCGACAAAGCGATCCATGCCGCTGAAAAAGCGCACGATGCGTGGTTGAAAGAAAACAAAAAATGATGCGGACAGGCTGACTACCTTCATGAAGTAAAAATAAACAGGGCAGAAATTATTTCTGCCCTGTTTTACTTTGTGGTGTTGATTTTAGTCAGCGCTTTGTGTCGTCGGTTCAGGCCAGCGTAAAGCGCAGGTCACCCAGTTTTTCAATTGAACAGACAATCTCATCGCCGGCTTTCAGCCACACCTGTTTGTCCTTGGGCATGCCCAGAATGACACCCTGTGGTGTACCGGTCAGTATGATATCGCCGGGTTCCAGGGTCCAGAATCGGGAAATGTAGCTGACCATCTGCTGCACATTGAAAATGAAATCACTGGTATTGGAGGATTGCCGGAGTTCGCCGTTCACCCGGGTTTCCAGTGTCAGGTTATTCGGATCGCCGACCCGATCGGAGGATACAAAATAGGGGCCGATCGGTGCAAATCCATCCAGTGTTTTTCCTATCATCCATTGGACCGAGGGTAGTTCGAGTTGCAGGTCACGCGCTGAAAAGTCATTGGACGTGCAATAACCGGCGACATAATCGAGTGCGCGTTCTTCGCTAACGTTGCGCGCTGGCTTGCCGATAACAACCAGCAATTCTGTTTCATAATCGAATTTATAGGCAATTTCCCTGGGAGGCAAATTGATGACCGAGTTATGGGCGGCCAGCGAATTGTTATATTTGTTGAAAAGAATCGGGACACGCGGTTCGGCCATACCCACTTCCTTGGCATGACGTTTGTAATTCAGACCTATGCAGATAATCTTTGACGGATTTCTGAACAGCCGGCCATGTTTTATCGACTGCTCATCAAGCAGGGCGCTTTTTGCCTGGCCCGCTGCGACGCTCGCTATTAATTTGGCCAGTCCCGCTGAATTGCCTTCCTTGAGCAACTCTTCCAGCGACTCCGGGGCCGACAGGTTCAATAATTTTTTCGCATGGCGGACATCGATGACACCGTCTGCCGTTTTGACACCGAGTGTTTCGGTGCCGTCGGTGTTTTTGATGGACAGCAAAGTGACATTGACAGGCATTTGATGGGGTCCTTTGTAGGTGGTCTGGGCAGCTTTACTCTCAGCACCATAGGTGGCGGTGGCCGCGACTGTCGCGCCGGTCGCTTTCAAAAATGTTCTGCGTGTGTTCATGTTTGTCCTTGTGGAGTTTTACGGCAAAGAAAGGTGAAAAACTATCGGGTAAACGCGGTTAGCATTTCAAGGGCGATGCCTGGCCGCGCACTTATGTTCGCCCCTTCGGGGAAATAATTGAAATAGGGTTCGTATTCCGGATGTTTTTTCAGGTCGGTCGGCAGAATGATTTGCCAGCCCATGGTCCAGCCGTCAAAATCACGCCTGGCGACCGGTTCGTTCAGCAGCAGGACTATGTCCCGGTGCCGCGAGTCGGTCATGATCCGGTCGTAGATCTGGCGCACAACCAGGCTTTCGCCTTCCAGAACCTGCAGGAAATGCCCGTCTGAATAAAACAGGACGCCGGTGATTCCGTTCCTGTCATTGTTGCGCCTGCTTGATTCAAGAATCGAGTCAAAAACATCCGTGCCGGGCTCGTTGCAGGTGCTTGCGTACATCCATTGTTCTAAACCCATGATATCTCCGAATCAGTCTGCTACCCGGCAATTTAGCCTAGCCTAGCCTAGCCTAGCCGTATACCGCCGGTTTGATCTGAAATCGTGAACCCGTGTCGCACAGGTTCGCGCCGTTAAACTGTCAGTGGTGCTTTCAGCCAGTTGCCTGCCAGGGTTGTTTCGATCAGTTGGATACAGGCATTCACGTCCACCTGCATGCAGGCATGGGTTACCGGCTTGTCGGGCTCCCAGCCGGGTTGCGGGTAGAATATTTTGCCATTCAGTTTATCCATCATGGTCTGGCCGTTCGCGATGCCATCGGTGACCACGCGAATCCGACCCTCCTGGGTTTTGAATAATTCAGGCGCCACCAGACAGACAAATGCCAGCACATCATGTCCATAGCACGCGTGGCCTAATTCAGGACGGATTGATTTATAAAAGTCGCAGTAGAAATTCGCCGCATGCGACAGGGTGGTCATGGCCAGGTGATTATGTTTTTTGGCCAGCTCAACAAAAAAACTCGAGGGTAGCACGACCCGATGGGTCACATCCAGCCCGACCATGGTCAGGTTCCAGCCGGCTGTGAAAACCAGATCAGCCGCATCAGGGTCGTTCCAGACATTGGCCTCGGCAACCGGTGATACATTGCCAGGTTCAGTGACCGTGCCGGCCATGAGAATGACTCGCTTGAGCAATTTGGGCAGGTTGGGTTCGATTTTTAACGCCAGTCCCAGATTGGCCAGTGGTGCGACTGCCACCAGAGTTATTTCACCCGGATGTGCGCGCGCCATGCTGACGATATATTCAGCGGCGCTGCAGCTTTCCGGCTGCGCATCGATCGCGCTGCGCTGGTCGAGATTACCCAGGCCGTCGTCGCCGTGTATAAATCCGGGCGGCATGCCGGCGGCTTTGGCCAGTGGAACGGGTGCGCCGCCCGCTACGGGGATGTCATAGCCGGCAATGCGGGTCAGGTACAGTGCGTTTGCCGTGGCCTGCTGAACGGTGACATTGCCGAAAATCGTGGTGATGCCCAGTATGTCAATATCAGGATGCGCCAGGGCAAAGTACAGTGCCATGGCATCATCCACGCCCGGATCGGTATCAAAAATAACTTTGTGTTTGGTTGTCATGTCATGGTCCTGGTCGATGTGAAACAAAATAAAGTGAAGCAAAATAAAATGAGGCAGAATAAAGTGAAGCAGATTTGCCTGAATCCTGATCGATTTTTCACCAGGCCCGGTCAGCCACCGAGGGCGGATTTGAATGTTTCAACTTCGGCACGGTGCGGAATGGAGCTCTGCGCGCCCAGCCTGGTGACAGTCAATGCCGCGCTGAATTGCGCCTGTCGCGCGGCACCGAGTGCGTCGTGGCCTTCGCCGAGTGCAGTCGCAAACGCACCGACAAAGGTGTCGCCAGCGGCCGTCGTGTCGACCACGTTGACGGTGAGGCCGGGAACATGATGATACTGATCCTGGTCGGCAATAAACACGCCCTTGTCGCCCAGCGTGATTAACACGCACTGGGCCCCCTGCTTCTGCAGTCGTCGGGCTGCGCCGGTCGCACCGGCAATGTCGCCCACTCGTATGCCGCTGAGCTGCTCCGCTTCGGTTTCGTTGACGATCAGGTAATTCACCTTGGCCAGCAGGCCTTCCGGCAACGGAACGGCCGGGGCCGGATTGAACACGACTTTTACACCGTGGGTCGAGGCCATTTGAATGGCGGCCTCGATGGTGCTGAGCGGCGTTTCACATTGGCAGATCAGGTATTGGGCCTGGCAGATGGCCTCTTTCGCCGCCTGTATGTGTGCCGGGCTCAGGCGGGCATTTGCGCCAGGTGCGATGACGATGCTGTTACGTCCCTGGTCATCGACAAAAATACCGGCGACACCGGTCGCGCACGGGTCCATCGTCATAATGAAATTGACGTCGACGTGGTCGCTTTTCAGTCCCGCGATCGATTGCTGGCCGTAGGTGTCACTGCCTACACAGGCGACGAACGATGTCTTTGCCCCCTGACGTGCGGCCGCCACGGCCTGGTTGGCACCCTTGCCGCCGGCAATCTGCACAAAGTCGTGTCCACTGATGGTTTCGCCCACGGCTGGCATGCGCGGTGTACGAAACACGAGATCCATATTGATGCTGCCCACAACGCAAATAGCCGGTGACGATTTCATAGCGCAAGCCCACGTAAGGTTAGACTGATTTCAACAACTCGTTCCATAAACTAACTGCTGATAATGCCGCCGCCCAGACAGATATCCCCCTGATACAGTACCGCTGATTGGCCCGGCGTCACGGCCCATTGCGGATCGGTGAAGTGCAATTGAAACAGTTCAGCACCCGCTGCGTCAAACTGACACGCGACATCGGCCTGACGATAGCGTGTTTTTGCGGTGTACTGATCTGTATCGGGGGCATGTCCGGCAATCCAGCTGGCCTGATCGGCATGCAGCGCCGGCGCGAGCAGCCACGGATGATCATGTCCCTGAACGACATACAGCGTATTGGTCGCCATGTCTTTGCGAGCCACATACCAGGCGTCGCTGCTGCCGTCGTCATTCTGATGGTTTCGTATGCCGCCGATACCGATACCTTTGCGCTGTCCGAGTGTGTAAAAGCTCAGGCCGATGTGCTGCCCGATCGGTTCGCCCTCGGGTGTTTTGATCGGACCGGGTTGCTGAGCCAGATAACGATTCAGAAAATCACGGAACGGACGTTCCCCGATAAAGCAGATGCCGGTGGAATCTTTTTTGGTCGCATTCGGCAATTTCAGCTGCTCGGCAATTTTTCGCACCTCGGATTTGCGTATCTCACCCAAGGGGAACAGGGTTTTGGAAAGTTGCGCCTGATTTAACCTGTGCAGAAAATAACTCTGGTCTTTGGTCAGATCAACAGCTTTTAATAACTCAAACCGGCCGTCGATTTCACGGACCCGTGCGTAGTGACCGGTGGCGATCAGGTCGGCACCAAGTTGCATGGCGTGGTCAAGAAAAGCCTTGAATTTGATCTCGGCGTTGCACAGGACATCCGGATTGGGCGTGCGTCCGGCCTGATATTCACGTAAAAATTCGGAAAAAACCCTGTCCTTGTATTCAGCGGCAAAATTCACTGCTTCGATGTCCACGCCGACCACGTCGGCAACGCTCGCTGCATCGATCCAGTCCTGGCGGCTGGAACAATAGTCCGAGTCATCGTCATCTTCCCAGTTTTTCATGAACAGGCCAATCACTTCGTAGCCCTGTTCCTTGAGCAGGTGTGCAGAGACCGAGGAGTCGACACCTCCGGACATGCCGATCACGATCCGTTTTTTTGCCATGATGTTACAGGGGTTGAGTTACGCTGCTGTCAGTATAAATGATGGAAAGCGGCGCGCGGACGCCTGCCAGATAATCATCGATACATTTTAATATCAATTCGCTGCGATGCCGGTCTTTTGTTGCCACCAGTTCGTCGTAGCTCATCCACAGGGTACGGACGATGCCATGGTCGAGCGGCTGGTCATGCTTTTGTCCCAGTTCACCGGCAAAGGCAAAGCGCAGATAAGTCACCGGTATGCCGCGCCGGTTCGACATGTACCGCGATAAATACGTTCCCACCAGACAGGTCGGCGTAAAGTCGTGGGCGGTTTCCTCTTTTGTTTCGCGTACCACCGCATCAATCAGGGACTCGCCGGGATCCAGATGGCCCGCCGGCTGGTTGATACGTCGGCCGTCGGACGTGTCCTCTTCAATCATGAAGAACAGCCCGTTCCGTTCAATAATCGATGCAACTGTCACCGCTGGTTTCCAGATTTCTGGCATTTTTTCCTCGCAAACATTCTCGGGGAGATCTGGAGTATAAGGAATGATGAGAACCTTTCACGACGCTGTATCGGTGTCATGGTGGTCTGAATACGCCTTAAATATTAACTTCCGAATCAACAAGGTCGCTATTTTAACGTTTCTTGACCCCGGAGCAATTTGCTTATTTACAAAATCTTGGCATTTTTGGCCCTGAAAGCAGAATTTAATGCGGAAAAGCCTTTATAGTACGACATTAATATGAAATAATGTATTGCTAAAAATACATCTTAATCCATGGCTGGCGAATGCTGATCACGTGGTAACGGCAGTATGCAGTCGGCAGAACGGCGTTTAAGTTCGATGGTCGAAACGAGAAAGGGAGCAACAGTATGAGAATTGGCATTCCCGCCGAGACAAAATCGGGTGAAACCCGGGTCGCCGCGACCCCGGAAACGATTAAAAAGTACCTGGCAGGCAAGCATCAGGTCGTGGTGCAGGCAGGTGCTGGCCTTGCGTCCAGCATCACGGACGAAGCCTACCTTCTGGCAGGGGCACAAATCGGGACGGCGGCTGACGCGCTTGGTGCCGAACTGGTCCTGAAGGTGCGTGCGCCAGACCCCGCCGAACGCGGGTTAATGAAATCGGGCAGTGTTCTGGTGGGCATGTTAAACCCTTTCGATGCTGAAAATACCGCCGCGCTGGCGCTGGCGGGTCTGCAGGCGTTTGCGCTGGAAGCCGCGCCACGCATTACACGTGCACAATCGATGGATGTGCTGTCTTCGCAGGCGAATATTGCCGGCTACAAAGCCGTGATATTGGCCGCCAATACCTACGGCCGGTTTATGCCGATGCTGATGACCGCGGCCGGTACGGTGAAAGCGGCCCGTGTCCTGATTATGGGTGTCGGCGTGGCCGGTTTGCAGGCGATCGCCACCGCCAAGCGATTGGGCGCGGTGATTGAGGCCTCCGATGTGCGCCCGCCGGTGAAAGAACAGGTGGAATCACTCGGAGCCAAATTTATCGATGTTCCTTACCTGACTGACGAAGAAAAGGAAATCGCCAAGGGATCCGGCGGGTACGCACGGCCCATGCCGGCTGACTGGATGCGGCGTCAGGCCGAACTCGTGCATGAGCGCGCCAAACTGGCTGACATTATCATTACCACGGCATTGATACCCGGCCGCAAGGCGCCGGTACTGATTTCCGAAGAGACCGTAAAATCAATGAAACCGGGTTCGGTCATTGTCGACATGGCGGTGGAGCAGGGTGGAAATTGTCCCCTGTCCGAACTCGGAAGAACGGTCACCAAGTACGGGGTCCACATCATCGGTGAGCCCAATCTGGCCACATTGGTGCCGGCTGATGCGTCGGCCCTGTATGCGCGCAATGTACTGGATTTCCTGAAACTGATCATTAACCGGGACGGCGCACTGGAAATCAATCGTGACGATGAAATTGTTGCGGCGACACTGTTGTGCTCCGGTGGCGACGTGTTAAGAAAATAATCCCGATAAAATCAATACGAACGAGGTCAATATGGAAGTCAGCCACACTCTTACCAATTTAATTATTTTTGTATTAGCCATCTACGTCGGCTATCACGTTGTCTGGACGGTGACGCCTGCGCTGCATACCCCGCTGATGGCCGTGACCAATGCCATCTCAGCCATCATCATTGTCGGTGCCATGCTGGCCGCCGGCCTGACAGAAGGTCTGCTGGCCCAGGTGATGGGGACGGTGGCAGTTGCCCTGGCTGCCGTCAACGTGTTTGGCGGATTTTTAGTCACGCAGCGCATGCTGGAAATGTTCAAGAAAAAAGAACCCAGGCAAATGGCCGGTGCGGCGAGCAAGGAGTCGAAATAATGAGCCTAAATTTAGTGGTGATGTTGTACCTGATTGCCTCCGTCTGCTTTATCCAGGCACTCAAGGGCTTGTCGCACCCCTCCACGGCGCGACGCGGGAATGCCTTCGGCATGAGCGGCATGGCCATTGCCGCGGTGACCACCGTGGCCATGATGCTGGAACTGAAATCGCATCTGGCCAGTTCCGGTATGGGGTTGGGTCTGGTGCTGGTGGGCGTGGTCGTTGGCGGCTTCATCGGCGCCACACTGGCCAAACGGGTTGAAATGACCAAAATGCCGGAACTGGTCGCTGCAATGCATTCCCTGATCGGAATGGCCGCGGTGTGCATTGCGATTGCTGTGGTCTCCGAACCGTGGGCCTTCAGTCTGACTGAAAAAGGTGGTGCCATTCCCTTCGGTAACCGCATTGAATTGTTTATCGGGACGTTTGTTGGCGCCATTACATTTTCAGGGTCGGTTATTGCGTTTGGCAAATTGTCAGGCAAATACAAGTTCCGCCTGTTTCAGGGCGCACCGGTCAGCTTTTCCGGCCAGCACGTGCTGAATCTGGTGTTAGCACTCACTATGATCGGGTTTGGCATCGGATTCTGTGTGACGCAGAGTTGGACACCATTTGTACTGATGACGGCGATTGCGTTCATACTCGGTGTGCTGATCATTATCCCGATTGGCGGCGCCGATATGCCGGTCGTGGTCTCGATGTTAAACAGTTATTCCGGGTGGGCGGCCGCAGGTATTGGTTTCTCGCTGAATAATTCCATGCTGATCATTGCGGGATCGCTGGTCGGTTCGTCCGGCGCGATTCTGTCTTACATCATGTGCAAGGCGATGAACCGGTCCTTCTTTAATGTGCTGCTGGGCGGGTTTGGCGGCGCACCGGCAGAAGCCACCGCGGCTGGCCAGGCGCAGCGCAACGTAAAGTCCGGCTCAGCGGACGATGTCGCGTTTTTACTTGGCAACGCAGAAACAGTCATTATTGTTCCAGGTTACGGTCTGGCAGTCGCGCGTGCCCAGCATGCATTAAAGGAACTGACAGAAAAACTCACCCATAAAGGGGTGAGCGTCAAATATGCGATCCATCCGGTCGCGGGGCGCATGCCGGGCCACATGAACGTCCTGCTGGCCGAAGCGGAAGTCCCTTACGACCAGGTTTTTGAAATGGAAGATGTCAATAATGAATTTGCCCAGGCCGATGTCGTGCTCGTGCTGGGCGCTAACGACGTGGTCAACCCGGCAGCTAAAGATCCCAAGTCACCCATTGCCGGGATGCCCATACTGGAAGCGTACAAGGCAAAAACAGTCATCGTGAACAAGCGCTCGATGGCCTCCGGTTATGCAGGTCTGGACAATGAGCTGTTTTACATGGACAAAACCATGATGGTATTCGGCGATGCCAAGAAGGTTATTGAAGATCTGGTAAAAGCCGTTGAATAACTGCCAGCAGCTTGGCAAGCGTTAACAAAATGCCACTTTTAGAGTGGCATTTTGTTGTCAAGCAGGCTGATTGGTAACTTTCAGAAACCGGTAACCTAACATTCAAAACAAGGCATTTATGAGAGAAATAGAGCCGAATAGAATATTGTGATTATTGAATTTTCCTGGACCTGGTTCAGTGGTAAATCAATCTTATTGTTCGATTTAAACATAGGGAGACAACATGTTAATTGGCGTACCAAAAGAAATTAAAAACCATGAGTACCGTGTCGGTTTGACCCCGGCCAGTGTGCGTGAACTGACTTTGCGTGGTCACAAAGTGATGGTGCAAAACGATGCCGGAACAGCGATTGGTTTATCAAACAAGGATTACGAAGCGGCTGGCGCTGAACTGGTGTCAGGTGCTGCAGAAATATTTAAACGTGCAGACATGATCGTAAAAGTAAAAGAACCACAACCCGTCGAATGCGCCATGTTGCGCCCGGGTCAGATTCTTTACACCTATCTGCATCTGGCCCCCGATCCGGAACAGACCAAGGCATTGATCGCGTCTGGTGCGATCTGTTTTGCCTACGAAACCATCACGGGCCAGGGCGGCGGATTACCCCTGCTGGCGCCTATGAGTGAAGTCGCGGGCCGGATGTCGATCCAGGCCGGTGCTGCGCATATGGAAAAATCCAAAGGTGGCATGGGCTTGCTGTTGGGCGGTGTTCCCGGTGTGGCGCCCGCGCACGTTGTCATTCTGGGCGCCGGTGTAGTGGGTACCAATGCATTGCAGGTGGCCGTCGGCATGGGTGCCCGTGTTACGGTACTGGATAAAAATATTGACCGCCTGCGTCAGCTGGATCTGGTTTTTGGAAATCGCATCACCACACTGTATTCGAACGCACTCTCAGTCGAGGAGTCTGTTCTGGATGCTGATCTGGTTATTGGTGGTGTACTGATTCCGGGTGCCGCGGCACCGAAACTGGTCACACGCGAGATGATCAGGAAAATGAAACCGGGTGCGGTGGTGGTTGACGTCGCGATTGACCAGGGCGGTTGCTTTGAAACTTCACACGCTACGACGCATGCTGAGCCGACTTATGTTGTTGATAATGTGGTTCATTACTGCGTGGCCAATATGCCTGGCGCGGTCGCCCGCACCTCGACTTTCGCGTTGAACAATGCGACCATACGCCACGCACTGGCACTGGCTGACAAGGGCTGGAAACAGGCGTGCAAAGACGATGTTCACCTGAAAAACGGTCTGAACGTATGTCAGGGTAAAATCACTTACGAAGCAGTCGCACGTGATCTGAATATCGAGTATATAGCCGCAGACAGTCTGATCTGAAATTAATTCGTTTTTATGACCGACGGCGACTATAGTAGAGTCGCCGTTGTCATTTTAACCGGGAGCAGAGCCTATGACGTACGAAGAATATCTGGATGAAGTTACGACGTTGATGACAGAAATGTATGATTTATCGGATGCTGCTGCGATCAAATTCGTGATGCGTGCCCAGGCGGGTGACTTTTTTACCCTGCATGACGACCTCCCTGACATGCGCACCCTGGAACGCGCTCAACAGGATGCCAAAACCATCTATGAACAGCGCAATAAATCACGCCCTGAGATTTTCAAGAAATAGTTGTTCATAAAATCAGTAAATTGTCACTAAGCGGGTTCCTGTCATCAGGCAGTCACATTGTTTCCTTAAGGTTCACGGAAATCATCTTGGAGACCCGGTATGAAAACCCATTTCGTGACAACATCTGCGCTGCTCACCGTGTTGCTGGCAGGTTGTTCTGGCGGCAACGGAACCAGCACCTCAAGTACCACTGCCAGCCTCAGCACCCCGTCCTCCGTGATTTCGGTGCAGCCGGCCAAATACGCGATTACGCCTTTTGCCGTTACCACAGGGTCGCTGGAACCAGATGATGTTGTGCAGGTTGGTAATTACGTGTACGTGGTCGTTCAGGATAATAACATTGGCCCGACAGGGACCTTGAATCCCGGGGTGACCGCTGCGCAGAGTTTGTTGAACATTTACGACCTGAGCGGCAATTTGCAGAAATCGGTGAATGTGCCGGGGCATCCTGACGGGATGGTGGATGTTGATTCCAATACGTTGTGGATCAGCACCAATGAAGATGGTAATACCATGATCATGGTGTATAACATTGCCAGCGGCGCGACACAAACGTACGCGTCGGACGTAGTGACCCTGCCGCATGGCGGGGGACTGGATGACCTGAAAGTTATTAACGGCGTGGTTTATGCCAGTGCGTCTGCGCCAACCACCACGTTCCTGGCTCCGCCACCAACAGCAACGACCTATTCAACCGACGCTGCCGGTGCCACAGCAGAATACGGTCTGAATTCCGGACCCGCAGCCTATTCAATTGCACTGGATAGCAGCGCCATGACGTTTCATGCCACGCCGGTACTGATGTCAAACACCACCGTCAATTCACTGCCGTCCAATACGCCGATTACGTTGAACATGACAGACGCGGATTCGACAGCGATTGATCCCAATGGAAATTTCGTAATTACAAGTCAGCAGGATTCTGAATTGGTGTTTGTTTCGAATATCGGCATGCCGTCACAGACAGTCAGCGTGCTCAACGTGACACTGTTTGGAAACCCGTGGCCGCTGGACGATACGCGATGGGTGCCGGCTGCCGGCGCGGCGTCGATGCTGCTCACAGATGCGCCAGGACATATTATCTATGTGATTAGCGCGAATGGCGGGTTTGCACCGAATACGGCATACAGCGCAGGGCAGGGCACGGTGCTGGAAACCGATACCACCACCGGAGTCATGACGCCCATATTCACCGGGCTGAAAAATCCGCACGGGCTGATATTCTTAAACCAGTAGCCAACTGACACTCTGACGAAATGAACCGGGCGGCACCCCTCGCGGGCGTCACCCGGTTGATGAATTTATGCGAATCATACTGCCAGTCCTGCTCATTCTGTCCCTGAGTGCCTGTGACAGAAAAAGTCCACCGACTGTTACGGTCCCAACCGCAAAATCCCACAACACATTATTGAATGAGCAGGCGGCTGCGGCGCGGCTGGATGCACCCATTGCGCCATTGACTCCGTTAGCGCAGCTTGGCAAAAAAATATTTTTTGATGAAACCCTGTCCGGTTCCGGACATATGTCATGTGCAAGCTGCCACAATCCCCAAAACGCCTACGCGCCGCTGAACAATCTGGCGGCCCAGCTTGGCGGCACCGACCTTGCCCGGCAGGGGGGCAGGGCCGTTCCCTCTCTGACGTATCATGAACGCACCCCCACCTTCAAAGTCATGCCAGACACTCAACTTGACATAGATGATGGCGCTACATTGAAAGCGCCGCGACTAGCTCAGAAAACGCTCAGTGATGCAGAAATCAGCAAGGCCATCAGCGAGGGGCATGCAAATACGGTTAATGTGGTCCATGCTGATACGGTGGTTCCTTTGGGTGGATTCGATCTGGATGGTCGGGCGGTATCACTGGCCGACCAGGCCAGCGGACCCTTGTTCGATGCGAGGGAAATGGCAAACAGCAATATCAGATCGTTGCAGAAAAAGCTTGCGGCGGCGCCCTATGCCCGGGAAATGGTGGCGGTCTTTGGTAAGAACGCACTGGGTCTGCCAGAGCAGGCTGTTCGTAACGCCACCAAAGCGCTGGAACAGTTTCAACTGGAAGACCACAGCTTTCATTCCTATAACAGCAAATTTGATTACGTCCTTGCCGGCCGGGCACAATTCAATGATCAGGAAACCAGGGGTTGGACACTGTTTGACGATCCCAAAAAAGGAAACTGTGCTGCGTGCCACCTGGACAAACCGACCAAAAACCGCATGGCGCCGGCCTTTACCGATTACCAGTATGAGGCGCTTGCGGCACCCCGTAACAGCGATCTTCGGGCCAACCAGAATCCGGACTTTTTTGATACCGGACTATGTGGACCGAATCGCAACGATCTGGCTGGTCAGAGCGGATTCTGCGGCATGTTTAAAAC
The DNA here is from genome assembly GCA_903893945.1 of uncultured Oxalobacteraceae bacterium. GTDB lineage: Bacteria > Pseudomonadota > Gammaproteobacteria > Burkholderiales > Burkholderiaceae_D > Solimicrobium. The sequence continues at coordinate 3,167 of CAITOF010000065.1, read as the reverse complement.
GCCCTCGCTGCGCAATGTCGCCACGCGCAGGGTATTTTTCCATAACGGCGTATTTCACTCGCTGGAGGATGTGGTACGGTTTTATGTTGAGCGCGATACGCGGCCTGAAAAATGGTACCCAAAACGGGCCGACGGATCTGTCGAGATGTTTAATGACCTGCCCGTGGCTTACCGTGCCAATGTGGATGTGGGCGACGCACCGTTCAACCGGCATCAGGGAGAACAACCCGCCTTAAGCAACCAGGAAATCGACGATCTGGTGGCGTTTTTGAAAACCCTGACTGACGGTTATAAATAAAACAGCGTTGCTTTGGGGTTGTCTATGCTTCAGTTACAATAGCGCCTTCCCCACTTCGAGTCATTGAATGATCGTCCTTGGCATTGAATCTTCCTGCGATGAGACAGGTCTGGCACTGGTTGATACAGAAACCGGCCTGCTTGCGCATGCTTTGTATTCTCAGATCACCATGCATCAGGAATACGGTGGCGTTGTCCCTGAGCTGGCGTCGCGCGATCATATAAGGCGCGTTCTGCCCTTGCTGGAGCAGGTGTTAAGTGAAGCTCATCTGGATAAAACTGCGATTGATGCTGTGGCTTACACGCAAGGTCCCGGTTTGGCAGGCGCACTGCTGGTGGGTGCATCGGTGGCCTGTGGTCTGGGCCTGGCGTTGCACCGGCCCGTTATGGGCATTCACCACCTGGAGGGGCATTTGCTGTCACCACTGCTGACCTCAAATCCGCCGGCGTTTCCATTCATTTCATTGCTGGTATCGGGCGGCCATACACAACTGATGCGTGTCGAAGGCGTTGGCCAGTATACCCTGTTGGGTGAAACGCTGGACGATGCTGCCGGTGAAGCCTTCGACAAGTCGGCCAAGCTGCTCGGTTTGTCGTATCCGGGCGGGCCGGCCATTTCCAGGTTGGCCGAATCGGGAGATCCGACCGTATATACCCTGCCACGACCCATGCTGCATTCAAAAGACTTTAATTTCAGTTTTTCCGGATTGAAAACAGCTGTGCTGACGGTGGTTAAGAGCCATCCGAGACCATTAAGCGAGCAGGATAAAGCGAACGTGGCGCGCGCTTTTGTCGATGCGCTGGTTGATGTGGTGGTGGCAAAATGCGTGAATGCACTGCGCCATTCCGGACTGAAGCGACTGGTGATTGCCGGCGGTGTCGGCGCCAACGCACAGCTGCGTTCAGCGCTGAATGCCGCAGCGGCAAAAAAACATTTTCAGGTGTACTACCCCGATATGGAATTCTGTACCGACAACGGCGCCATGATTGCGTTCGCGGGCGCACTGCGCCTCAGGGAAGATCCGTCACAGGCCCGGTTTGATTACAGCTTTACGGTGCGTCCGAAATGGCCGCTCAGCGAAATAAGCGGCAGAATTATCTGAGTGACTAGGTCGCTGATTTTTTACTGCCAAGACGACTTTCCTTGCCAGCGATTAAATTCTTAATGTTTTTGAGGTGGCGATATATCAGGAGCGCACTCATCAGGCAAACGGCACCAAAGAGCGGATTTGCCGTGCCCAGTATCAGCCCGGTATAGAACGGCGCAAACAGCGATGCGATCAGCGCTGCCAGTGACGAGTAGCGAAAACAGATCGCCACCACCAGCCATGTAATCAGCGTGCCGGCGCCTATCCATCCGTTCAGTCCCAGCAGGACGCCGGCCGCCGTGGCGACACCTTTGCCACCGGCAAACTTGAAAAACACGGGCCACAAATGACCAACAAAAACGGCTATCGCGACCAGCGCAATGACGGTCGGGGGCATGTTGAACAGAAAGGCTAACCAGACTGCAAACCAACCTTTAAACGCGTCACCGGCCAAAGTCAGTATCGCAGCTGCCTTGTTCCCGCTACGCAGTACGTTCGTGGCGCCGGGATTTTTTGAACCGTATGTGCGCGGATCCGACAGGCCAAATAATTTACTGACAATGACGGCAAATGACACGGATCCGATCAGGTAGGCGATCACCACAGACAGGATGACGATAACGGGTTGATTGCTCATGACCAATGGCTGTAATTAGAGATGGTCGGTATTTTAATCGATTGAAAAGCCAAACCATCAAAATTTATTGCATTGCGCCACCGAAACGTCAGGTTTAATATTTTTTTGATCACATCAGTGCGTCAAAAGACCCCGGGCGAGCGGGTGCGGCATCAATCCCCGCGCCAATTGCGTGCCGTGGACATCGTCGCGATTTTCGCCCATGGCGGTTTTGAATCGGATTATTGCAACCGCAAGATGCGGATAATTTTTTCATCAGGGAACAATTCAAACACCAGGCGCTGGTGATAATTGACTTTTTTGGAACAGGCGCCTTTCAGTTCGCCAACCAGAGTGCGGTAGGGTGCCAGCAAGGACATCGGGTCTTTCTGCATGTCATCAATCATGGTGATGTAGTCACCCATCAGGTCGGCAGCAAACAGTTTTTTCACGTCCGCTACGGCATAACTGGAAAAAAACAGATCCCACTGACCGATTTTTCTTGAATAGTATCGCCGGGTCAAGGGTTCTGCCATGGATTTTTCAATCGAATCTTGCATGCCCGCGAGTGAGGTCAGAAATAAAGTTTCTTGCATGGCTTCCCATTTTTCAGGGGAAATACCGGTATCGCCGCAAGCCTGCTCTGCTCTGAACAGGCTTTTAGGTACCTGGATCGGGGTGTCGACCCAGATGGGTGGCCGCTTGCCCAAGTTAACTACATTTAATGCATTCATTTGGTTGTCCTGCCTGGATAAATGGAAATTCATTGATCAATCGACTGTGACGTCGCGGGTAAGGTATTTACGTCGCCATTCTGCAAATTCCGGGTGCCCCTTGCCTGCAAAAGTGCGGTACTCTTTCATCTTGTTGTTTTTGAGTTTGACGACTTTTTTCTCGCCCAGTGTGTCATAACCGTTGTAGCAATTCTGTTCAAATAATAGGCAATCCAGAATTTTGTTGGCGCCATTGGCAATTGCAACCAGCTCCTCGTGATTGAACGTTGCAATCACTTTCGCCATATCTGTCGCTGTGGTGGATTTTTTAAGTTTCAAACAGGCATCCACATGCTCAATGAGGGCATATTGCCAGTTAATAATTCCACGTAATTCTTCGGGGGTGACTCTTAATTTTTCTTTCATCATGATTTCCTTTTTAACTTGAACGGG
>CAITOF010000064.1 GCA_903893945.1 uncultured Oxalobacteraceae bacterium | reverse complement strand
GTATTATCAGGCGCAGATCGATGGCGCCATGGAACTGACCGGGGTTGAAGTGCTGATCCGATGGTGCCATCCCGAGCGCGGCATTATCTCTCCGGTGACATTCATACCGGTTTCGGAAAGCACCGGACTGATCAATCCGATCGGCGCCTGGGTATTGGAGACGGCCTGCAAACAGCTGGCAATCTGGGCGACTTTGCCCCAGTTTGCCGCACTGACCATTTCGGTCAATGTCAGTTCGATCCAGTTTTGTTCGGTGAATTACGTGGAGCAGGTTTTAAATGTGATTAAAAGAACCGGTGCCAATCCGGCCCGCCTGAAACTGGAAATCACCGAAAGCATTTTGCTCGACGATGTGGAGACGATTATTTCAAAAATGCTGAAACTGAAGGCGCATGGCATCAGTTTTTCGCTCGATGACTTTGGCACCGGATACTCTTCACTGGCTTATTTGAAGCGCCTGCCGCTCAATCAGCTGAAAATTGACCAGTCGTTCGTGCGTGATGTGTTATCAAATCCCAATGATGCGACGTTTGCGCGCACCATCATCAGTCTGGGTCAGAGCCTGGGACTGAACGTGATTGCAGAAGGGGTCGAAACCGGGGAACAGCTGCAATTTTTAATCGATCACGGCTGCAACGGATTCCAGGGGTACTGGTTTAGTCGCCCCTTGCCGCTTGCCCAGTTTGAGCAGTTTGCAGTTGACAGAATGAATCAGGGCGTTGCCCGGCTGATGAAGGCCTGACGACTTTTTGCAGTATGGTCAGTGTTATATTTCCCGCTATTGTTTAATTCACGGAGACTTGAGATGAAAAAAATGTTCTTGCTTGGTGTGCTGCTTTTTCCGCTATTGGCCAATGCCGCCGAAGGGATGTGGACCTTTGATAATCCGCCCAAAGAAAAAATGAAAAAGGAACTGGGCTGGGTACCGGATGCGGCGTGGCTGGACCATACCATGCAGTCTTCGGCGCGCCTGGCGGCCGGCTGTTCCGGTTCGTTTGTTTCAGCCAATGGTCTGGTGCTGTCCAACCACCATTGCGCAGCGACCTGCATTGAAGAATTATCGAGCGACAAGAAAGACTACATCCGCGACGGGTTTCTGACCAGTTCGATGATGGAAGAAAAACAGTGCCCGGCCATGGAAATCAACCGGCTGGAAAAAATTACTGACGTGACCGCAGAGATGCAAAAAGCCACGGCCAATCTGAGCGGCGAAGCCTTTACCAGGGCCAAAAATGCCGAAACCGCCAAATTGACCAGCGCCTGTCTGGGAACCGATAAAGACAAGGTGCGCTGCGATGTGGTCAGTCTGTATCAGGGGGGCAAATACAATTTGTACCGCTACCACCGCTTCCAGGACGTGCGCCTGGTGTTTGCACCGGAAAAATCCGTGGCTTTCTTTGGCGGTGACCCCGATAACTTCAATTTCCCGCGCTTTGATCTGGATATGTCACTGTTGCGTGTGTATGAAGACGGCAAACCGGCCAGTATCAAGGCGTATCTGCCCTTGAATTCTGCCGGTGCCAAAGACGGTGAAATCGTGATTACCTCAGGCCATCCTGGCAGTACCCAGCGCGCCTACACCATGGCACGCCTG
>CAITOF010000063.1 GCA_903893945.1 uncultured Oxalobacteraceae bacterium | reverse complement strand
TGGGACAATTTTGCGTAAGTTCTATTAATGTAAAGCAGAATTCGCCTGATTCGGGTTTACTTGAAATTTAGCTGTTAGGTAGAATTTCCCAAGACTTGTGAATTTTATTTGTTGATGATTAAAAAAATGGCGGGCGTTAGCTCCTATGCACAAAATCCCGAATAAAACAGGATGTGACGCAGAGCCACTCAGTCATCCATCCGCAACAGGTCAAGCAGCATATTCTCCAGAACCTGACTTTGCAGCGGCTTGTGTAATACCGGAAGTCCCCCAGCCGTGATCGCCTTGAACTGGTCCGGTGACGTATCACCAGTAATGAGCACGGCGGGAATATCGCGGTTGAATTCATTACGCAATGCCGCAATCAACTGTACGCCGGTTTCGTCATTGCGCAATCGATGGTCGCAGATAATGGCATCGGGGGCGCGCGAAATGGTTGCCAGAATCTGCAGGGCTTCCTGACCTGAACCGGCAGTAATGACCTGACATCCCCATTGTTCGAGCAGCAAACGGGCGGCGTCCAATATCATGGCTTCGTCGTCCACCAGCACAATCAATGCACCTCTAAGTCCTTTTTCATGATGTCGGCTTTCTACCATTGTCAACGGCACCTCCACCGGCAAGGCACTGCACGTCAGGGCAATTTCAAATACTGACCCGCGTCCGAGTACTGACCGCATCGTCAGCGGTGCCTGCAACAGCCGGGCCTGGCGTTGCGCAATGGCCAGCCCCAGACCCAATCCAAGGGATCGGTCGCGCTCACGATTACCAATCTGAAAATATTCTTCATAGATTGCCGGCTGCAGTTCAGCAGCAATGCCTATCCCGGTATCGTAGACGCCCAGTCGGATCCCATTACCAGTACGCCGGCAGCCGATCAGTATTTTTCCGTTAATCGTATACCGCACGGCATTGCTGACCAGATTGCGTAAAATATTTTCCAGCAGTTCCGGGTCACTCAATATCAGTGCCGAACAGGGTGCAACGCGCAACTCCAGCCCTTTGGCCCTGGCCTGTTGCGAAAACTCCAGCTGTACCTTTCTGAGCATACTGGCAACCGGAAAGACGTTGAGATTGGGCGTGAGCACGCTGGCATCGAGCCGGGAAATATCGAGCAACGCGGAAAACATGTCGTCCATGGTCTGCGCGCATTCCCGCACTTTATCCAGCACGGGCCGCGCCTCTGCCGGCAAATCATAATTGGCCAGCGCGCCAAGATACAGATTCAGTGCATGCATGGGTTGACGCATATCGTGACTGGCAGCGGCCAGAAAGCGTGATTTGGCGTGCGTGGCGGCCTCGGCAATTTCTTTCTGGGTCTGCAGTTTGATGGCCAGTTCTGCCGCTTCGTAATGCTTGTACATTGATGTGATCAGGGCCCGATGTGCAGTTACACCGTAGCCGCTGCACCAGATCATGTACGCCGATGTACCCAGCGCCACCACCACGGTGTGTGCATCGTGAAACCAGAGCGTAGCGACCAGAATACTGCCGACACAGGGAATAAAAAACATGAACAGGGCCGGCAGACAGGGCCGCAGTGTGTGCAGCGAACCGGAAGAAATGCCGACGATAAAAAAAATAATCGACAACTGCATTACAAAATCACCCGGCACCCACATGAGTAATATGCCGCTCGCCCAAAGCAGGCCGTTGATGGCAGGAAGAATGGTTGATCTGCGCAGCCGCTGTTGCACGTTATGGATGGTGATTGGAACCTGGCGCTGATAATGGCCGGCCCAGATCGTGCCGAGATTAAATACCATCTGTACCGCCAGCCAGACAAGTACCCAGTCATGCCGGGCGTGCTGACTGGACATCCACACGGCCAATGCCCCCATCACCACAGTGGCCAGGCGTGATCCGACCGACGCGTCTTCCAGATTTTTGACCTGATCCATGAGAACTTTGTCGGCGGTGTTATCGGCTTCTTGGGAGATGTACGTTGTCATGGCAGGTTCTGTACAGGTTGAGGTTCAGGTATTCTATGCGTCTTTAACGATTAAACCTACCCGTCGCGCGTCGGACTGGTACTACCGTGTTACGGGGACAGAAAGCTATTTTTAGCCACCCCCACGTCATTCCCGCCAAAGACCGCGGGAATGACGTGAAAAAAATGATCGCCCAAGTTTATAAAGCAGTGGTACTGACAGCCAGTCTGTCATTAAAACCAGGCGCCAAGCTCAATCCAACCGCGTGCTTTTTTACCTCCGCTGACCAACGCCGGCACCGGTCCGGTCGGTGCAGCGACACTCAGTTTCGCATGCCAGCCGCTGGCATTGCTCCAGTTCAGCCCTACCCCTGCGCCACTGAGACTGGCACCATTGATACCGGCTGCCCAGGGATTGTGATTCACCGTCACATGTTCGCTGTCGACATATACGATACCCTGCAAGCCAGAGACGAGTTCGTCCAGGTTCTGATGCAACTCAATACTGCCGAGCAGGCCACGGTCACCGGAGACCGCGCCCATGTCATATGCGCGCACCGAATATGGGCCACCGGCCACCATTTTTTCTGCAGAGTCTAGATTGGTATTGGACCACTGGGCATAGAGCGACACCTGCAACGCCGTGTTCTCGTTCAGATTTTGTACACGTGTATAGTTGGCATTCCATTTCACAAAACCGCCGCTAGTTCGTGCACTTTTTGTATTCAATG
>CAITOF010000062.1 GCA_903893945.1 uncultured Oxalobacteraceae bacterium | reverse complement strand
TTCTAAAATATTAGAAATAATTAAAATAATAAGGGATGAGGTGAAAATGTATATTTAAACCATGTAATTCTAATTGTTGTTTTCTAACAAATTAGATGGATTAAATACAATGAGGGAAATGTTGGCTTTGAAGTAACAAGCCGAATAGTAAAGTGATACAGTAAAAATTGGTCGGGACGGAGTGATTCGAACACTCGACCCCTTGCACCCCATGCAAGTACGCTACCAGGCTGCGCTACGCCCCGACGAGGGGCAGATTATAGAGAATTTTGCTGGCAAATACTAGGCCAATCGTTGAAATTGAAGAAATAGTTGTGAATGCTTGATGAATGCCTGTCAATAGGGTGAGAATAGCGTTTTACTTTTTGGTCTTAACCGATCCCACGACTATGCCGATTAAAATCAGTTCTCATTTTGACGCTGGCGCGATTGAAATCGTCAGCGCACAGAGCCCAGATCAGATACATCTGCACTTGCGTAAAGATTCGCATGCCGATTTTATGCAGTGGTTTTATTTTCGTTTGCAGGGGGCACGCAATGAAGCCTGTTCCATACAGATTCTGAATGCGGGTGAAGCCACCTATCCGACCGGCTGGGAAGGCTATCGCGCCGTGGCGAGCTACGACCGTGAAGAATGGTTCAGGGTGGACACCGAGTTTGACGGCAAGGTGATTACCATCAACCATACTCCCACGGAAGACAGTGTGTATTACGCCTATTTTGAGCCGTATTCCTGGGAACGGCACCTGTCGCTGCTGGGTCGCGCTGCCTATTCGCCGCTGGTGCGCATTGAAGATCTGGGCAGCACCGTCGATGGGCGCGACCTGAACATGCTGGTGGTCGGTGACGAATCGGCAGAACAGAAGATTTGGGTGATTGCGCGTCAGCATCCGGGTGAAACGATGGCGGAATGGCTGGTGGAAGGCATGCTGGACGCACTGCTCGATGTTGCCAACCCTGTGTCCCGCAAAATCCTGCAGAAAGCGGTGTTCTATGTGGTCCCCAACATGAACCCGGACGGGTCGGTACGCGGCAACTTGCGCACCAATGGATCGGGCGCAAACCTGAATCGTGAATGGATGACGCCAAGTATTGAACGCAGTCCGGAAGTGTATTACGTTAAAAACAGGATGCATGAAACAGGCTGTGATTTATTTTTGGACGTACACGGCGATGAAGGTTTGCCCTATATTTTTGTCGCCGGTAACGAAATGCTGAAAGACTTCTCAGACAGGCAGAGAGCCGAGCAGCAGGCATTTGTCGACAATTTCGTGAAGGCAAGCCCGGATTTCCAAACCGAGTTCGGTTACCCGCCTGACAAATATTACGACGACATGCTCAAGCTTGCTTCCAAGTATGTTGGCTATCATTTTAAATGTGTGGCACTCACGCTGGAGTTGCCGTTCAAGGACAATATCGAACTGCCTGATGTTGTCGTTGGCTGGGATGGTGATCGTAGCGCCAAATTGGGCGAGGCGATGTTGCAACCGATCTTGGCACACGTCAGCCGATCCTGAGCCGATGGCACTGGAAATAGAGCGCAAGTTCCGTGTGACCGGCACGCCGTGGGTATCCTTGCCGCAGGGTGACCTGATGCGACAGGGCTACCTGCTTGCCAGTCCGGAACGTGTGGTGCGTGTCCGGGTCGAAGGTGGTCAGGCCCAGTTGACCATAAAAGGCGCCATGCAGGGAATTGTCCGGGGTGAATGGGAATACGCCATTCCGGTCATCGATGCCAATGAATTGCTGAAATTATGCGAGCAGCCGCTAATAGAAAAATACCGTTACCGGATTTCTTATGAAGGCTCGTTATGGGAGCTTGATGTGTTTATCGGCGCAAACGACGGGCTCGTGGTCGCCGAGATAGAACTTGAAACTGAAACACAGTCATTTAAAAAGCCTGACTGGGTCGGTGACGAAGTGACTTACGACCCCCGCTATCTGAATTCAAATCTGATTCATACGCCGTTCACTACCTGGTCCTAGCCTGCATCACTGTCGTTATCGGTTATGTCTATATGCCAAATGGATCGTTGACTTTAATTTAACGGAATTCTAAACTGGTTGATCTCCGCTGGTCGGGGAGCACAACACGTTTTAGTTCTTTTTGGCAATAGCTAATCGGAACCCATCTTATCAGGAGTAACAACATGTCACTTAGAATCAATGACACCGCACCCAATTTTTCGGCACTGACGACTCACGGCAAAATCGATTTCCACGAATGGATAGGGGATAGCTGGGCGATACTATTTTCGCATCCCAAAGACTTCACGCCGGTCTGCACCACAGAATTGGGCTACATGGCCAGGATCGAACCTGAATTTACCAAACGGCACGCCAAACTCATCGGATTATCGATTGATCCGGTTGAAAACCATAGCAAGTGGGCTGCCGACATTGAAGAAACCCAGGGCGCTGCAGTCAAGTACCCGATGATAGGCGACACGGATCTGGCCGTCGCCAAACTGTACAACATGCTGCCGGCCGATGAAGCCGGCACCGCTGAGGGCCGCACGGCGGCAACCAATGCCACGGTGCGTTCCGTATTCATTATCGGACCGGATAAAAAGATCAAGCTGATGCTGACTTATCCGATGACGACAGGACGAAATTTCGATGAAATACTGCGCGTGCTGGACTCTATACAGCTCACGTCCAGATTTAAAGTGGCGACACCGGTCAACTGGAAAAATGGTGACGATGTGATCATCGCCGGATCGGTGACGGATGACGATGCCAGGAAGATTTACCCTGAAGGATGGAAGGCGCCCAAGCCTTATTTGCGCATAGTCAAGCAGCCTCATTGACGGGTGGTCGGTGTTGGCCGGGTTGCTTATGGAGTGATTTTTCCGGCTGCAGGCCGGCTGTACCGGATGCGGCCGGACGTCAAAGCCAACACCGACGTCGGTGACCTGCGGAACCTGAAAAATCAGTTCGCTCCGCAATAGTAGTCCACTTTATAGTCAGCCTGCAGCACAGCCAGTTGCGCCTGATCCTTTTTCCTTTTACGCCCTTTGGTATTTGTAGCGGACTGGCGTTGAATCGCTGCATTGCGTTTCAATGTCCATTCCTTGCATTGATATTCTTTCCTTTTGGCTTCCTTGATTTGGTTGCTGATTACCCTGTTTTCATGGTCCTGATGTTTTTCTTCCTTTTTCCTTTGCTGTACAAGTTGTTGCAGATGCTGCTGGTCCGCGTGATAGCGCCGTTGCGCACCGGCGGGATCGTCGGGAGGAGCAACTTGCCGGCTGAATTGTTCTGACGTGGCTTGCGTGGGGCAAGATTGGTCGGTATAGGTTACGCTGCTGTCAGTTCTGCATCGGTTAATGGTGGTGTCTGCGTGGGCTGAACAGAAAAACAGGGTGAGCGTGATTGCGTGGACGGGCAGTCTGGAAACGAACGGGGAAAAGTTTGATCGGTGATGACACATGGCCTTTACTTCCTACGGTAAAGGCGCAATGACCTTTCCCGGATTCATTATATTTAAGGGATCGAGTGCCTGCTTGATGCTGCGCATCAGCTGCATTTCGACGTGACTCTTATAGCGTACAATTTCTTCACATTTCAGCGCACCCAAACCATGTTCTGCCGAGATCGACCCGGAGAAATGGGCAACGCTGTCATATACGACACGATTAATCTCATTTTGTTTCAATAAAAATTCATCGATGGGCGAATTCAGGGGTGCCGAGACGTTGTAATGCAGGTTGCCGTCACCCAGATGTCCAAAAGTGACCATACGGCAACCCGTGAAGTGATGCTGCAGCAGGGCGTCCGTATGTTGAACGAATTGACCGATGCTTGAGATAGGCAGGGAAATGTCGTGCTTGATATTTTTTCCTTCGGCCGCTTGCGCAGACGAAATTGACTCGCGTAAATTCCATAGGGCAGCGGATTGGGCGCGCGACGCTGCAACGATGACATCGGTGGTCAGGTTTCGCTGCATGGCCGATTCCAGTGCGCTTTCCAGCACGGCCGTGGATGCCGCTTCGTCATTCTGGCTTGTTATTTCCAGTAATACGTAGAAAGCTGAATGGGCTGAGGCCGGTTGCCGTATTTCAGGAAAATGCTGCCTGACCAATGTTAAACAATAATCGGACATTAATTCAAAGGCGGTCAGCGCCGCATCGGCGCTGTGTGTGCGCAACAGGTGAAATAATTCGACGGCATGTTCGATCGAGTTGACGTTGACCAGGGCAGTCACCTGGCTGTGTGGTTTGGGGAACAGTTTTAAGACCGCTGCCGTAATCACTCCCAGCGTACCTTCCGCACCGATATACAGGTCGCGTAAATCATAACCGGTATTATCTTTGCGTAAGCCGCGCAGGCCATCCCAGATATCGCCGCCCGGCGTGACCACTTCCAGGCCCAGACATAACTCGCGGCAATTGCCGTAGTGGAGTACCGCGGTCCCGCCGGCGTTGGTGGACAGATTGCCTCCCAGCGTGCAGCTTCCTTCCGATGCTAGCGACAAGGGAAACAATCTGTCGACCGAATCAGCCGCATTTTGTACCTGCTGCAACAGGCAGCCCGCTTCCACGGTGATGGTATTGTTGAGCGTGTCGGTATGACGGATCTGGTTCAGGCGTCTTAATGACAAAAGCACGGCCCGGCCCGACTGATCCGGCACACTGCCCAGTACCAGGCCGGTGTTGCCGCCCTGCGGCACCAGTGCGACCCGGTGTGCACAGCACAGCCGGACAATGGCCGCCACCTGTGCAGTGCTGGCGGGCCTTAATAGCGCGAGCGCTTTACCGGTGTAGCGCTGGCGATAGTCGGTGAGGTAGGGCGCCATGGCAGTCGGCTCGGTCTGCACGTAATCGTTGCCCAGAATCTGACGGCACTGGTCAAGAAAAGTGGTCATGGCACGAAGTGTGATGGGTTGTTTTTTGCCTGCTTCAGCGCGGCTTTCGCTGCTTTTTTTATGGGTCGCAGGTAACCCAGTGTGCAGCAGAAAAAAGCCAGGCACAGCGCAACTTCGCACCAGCTAAGCTGGACCGACAGGGCCAGCCGGTCTGAATTGGCCCGGACTATGCCTTCGGTAAAGTACAATAAAATCAGCATGGATGACCATTGCATGGTGTAGTTATCTTTTCTGAGCACGCCACGCAGGGAAAACAGCAGTGGTATCACCTTCAGGACCAGCCATGAACCGCCCGGACGCAATGGCACCAGCCACATTTCTTCGGCCACGCATAACGCAATGAGTGCAACCAGGGTAAGGGCCGCTCCGTGCGAGTAGAAAGAAACCTTATTCATTGGTATGTCGGCGCAATGCAAGTGCGGTCGTGGCCAGTCGGGCTCCGAGCGCAATGGCCAACTGCTTACTGTCGTCGGTGATCGGTTTTTTGCCGTCCGCACCGGACCAGTGGCTGGCGCCATAGGGAGTCCCGCCACTGGCCGTCGACATGAGCGCGGGTAGCGTGTAGGGCAGGCCCATGACGAGCATGCCATGGTGAAACAGCGGAATCATCATCGATAACAACGTGGATTCCTGTCCGCCATGCAGACTGCCCGTCGAGGTAAATACGCAGGCTGGCTTGCCATTCAGGCTGCCCGACAGCCAGTCGGCGATCGTGCCATCCCAGAAATACTTCATCGCCGATGCCATGTTGCCGAAGCGGGTCGGGGAACCGAGGGCCAATCCATCGCAGTCGACCAGATCGGACAATTCAACGTAGGGTGCACCATCCGGGGGTACGGTCGATTCAACAGCTTCACATACGGCAGAAACTGCCGGCACGGTGCGCAGCCTGGCAACGCAGCCTGGAACGCTATCGATGCCCTGCGCAATGAAATCGGCCAGCTTTTTGGTCGAGCCGTGGCGCGAATAATAAAGGACAAGTACCGTGATGTTGTTGACTGGTTTGTTCATGAGGCTGGTTTCAAAAGGGGCAGTTGGCTGGGAGGTATGGCATACCGGTGGACATGGTCATGATTTATCCGCTGGACGAAAAGGGCCGCGCGCCGTTTTGTCGCGCCGCTGCGGGGCCAATACCGTCGGTATGGCTTTGGGCAGCGTGTCCGGAAAATCACGGCTGAAATGCAGGCCGCGACTTTCACGACGGCTCAGCGCGCTGTTGACAATCAGCGAGGCCACATCAACCAGATTGCGCAGTTCCAGTAAATGATTGGTGATGCGGAAGTTGGCGTAGTACTCGTCAATTTCCTCCTTTAACAGTCGGATCCGGTGCTGGGCACGTTCGAGGCGCTTGGTGGTGCGCACGATGCCGACATAGTTCCACATGAAGCGGCGCAACTCGTCCCAGTTGTGGGCAATCACCACCTCTTCATCGGCGTCCGTCACACGACTTTCATCCCAGCCCGGCAGTTCGGGCACGCTGGCCGGTTCCTGGCTGGCAATCTGTTCAGCGACCGCTTTCCCTATGACCACGCATTCGAGAAGTGAATTGCTGGCCAGACGATTGGCGCCATGCAATCCTGTATAGGAAGTTTCACCCACCGCGTATAAACCGGGTATATCGGTTCGTCCTAACATGTCGGTAATGACGCCGCCACATGTGTAGTGAGCCGCTGGAACAACGGGAATGGGCTGCTTGCTGATGTCAATGCCGAATTCCAGACACCGGGCATAGATGGTCGGGAAGTGCTCCTGCAGAAACTCGGGAGACTGATGTGAAATGTCCAGATCAACATGATCCAGTCCGCGCTTTTTCATTTCAAAGTCTATGGCACGGGCGACCACGTCACGCGGGGCCAGTTCAGCCCGTTCGTCATGGGCGGGCATAAAGCGCGTCCCGGCGGCGGGACCGGACTCGGCAGGTAATTTCAACAGTCCGCCTTCACCACGAACGGCTTCGGAAATTAAAAAAGATTTGGCATAGGGGTGGTACAGGCAGGTTGGATGGAACTGAATGAATTCCATATTCGCGATCCGGCATCCGGCGCGCCAGGCCATGGCAATTCCATCGCCCGTTGCGGTGTCCGGATTGGTCGTGTACAGGTAAACTTTACCTGCGCCCCCGGTTGCCAGCACAGTGTGCTGTGCCGATACGGTGTGAACCTTGCCGGTTTTGACGTCCTGAACATACAAGCCCAGGCACCGTGCAGTCGAACGGGTTGCGCGCACGGAGCCGGTGCCGGTGCCGTCCAGTTTGTCGGTGGTGATCAGGTCAATCGCGTAGTAATGTTCAAACAGCCGTATATTGGGGTGATTGCGTACTTTCTGCTCGAGTGTCATCTGCACTGCCTGACCCGTTGCATCCGCTGCGTGGATTATCCGGCGCTGGCTGTGCCCGCCTTCGCGGGTTAAATGGTAGCCGAGCTCGGCATCGGCGTCCTGTGTAAAGGGCACGCCCTGGGCAATCAGCCATTCGATCGCATCGCGACCGTTTTCCAGAATATACCGGGTTGCTGCCTCGTCACACATGCCACCACCGGCAATGAGTGTGTCCGATAAATGCTGTTCAACGCTGTCACCGGAATCCAGCACCGCCGCTATTCCACCCTGCGCCCAACTGCTGGATCCGTCCTGCAGAGCGCGTTTTGAAAAGATCGCGACCTTCTGGGTCTCGGCCAGGTGAAGAGCGACAGAAAAACCTGCAAGTCCACTTCCGATAATGGCAACGTCAAATTTCATGATTCAATAAGATGGGGTGTAGGGTCTAAACTATAGTCGGTTTATATCAATCGGTAAAAACTTTTGTTATTCTATAGAACTTTCAACGATCTGCCAGACTGATATGTGGCTTCCGGATTCGCTGTGCCTGCAGCGCGCTACGGTACGTTAGCGCAGGCACGCTGCGATTGGGCAATATAAATGAATATTAGTTAAAACACCACAAAGATGAAGGGCCGAAACGGAGCGCTAGGTGACTTTCGATGTCCGGCCCGGTCAGGTAACCGGCAGATCGGATTCCCGGCCACTTAAATGCGGATGAAATCCGTTTTGCGCTCGCCCAGACAAAAAAATGATCAGGCGGTTTTCATAGTTGAATTCGATTTTTTATTATTTGTAAATCAAATATGATCAAAAACGCAGTAACCTGACCAGCAATTTTAATTAAAAACTAATCTGGCCGCTGTAATTGGCGCTTAAAATTGGAACGTTTGGCGCATCTGCCGCCCGATTCATATTTATTTTTTTTATTCCCGTGTTAAATTTGGTTAAACCGCTTGACACCGTGCTTTAGGGCTTGTTTAATACGAAGGCTGATTTTCTACTACCAAGTAGCTGGTCACAAAAATTAATAAGATCAAAGCCATCCATTGTGTGGACAACCAAGAACATTCAAAGTCAAACATAATTGAAATCAAATTTAACTTTTGTTAGGGGACGTAAGTGAATAAAACTGAATTGATCGAACATATCGCCAAATCTGCGGACATCTCGAAGGCAGCCGCAACACGTTCTTTAGACGCAGCGATTGGTGCAATTAAAGTGACACTGAAAAAAAATGGCACAGTTACCCTGGTTGGCTTCGGTACGTTCTCAGTCGGAAAACGTGCTGCGCGTGTCGGTCGTAACCCGAGAACAGGCGAGGCAATTAAAATCAAGTCGGCCAAGGTACCCAAGTTCAAACCTGGTAAAGGATTGAAAGACGCGGTTAACTAAGCGGCGTAGTCTGAGGTTTGATTGGGTGCTTAGCTCAGTTGGTAGAGCGGCGCCCTTACAAGGCGTAGGTCGGGAGTTCGAGCCTCTCAGCACCCACCAATTGAACGCAGTTGGTCGCAGTCAGTGGTAGCGGCACTTAACACTGAACAGGTGGATGATCAGATGGTTAGCAGGTTTGAGAATAACGCCACGGGCTACTTCACCAGAATCCAGAAATGACATTATCCGAAATGCCCGCGATTGCGGGCGTTTTTATTTAGCCCGCTTGCAGGCGCTACCGGCAAAAGACTGTAAAGGTCAACAATGATCCCTGAAATTGGCGTTTTTTCCCTGATACTCGCACTGTCCCTGGCACTGGTTCAGGGCACATTGCCGGTTGTCGGATCTTTTTACGGAAATTCCCGCTGGATGGCGCTTGCGCGACCTGCGGCGGCGGGTCAATTCACGTTTGTCAGCATTGCCTTCGGATGTCTGGTGTATTCCTTCGTGAATAACGATTTCTCGGTTGCCTACGTGGCGTCAAATTCGAATTCCATGCTACCGGTTTATTATCGTATTGCCGGGACCTGGGGCGGGCATGAAGGTTCGCTACTGCTATGGAATGAAATGCTGGTGGTGTGGACGTTCGCGGTGGCCCTGTTCAGCCGGCAGTTGCCGGAAGAAATGGTGGCGCGGGTTCTGGGTGTGATGGGCCTGATCAGCGTGGGCTTTTTATGTTTCATGCTGTTTACCTCAAACCCGTTTGAACGACTGCTGCCCGCACCGCCGGATGGGCGTGACCTGAATCCCCTGCTGCAGGACTTCGGGATGATCGTCCACCCACCCATGTTATATATGGGCTATGTCGGCTTTTCGGTCGCGTTTTCTTTTGCCATTGCAGCGTTGATGGGCGGCCGGCTGGACGCCGCGTGGGCACGCTGGTCCAGACCGTGGACCCTGGTCGCCTGGATGTTTCTGACCCTGGGTATTTTTATGGGAAGTTTCTGGGCCTATTATGAACTGGGCTGGGGCGGGTGGTGGTTCTGGGACGCTGTCGAAAATGCGTCATTCATGCCCTGGCTGGTCGGGACAGCGTTAATTCATTCGCTGGCAGTGACGGAAAAACGCGGCAGCTTCAAAAACTGGACGGTATTACTGGCCATCGTTGCGTTTTCGCTTTCACTGCTTGGCACGTTCATTGTGCGATCCGGTGTTCTTACCTCGGTGCACGCGTTTGCAACGGATCCGCGGCGTGGTTTGTTTATCCTGATTTTTCTTGCGGTTGTCATTGGTGGCTCGCTGCTGTTATATGCATTCAGGGCGCCCAAAGTCGGGCTCGGCGGCAGCTTCAGTTTTTTTTCCAGGGAATCGATGCTGCTGATTAACAATGTGTTGTTTTTAGCGGCGGCCGGAACGGTTTTTCTGGGCACCCTCTATCCCCTGTTTCTTGATGCATTAAATCTTGGCAAGATATCGGTCGGACCGCCTTACTTTGAGACCGTATTTGTGCCGCTTATGCTGCCAGTCCTGGTGCTGATTGCTGTTGGCCCCTTTGTCAACTGGAAGCGTGCGCAATTTCGTGAGGTGCTGGGTCAATTGCGCTGGGTTGCGTCAGCCGTCCTGCTATGTGCCCTTGGCGCGGGCTTCATGGTGGCGCACAGCGCGCTGATGCTGGCCGGCATTACACTGGCTGCCTGGATTTTTCTGGCAACAGCATGGCATCTGTTTGAACGGCTGCGTCATGCGCCGGTGGGGACATCCCTGTGGAGCCGGATAGCCAGTCAGCCCCGAAGTTATTGGGGCATGTTAATCGCTCATGCCGGTGTTGCCGTGTTTGTCGTGGGGGTGACGCTGGTCAAGGGTCTGGAAATTTCCAGCGATGTCACGATGCGACCGGGCGATACCACCCATGCCGGCGATTATGCGTTTCGATTTTCCGGTATCCGGGACATCAGGGGGCCCAATTATGTCGCAGCGCAAGCGACGTTTGAGGTGACGCGCGGCACAGAGAAAATAGCCACCATGAAACCGGAAAAGCGGTTTTTTATTGTTCAGCAGATGCCGATGACCGAAGCGGCCATAGACCGCGGTTTTACGCGTGATCTATATGTGTCACTCGGCGACGAAACAAGTCCCGAGGTTTGGGTGGTTCGAGTGCAGCACAAGCCTTTCGTCAGCTGGATCTGGAGCGGTTGCCTGATCATTGCGCTGGGTGGAGCCTTTGCCGCGTCAGACCGGCGCTACCGGATTGCTTCACTCAGGAGGAAGCCGGCACCGGTTGACGAACCGATCCAGGCTGCGCTCAATGCCTGACCAACCTGAACGATCATGAAACGCTTTCTGATACCATTATTCGCTTTTGTGGCGCTGCTGGGCTTCCTGATGGTCGGCCTGAAATTAAATCCTCGGGAAATTCCTTCGCCGTTGATCGGCAGACCTGCACCGGCGTTCAGACTTTCCCAGTTGACAGACATGGGAAAAACGGTTTCACCGTCGGATATGCTGGGGCAAGTCTGGCTGTTAAACGTATGGGCCTCCTGGTGTGTGGCGTGCCGGCAGGAACACCCGGTTCTGGTCGATCTGGCCAGACAGAATCGTGTTCCTGTCATCGGACTGAATTACAAAGACACGCGCGAGGAGGGGGTGAAGTCATTGATGCAAATGGGTAATCCTTACCGGATGTCCGCGTTTGATCCGGATGGCCGGGTCGGCATTGATTATGGCGTGTATGGCGTACCGGAAACTTTTGTCATTGACAAGAACGGCGTGGTGCGCATGAAGTATATCGGACCCTTGACGCCGCAAATGGTCAGTGACAATTTGCTGCCCTTCATTGACGAGTTGAACCGTGGCTAAATGGCTGATTTTCGTGACGTCCATCGTGCTGGTGGTGCTGTCCATCGCTGGCGAGTTACCCGCTGCCGGACAGGATCAGGCGCTGGAAAAACATGTCATGGCCATCTCCGAGCAGTTACGCTGCCTGGTATGCCAGAATCAGACCATTGCGGATTCACATGCCGACCTGGCGACAGATCTGAAAAATCAGGTGCGTGAAAAAATCCGGCAGGGAAAATCGGACAGGGAGATTTTTGATTTCATGGTTGAGCGTTACGGTGACTTTGTCCTGTACCGGCCACCATTGCAGCACACGACATGGCTGCTCTGGTTTGGGCCGTTTATCATGCTGCTCGGCGGGCTGATTTTTCTGGTGGTCCGGTTGCGGGATACACCCTTGCCGGAAGAATTGACCGAATCGGAATTGAAGCGAAGCGCGGAATTATTGGGCAATGAATCGACTGGCAAGGAAAGATCATGACGGTATTTTTGCTGGTGGCGGGATTCATGTTATTGATTGCGCTGTTATTTGTCGTTCCCGTGTTGGTGCGCGCGAGCGCACGCCACGGACAGGCCGCCTTGAGCGATGAAGTCAATCTGGCCATCTTGCGTGACCAGCTGCAGGAGCTGGACCGCGACCTGTCAACGGGCATGATCGATACGGGGGGCTATGACAGCGCGAAGGCCGAATTGCAGCGCCGTGTTATTACTGACGTAGCGTCCGGTTCGACACGGCCTGCCCGCTCCGCCGCGCGGGTGAGTACGGCGGTTTTGGTCGCCACCCTGCTGGCGGCAATCACCATTTCATTGTACTGGTATCTGGGTACGCCCCAGGCATTGATGCCAGACTCGGTCAGGCCGGCGCAGACCAAGAATACGGCAATCACACCCGATCAGGTCGCCAGCATGGTGGCAAGACTCGAGCAGCGACTCAAATCCAGTCCTGACGATGTGGATGGCTGGGCCATGCTGGCACGCTCTGACTATTTCCTTGGCAGATACACCGATTCGGTGCGCGCTTACGCAGAGCTCGTCAAGCGGATCCCTGATAATGCCGATTTATGGGCCGATTATGCAGACGCTCTGGGGATGTCCCAGAACAGAAGTTTGCGCGGTGAGCCGGAGAAGTTCATTGCCAAGGCATTGAGCATCAACCCGGACAATATCAATGCGCTGGCGTTGTCTGCAAGTGCTGCCTTTGAACAGCATGACTACCGTGCTGCCATTGTGCAATGGCAAAAAATTCTTGGCGAAGTTCAACCTGACTCGGAAACAGCCCGCTCTGTGAACAGTAATATCAGTGAAGCACAGAACCTGTTGGCGAGTGCCGGTTCCGGTCCTGGTTCCGGTCCCGGTTCCGTTCCAGGCCCGAACCCGGCAGCAGAAAATCCGTCCGCCCAGCAACGCGGTTCCGTCGACCCGAAAGCGGGCAGGCTGCAGGGTCAGGTTGTACTGGGCCCGAATGCGGCGGGGAAAGTGGACAAGAATGACACGGTATTTATTTTTGTCAAAGCGGTTGATGGCCCGCGTTTTCCGCTGGCGGTACTGCGCAGACAGGTGAAAGATCTGCCGGCTAACTTTCAGTTTGACGACAGTATGGGGATGGTACCCAATGTAAGGCTGTCCGACTATCCCACCCTGATTGTCAGCGCTCGCATTTCCAGATCGGGAAGTGCGACGCGAAGTGCCGGTGACTGGGAGGGCTCAAGCCAGGCCGTGCAACTTGGTGAAACCCAAATAAAGATCATTATTGACCGGCAGCCAGAGTAGCCGGGAACGTCTGCGGGTCCCCTTCAGGCGGGCACCTGCATCGCTGTAACGATGGTTCGGAACGCGTCGGCCCAGGCCAGTCTCTCTTCGTCCGTCAGTGTCGCCCCCAGCTCATGGCTCAACGTGTCAAAAAAGGCCGAGGTAAAACTGACAAAATCCGCCTTTTTGACACCGTACAGTCCATGACGATCGCCCAGTTGTTGCAAGTACGGTGCGATGTCGTGAAGTTCCTTCAAACCTGCGATGGCTATTCCCATTGCTGTCAGAAAATGGGTTTGCTGCGCACGCATATCGTTTTTAAACAGTTTTCGAAGGGTCGGATCCCGTTCAAACAGAGTCGTATAAAACCGTGCCGCAAATGCGGCCCTGTTCGGCATTATCTTCTTCCAGCTTTGCTGAACCAGATCAACTTGGGCGGATTTCATAACGGCCTTTAGATTAATTACTCTTTTTGCAAGACAGTAAGTCGACAGAATTGGCCGGATTGCACTTTACGGGCAGGAAACTGGACCGACCTCCTGACGAATTGGCAAGCGGACAATAAGTGCCGGGAAAGGGGCACCCAATGCCGTTCGCTGCCGCATTTTCCATGCGTATAACGGCATCATGTTAGCTTGTCAATTCTCTCCAAACACTGATAGAATCCCGCATTGTCCGAAGTTTGAAGGAAATACAGGGATTGTCTTTAGCCTGCATCAAACTTGGCTCAGATCTGTAAAATAAACTCGTAAAATAAAATTAACATCTTCAAAAATGAACGTTGGTTCCTTTTTTTATATGTAACGGCCGATAAATATTGATGTCTTAGCCAGAGATCTCACCTGTAAGTAAATGAGCGATTCCCACCATGTTTGAATATGTCCGTACCCATCAGCGGTTAATGCAGTTTATTTTGCTGTTATTTATTGTCCCATCGTTTGCTCTCGTCGGTATTTCCAGCTACATTCGCGGTAATAACGACACGACGGTCGCCAAAGTTGCCGGTGAATCCATTTCCCAACAAGAATTTGATGATGCGTTGCGCAACCGGATCAACCAGATGCGTCAACGCTACGGTGACAAGTTTGACGAAGCACTGTTTAACACCCCCGACGCCAGGCAATCGATTCTGGACAATCTAATTGCACAACGGGCTCTGAGGGCCGAAGTGCAGAGCGAAAAACTGGCTATTCCGGATCATGTTCTGCAACAGAATATTCTCGCCATTCCAGGACTTACGTTGCCCGACGGTTCATTTGACAACGCGGGCTACAAACGTATTCTGGCCGCGCAGGGCATGACGCCGGCCATCTATGAAAACAGTTTGCGTCTCGATCTGGCCCAGCAGCAACTGACCAGTTCGATTCAGGGTAGTGCATTTGTGCCCAAGACACTCATTGCCCAGGTCAACGCCATTACCGGACAGGAACGTGAAGTTCAGGCCATCAACTTCAAATCAGCCGATTTTGTTAAAGATGTGCATGTCACGGAGGAACTGCTGAAAGCCTACTATGACAAAAATAGCGCGCAATTTGAAATTCCTGAAATGGCGAAAATCGACTACGTTGTTCTGAGTGCAGACACGATAGCGTCCCAAATGACCGTATCCGATGAGGAAATCAGGGATTATTACGAACAGAATAAAAAGAATTACACGACAGATGAACAGCGACGCGCCAGCCATATTCTAATCAAAGTGGCCAAAGAGGCGAGTGCGGCCGACAGGATGGCGGCCAAAGCCAAAGCCGACGAGGTACTGGCTCTGGTTCGCAAGCAACCCGCCAATTTTGCTGCGTTAGCCAAACAGTATTCGCAGGATGAAGGCTCGGCGGGGCAAGGGGGCGATCTCGATTATTTCGGCAAAGGCATGATGTTAAAGCCGTTCGAAGATGCCGCCTACAAGTTGAAACTCGACGAAACCAGTGACCTGGTGGAAACCGATTTCGGCTATCACATCATACGCCTGACCGCGATCAAGCCAGCGCTGGTGAAAAATATTGACCAGGTTAAAGACCAGATCAGCGCCGATATTAAAAAGCAAAAAGCCGGCAAAAAATTCAGTGAGCTGGCAGAAACATTCACCAATACGGTGTATGAACAGCCAGACAGCCTGAAACCGGTTGCTGACAAGTTGAAGCTGACGATTGAATCAGCCGATAAAATGACGCGTACGCTGAGTCCGGCGAATCTGGCGGCAATGACGAATCCGGTGTTGTCGAATCCCAAGTTTCTGAAAGCGCTGTTTTCGGATGACCTCATCAAGAATAAACATAATATGGAAGCACTCGATCTCGGTTCCAACACGTTGGTATCGGCACATATCACCGACTATAAGCCTGCCACTAAACGCCCTCTGGCGGAGGTGAAGGACATCGTCACGGCTCGCGTCATCGCGACCGAAT
This sequence comes from uncultured Oxalobacteraceae bacterium, assembly GCA_903893945.1. Taxonomy (GTDB): domain Bacteria; phylum Pseudomonadota; class Gammaproteobacteria; order Burkholderiales; family Burkholderiaceae_D; genus Solimicrobium. The sequence continues at coordinate 29,872 of CAITOF010000062.1, read as the reverse complement.
CGGAGTCGCTGGCAAGAAAAGCGGGTGAGGCAAAACTGGCCGCTCTGGTCGCCAAACCGGATGACGCAGGTTTTGGTGACGTGCAGATCGTATCGCGTCTGAATTCGTCCGCCACACCGCGTCCTGCGTTTGACGTCATTATGAAAGCCGATGTTCGCAAATTGCCTGCGTTTGTTGGCGTTGCCCTGCCTGGCCAGGGCTATGGACTGTACCGGATCAATAAAATTCAACAGGCGGCCAATGACGATGGACGAACCGCAGAAATCGGCAAGCAGCTTGAAAATGTGATGGCCTCAGACGATTTGTATAGTTTTATACAACAACTGAAGCAGAATGGTAATGTTAAAATAGTCAGGCCAGTTGCAACACCTGCAGACACAGCAGATAAAAAGGCAGCGTCCTGATTCGGTCACGGGTCTTCAACGGAACCAAAAAGGAGCCTGCCGGCTCCTTTTTTTATCGCCGCAGGTCAGACTGTCTGTCGTATTTTCAGTTTTTTTTGGGTAATCATCCATCGAGTTTGATCTAGCTCAACCCCGTTGGGAGGGCTAGCAACTAAGATGGCGTTAATTAATCCACCAGTGTGAGACCATGAGCGAAAACATTGAAACTACTTATAACTATCGTGTCGTCCGGCAGTTTGCCATTATGTCGGTTGTCTGGGGTGTCATTGGAATGCTGGTCGGAGTGGTTATCGCCGCTCAGCTGGCATGGCCAGAACTGAATCTCGGCATACCTTGGCTTACCTACGGACGTATCCGCCCCTTGCATACCAATGCCGTGATCTTTGCTTTCGGCGGCTGTGCATTAATGGCAACTTCGTTTTACGTGGTGCAGCGTACCTGCCACGTGCGACTTATTTCGGATGCCCTGGCAGGTTTTGTTTTCTGGGGCTGGCAACTGATTATCGTGTCGGCAGTTCTGACTTTGCCACTGGGAATTACGCGGGGTAAAGAATATGCAGAACTGGAATGGCCGATAACGATCATGATTGCCGTTGTCTGGATCGCTTATGCCATCGTGTTTTTTGGAACACTGGCCAAACGAAAAGTGAAGCACATTTATGTCGCCAACTGGTTTTACGGCGCATTCATATTAGCGGTTGCACTGCTGCACGTGGTTAATGGTGCCTCGCTGCCGGTTTCGTATCTCAAGTCCTATTCGGCTTACGCCGGTGTGCAGGATGCCATGGTGCAGTGGTGGTATGGTCATAATGCCGTGGGCTTTTTCCTGACAGCCGGTTTTCTCGGCATGATGTACTACTTCATCCCCAAGCAGGCCGAAAGACCGATTTATTCTTATCGGCTCTCGATTGTCCACTTCTGGGCGCTGATATTCACCTACATGTGGGCAGGTCCGCATCACCTGCAATACACCGCTCTGCCTGACTGGGTGCAGTCACTGGGAATGGTATTTTCCCTGATCCTTCTGGCACCTTCGTGGGGCGGTATGATTAACGGCGTCATGACTTTATCCGGTGCCTGGCATAAGCTGCGTTCAGATCCGATTCTGCGCTTCCTGATTGTGTCGCTGTCATTTTACGGTATGTCGACCTTTGAAGGACCGATGATGGCGATCAAGACCGTGAATGCCCTGTCGCACTATACTGACTGGGGTATCGGACACGTGCATTCCGGTGCACTGGGCTGGGTAGGATTCATTACGATCGGCAGCCTGTATTACCTGATTCCGCGCCTGTTCGGTAAAACTGAAATGTTCAGCACCAAATTGATTGAAGTCCATTTCTGGATTGCGACTATCGGCGTTGTTCTGTATATCTCCTCGATGTGGATTGCCGGTGTGATGCAGGGCATTATGTGGCGTAGCGTGAATGAAGACGGCACGCTGATGTATACCTTTATCGAAGGTGTGAAGGCAACGTATCCCTACTATGTGATTCGTCTGGTTGGCGGTGGATTGTATATTACTGGCATGTTTGTCATGGCCTATAACGTCGCCCGCACCGTGATTGGCGCCGAGGCAGTCAATCCGACGATACCAGCGCCAACTTTGGCTCACGCTTAATACACGACAGGAGAATTGGAATGAGTGTCAGTAAATTTAGTCATGACCTGATTGAGCGTAACGTGGGATTGCTGTTAGTCCTGGTTATTCTGGTGGTCAGTGTGGGCGGCCTGGTTGAAATTGTCCCGTTGTTCTTCCAGAAGTCCACCACTGAAGCCGTGACCGGCCTGAAACCGTACACGCCGCTGCAACTGGCTGGACGGGATATTTATCTTAAGGAAGGTTGCTACGGATGCCATTCACAGATGATACGTCCGTTCCGTGCCGAAACCGAGCGCTATGGACATTATTCGGTGGCGGGCGAATCTGTGTATGACCATCCCTTCCAGTGGGGAAGCAAGCGTACCGGTCCGGATCTGGCGCGCGTCGGTGGTCGTTACAGCGATGAATGGCACCGGATCCATCTGAATAATCCACGCGACGTTGTGCCGGAATCGAATATGCCGGCTTACGCCTGGCTGGCGAAAAACAAACTGGATCCGAACGACATTCAACCCAAATTGCGTGCAATGCGTACGCTGGGTGTTCCCTACACAGAAGCGGATATTGCAACCGCGCCAGAACAGCTGGTCGATAAAACTGAACTGGATGCGCTGATTGCCTATCTGCAAGTACTGGGTACGGCAATCAAGAATAGAAACTGATTAAGGAACTCACATGGACTTTACGCTATTAAGCAGTATTTTCACCCTGGTGAGTCTGGTGGTGTTTATAGGGATTTTATATTGGGCGTTCAGCAAGCAGAATAAGGCCAAATTTGAAACCCTGGGCCGGACGCTATTAGACAACGAAGACGGGCATAAATAAGGATCATCATGGCTGATTTTTTTAATGAATGGTGGGGCATCTGGATCGGTATTCTGGTCATCATCAGTATTCTGGGCTGTGCAATACTGTTGTGGTCGCAAATGAAAATAACCGTACCCGTCGGTGCTGACGGGAAGCCTCTGACCGACGGTACCACGGGTCATATCTGGGACGGAACACTTCAGGAAAGTAATAACCCGCTCCCGGCCTGGTGGATGTGGCTGTTTTTCATTACGATAGTTTTTGGACTGGTTTATCTGGTGCTTTATCCCGGCCTGGGAAGCTATCAGGGCAAGCTGGGCTGGAGCGAAGTGGGTGCCTATGAAAGCGAAATCAAGGCCGGGGAAGCGCAGTATGGCCCGATCTTTAACAAATATCTGGCCATGCCGATCGAAGATGTGGCGAAACAGCCGGAAGCACGCGCCATTGGTCAGCGACTGTTTTTAAATACCTGCGCCCAGTGTCACGGATCGGATGCCCAGGGCAGCAAGGGCTTCCCCAATTTAACCGACACCGACTGGCTGTATGGCGGCGATCCAAAAACGATTGAACTGACCATTCGTGAGGGACGTAACGGTATCATGCCTCCAATGGGAGCGGTGGTTGGCACCGACGATGACATACTTAACGTGGCTAACTATGTCCTGAGTTTATCCAATTCGGCCCATGATCCCATCAAGGCAGAATTTGGCAAACCTAAATTTGCTGCCTGCGCTGCCTGTCATGGCGCTGACGGCAAGGGTAACCAGTTAATTGGTGCACCTAACCTGACAGATAAAATCTGGTTGTATGGTGGTGATATCAATACGATTATGGAAACCATACGTCTCGGCAGAAACAATCATATGCCGGCGCATAAAACATTGCTGAGTGATGCAAAAATTCATCTGCTGACCGCATATGTATGGAGTTTATCGAATGTCGGTGGTTTAGAGGCATTGGAAAAGCAGTCGAAGTAGTCGTTGGAAAATCAGGATGGAAATCAGGCAACAATGGATCAGGTTCCGATAAAGCAGTACACAAAGAAAGACATTGCTGATTCTTCCCGGCAGTATGTTGAACAGGCGCTGTTTGAAGAGCATCATAAAATATATCCGCGTATTGCAAACGGATGGTTTTCAAAATGGCGCTGGGCGCTGGTCTGGTTTACGCAGTTGATTTTTTATGGCACCGCCTGGCTGAACTGGAATGACAGGCAGGCAGTGCTGTTTGACCTGACCGCACGCAAATTTTACATCTTTGGTCTGGTCATCTGGCCGCAGGATTTTATTTACCTGACTGTCCTTCTGGTCATATCGGCGTTATCCCTGTTTCTGTTTACCACAGTCGCCGGCCGATTGTTCTGCGGCTATGCGTGCCCGCAAACGGTGTATACCGAAATTTTTATGTGGGTCGAACGTAAAGTCGAAGGTGACCGGAATGCCCGCATGCGTCTGGACGCCGGTCCGGTCACGCTGCGCAAACTGTCGCTGAAATTCACCAAACACGCTGTGTGGGCGGGCATCGGTCTGTGGACCGGATTCACATTTGTCGGGTACTTTACACCGATACATCATTTACTGGGTGAAGTCCTGGTATGGACCCTGGGCCCCTGGGAAACTTTCTGGATATTTTTTTACGGTTTTGCCACTTACGGCAACGCAGGCTGGATGCGCGAGCAGGTCTGTAAATACATGTGTCCCTACGCACGGTTTCAGAGTGCGATGTTTGATAAAGACACGTTGACGGTAACCTATAATGCTGCACGCGGCGAGCCGCGCGGTTCCAGAAGCAAGAACATAGACTACAAGGAAGCAGGATTGGGTGCCTGTATCGATTGCGGCATATGCGTGCAGGTCTGTCCGACAGGAATCGATATCCGTGACGGATTGCAATATGAGTGTACCGGTTGCACAGCCTGTATTGATGGCTGTAACGACATCATGGACAGAATGGGCTATGAACCCGGCCTGATCGGTTACACCACCGAACACGCAATGGAAAACGGCTACACCAGGGAGCAGATGTGGAAGCGGGTGTTCCGCCCGCGCACGTTGATATATACCGCGCTGTTATGGACTATCATCATCGTTACGGCGACTGTCCTGCTGCATCGGGTCCCTTTGAAAGTCAACATCATCCGCGACCGGGGTATGCCCCGGGTCACGGAAACCGGTTTTATTGATAATGTTTACAAATTGCAGATCATGAATGCCGAGGAACAGCTGAATTCGTATACGATCGACGTGTCAGGTATTCCCGGTATTAAAATTTCCAATGACAACGTGGTGGAAATTGCCGGAGCAACTGATCGCGCAGTCCCGGTTCGGGTGGAAATCCCGGTCGGAAGTGCGGAAGCGGGCTCAAACAAGATTCGTTTTACCATTCGAAATAAAAATGACCCGCAAATTGTTGTCAATGAAAAGGCCGTGTTTTTGGTGCCGCACTGAACCTGAAGAGAGAATAAAATGAGTACACTACCCTCGTTACAGAAGCGTGATGACTGGAAAAAAGAACCCTGGCTGTTGCTGGTGCTGGGCGGTCCGTTCAGTGTGGTTTGCGCAAGTTTGTTCAGTGGCTATCTGGCGTTTTCAGGGGCCGATAAAGTTGTCACCGAAGACTATTACAAGCAGGGCCTGATGATCAACACCGACCTGATGCGCGACGCCGAGGCAAGAAGGTTGAACCTGCAAGCCAGTCTGAATCTGCAACCCGATGGCCAGATCAGGCTGACGATGCAGGGTAACGGCCGATTGTCCGACACCATCCTGCTGAGTGTGGCCGCTTCCAATGAAAGTCAGCTGGTTGAAACGACGCATCGGCTGCCCCTGCTGATGACAACGCCTGGCGTCTATCAGGGTAAATTGTCGAGTTTGAATTCACCGCTGCTGCATATAAAACTGGAAGGAAACAACTGGCGCCTGACCAGCGACTGGCATAATCCTTTGCGCACGGAGCTGAAAATCAGGGCAGCCAACAATTAGAAAAGACACAAAACTGCCTCACCACTTGGGTTTTTATGCAGGATTGGGATAGTATGTGTCAATACCTGTAACATGCAACGAGGAGACCTGTTTTGGAATTTGAAACCCAACCAGTAATTAAACCGGGCCGGATAGTGATGACCATTTTATGGCCCGCTTTTTTAATGTCCTGTGTCAGTTGCGGCGTATTATTCAGCCTGATTGATCCGCTGGATTTAATTATTTTTGGCGAAAAATTCAACCTGAGTTCTCAGGCAGGTTACACGATCGGTTTTCTGCTGTTCTGGGTGCTTGGTTGCATTGCCAGTACCATCACGGTCATATTGCTGATCAAACCACGCTGATACGCCCGGTTTTGCCATGAATTTTTCATTACTTCTGACCGCATTGTTAGCCGGCGTGGCGGGAGGCGGGCATTGCGTGGGAATGTGCGGCGGCATTGCGTCCATCCTGGCGCGACATAAAAGCGCCGCTTCAGCCAGAGTTATTCCAATCCGTGAACTCGACAACGACCGTCCCAAGAATGAGTCACAGATGGGCTGGCCGGGCATTATTCAGTTGCACCTGGGTCGCCTGTTTACCTATGCGGTGGCCGGTTCGGTCGTGGGTTCGCTGGGCGCCGCCGGGCTCCTGTTAAAACCCGTGTTGCCGATACAGACCGTGCTTTTCTTTATTGGCAATATCAGCCTGATTTACCTGGGTCTGCGCTGCCTGGGTTATCAGCCCCGGCTGCTGGGCCGGATCGGCCGTTACGTCAACACCTCGGGGTTTTCCCGGATCGCTGCGATGTTTTCCAGTCTGAATCTGCCGTCAGCCCCTTTTGCCCGTGGCGTACTGTGGGGTTGTTTGCCCTGCGGACTGGTCTATGGGGTGTTGCCAATCGCCCTGATCAGTGGAACGCCATGGGGTGGCGCTCTGGCAATGGCCTGTTTCGGGCTGGGAACCATGCCTTATCTGCTGCTTACTCAGGGCGTTACCCAACGCTTCGGTGTGTCCAAACCACCGTTCTGGCTGATGATCAGCGCTGCCGGTTGTCTGATTCTGCTCGGCTGTCTCGGTTTATTCATGCCCCATGAACTGCACAACGCGGGTTGGTGGTGTTGATTTGGTAAAATTGAATTAAACTGCAACTTGGGCAGTTTTACCAAAATCAACATCCACACACGAGGCTATTTTGAGCTACCCGGTATTAGACACGCAGATTTCCCCCGAAGGCCGGCTCGATGTTCTTTCCAAAGTCGAAGTCAGCAAGCTGCTCGACACCAGTCACGGTGGCCTGTATACCGTCTTCAGGCATTGCACGCTGGCGGTACTCAACAGTGGAAACGCCCTGGATGATGGCAAGGAGCTGCTGGATCGTTACCCTGATTTTTCCATCAGCATCATACATCGCGAACGAGGTATCAAGCTTGACATCAAGAACGCACCGGCCAGTGCGTTTGTTGATGGTGTCATGATCAAAGGGTTGCAGGAGCATGTATGTGCTGTGGTTCGGGATATCCTGTTTCTGAACAGCGAAATTGAAGGTAATCCGAATTTTGATCTGACCTCCACCAGCGGCATCTCTGACGCCGTGTTCCATATACTGCGCAATGCAAATCTGTTGCACCCTCTGGTCAATCCCAATCTGGCCGTTTGCTGGGGGGGACATTCGATCTCCGGCGGCGAGTATGACTACACCAAACATGTGGGCTATCAGTTGGGTCTGCGTGGTATCAACATCTGTACCGGTTGCGGTCCGGGTGCGATGAAAGGCCCCATGAAAGGCGCTGCAATCGGACATGCCAAACAGCGCATCAGCAACGGACTCTATCTGGGGGTGACCGAACCGGGCATTATTGCCGCGGAGGCGCCCAATGCGATTGTCAATGAACTGGTGATCCTGCCGGATATCGAAAAGCGTCTGGAGGCGTTCGTCCGATTGGGACATGGCGTTATCGTTTTTCCCGGTGGGGCAGGTACCGCTGAAGAAATTCTGTATATTTTGGGCATTTTGCTGCATCCTGATAATGCCGATATACCGTTTCCACTGGTATTTACCGGCCCGGCAACGGCAGCCGACTATTTCCAGCAAATCGACCAATTTATCGGTGCGACTCTGGGCCCGAGGGCGCAAACCCGGTACCAGATCATCATTGATAACCCGGAATCGGTCGCGCAGCAGATCACCAAAGGCATCAGTGAGGTTCGTGCCTTCAGAAAATCGACCTCGGATGCGTATTACTTTAACTGGTCTTTGAAAATTCCCGGCGAATTTCAGCAACCGTTTCTGCCGACCCACCAAAATATGAAGTTACTGCAGTTGCATAAAAATCAAGAGGATTACCTGTTGGCGGCCAATTTGCGCCGCGCCTTTTCGGGTATCGTGGCCGGCAACGTCAAAGCGGCCGGGATACTCTCTATCGAACAATACGGACTGTTTGAATTATCCGGCGAAAAAGGGTTGATGGAATCTATCGATGCATTATTGACATCGTTTGTGCAGCAACAGCGCATGAAACTGCCAGGGAAATCCTATGTGCCCTGTTACCGGGTAATAAAGTAAGTTATTGACATTTTTAAAACTTAAAGAAGTACTAGCCTGTTTTGAATTCATCACTATAATCAAAGCACAGGCATTGCACGATGCTGAAGTCATTCTGCTAATGAATTTGATGAAATAATGTGAATAAATTCGCCGTCAAGGCGACCCAATGGAGGAAACATGAGTTCAATTCAACAAGAAATTGATGAACGCACCAATCTGACCGCATCGAACAAATTTGAACTTCTCCTGTTTCGTCTGGGAATTGCAAAACAGACGTCGCATTCTGAATTGTTTGGAATTAATGTATTTAAAGTCCGCGAGATTGTCGCCATGCCAAGTATTACCGAAGTGGCTGGTGCTGTCGAGAATATGCTGGGTGTGGTGAACCTGCGTGGCCAGATTATTCCGGTTATCGATCTGCCCTCCGTGGTCGGATGTGTACCCAGTACCGGCCTGAATATTTTACTGGTGACTGAATATGCGCGTTCGACGCAGGGTTTTGCGGTGGAATCTGTTGAGGAAATTGTCAGGTTGGACTGGGGGCAGGTTCTGTCGGCCGAATCGAGTTCAGTGGCCGGCATGGTCACGAGCATTGCGCGCTTGGACGGTGATATCGCCAATACACGTCTGGCCCAGGTACTCGATGTGGAGCAGATATTGCGTTCCATCCAGCCTGAAGAACCCGAAATTGATGCAAAAACGGTGGGGCCGAAATTACTGCTGCCGCCGGGTACGATTATCCTTGCAGCCGACGATTCCCATATGGCACGTACCTTGATCGAACGTGGCCTGACTGCCATGGGCGCGCCGTTTATCATGACCAAGACCGGTAAAGAATGTTGGGAAAAACTGCAGGCGCTATTTAATGAAACTGAAGCACAGGGCAAGTCCATCCATGAGAAGGTCGCGCTGATTCTTACCGATCTGGAAATGCCGGAAATGGATGGTTTTACGCTGACCCGAAAAATCAAGCACGATACGCGCTTCCAGAATATACCGGTTATCATCCATTCGTCGCTGACGGGTTCGACCAATGAAGAGCACGTAAAAAACGTCGGCGCCGATGCTTATGTCGCCAAATTTGTGGCAGAAGAACTGGCGGCAACCATACGGCGAGTGCTGTCAGATTCAAGAATAAAGGCGAGCTGAATCCAGCTTTGAACAGAGAATCGGGTCAACGTGTTGACCCGATTTTTTATCTGGCATCCATTAACTCAACATCAAAGATTAACGTAGAATTTGGCGGGATTGAGTTGCTGCCTTTGGGTCCGTAAGCAAGATAGCCCGGAATGATCAGCGTGCGTTTGCCGCCGACTTTCATGCCACGGATTCCCAGATCCCAACCGCGAATCACGGATCGTGCATCAAGCTGAAAAGTCAGGGGGCGACCGCTGTCGCGCGAACTGTCGAATTGGGCACCATGCCGGTTCGCTGCCTTCGGATCATAGAGCCAGCCTGTGTAATGCACATCGAGATAGGAGCCAGGGGTTGCTTCAGTGCCAGTGCCGATCGTGTCATCGATTTTGATTAAGGTGGTGATTTTTGCCGGTGCCGTTGCGACGGTAACCGTGTCAGGTGCGGCAACGGCGCTGGCATCGGACGGGGTCTGTGTCAGGCCGGTAGAGCAGGTCAGCAGTAGCGATAAGGCCAGCACGTAAAATTGTTTGGATGGGATGGTCATGGCGGAATAGGGTTGAATGAATTAATCGTGAATCGAAGTGGGATTATAGCGTGAGGACCGGGCTGGGACGAGGTAAATTGATTTTCATCGTCAAAAGCAGGTTCAGGCAGTTTCTTGTAATATATTTAAAAATAACTGTCCAGACGGGTGAAATACAACCAAAGTTTTCAGGATGTTGGGGTATATTCGCCGGATTGTCCAGATTGCCATTTTAATATGAAGCCAAAAAGTCAATTTTCCCTGCTTGCCGAGCGTCGCTTTGCGCCATTCTTCTGGGTGCAGTTTTTCGGCGCATTGAATGACAACGTGTTCAAGACCGCCTTGATCACCATCCTTACCTACGACGCGTTAAACTGGACAACGATGAAAGTGGGTTTGCTGAACAACCTGATTCCGGGGCTGTTCATCTTGCCGTTTGTGCTGTTTTCGGCAAGTGCCGGTCAAATCGCCGACAAAGTTGAAAAAGGCAATCTGGCGCGCGCGGTCAAGCTGCTCGAGATTTTTATCATGGGCGTTGCCGCCTTTGGATGGTTCACCCATAACCTGTGGCTGTTAATCGCCGCGGTGGCGGGCATGGGACTGCATTCGACCCTGTTTGGTCCCATGAAGTACGCATACCTGCCGCAGCATTTAAAGACAGACGAACTGGTCGGGGGTAACGGCATTGTCGAGATGGGCACCTTTGTCGGCATCCTGCTGGGTCAGATCATTGGCGCCATGCTGGTGGTTCATCAACCGTGGGGTATTCATCTGGTGGCCGCGGGCACGATAGGTCTGGCCGTCCTGGGTGCGGCCGTCAGCTGGAAAATACCGTTTTCTCCGGCACCCGTGCCGGACCTGAAAATAAACTGGAATCCTTTTACCGAGACGGTTCGCAACATCCGTTTCTCAAGCCAGAACCGGACGGTATTTTTATCGGTGCTGGGCAATTCATGGTTCTGGTTTTATGGCGCCATCGTGCTGGCCCAGTTCCCGCAATATGCCAAAGACTATCTGCACGGTGACAATAGCGTCTTTGTGTTGCTGCTTGCTGTTTTTTCGGTCGGTGTCGGGATCGGTTCGCTGCTTTGCGAGCGCCTGTCCGGTCATAAAGTCGAGATCGGCCTGGTTCCCTTCGGGTCGATCGGCCTCAGTCTTTTTGGCATGGATCTTTATTTTTCGAGTTTGCGCTACCACCAGGCCGAACTCGTCGGTCTGGTACAGTTCGTGCAGGTCAGCGGCAGCTGGCACCTGCTGGCCGACATTGCCCTGATCGGAATTTTCGGTGGTTTTTACATCGTTCCCCTGTTTGCACTGATTCAGACCCGATGTGATAAAAAATACGTATCAAGAACCATCGCGGGGATGAACATTCTGAACGCACTGTTCATGGTGGTCGCTGCGCTGACAGCCATGGTGCTGATCAATCTGGGCCTGAACATACCGCAACTGTTTCTGGTCACGGCCTGTCTGAATGCGCTGGTTGCCGTCTACATATTCAGCGTGGTACCGGAATTTCTGATGCGTTTTCTGGTCTGGCTGCTTATACACACCATACATCGGGTTCGCGGAATCGATATTGACCGTATTCCGGAAACGGGTGCTGCCGTTCTGGTCTGTAACCACGTCAGTTATCTTGATGCACTGGTGATAGCCGCCTGTTCGCCGCGGCCGATCCGATTTGTCATGGATCACCGAATTTTTAACATTCCGCTGATTTCATGGCTTTTCAAGACGTGCAAGGCGATACCGATCGCAACGGCAAAAGAGAATCAGTGGGTCATGGAGCATGCATTTGTCGATATTGCCAGGGCGTTGCATGAAGGGGAGCTGGTTTGCATTTTCCCCGAGGGACAACTGACGCAACACGGCGAGATGAACCATTTCAAGAACGGGGTGCAAAAAATAATTGAGCGCAGTCCCGTCCCGGTCATCCCGATGGCGCTGCGCGGCCTTTGGGGCAGTATCTACAGCCGAAGCGCTGAAAATCCGTTTTCAAGAGCATTTCGTCGTGGATTATTTTCCCGTCTGGAATTAATAGTCGGCGATCCGGTATCGTCGGCACTGGCTAATCCAGAGTTGCTATACGAAAAGGTTCGGGCCCTGCGGGGTGATATCAAATAGTAAAGTGAACCTGTTTTCAAAATATGGGTATACTGAGGCCCTTTCAAGGCCCGGTTCGACTGACATTAACGCACCATCAGGAGCAGTGAGTGAAAAAGATAAAATCGCCTCTTTTAGTAATGAGTTTGGCAGTAAGTTCAATGATCAGTGGCTGTGCACTGGGTCCGGACTTCAAGGCGCCTGCTGCACCTTTGCAATCCAAATCAGACGCAGCCGGACCGTATTCGTATTCAGCGACGCCGTTGGCCAGCCAGACCGAAGCGACCGAAGGCGCTGCCGGGGTTGCCCAGAAATGGGTCGTCGCGGAAAACATTCCCGCCCAGTGGTGGCAGGTGTTTCATTCGAGCGAACTTGATGCGCTGATTCGTTCGGCGTTATCGCAAAGCCCGGATCTGGCCTCGGCACAGGCGGCCCTGAGACAGGCCAATGAAAATTACACGGCCTTTTCGGGTAATGTGCTTTATCCCAATGTTGTCGGTAACCTGGGCGTGGCCCGTGAAAAGGCCTCGGCTGTTTCCACCAACATTCCCGGTGGCGAGCTTTACACCCTGTACAACGCGTCCGTGAATGTGTCGTACACACTGGATCTGTTCGGTGCGAACCGGCGCGCGCTGGAAAGCATGCAGGCAGCGGTTGAATATCAGCGCTTTCAGGTGGAAGCGGCCTATCTGACATTGACATCGAACCTGGTGACCTCGGCAATCCGTGAGGCGTCCTTGCGGGCGCAGATTCTGGCAACACAGGAAATTCTGCAATTTCAGACCAGGCAACTGGACGTGATCGAACGCCAGTTCGCTGTCGGTGCAATTCCGAAAGCGAGCGTTCTGGCACAACGTACGCTGGTGGCAACGACCCGTGCCAGTTTGCCCGGACTGGAAAAAGCCCTGGAAGCAAACCGCCATCAATTGGCCGTGTATGCCGGACGGGTTCCGAGTGATCCGAGTTTACCCCAGTTTCATCTGGAATCGCTGCAACTGCCCCAGGAGCTGCCAGTATCCATACCATCAGACCTGATACGTCAGCGTCCGGATATTCGCGCCATTGAAGCACTCCTGCATCAGGCCAGTGCACAGGTGGGCGTGGCAACCGCAAACCAGTATCCCCAGATTACGCTCACCGCCAGTTATGGTGGCGCATCGCCAAATTCGAATTCGGTCACCGAGAAACAGTGGAGTTTCTGGAGTCTGGCCGGAGGAATAACCCAGCCGCTTTTTGATGCGGGCGCGCTGTCGGCAAAAAAACGGGCTGCGCTGGCTGCCTATGATCAGGCGGATGCGCAATATCGCTCAACCGTGTTATCTGCGTTTCAGAATGTGGCTGACAGTTTGCAGGCACTGGATTTTGATGCAAAAACCCTGAAGCAGCAGGTGGAAGTCGAAGCCTCAGCCAAACAGACGCTGGATTTAACCACGCAGCAGTTTAATCTTGGTGCGGTCAATTCACTGGCGCTGCTGGATGCTAAACGGGTTTATCAGACCGCGAAAATCAGCCTGGTTCAGGCACAGGCAGCGCGTTATGCCGATACGGCTGCCCTGTTTCAGTCGCTGGGCGGCGGCTGGTGGAACAGATCCGAATTAGTCGATATATCAGTCAGGAAAGAATGACGTACCGAGAATGAATGACCCATTGCGGATTACCGGCTGTATTAATCCATTTTATTTTGAATATTGAACTGTAAGGGGATGTTTCCATGACTAAGCGTATGCTCATCATGTTGGGATGTATTGTATTGTTAATCATCGTTCTGGCTTTTGGTAAATTTCTGCAAATCAGGGCACTCATTGCCAGTGCGCCGAAACCATTTCCACAGACAGTGACCACCATCAAGGCGACGTCGGTCGAATGGCAGCCTCAATTAACCTCGGTGGGAACGGTAACGCCATTCAGGGGTGTTGACGTGACCTCGGAAATTGACGGACTGGTTCGCGAAATCAGGTTCACCTCAGGGCAGCAGGTAAAGCAGAATGACGTTTTATTTGTCCTGAATGCCGATGCTGACGTGGCACAACTTCATGCACTGGAAGCGGGCGCTGAACTGGCGGCGACGGTCCTCAAGCGCGATGAAGCCCAGTTTGCCGTGGAAGGTGTCAGCCAGGCACAGGTTGATGCAGACAGGGCTGATCTGAAAGGCAAACGGGCGCTGGTGGCGCAACAGGCCGCGCTGGTGGAAAAGAAAACGATACGTGCACCGTTTCCGGGTCGCCTGGGCATTACCGCCATAAATCGCGGACAATTTGTCCATGCCGGCGACAAACTGGTTAACCTGCAGACCATCGATCCGATTTATGTGAATTTCAATATTCCGCAAAAACAGGTGTCCATGCTGAAGGTCAACCAGAGTTTGAGCATTTCGAGCGATGCATTTCCCGGTACCGGTTTTAGCGGTAAAGTCAATGCGATAAATCCAATGATCGATTCGGGCACCCGCAACGTGCTTGTGCAGGCGAAATTGGCCAATGAAAAAATGCAGTTGTTACCTGGCATGTTTGCCAATGTCAGTCTGGATGTGGGCACCAAAGGGAAATTCCTGGTTCTGCCCCAGACAGCCATTACCTATAACCCGTACGGATCGACCGTGTTTGTCGTAAAAGCCGGTGACACCAAAGATGAAAAAGGCAAACCGGTATTGGCCGTGAATCAGGTGTTTGTCGAGACCGGTGCAACCCGTGGTGACCAGGTTGTCATCACCAAAGGTATAACCGAAGGACAGGAAATCGTGACCAGCGGTCAGGTCAAGTTAAAAAATGGCACGAATGTCGTTGTGGATAATTCGGTAATTCCAGCCAACGACCCGAACCCACATCCTCAAGAACATTAAGATAAAAACCACGGGGTTAACAATGAAATTTACCGATCTTTACATTCGACGTCCGGTTCTGGCGATTGTTATCAGTTTGCTGATAGTGGTGCTGGGACTGCGGTCGCTGTTCTCTTTGCCTGTCAATCAATATCCCAAGACCCAGAATGCCGTCGTCACCGTGTCGACGACCTATTACGGTGCGGATGCGCAGACCGTGGCCGGGTTTATCACCCAGCCGCTTGAATCGGCCATTTCACAGGCGCAGGGTATCGATTACATGTCGTCATCCAGCATTAACGGCGTTTCAACAATAACGGCAACGCTGCGACTCAATTACGAAGCTAACCGGGCTCTGACTGAAATCAATACCCAGGTGAACTCGGTGAAAAACCAGCTGCCGCCGCAGGCACAGCAGCCGGTGCTGACTGTACAGGTGGGGCAGACCACGGATGCCATGTATATGGGTTTTTACAGTGACACGCTGCCGTCGAACAGTGTGACTGATTATCTGTACCGTGTACTTAAGCCCAAGCTGGATTCGATTGAAGGTGTGCAGACAGCGGAAATACTGGGTGGCCGTACCTTTGCACTGCGCGCCTGGCTGGACGAGAAAAAAATGTCGGCCTTTGGTGTCACTGCCGCGGACGTCAGCGCCGCAATGGCAGCCAACAATTATCTGACCGCCCTGGGTGCTTCCAAGGGGCAGATGGTGACCGTGCCACTGACGGCGGGCACCGACCTGCATACCGTGGATGAATTCAAACAACTCGCTGTAAAGCAGAGCAATGGCGCCATCGTTCGTCTGGAAGACGTCGCAACGGTGACGCTGGGCGCTGAAAATTACGACTTTAACGTGGCATTCAATGGCGTCAGGTCCGTTTTTATCGGTATTAAAGTCGCGCCTGAGGCCAATATTCTGGATGTCGCCAATCGGGTAAGGACCGCGTTTCCCGGGCTGGCGTCGCAATTGCCGAAAGGTTTGACCGGCAAGATTGTGTATGACTCCACAGAGTTCATTACAACGTCGATTTATGAAGTGGTAAAAACCCTGCTGGAAGCACTGGTGATTGTGACCGTCGTCATTTATCTGTTTCTGGGCAGTTTCCGGGCGGTTGTCGTGCCGGTCATTGCGATGCCGCTGTCACTGGTTGGCACGTTTTTTGTGATGCTGATTCTTGGCTACTCGATCAATCTGCTGACGCTACTGGCACTGGTTCTGGCGATTGGTCTGGTGGTTGACGACGCCATTATCGTCGTCGAAAACGTCGACCGTCATATGAAGGAAGGCAAATCGCCACTGGAATCAGCGTTACTTGCGGCGCGCGAACTGGGCGGACCGATTCTGGCGATGACAGTGGTGCTGGTTGCGGTTTACGTTCCCATCGGCTTTCAGGGCGGCCTGACCGGGGCCCTGTTTACCGAATTTGCATTTACGCTGGCCGGTGCCGTGACGGTATCGGGGATCGTCGCATTGACGCTGTCACCGATGATGTGTTCGCGTTTTTTTGATCCCAAACAGGATACCGGCCGATTTGTGGTGTTCATCGATAAAACATTCCATAAGATCCGCGCGGCCTATATGCGAATGTTGAGCAGCGTCTTAAACACCTGGCCTGTCATGATCGTCATGAGTGTGGTGCTCATTGGCTGCCTGGTCCTGATGTTCAATATGACGAAGAAGGAACTGGCACCTGAAGAAGATCAGGGAATTGTGCTGTCGCAATTAATTGGACCGCCGACAGCCACCATCGATCAGATGCAGGCCTATGCGGATCAGGTTTTCAGGATCGGTAAAGAGATGCCGGAGTATAAACAGTTTTTCCAGCTGACCGGGGTGCCGAGCACCAATCAGGGTTTCGGCGGTGTACTGTTAAAAGATTGGGGCGACCGCAAACGTGGTGCGCACGAGATTCAGATGGAACTGCAGAAAAAATGGAGCGGTATTGCCGGTGTTAAAGTGTTTGCATTCCAGTTCCCGCCGTTGCCTGGCACGTCCGGGTTTCCGGTGCAGTTTGTGATCACGACAACCGAACCATTTGAAAATCTGAATCAGGTTGCCCAGCAGGTGGTCGACAAGGCCATGGCGTCGAAAAAATTCTACGTGCTGGATAACGATCTGAAGTTGGACAAACCCCAGGCGACGCTGGTGGTAGACCGGGATAAAATCGCGGCGCTGGGTATGACACAGCAGGACGTTGGTTCGGCACTGGGTGCGGCGCTGGGCGGCGGTTATGTCAATTATTTCTCGATTGCCGGGCGTTCCTACAAGGTTATTCCCCAGGTGCTGCAGGTTGACCGTCTGAATCCGGACAATTTGCTGGACTTTCATATTCGAACTCCTTCAGGCGACATGATCCCGGCCAGCACCGTGGCGCATATTTCCAACACGGTGGTGCCGGAATCGGTGAATCATTTTCAGCAGCTGAATTCGGCCACGATTGCCGGCGTTGCCGGTGTGTCACAGGGTGAAGCACTGGATTTCCTGCGCACCACCCTGAAAGAGGTCGCGCCAACCGGTTACACCGTGGACTATTCGGGGCAGTCGCGCCAGTTTGTCAATGAATCGGGTGGCTTTGTGGTCACGCTCCTGTTTGCCGTGATTATTGTTTTCCTGGCGTTGTCGGCACAATTTGAGAGTTTCCGCGATCCGGTCGTGATACTTATCTCGGTGCCACTTGCCCTGTTCGGTGCGACAATTTTCATTTTCTGGGGTTTTTCGTCCCTGAACATCTATACCCAGGTTGGGCTGGTGACCCTGATGGGACTCATCAGTAAGCACGGCATATTGATTGTTGAATTCGCCAATCAGATACGCAATCACAAGGGCGTGTCCAAGCGCGAGGCCATTGAAGAAGCGGCCGGTGAACGTTTGCGCCCCATTCTGATGACCACCGCGGCAATGGTGTTCGGTGTACTGCCACTGGTCATTGCCTCGGGGGCAGGTGCCGCAGGTCGCTATGCGATGGGACTGATTATCTTTACCGGCCTGTCGATCGGGACCTTGTTCACCCTGTTCGTGGTGCCTTCGATGTACATGTTTATTGCGGGTGAACATGTAGGACAGAACGAAGTCGACAAGAAAATAGCTGAAATGTCGTAGTGGTCAGTGTTGTGCCGTGTTCAATGAAAACGCCCTGAACAACAGGGCGTTTTTTATGGGCAGACCCGTTTGGCGCTGTCTGGGCGTGTGTGCAGGCCGGTCGGCACAGATCAGGCGTTCGTGCCCAGCCATTCAAACAGTTTCGCTGATTCCAGGGGTTTGGAATAGTAATAGCCCTGGGCCAGCGCGCAACCAAAAGTCATTAAGGCCTGAGCCTGTTTCAGTTCTTCCACACCTTCAGCGATAACTGTCAGGCCTAAACCCTGACAGAGCTGGATAATCATTTTCGGGATGCTGGCGCTGCTGGTTTCATCAACAATCTGGTTAACAAACGAACGGTCAATCTTCAGTTGATCAATCGGCAGTTTCTGCAGATAACTGAGTGAGGAGAAGCCGGTTCCGAAATCGTCAATGGAGATTTTTACGCCAATTTTCTTCAGTTGATGCAATGTTTCCATTAAAAAGATCGGGTCTTCCATCGCCATGGATTCGGTTATTTCCAGATCCAGCAGTTCAGGCGGAATCCCTGTGTCATTGATCGCTCGCCTGACCGAATTCAAAAACTCAGGATGCAGGAATTGGGCCTGCGACACGTTGACCGACATTTTAAAATTCGTGTAGCCCTTTTTCAGCAGACTCTGTAATTCGTAGCACGCGTTGCGCAACACCCAGTCACCCAATTCGATGATCAGGCCGGAATACTCGGCAATCGGGATAAACTGGTCGGGTGGTATGAATTTCCCGTCGGTGGTTTTCCAGCGTAACAGGGCCTCTGCGCCTACCGGCTTGCCGGTTCCGATGTGAACCTGGGGCTGATAGACGACAAACAGATGATTTTTCTGGAAGGCGCTGTTCAGGGCGCGCATCAACCGGACCCGCTCACGAATTTCAACACCCATGTTGTTGGTAAAGTAGACGTAGCCGGTACGTTGCTGTTTTTTGGCACGTTTGAGCGCGATATTCGTGTCTTTCAGTGCATCCGATGTGTCACCCACATAGTCGTCCAGCTTCACCAGCCCGATCGTCGCAGAAAGTTGCACATCCTGCTTTTCAATCAGGAATGGAGCATAAAACAGGGAGAGAATAATTTCCGGGCGGACGATATCGTTGTGGCCGACGATTGAAAACGTGTCACTGCCGATGCGCGCCAGCTTGCACGAATGTTCAAAATGATGGCGTAGACGTTCAGCCACAGCGCACAGCAGCAAGTCGCCGAACTGGTGGCCCAGTGCGTTATTGGTTTCAGCAAAATGGTCGATATCGATCAGCGCCAGGGTCGTCTGCGGACGATTTTTCTGTGCCAGAATCTGATCCAGCATGTGCAGCAGTTTCAGACGGTTGGGCAGATTGGTCAGCGGATCGGTAAATGCATGGTTGCGCAACCGGATATTCAGCAGAACGTTGTCGAGACAGACCGAGACGTTGCTGGAATATACATCGAGGAAACGTTCATCCTGTGTCGATATCGGTCTGTTCACACCCACATAAAGTGCGTAGCGGGTCTGTGTGGTATTGCTCAGATACAGCGCCGCATGATTTGAGTCAAGAATGTTCTGTTGTTGCGACAGGCAGTTTTCAATGGTCTGTAAAATGATCGCGTTTTCCGGATTTTTTAACGGTGAATTGATCGCATGGGCAAACTGCCCGTTTGCCGCAATGATATTGAGTGAGCCATTCGGATCATCCTGCTTGAAAAGCAGAATGTTTATGTCGGGTGATTCAAAGTATTCAATGATGCTGCGGATCGCGATCGCCGAGAATTCATTGATATTTGTCTGTGAAATCAACTCCCTGCTTGAACGCGTGGTAATGTCGGATGCGCGACGCAGCGTATTGATTGAACAGATCTGGTCGTACGAACGAATAGCAGAGGTAATGGTCGTAAACAGCTTGGTTCGGGTCAGTTCGGATTTGGTCTTGTAGTCATTAATGTCGAAATCACGGATTGCATCAATTTCCGGCGCGTAACCCGGCTGGCCGGTACGCAGGATGATCCGCACTTCCGAAAGCCCCATTTCGTTACGAATGGTATTTACCAGTTGCAGACCTGCGTCTTCCTGCTCCATGACCACGTCCAGCAGGATAACCGCAATATCCGTTTCATTTTTCAGTATTTCTTTGGCCTGAACGGCGGAATAAGCATGTAAAAAACTTAATGCACGGTTCTGTATGGCCAGGCTGCTCAGGGCGAATGTTGTTGCCGAATGAACATCAGGATCATCGTCAATTATCATGATGCGCCAAGTTAAAGTACCCTCAGATTTAACCTGTGGGTCTGATTTTTCCAGTTCTTCCAAGAAAATTAACTCGTCATGCGATGAATGCTGATTCGTGCTCATCCAGATAGACCTTAAAATAAAATCAAAAATTTCAAGGAGTTACGCACTTTCTCCGGTATCGTGCCGGTTGACGTGAAACCACCGTTTTTGGAATACATCGACACGGCTTGCAGGAATGGGTGTGCGTAAGTCCTAATGGGTTTCAGTATATCTCAAATGCATCAATTTTCTACCTCCACAATCTTTCATTTGTGAAATTTTTAATACCAATAGATGGTTTTAAGACGTTGTGCAATTCATGCCGGCCACGCCCTGACAGGGAATTCGGGTTAAAATTAGCCTTTCTGCAAACTTTATCCAATTTATGTCAGGTAATACTTTCGGCACGTTATTTTCAGTGACTACCTTTGGCGAGTCGCACGGACCGGCGATTGGTTGCGTTATCGATGGCTGTCCGCCTGGAATGGCTCTGTCCGAGGCTGACATACAGCCTGATCTGGATCGCCGCAAACCGGGCACCTCACGACATGTTACGCAGCGGCAAGAATCCGATACGGTCCAGATTTTATCTGGGGTGTATGACGGAAAAACGACAGGGACGCCGATAACCTTACTCATCCGCAACGAAGATCAGCGCAGCAAGGATTATGGCAATATTGTCGACACTTTCCGGCCCGGACACGCTGATTACACGTATTGGCAGAAATACGGCATTCGTGATCACCGCGGTGGTGGCCGTTCATCTGCGCGACTGACTGCTCCTGCGGTGGGTGCGGGGGCCATTGCCAAAAAATGGTTGTTTGAAAAATACGGTACATGGGTCCGCGGTTACATGAGTCAACTGGGAGAAATAGCGGTTCCTTTCAGCGATTGGGAATTCGTCCACAACAACCCTTTTTTCGCGGCCACCGACGATGCCGCCGTGATATCCCGTCTGGAAACGTACATGGACGGGTTACGCAAACAGGGAGATTCTATCGGTGCGCGGATCAATGTGGTGGCGCATCGTGTGCCGGTTGGATTGGGTGAGCCGATTTACGACAGACTGGATGCCGACATTGCCTATGCCATGATGGGTATCAACGCGGTAAAAGGCGTGGAAATCGGGGCCGGCTTTGCGTCCGTGACGCAAAAAGGATCCCAGCACGGCGACGAGCTGACGCCGCAGGGTTTCGTGGGCAATAACGCAGGTGGCATCTTGGGCGGCATATCGAGTGGGCAGGATATTACCGTTTCAATGGCAGTCAAACCCACCTCGTCAATCCGTACGCCACGACATTCAATCGATCAGCGTGGGCAGGCCAGCGTGGTACAGACCCTGGGGCGCCACGATCCGTGCGTTGGAATTCGGGCCACACCCATCGCCGAAGCGATGCTGGCACTGGTGTTAATGGATCATGCTTTACGACATCGGGCCCAGTGTGCCGACGTCCAGACGTCAACGCCGGACATAGCCAGATAACACAGGTAAAAAGGATTTAAGGATAATGGATTCAGAAAAAAAAGCGGTTAAAGCGGTTGCCGGCGTGAAATTGCGCGGCGCAGAAAAAATGGCGCGTATTCCGATTAAAGTGGTACCGACAGAACCTTCCCAACTGCTACGCAAGCCCAGCTGGATACGTGGTGAATTCACCGGTACCGAAGAGGTCGCGCGCATCAAATCAATATTGCGGGAAAATAAATTGCACACGGTCTGTGAAGAAGCCCGTTGCCCGAATCTGGGCGAGTGTTTTAAAGGTGGCACGGCCACTTTCATGATTATGGGCGACATCTGCACCCGGCGCTGTCCGTTCTGTGATGTCGGCCACGGACGTCCCAATCCGCTCGATGCTGATGAACCCGCCAATCTGGCCAAAACGGTCAAAGAAATGGGACTGCGTTACGTGGTTATTACCTCGGTCGACCGGGATGATTTGCTGGACGGTGGCGCGACGCATTTTGCCGAATGCATACGCGCAATACGGGACATCACGCCCGGGACCAAAATCGAAGTGCTAACGCCGGACTTCCGCGGACGCATGGACGTGGCACTGCCGATTTTAAACAGGGATTTACCGGATGTGTTTAACCATAACCTCGAAACCATTCCAAGGTTATACAAGGAAGCGCGCCCCGGCTCGGATTACCACTATTCGTTAAACCTGTTAAAACAGTTCGGAGAACAGAATCCGGACGTGCCGACGAAATCCGGTCTGATGTTGGGGCTGGGTGAAGCGATTCCGGAAATTCACGAGGTGCTCAAAGACCTGCGCGCCCACGGAGTGACCATGCTGACCCTCGGACAATACCTGCAACCCAGCAAACATCATTTGTCCGTCAAGCGCTATGTGCCACCGGAAGAATTCGACGAGTTGCGATTGTACGCATTGGAGATCGGGTTTCAGCAGGTTGCCTCCGGACCCATGGTACGGTCTTCGTATCACGCCGACCTGCAGGCCAAAGGCGAATTCAGGACCGGAAAATAGGTAATCCGGGTCTCGTTGAAGTTGGTCAGGCCGTCACGGGCGTTATTCACTGCGCCGGGTTTGTCAGCCTGATCTGAAAAATGGGGTAGGGCAGAAGGACTGCTCTACCGGATGAGCGGGTTATGGCGTGTAACTGTAGATGACGCCAAATCCGTTCGTGCCACCTGAAATGGTTGTTCCATAAAACAGACCACCGGTACCCTCGGTCAACGTGGCATAGGGAAATTGTCCGGTGGTTGCGCTGCTGAACGAATATAACGGGGTTTCAATGCCCGCCGTCGTGATCCGGAAGATGGCGCCGTTACCGTTTTCACCGCCACGAGTCGATGTGCCGTACAGGTAACCGTCGCTTGCCAGTATCAGGGGCGCCTTGGTGTCAGACGCATCGTTGGTGTTTGTGCCAAATGAATACAGTACGGATTCATTGCCTGAGGTATCAATTTTAAATACAACACCGCCATAAAGCGTTCCGCCTGAGTACGTGTCGCCGTAAAAATTGCCCTGTGAATCCTGGACCAATGCCGCGAATGGATACGTGCCGTCCGGCGGTGGATTAAATGAATAAATGACCGTCTCGATGCCGCCAGGCGTAATGCTGTACACGGCACCATTCAGATTTGCACCACCGGCAGGTGCCGTGCCATAGAAGTTGCCATCGATACCTTGTATCAGTGCAGAAACCGGCCCGGTGCCATCGGTTGTGGTTGGGTCAAATGAATAAAGTACTGATTCTGTGCCGGCCAGCGTCAGATTGAAAACCGTGCCGGCACTGTTGGCGCCTCCTGCGCTGGTGACGCCATATAACTTGTTGTCCGTGCCCTGCACGAGCGAAGCGTAGGGTGCTGTACCATCTGTTGCGCCATTTCCAAACGAATAAATAACGGTTTCAGTGCCCGAGGGTGTGATCATGTAGGCTGCGCCGCTGCCGTTGGCACCGCCCGTAGGCGTTGTTCCATAGAAATTACCATCGTTGGCCTGAATCACAGCCGAGACGGGTTGTTGAGCATCGGCACTGTTGCTGCCGAAAGAATACAGTACCTGTTCGACGCCGGCCGGCGTCACCCGGAAAAATGTACCCAGACCATTCGCGCCACCGGAATAAGTGACGCCATATAAATTGCCATCCACGCCTTTTGTCAATTGCGCCCAGGAACTCTGACCATCCGGTGCCGCACCAAACGAATACAGAACGGATTCTGTTCCCGTGTTTGGGGTAACAACAACGGGTGAATTCGGGATCGATTGTTGTGTGCCCGTACCGCCACCGCAACCAGCGACCAGGGAGGAAATGGCTGTTAATGAAATCAACCCTTTTCGTGTCGAATGTTTCATTGGAATCCTTTTAATTTTTGAGGTCAAGTTTGCACCATGATCACAGGAAGTGGGATTGAATTATAGTTAACCAGGCTTGCGTTAAATTCCGAAAAATTTCGTTCTAAAGTCTTTCGGTTGTTTTTGATCGATTTGCAAAGAATATAGGCGGCCTTGGTGAATGTCAACCTAGTTTTAAAAGAAAATGAAAGTTTCGTTTGTTATTGATATAAATGGTTTTCCGCCCAAAAAAGCCCATTCCCCAGGTTGCAAGGTTAAATTTTGCCAATTGGCCTAAATTATTCTTGCGTTATCTTTCGTTATTACTTAGTATTTACTGAATTCAACAATATTCGAAAGTTGTGGCTTGCTGTTGTTGGGTTGCAATTCGATTTTGTGTCGTGTGTACAGGTGCTGACAGGTGGTTATTCGAAAAATGACAAGGGGATAATGATATGTTTAAAAAAACGCTGTTAGCGGTGTCTGTACAGCTGGCATTGGCGGTAATGAATGTGGCGAATGCAGGTTCAGACCTGAATGATCAGGAAAGCGCGAACTCCCCCGAATCGACATCATCGAAACAGCAGGTGCAGCAAACCGGACCGGTTGTCAGTTCAGACCCGGTCCTCGACCCTAAGGTCACCAATAAGGAGGATCCGGGCGTTGAAGTGGTTGTCGTGCAGGGCGCTCGCGCAAGTCTTGCCCGCTCTCTTGAAGCAAAAAAAAATGCCGACATTGTCATGGATTCGATCTCCGCTACTGAATTGGGGAAATTTCCTGATGATGACGTTGCTGATTCCCTGAGCCATATTACGGGCGTCACCATTGTGGACAGGCAGACCGGCGGCGAAGGGTTACATATCAGTGTTCGTGGACTTGGCGCTGCTTACAACATCGTGACGCTGAATAACCGGATTATGGCGACGGACGACGACGGGCGTGATTTTGCCTTTGACGTGTTGCCTTCGGACGTTATTTCGGGTGCCGATGTATTAAAGTCGTCACAGGCATCGGCAATCGAAGGCAGTATTGGCGGCACGGTAAATTTGAAAACGGCCAGGCCGTTAGAAACGCCGGGAACGCATGCGGCTTTTCGTGCGGAAGAAAACTATAACGATATGTCGCTTTTGAAAGGACAGAAAATTTCCGGGGTTTACAGCACAACCACCGACGACCAGAAAATGGGGTTTCTGGTAGGACTGGTGCTTTCGGATTCGAAACTGCGAACCGACAGCATGAATTACAACACCTACGATATTTATAACCCCGGAACCTGGCCACTGACAGGAAATGGACAAAGTGTGGTCGCGCATTGCTGCATCGCCTTCGGCTCCATTCTGGATGATAAAAAACGCGATGCAGTGTCAGGGACCTGGCAATGGAGACCGTCAAACGAGTTGACCGTTACGGCAGACGCGCTGTTTACACGCTTGAATGATCCGCAAGTCGGTTATAACGAGGCGTTTTACCCTGACTGGCAGAGAAATTGGTCGAATGTTACGGTTAACAACGGATTGATCACAGGAATGACCGTCAGTAATTTTGTACCGGAAATTGCAAATATTACCCAGAATCGGGTTGTAAACACCGGCATGGTTGGTTTGAATGCTGTCTGGCGCCCAACCAACGAATTGAAACTGACCACCGATTTATATCAATCCAGGGCAAAACGTCCCGAAGGTGGAACAGACACGTTTGTAGTTGCCGGACTGGGTGGAAACAATACCTTAACCTGGAAGGATAATAATAACGCGCTTCCCAATTTGGCGGTGACCTTACCGAATGGAATGGATTATGCCACGGCGCTGGCTGCTGGGCAGTTGGGTAACAATTACTGGAATCCGCATTACGCGGGCTTGAGTGGTTACAGTATCGATGACACGGTTACCGGCGGCACAATTGACGCCTCGTTGTCACTGGATGCCGGCGTGCTGGAGCGCATCGATTTCGGTGCAGGTGCGACACGCCGCGTTAAATCGCGAAACGACATCAGTAATGACTGGACCGGTGGATCGAATCAATATGGCAATTTATATGGAAGTAACATCACGTTCGGGTCACTGGGTGCCAATGTCGTCAGTACCATGACGCTGCCCAATTTCATGAAGGGAGCGGGGGGCAGTTTCCCGATGACGTTTGCAGCATTTAATATTCCTGCTTACCTGGCCGGATTACAGAAACTGAATGGTACGCCGAACACGCAACCGGGCGTGGCTCCCGGCACCCTGTACGAATTCGCCAACACGCTGCCACAATACAATGCCGTTAATTCTTATGCCGTATCGGAAAATACCCTATCGGCCTATGCAGAGGCGGTTCTGGGCGGTGACCGGTGGTCGGGTAATATTGGATTACGTCTGGTCAGAACAACGACCACCGCGTCCACCGCGGTTGACAATATCCTTTCTGTCTATGACCCGACTCCCAATATTGCCACATCTGCGCCTCAGGTGACATACAGTACACCTGAGCCACTGACTGCCGATGGTTCGTATGTCGTTCCCTTGCCGTCGGCAAACTTCAGTACCTGGCTCACCAAAACACTGCAACTGCGGCTGGGTGCGGCGGAAACCATCGCCCGACCTGCGCTGAATCAGTTGGCGCCCACAGTGACTGACGGAACAATCAACCGCATTTATGAACTCTATTATTCCGGCAATGCCAATCTGAAACCGATTAAGGCCACACAAGGCGACATTTCTCTTGAGTGGTATTACCAGCCCAAATCAGCGTTGACTATGGCGCTATTCGGGAAAAAAATCAGGGATGACATTACGACCGAAACGATCGATGGCGTCAATATCGGTGTGCCAGGACACCTGTACGCCATTCAACAGCCAGCCAATGGGGCAACCGGCGATGTCAACGGTGTTGAAATCGGATTGCAGCATTTATTTGAAAATGGATTTGGTGTCACTGCCCAATTTACCAGGAACAGCACAATCCCCGGCGTGGCACCGACCACTGTTGCGTTAGGGGTCCTGTATGAGGCTGGCCCGTATAGCGCTAACGTTGTCTGGGACTATACTGCGCGCTATTTGTATAACAACACCACCGAAGTGCCCCAATGGGATAGCTATAACGATTCCTTTACCTGGGTTACTGCGCAGGCATCGTATGAAATCAACAAGCAGGTCAAAATTTACGTAGAAGGAAAAAATCTGACCAATTCGGTCTATAAAGCAGATTTGGGACGTCCGGATGCATTGTATGGATTTACTGCCTACGGACGAAGTTATACGGCAGGTATCAGTTTCAAATGGTAATTCGCCATTGTAAGGCAGGTATGCGGATCAGAGCGGCTCTACTATTTTTCTGTTTTTCACTCACCTGTGCGGCGACCGGTGGTGGCGCCCCGGCTGCCGTCGCGACCGAGCAGAAGGTAACAAGCAACGGGTTGGCATTAACACCGCCCATGGGGTGGAGCAGCTGGAACAATTTTGCCGAAAACATCAATGAAACGCTGTTGATGGAAACCATCGATGCGATGGCCACCAATGGCATGCGTGACGCCGGTTATCAATACATTAATCTGGACGATGGCTGGCAGCATTACAAGGGAAACCGGCGTGATCATCCTCTGGAAGCGGATCCGGTCAAATTTCCGCACGGGATCCGGTACCTGAGCGATTATGCGCACAGCAAAGGACTGAAATTGGGTATTTACTCCGGTCCCGGTCAAATGACCTGTGCAGGATATACCGGCAGTGAAGGACATGAAAAAGAGGACGCGGCTCTTTTTGCGTCCTGGGGAATTGATCACCTTAAATATGACAGCTGCTGCTCACATAAAGATGCACCCAAAGCCGTGGTGCAGGCGATTTTTGGCACCATGTCAAAAGCACTTCTGGCGCAAAAGCACGGCATCGTGTTTCATGCCTGTCATTGCGGCTGGTCGGACATCTGGGAATGGGCGGCCGGTCTGGGAATCAATCACTGGCGCATCGGGCAGGACATTTCGGACGATTTTGATTACCCGGGAAACCGTGAGGGATACTACTTCGATATCCTTGATATGATCGATCGTGGCGTTGGGCTGGAAAAATATGCCGGTCCGGGGCACTGGAATGATTACGACATGATGGTGGTCGGCCTGAAGGGAAAAAGCGCCGACCTGGTCGGCGCAGGCGCGTCCAATGTTGAATACCGCACGCACTTCAGTTTATGGGCGATGGTAAATTCGCCGCTGCTGGCCAGTGCGGATCTGCGTCATCTAGACAGCGATACGCTGGAAACGCTAACCAATACTGAAATCATCGCCCTGAATCAGGACCCCTTGGGCAAGCCCGCACAGCGTGTCAGAAGTGCGGGCGGTCTGGAAGTGTTTGCCAAAGAACTGGCGGACGGGAGTATGGCCGTGGCATTACTGAATCGCGGCAGTCCGACGGCAGATATGACCTTCAATGTTCATAAAGACTTTAACCTGCCGTGGACCAGGTATCAGGTCCGTGATCTGTGGCGGCATAAGGACCTCGGGATCTATGACATTCCCTACACCGCTGAAGTCATCAGCCATGAAGCGCGTGTTTTTCGCATCAGCGAAATAAAAGCAGACAGGTGAGACGGGTGATGCACGCAGACGATTCATTTTTGACGAAGTTACACATAGACGGGACAACACGATGAAAATGCCAGCCTGGTTATTTTATGCTTTACTGACAACGATATTATGGGGTGTGTGGGGTGCATTTGCCGGACTGCCGACTGAACATGGATTTTCCGAAACGCTGATTTATGTGGTTTGGTCCTTGACCATGATACCTCCTGCCTTGATCGCCATGAAACGCGTCAATTGGAAATTGGCCAGGGACAGAAGGTCTGTCATGTTAGGCATGGTGATAGGCATATTGGGGGCGGGTGGCCAGATGATACTGTTTTATGCAGTGAAACAGGGGCCGACCTATCTGATATTTCCGATTATTGCCATGTCGCCTGTCATAACAATCGTGCTGTCATTTCTGTTTCTGGGCGAGCGTACCGGCAAGTTTGGCATGATAGGTATCGTACTGGCCATTTGCGCCTTGCCATTGTTTGACTACCACAGTGCAAACGAGCCCCAGCGATTGGGTATCTGGTTTGCATTGTCGATTTTTGTACTGGTAGCGTGGGGTCTGCAGGGCTATTTCATCAAATTGGCCAATGCCACCATGGAGGCAGAAAGCATTTTTTTCTACATGATGATCACCGGGCTGATGTTCATACCGGCTGCCCTTTACCTGACGGATTTTTCGGTACCGGTAAATTGGGGCCTGCAGGGGCCGGGACTGGCGGCTGCAACACAGATTTTAAACGCGATTGGGGCTTTGACGCTGGTGTATGCTTTTCGCTACGGAAAGGCACTGGTGGTGTCTCCCCTGGTAAATGCCGGTGCGCCCCTGCTGACAACGGTAATTTCAATGGCGCTGGTCGCGACCATGCCTGACGGAATAAAGTTGACCGGAATTATCCTGTCGCTGGCTGCTGCGCTGTTGCTGGCTCTCCAGCCGGAAGAATCAGCAAAAGTGGAAGCGCCCTATGTGTAATCCGGTTCGTAACCCGCGCGATTGTTTAACATGAAACAGGAATTGAAATGAAGCTGCTGCTTGACCTGGTACAACATCACAAATCCGGAAGCGCCGTCGGGCTGTATTCGGTGTGTTCAGCCCATCCTGTCGTTATTGAAGCGGCGTTTCTGGACGGACTGAATGGTACGGGTCCCGTATTGATTGAAGCGACCTCCAACCAGGTGAACCAGTTCGGTGGTTATACGGGCATGACCCCGCGGGCATTTCGTGAATTTGTGTTTGCGATTGCCGACAAGGCTGGCTTTCC
>CAITOF010000061.1 GCA_903893945.1 uncultured Oxalobacteraceae bacterium | reverse complement strand
GATCTCCCTGGAATTTCGTGACACCAATCTCAAAATGATATTTGAGCTCCTGTCCCGCACCACCGGCATCAATTTCATTCTGGATCGGGAAGTCAAAACGGATCAGCGCACCACCATCTTTTTAAAGAAGGCCTCCTTAGAAGATGCGTTGGATATGCTGGCAGCGACGAACCAATTGGATAAGAAAGTATTAAATAAAAGCAGTGTCTTAATTTACCCGAACACGCCGACCAAATCGAAAGAATACCAGGACTTAATTGTCCGGGCCTTTTATCTGCATAGTGCCGATGTAAAGACAACGGCAGATATGATCAAATCGGTTTTAAAACTTAAAGACGTGTTTGTCGATGAAAAAATGAATATGCTGGTAGTGCGGGAAACGCCCGAAGCCATCGGTTTAGTCGAAAAATTAATTGGCCTTTACGATTTGGCCGAACCTGAAGTGATGTTAGAAGTGGAAGTATTGGAAATTGATCGCACTCTGGCATTAAATATGGGTATACAAATTTCGGACCAGTTAACCATTACACCCCTGTCTGCCGCGCCCACCGCCAATATTCTGACTGGAACCACTACACCGTCGACCAGCAGTCAACAAAGTATATCCAGCACATTTCCCTTAAATAAATCAAATGTAGGTTTGGTCAACATGCCGACTGTGACGATTTCGGCAAACCAGCAAAATGGCGATGCTAATTTATTAGCCAATCCGCGTATTCGCGTTCGTAGTCACGACAAAGCCAAAATTTTAATTGGCGACAAAATCCCGATTATTACGACCACATCCGGTAACACCGGATTCGTTTCAGAAAACGTCCAATATCTGGATGTGGGCTTAAAATTCAATGTCGAGCCCGTTATTTACCCGGGTGACGAAATTGTGATCAAAATGAATTTAGAAGTCAGTTCATTGGGTCAGGAAGTTCAGACCAAATCGGGCACCATTGCCTATCAAATCGGCACGCGCAGCGCGGAAACGGTGTTGCGTTTAGTCGACGGTGAAACCCAAATTTTGGCCGGCCTACTTAATAACGAAGAACGCTCCAGCGCTAACGGTTTGCCGGGTTTAACCAGTTTGCCGTTGATTGGGCGCCTTTTTTCAAACCAACAGGACAGCCACAACAAAACTGAAATCGTTTTATCCATTACACCGCATCTGGTGCGCGGTATTCAGCGCAAAGACCCGTCTGCCGAAATGTTCTGGTCCGGAACAGACGCCATGTTACGCAATAAGCCTTTGCAGTTACGAATTCAGGACGATGACCTGACTAAATCAACTCCCAACGCCAATAACGCAGGGGTATTGCAAGACAATAAAGTGGATCCAGCCGTATTGGCTGCAATGAATTCACCCATGAAATTGCATTGGATGGGCCCGGACCAGTTGAAAGTCGGCCAGGAAACGCAACTTGATCTTATGATCGATACCTCCATTGCCATGCGCGGCATGCCACTTCAAATTGCCTACGACCCAAATAAGGTCGAAGTTACCTCAGTGGACGACGGAGGTTATTTCGGTCGGGAAGGTAACCTGGGTAATTTCAGTCAGACGGTCGATAAAACGGGAGGAAGGATTGCCATTGCCTTAGGTAGTAATGCCGATGCGAGTGGCGCAGCAGGAAAATTGCTGTCATTAAAAGTCAAAGCCTTAGTGCCGGGCGAAGCCAGTGTGGATTTGGTGGGCATTACGCCGATGGGCGCGAAACAGTCCTTTGCTAAACCGGTGCTACCGGTGCAACAACATTTCATTGTGCAGAACTAGAAGGCGACATTGATGGGGCGACAAATGATCAAACCAGGGCAAGGATTTACGTATATTGAATTAACGGTGACCTTGGCCATTTTAGCGGTGCTGGCCATGGTCGCGTTACCGTTTGCCGAAGTGACTGTCAAACGTCAGAACGAATTTGAGCTGCGGCGGGCTTTGCGCGACATCCGGGAAGCGATTGACGCGTATAAAACCGCTGTCAACACAGGACAAATTGCGTTAAGTAAGCTTGACAGCGGTTACCCCGCCACCTTAGATGTATTGGTTAAAGGCGTGCCCAATGCACAAATGCCGAGTACCACACTCTATTTTTTACGTCGGATTCCGGCTGATCCGTTCTATCCGAACCAGTCGATCCCCCCAGATAAGATGTGGGGCTTAAGGAGTTACGCCTCGCCAGCAGAAGCACCGCAAAAAGGAGCGGATGTGTTCGATGTGTATTCGTTGTCGACAGACATTGGATTGAATAATATTGCTTATCGGAACTGGTGACATGCAAGGACGAGCGACAGAGCCCATGTGCCAATCAACCCGACTCCGTCGTTCTGGTTTTACGATGATCGAATTATTGGTTGTCCTGGCCATCATCGCACTCTTATTGACCGTGGCAGCACCCCGGTTTTTAGGCGGCATTTCGAAGGCAAAAGACGATGTCCTACGAGAAAATCTCTACACCATGCGTCAAAGTTTGGACCGGTTTTATTCAGATAAAGGCAAATACCCGGCAACCTTAGACGATTTGGTCACACAGCATTATTTGCGACAAATCCCCATGGACCCGGTGGTGGGCAATAATACCAGTTGGGTGGTTGTGCCACCGGCAAATGCCAGTATGGGGGGGGTGTTTGATATAAAGAGTGCGGCACCCGGAGCAGGACTTGATGGCACCGCTTACCAATCCTTGTGAACGTGGTTTCACGTATGTCGCTGCCTTGTTTTTGGTGGCACTATTGTCATTATTGAGTTTAATGGCGGTTGAGCAATGGAGAACGGTGGAGCAACGAGAAAAAGAAAAAGAGTTGTTGTTTGTGGGTGAACAGTATCGTCATGCGATACAACTTTATTATGAATTGTCACCCGGTAGCGTGAAAAAATACCCGGCGACGTTAACCGATTTATTGCAGGATAAGCGGGCCACCCGGATCATTCGACCATTACGGCAATTGTTTCTGGATCCCATGAACAGCAGTCCGCAATGGGGTATTGTTGAAGCACCGGGAGGTGGCATTATGGGGATCTATTCGCTGTCGGCCGCAATGCCGATCAAGCAGGATGGCTTTACCGTTGAGGAAGCCGAATTTACGGGACAAGCAACGTACCAGGGGTGGAAGTTTATCTATGTACCGCCTGCCACGACGATTAAAAAATAACGTCATCCCAATATAGGCTAACCCTGTTGGTGAACGACATAAAGGAACGAACTATGGTGTACAACAATTATAAACAGAATGGCTTTACTCTTTTAGAGTTACTGGTCG
>CAITOF010000060.1 GCA_903893945.1 uncultured Oxalobacteraceae bacterium | reverse complement strand
GTTTCGGGCGTGCTACGGCTTCCAGCGCGCGCAACGCGAACGTGTAGGTGGAAAAATCACTTTTGCTGACGGCTGCGGCCCGGCCATAGATCTGGCCACGGTCAATCTCCCCGCCATAAGGATTCCGGGTCCAGCCTTCGCCTGGCGGTACGACGTCGCCGTGCGCATTGAGCAGGACAGTCAGCCCGCCCTCATCAAATCGCCGTCGCACAACCAGATTGGTGACTGTTTCCAGTCCGGCTGCGCGGACCATTGCTTCCGGTACGGCATATTTTTCAACCTGCCAACCGAAGCCCTCGAGCAATTCTGCCGTGCGCTCGGCGTGCGGTGCGTTGTTGCCTGGCGGCGTATCGGTCGGAATCCGGATCAGTGCCTGCAGAAAGCTCACCTGTTCATCGAAGTGCTGGTCGATCCAGTTGTCGAGCGCTTGGTAGTCGTCATTCATTGTCAAGTTCCCGGTGAGGGTAAAATTCTATCTGGCGCCCGCTTCATACCAGCGTCCGATCACGTCTCGTTCAGCCCCGGTGATCTGGGTCAGGTTGGCCAGCGGCATGGCTTTTAACTGAACCGCCTGCTGGTATATCTTCGCGGCATTCTGGCGTATCTGTTCAGGCGTCTGCAGCAGTATACCCGCTGGCGCAGCCGCAAAGCCCGGTTGGGTCGGTTGTGCCGAGTGGCAGGTAACGCAACGTTGTTCAAGTATGCGCTGGACCTGTGAAAATTCAGACTGTTGTTGCCCGGTCACTGTTCCTGTTTCGGCGTGGTTTAGCGGGAGCGCTGGCCTGGGTGCAATGGCAATCGAGACCGCTAAAAGGATTGCACAGCCTGCCACAGGAAAACGCCAGTCGGTTTGGCCCCGATGCCGCAGATTGAAGAAATGCCTGATCAGAACGCCGGCTGCGATGATCGCCGCAAGTATCAACCAGTTCCAGGCGTGGCTGTAGGTCATCGCATAGTGGTTGCTGATCATGATGAACAGCACCGGCAATGTAAAGTAATTGTTATGCACGCTGCGCTGCTTGGCCTTCTGTCCGTATATCGGATCGGGCGATTGCCCCGCCAACATCGCATCGACCATTTTGCGCTGGCCCGGAATAATCTGCATGAGTACATTCCCGACCATCATGGTGCCCATCATGGCACCGACATGAATGTAGGCGGCCCGGCCACTCAGCAGTCTGCAGAGCACAAACGCGGCAAAAACGATCACCAGGTACATGATGATGCCGAACATGGCGTCATGCTTGCCAAGGGGCGACCGGCACAGCGCATCATACAGCACCCATCCCGCGATCAGCGTTCCCAGACCGATCGCCACGGCCTGCCCACTGCTGATGTTGGCCACGCTGCTGTCGATCATCATGGCTCGCGCGTTGAAATAGTAGACTATAAACAACATGGCCATTCCGGAGAGCCAGGTCGAATAGGCTTCCCATTTGAACCAGTGCAGATGCCCGGGCAGCTGTTTCGGTGCAACCAGGTATTTCTGGGGGTTGTAGAAGCCGCCGCCGTGGACTGCCCACAATTCACCCGATACGCCTTTATTCGCCAATTCGGAACCGGGTTGGGGCGGCCGGATGTTGTTGTCCAGCCAGACGAAATAAAATGACGCACCGATCCAGGCAATGCCGGTCGTCAGGTGCAGCCAGCGTACCAGCAGGTTCAGCCAATCGACACTGTAGGCCAGTTCCATTCAGCTACCCCGATAAGTTGAATACGCCCAAGGCGATACCAGAAGCGGGACGTGATAGTTCTGCGCAGGGTCGGCGATCCCGAAACTGATCGTCACCCGGTCTATGAATCTGGGTTCCGCAAACGCATGGCCCTGACGGGAAAAATAATCGCCCGCCGCAAAAACCAGTTCATAGCGCCCGATGCGGAACTCCGAGCCCTGCAGCAGCGCCGTCGTGCAACGGCCGTCCGCGTTGGTCGTGTCCTGCTTCAGGAGCTTTTTTTGATTGATCCCGACTTCATATAATTCAACCTGAATACCCTGGCCGGGTTGACCGGTGCTGATATCCAAAACATGCGTACTGAGCTTGCCCATCCTGATCCCCTGTATCGTGTAATTGAAAATAAAATTATGCTGATCGTACCCTTTGGAGCGCAGTTGACTATATTATCTGACATGGTCCGGTGATCCGTTTTTTTGTTATTCTGTTATTTATCGTGAATATACACATATCTTGTTCAGGGGCGCAACATGGCAGACACATATCGAAATTATCCGCGAGACCTGACGGGTTATGCACGAACTGTGCCTGATGCTGCGTGGCCCGGCAAGGCGCGGATCGCCCTGCAGTTCGTGCTGAATTATGAAGAAGGTGGTGAAAACTGCATTCTGCATGGCGACGGACAGTCCGAAACGTTCCTGTCTGAAATCATTGGTGCCCAGGCATTTGAGATGCGTCACATGAGCATGGAATCGATGTACGAATACGGCTCCCGGGCCGGACTGTGGCGTTTGCTGAGAATGTTTGAAGAGCGCCAACTTCCGCTGACTGTCTTTGGTGTGGCGATGGCATTGAAGCGCAATCCTGAGGCGGTTGCGGCGTTTGTGGAACTGGGTCACGAAATTGCCTGCCATGGATTGCGCTGGATCAGTTATCAGCACGTGGACGAAGATACCGAACGGGCGCACATGGCTGAAGCCGTTCAGGTTATCCGGGACCTGACCGGATCAGCGCCACTGGGCTGGTACACCGGAAGAGATTCACCGCATACGCGCCGATTGGTGGTTGAACATGGCGGCTTTCTTTATGATGCGGATCACTACGGCGATGATTTGCCTTTTTGGCAAAAAGTGCGATTGCCCGGCAATCATGGAGATCCATCGGACCGGTTTGAGCCGCAACTGATTGTTCCCTATGCGCTGGACACCAACGATATGCGCTTCGCGGCCAATCAGGGTTTCAATTCCGGTACGCAGTTTTTTGATTATCTCAAAGACGCTTTTGACGTCCTTTATGCCGAAGGCGATCCGAACGGACTTAACCAGCCCAAGATGCTGTCAGTCGGGCTGCATTGCCGGTTGGTGGGTCGACCGGGACGTGCAGCCGCTCTGGCACGATTCCTTGATTATATCCAGTCGCATGACCGTGTCTGGGTGACCCGGCGGATTGATATTGCCCGTCACTGGCGTGCCACCCATCCTTATCAAGGGGCGTTATGACCATTACCCTGCAGCAGTTGAACGCCAGTAGCGATGCTGATTTTGTGCATCTGCTGGAAGGTGTTTATGAAAACTCGCCCTGGATCGCACACCGGGCCGCCACGCGGCGACCGTTTGCCTCAGTCACCGCGCTGAAAATGGCCCTGCAGAATGTGGTTCTGGAGGCCAGTCCTGCCGAGCAAGTCGGCCTGCTCTGCGCCCATCCTGAACTGGCCGGAAAAGCTGCGCAGTCCGGTATGCTGACCAAAGCATCGACAGGCGAACAGACCCAGGTCGGACTGCTTAACTGCAGTGCAGAAATGCTGGACATGATCCGTCAGCTCAATGTCAGCTACCGGGAAAAATTCGGTTTTCCGTTCATTATTGCCGTCCGTGGGCCGGACGGCAACGGCATGTATCGCGATTCGATCATCCGTGCATTTCAGCGCCGGCTGAAAAACCAGCGCGATGAGGAGTTGGGTGAATGTTTGTACCAGGTCAGCCGGATTGCGGAATTGCGGCTCAATAACCTGTTCGATATCAGTCCCGACATGGGCAACGCCGTCCTTGCACACGCTCTGGCGCTGGCAGCATGGAGCGACAGCCCAACGGGGCTAACCTGTGCCTACCTGACTGAAGCGCATCAACAGACTGCGCGGCAGCTGGCCGCCTGGATGGGCGAGGCGGGTATGCAGGTCACTATTGACGCCGTCGGCAATGTGGTCGGACGCTATCTGTCGGATCGGCCCGAGGCAAAAACGTTTATCACCGGATCCCATTACGACACCGTCTGCAATGGCGGAAAATACGACGGCAGAGTCGGAATTTTATTACCCATTGCCCTGGTCCGGTATTTGAACGAGCGCCAGGAAAAACTGCCATTTCATCTGGAAGTTATCGGCTTTTCTGAGGAGGAAGGCGTGCGCTTCAAAAGCACGTTTCTCGGCAGCAGCGCTGTGATCGGCCAGTTTGACAGCAACCTGCTCGATAAAACCGACGCTGATGGCATTAGCCTGGGCACAGCCATCAAACAGGCCGGTCATGATGTGGATGCGATCGGCGCAATTGCACGCGATCCCGATAAAATCCGGGGTTACCTCGAGGTGCATATTGAGCAGGGACCGGTACTGCTGAAACATAATCTGCCGGTGGGCATTGTCACCTCGATTGCCGGTAGCAGCCGCTATATTGTCGAGCTGACCGGAGTTGCTTCGCACGCGGGTACGACACCCATGACCATGCGCAAAGATGCCGCTGTAGCGGCGGCACAAATTGTGCTGTACGTTGAGCAGCGCTGCAGTCAGTTTCCGGCTCTGGTCGGGACCGTCGGCCAGTTGCTGGTGCCCGACGGGTCGGTCAATGTTATTCCTGATCGCTGCCGGTTTTCACTGGACATACGGGCAGAACAGGATGCCGTACGTCAAAAAGCGGTCGATGACATACTGGAAAAAATTGCGGAAGTCTGCAACCGTCGCAGCATCGAATACACCGTCACTGAACTGATGTCGACACCGGCGACTGACTGTGCTGCCGAACTGATGGCGCAGCTGATCCGGTCAACGGAGCGTGCTGGAATTACGCCTTTCACCTTGCCCTCCGGCGCAGGACACGATGCCATGGTAATGGCGAGAATGACGGACGTCGCAATGTTGTTTATCCGCTGCGGCAATGGCGGTATCAGCCACAATCCGCTGGAGACCATGACGGGCGATGATGCCGAAGTTGCGGCACAGATCATGCTCGATTTTTTGCGCAATCTGTCCCCATAGCGCTGAGGTCATTGATGGTCTGCGCTATGCAGTGCTGAAATTCAATCTGCGACTTTACGCATCAATATTGATGCCATGAAGCTGCTTTTTTTTAATCTGTGATAAGCTCCTGCGGTAGAAATACAAATTCAAGTACGGTTTTTTCTGATGGTTTATGACGAATGAATGATTTTTCCGCAACGCGTTTTTCTGCTGCCAGTCAGAGTCACAATTCAGCGCATCTCCTGCTGCAGATCGCCTGCAGGAACGGTTCGTCGACGCTGGTCCGGCAAAAACACAGCGGCCCGCTTCGGGTTCAGAAGGCACTTTATCCGGAAGGACCGGATGTGTGCCAGTTAATCATTATTCATCCGCCGGGTGGTATTGTTGGCGGTGACCAGTTGTCGACGCAGGTTCAGGTAGGGTCGTCGGCCAACGTGGTTGTGACGACCCCGGGTGGCACCAAATGGTACCGGTCGAACGGACAGGTATCGCGTCAGGAGGTGATTGTTGAGGTGGGGCGAAATGCGTCACTGGAATGGCTGCCCCAGGAATCGATCTTCTATAATCAGGCCTGTGTTGAGCTTGATCATACGGTGCTGTTGACCGGTGATGCACACTATCTGGGTATGGAAGTCCTGTGTTTTGGGCGCACTGCGTCAGGCGAGGCATTTGAGACAGGAACCCTGCGCCAGCGTTCAACGATCTACCGGAATGGGAAATGCATCTGGGTCGAGCAGGGTGTGCTGTGCGCTGGCGAGGCCATGTTCAACAGTCCGCTCTGCCTGTCAGGAAATACGGTTTGTGGAACACTTATTGCAGCGGGTAAAGCCGTCGCGCCGTCTGTGGTAACAGAAATTCGCGAACGGGCCAGTCAGAACCGCAGGTCCGACGCCGGTTTTGGCGTCAGTCAGCGCAAAGACCTTATCGTTGCCCGATACCTGGGGCATTCGAGTGAAGAAGCAAAACGGATGTTGACCGACGTCTGGAAAATGTTGCGACCGATAATGCTGGGTCGTGACGCCGTGATGCCGCGAATCTGGAACACCTGATTCAGACTACTTTTCAGGAATTATAAATGGAACTTACACCACGAGAAAAAGACAAGCTGCTGATTTTTACCGCAGCTCTGCTGGCGGAACGCCGGAAAGCGCGCGGACTCAAATTGAATTATCCGGAGGCGGTGGCCTTTATCAGTGCAGCGATTATGGAAGGTGCGCGCGACGGGCGTTCGGTCGCTGAGCTGATGTCAGACGGTGCGGCAATTTTAACGCGCTCGGATGTCATGGACGGTATTGCTGAAATGATTCCCGACATCCAGGTGGAGGCCACATTCCCCGATGGTACCAAACTGGTCACTGTTCATCATCCCATTCGATAGAAAGTTCCCATGAATCCAGGTGAAATGCTGATTGAATCCGGCACCATTGAAATCAATGCCGGTCGCAGAACATTAAGTGTCGACGTGGCTAACAGCGGCGACCGTCCGGTACAGATCGGCTCGCACTTTCATTTTTATGAAGTGAATGCGGCGCTCCAGTTTGAGCGCAGCAGTTCGTACGGCATGCGGCTCAATATCGTCGCGGGTACGGCTGTGCGGTTTGAACCGGGCCAGGTCCGCACGGTTGAGCTGGTTGATCTGGCCGGTGAAAGAACGGTCTATGGATTTAACGCTCAAGTCATGGGGAAACTGAAATGACCACACTGTCCCGACAGGCTTACGCTGAAATGTTTGGCCCCACCACGGGGGACCGTATCAGACTTGGCGATACGGCACTTTTTATCGAAATAGAAAAGGACTTCGCGATCTATGGCGAAGAAGTCAAGTTTGGTGGTGGCAAGGTCATTCGTGACGGCATGGGGCAGTCACCCTATCCCCACAGCCGGGTGATGGATACAGTGAT
This sequence comes from uncultured Oxalobacteraceae bacterium, assembly GCA_903893945.1. GTDB lineage: Bacteria > Pseudomonadota > Gammaproteobacteria > Burkholderiales > Burkholderiaceae_D > Solimicrobium. The sequence continues at coordinate 1,634 of CAITOF010000060.1, read as the reverse complement.
TACCAATGCGGTCATTCTTGATCATTGGGGTATCGTCAAAGCGGATATTGGTATCAAGGACGGAAAAATTGCGGGGATCGGCAAGGCGGGCAATCCGGATATTCAGCCGGGTGTCAGCCTGATCATCGGTGCTGCAACGGAAATCATTGCCGGTGAAGGGATGATCATCACTGCAGGAGGGATCGATTCCCATATCCATTTCATCTGTCCGCAACAGATTGACGAAGCGTTAATGAGTGGTGTGACAACCATGCTGGGCGGCGGCACCGGGCCGGCCGTGGGCACCGCCGCCACGACCTGCACACCCGGCCCCTGGCATATTCATTCCATGTTGTTAGCGGCCGACGCGTTCCCGATGAATCTGGGTTTCCTCGGTAAAGGTAACGTCAGTCTGCCATTGCCCATCGAAGAGCAGGTCCGAGCGGGCGCGATCGGTCTGAAACTCCATGAAGACTGGGGCAGCACGCCAGCGGCCATCGATAACTGTCTTGCCGTGGCTGACAGGATGGATGTCCAGGTTGCCATACATACCGATACCCTGAATGAAGCCGGGTTTCTGGAAAATACGCTGGCCGCCTTTAAAGACCGCACGATTCATACGTTTCATACCGAAGGAGCGGGAGGTGGCCATGCGCCGGATATTATCGCCGCGGTCGGTCAAAGCAACGTTCTGCCCTCGTCGACCAACCCGACACGCCCATTTACCGTCAATACGCTTGACGAGCATCTTGACATGCTGATGGTGTGCCATCATCTCGATTCCGCCATTGCCGAGGACATTGCTTTTGCTGAATCCCGTATCCGGAGGGAAACCATTGCCGCCGAAGATATTCTGCATGACCTCGGTGCCATCAGCATGATGTCGTCGGATTCGCAGGCCATGGGCAGGGTGGGTGAGGTGATAATCCGGACCTGGCAAACGGCCCACAAAATGAAAATCCAGCGCGGCTCATTGCGGGAAGATACGACCAGACATGACAACTTCCGGGTCCGTCGCTACGTCGCCAAATACACGATCAATCCTGCCATTACCCATGGAATTTCTCATATGGTGGGCTCGATTGAAGTGGGCAAATTGGCCGATATCGTTCTCTGGAAGCCGGCATTTTTCGGAGTAAAACCGTCGATGATACTGAAAAGCGGCATGATAGCAGCGGCACAGATGGGCGATCCGAATGCGTCGATTCCAACGCCCCAACCGGTGTATTCGCGGCACATGTTCGGCGCCTTTGGTGGCGCGCTGAAAACCTCGGTTACGTTTGTTTCGCAGGCCGCCGTTGAGGCGGGCGTGGGTGACAGGTTAAAACTGAATAAACTGCTTGTGCCTGTAAAAAATACCCGCCATTTGCGCAAGTCCGACATGATCCACAATGGTGCCACACCGCTTATGGAGGTGGATGCCGAGACGTATGAGGTGCGGGCTGACGGTGAACTGCTCACTTGTGAACCTGCCCGTGTACTGCCGCTGGCTCAACGTTATTTTTTATTCTGAGGCCTGCCCATTCCGGAAGTATCAGACAGGTTCACCCGCCTAAAAAAGAAATCAACCTATGCTCATTTTAAATTTCAAGACAGACAGTGCCGCGCCTATCGATGGTGAACTGGTTTTGCCGTTCGAATTGCGTGAAAAATGC
>CAITOF010000059.1 GCA_903893945.1 uncultured Oxalobacteraceae bacterium | reverse complement strand
TAAAACGTGCAATTCATGATTGCATTCCGGACTCTTGGTGCGGTCAGCGGTTATTTTTCGTACGGCATGTAACACCGTCGTGTGATCACGGCCGCCAAAAAGTTCGCCAATTTCGGGCAGACTTTTCTGGGTTAATTCTTTTGCCAGGTACATGGCAATCTGTCGTGGTCTGGCGATGTTGGCAGGACGTCGTTTCGAGTACATGTCCGCAACTTTGATATTGAAAAAATCCGCCACGGTTTTCTGGATATTTTCGACCGATATCTGACGGTTCTGAACAGACAGTAAATCTTTTAGCGCTTCCTTGACCACATCGATCGTGATGTCCTTGCCGTGAAAGCGGGAGTACGCCAGGATTTTGCGCAACGCGCCTTCCAGTTCGCGCACGTTGGAGCGTAGATGTTTGGCGACAAAAAAGGCCACATCGTCGGAAAACGAAACACCTTCCTGCTTGGCTTTTTTCAACAGAATGGCCACGCGCATTTCCAGTTCGGGCGGTTCAATGGCCACCGTCAGGCCAGAGTCGAAACGGGATACCAGGCGATCGTCCATGCCGGTAATCTGTTTGGGATAGGTGTCGCTGGTGATAATAATCTGCTTTTTGGCGGCAATAAGCGCTTCAAATGCGTAAAAGAATTCTTCCTGGGTACGATTCTTACCGGCAAAGAACTGAATATCATCAATCAGCAATAAATCAAGTGAGTGATAATAGCGTTTGAATTCGTCAAACCCCTTGCGCTGATAAGCCGTCACCACATCGCGCACATATTGTTCGGCGTGGATGTAGCGAATTTTGGCGTTCGGATTGTCGAGCAGTATCTGGTTGCCGATGGCGTGGATCAGATGCGTTTTACCCAGACCGACACCGCCATACAGAAACAGGGGGTTGTAGGAGACACCGGGGTTATTGGCGACCTGAATCGCCGCGGCGCGCGCCAACTGGTTCGCCTTGCCTGTTACAAAGCTGTCAAAGGTCAGCGCGCCGTTAATGCGGCTCTGGTCGCGTTTGGGCGTTTCCAGAATGGTGGTCGGGCGCGGCTCCTCCAGACTTTTGACTTCGTCCGAGTTGGTTCCGAATTCAACCGGTGCCGGTGATTCCGCTGCCGGACTTTTGGCGGCATTCTGGCGCGGGTCAAGTATAAATTGAACATCGATCTGATTGTCCCAGAACTGGGCAGCCAGCTCTGCGATCCGGCTGGCAAATTGCGTTTTAACCCAATCCAGCTTGAACCGGTTCGGTGCGGCGATGCGTAATTTGCCTTCCACGCAATCGAGTGGCGTTAAGGGCTTTATCCAAGCACTGAATTGTTGCGGAGTTAATTCCTGCTCTAATTGAGCCGAACAAGCCTGCCAGAAATTTTCCATGAATCCGTATCAAGTGAGTTGTGTTGCAGTGACTGTAGTTCTTCCACTCTGAACAAATCCGCTCCGGACCGGTCAGGCCAGGTCATCACACCCGGAGGATTCATTTTGAAATGGAATGGCGCTGGCTCATCGTTGGTTCATCGCCGCTCCCTACACCTGCCGGAGTACAAAAACGAACCAGTTGTAGCGTTGCCGGCAAAATCTGCCAAGGTATCTACTAACGTCGTCAGCAAACTAAACCGATATTCTAACCTCGACCGGGAAAGTTATCCACAGGCTGGCAGCTTATTTTTTTAGGCGTTGTTTTGTATCTGCTGAAGCAATTTAAACATGTCCAATAAACAAACTTGCCTTAAAAAAGTGTGAAAATGACAATATTCGGCCCTGCTGGTCCACGGACTTGTTTTTCTGATCATTAAACTTATCGTAATACCCCACGGTATATTAGCGATGCCTGTGTTTTTTCTTGACAAAAACAGTCAAAATGCTGTCTAATCGCAGGTTCTCTGCCATTTGCTCCATAACACTGTCGATCGTTTAGGCAGCCATGGAATGGAATGTGCGGTAAATCTTAATTTGAACCGACTTTTTGCTAGATTAGCGAGACCAACATGAAACGTACTTATCAACCTTCCGTCGTACGCCGCAAGCGCACTCATGGCTTTCGTGCCCGTATGGCTACCCGCGGCGGTCGCGCCGTATTAAATGCTCGCCGTGCCAAAGGCCGTAAGCGTTTAGCCGTTTAAGAATTTATTGTCGAAGCGCAACGTCGAAGCGCGTCATGGTAGCGCGCCGGCGAAACGTAATTTCTGCGGTACGTGATTGGCTGCGTGCAACAATTTACACAATACAGTTTTCTGGCACGCGCTGGCTGCACCCCGGTAATGTAACCGTGTAACGCGTCGTAGTGGCGCAGTTTGAGACAATCCAGCGACCAGGTTGTACTGAAGATTACCTATCCATGACTGGCAACTTTGAGCGTACACGTCGTATCGTTAAAACGGATGAGTTTTCATCCGTTTTTCGTTTGAAGCCGGTTTTCAAAACGCCGCATCTGGTCCTGTATGCGCGCCCCAATCTGTTACCATTTGCGCGTTTGGGGGTGGTAGTGGCCAAGCGACTGGCGCCGCGCGCCGTGACCAGAAATGCTGTAAAGCGTGCAGTCCGGGAAGGTTTTCGCGACTCGGAACTGCTGAAAACAATCGGTCTGGATTGTGTTGTGCGTCTGTCAAAATCGCTCAATAACAAGTCCGAACCGGCCTGCAGCGCCGCTCTGCAAGCCGTTCTGTCACGTGAAGTGGCCAGTCTGTTTGCCAGTTCGTCCACATGGAACAGTCTGTCCCAATCGGCAGATAAGTCGTTCAGTCAATCGGAGAGCGTTAAAGGAATGCCGGGATGAAGTCACTGTTTCTGTTTATGTTGCGTGCCTACAAACTCACTATCAGTCCTTTTCTTGGACAGAATTGCCGTTTTTATCCGAGTTGTTCCAATTATGCCGATATTGCCATACGCCGGCACGGTGTCATTAAAGGCACCCTTCTGGCAGGTCGGCGCGTCTGCAAATGCCATCCCTGGCATCCGGGTGGTGTTGATCTCGTGCCAGAAGCGGGCACCTGCGCACAGGCGCCGTGCGACACATCGCAAACCCGATTAAAATTGGCGCGCGTTGATTCCGTCACACCGCTGGGCATGGCGCAAGACAACCATGCCAGAGTACTGAAACACGTAGCCAATAAACCGGCGTCAAACCAGCCCTATTTCACCATCGAATAAGTCAATTGGATTGCATTTATGAATAAGCGTATTGTCCTGTGGATCGTTTTCTTAATGTCGTTGCTGCTGTTGTGGGAACGTTGGCAGACCTTTAACGGAAGACCCTCCATGTTTTTCCCGAACACGGCGCAGGTAAGCAGGACCGACACGCCAAAAACACGAACCCCTAATCCGGTCAGCGGCGATGCAACCGCCCAGATCGCCCAGAATGGGTTGCCGGCCAATACAGCGGCAGAACCTGCCAAAGGCGAAATAATTACCGTCCACACCGATTTGTTTAAAGCAGAAATTGATACTGTCGGCGGCGAACTGATCCATCTGGAACTGCTCAATCAGAAAGAGGATCTCGATACAACCTTTGGCAGCGGCTGGAAAGCCCTGTTTCTGTCGCCCACGAAACGAAGCGATGCACCCAACGTTGTTTTGTTTGACCGCAGTGACAAACGCACTTATCTGGCGCAATCCGGTTTGTTGGATGTGTCAGCAGGTCATCTGCCGTTACCCAATCACCGCTCCGTGTTTGCAGTGCAGCCGGGCCCGCGGAACCTGGACGCGTCTGACCAGATACAGGTTGTGCTGGAAGCGGAACAGAACGGTGTGAAACTGGTTAAAACATATACCTTCAACAAGGGATCGTATTCGATCGGATTAACCCATCAGATCGTTAATGGGTCGGCGGCCTCAGTTACCCCCACTGTCTATATGCAACTGGTCCGTGATGGCAGCAAGCTGGATGGTGAATCGCGTTTCTACAGCACCTTTACCGGCCCCGCGATCTACACCGAACAGGAAAAATTTCAGACCCTGACTTTCGATAAAATCGAAAAGGGATCAAAAATCCAGGTGGATAAGGCGGACAACGGCTGGATTGCCATGATCCAGCATTACTTTGTGTCTGGCATTATTCCCGAGGCCAACGCGCAGCGTGAAATGTTCACCAAAAAAGTCGACACCAACCTGTACGCGGTAGGCAGCCTGGTAGCCATGGACACCCTGGCACCGGGCGCAACCCAGACCCTGAAGGCACAGATCTACTCCGGTCCCCTGGTGACATCGATCCTGGAAAAAGTCGCGCCCGGATTTTATCTGACCAAAGATTATGGGTGGACGTCCATCGTTGCCAAGCCCGTGTTCTGGTTGATGGATGCCATTCATAACCTGTTGGGCAACTGGGGCTGGACGATTATTGTCCTGACTCTGGTGATCAAGCTGGCGTTTTTCCCCCTGTCGGCCGCCAGTTTCCGCAGCATGGGCAAGATGAAATTGCTGACTCCGAAAATGACGGCGATTCGTGAGCAGCATAAAGAGGATCCGCAAAAAATGAATCAGGCCATGATGGAGCTGTACCGGACGGAAAAGGTCAATCCCCTGGGCGGCTGCTTGCCCATTCTGATTCAGACACCGGTATTCATGGCGCTGTATTCGGTGGTACTGGCCAGCGTCGAACTGCGCAACGCTCCCTGGCTGGGATGGATACATGACCTGTCAACGCCGGACCCGTTCCTGATTTTGCCGGTGCTCATGGCAGTCAGCATGTTTATCCAGACCAAATTGAATCCGGCTCCGGCTGACCCCGTGCAGGCCAAGATGATGTTGATCATGCCACTCGTTTTTTCGGTGATGTTTTTCTTCTTCCCGTCGGGACTGGTGCTGTATTGGGTGATTAATAACGTTTTATCAATCGCTCAACAGTGGGTCATTACGAAAAATCTGGCGGTGGCCAAACCCACCTGATAGATCAGAGCTGCACGTTGTAAAAAAGCCTGCAAAACGATGCAGGCTTTTTTGTTTCACTTCCATTGAATGAAATCTCCACCTACACTTTACAGCGTATGTCCATGAGGTAGTCAGACCATGCTAACCCAATCTTCACCCATTGCTGCAATCGCCACTGCGCCAGGACGCGGGGGGATAGGCGTGGTGCGCGTTTCAGGGAACGACCTGAGCTCGCTGCTGGCAGCACTTTTCCCGGACTATGTATTGGCGCCACGAGTCGCAACCTACCTGCCCTTTCTGGATGCAGACGGATCCGTTATTGACCAGGGTCTGGCCATTTATTTCAAAGCGCCCCATTCGTACACGGGCCAGGATGTCCTCGAATTGCAGGGGCATGGTGGACCCATTGTGCTGCAGATGTTGTTGTCACGCTGCCTTGCGGCGGGTCAGGATATCGGCCTGCGCCTGGCTGAGCCCGGTGAATTTACGCAGCGTGCATTTTTAAACGATAAACTTGATCTGGCACAGGCTGAAGCCGTAGCCGATCTGATTGAAGCGGCAACCGAAGCCGCAGTAAAATCCGCCTCGCTGTCCCTGTCCGGAGCCTTTTCGAGAGTGATTCATGTGCTGGTGGATCAGGTCGTGCAATTGCGCATGCTGGTTGAAGCAACACTTGATTTTCCGGAAGAGGAAATTGATTTTCTGGAAAAATCCGATGCGCGCGGCCAACTCGACCGAATCCGGCAGTCATTGGGGAAAGTGGTCGAACAGGCAGCGCAGGGAGCCCTGTTGCGCAACGGTTTAAATGTTGTACTGGCTGGCCAGCCCAATGTGGGAAAGTCGTCACTGTTAAATGCACTGGCAGGCGATGATATCGCCATCGTCACACCGATCGCCGGTACCACGCGCGACAAGGTGGTGCAAACCATACATATTGAGGGTGTACCGCTGAATGTGATAGATACCGCCGGCATACGCGAAGCAATCGGCCTGGAAACCATCGATGTGGTCGAACGGATTGGTATCGAACGCACCTGGAATGAAGTGGCCAAAGCGGACGTCATCATTCATCTGATGGATGCCGGCCGAGGTCCGACCAAAGACGACGAACTGATTGAAGAACGTTTTCCCGCGGATGTTCCGGTGATCCGTGTCTGGAATAAAATTGATCTGTCAGGCCATCAGGCCGCAATCGATGTGTCGCCCGAAGCGACCCACATTTATGTGTCGGCTCATGAGCATTACGGCATCGATCTGCTGCGCAACGAACTGTTGCGCATCGCCGGATGGCAACAGACCGGTGAATCGCTGTTTATGGCAAGGGAACGGCATCTGCAGGCACTGCAACTCGCTTATCAGCATCTGGAGCACGCAGCCGGGCACGCGGCGCAAAATGATCAGGCGCTGGATCTGTTTGCCGAAGAATTGCGATTAACACAAGACAGGCTGAACAGCATTACCGGCGAATTCAGTTCTGATGATCTGCTCGGCGTTATATTTTCACGGTTTTGTATAGGAAAGTAAAACAATGAAATGACCTGTAACAGCTACTCTACGAAGAAAAAAAAGGAATATAGTGTGAACTTTAGCGCACTCCACTGAGGTAAATATGAAATCCGTTCTGTTCAATTCTGTTGCCGTCGCCGCTGGTTCGCTCCTGATGAGCGCCTGCGTCGTCGCGCCACCACAGCCCATCGGGTACCGAATGACGAGTTCCGTGTTGCCCACTTACGTAAATGGTCAGTATGTCGGCATGCAGCCCAGTAACTATGTGGCTCCGACTAATGTGGTCACAACGGCACCGCCCGGTACCTCCAATTCGCAACCGGCGCCGCAACAACAACCGCAACAACAACCGCAACAACAACCGCAACAGCCCCAACCCCAGCAGCAGGCGCAGCAGTCAGCGCCGGTCTATCTGCCATCAACTACGCCTGCGGTGGTGTATCTTCAGGCGCCAGCACCGGCGTATGCCTACAATCCGTACTATGCGCCCTACTATCCTTACGGTCCCTATCCCTACTATTCGCCTGTGTATGGTTATCCCTGGGTCGGCGGTATAGGGTTAAGTATTGGAATCGGTGGTCGTTTCCGTATTCACTGAAACCGGCAGCCAGGCGGTTCGACCCAGGCCTGTCATGTCGACGCGTCGGACCCCTGCAGAAACTTTTTGTAGCCGTTGGCCCGTAACACGCACGCCGGACAGGATTCACAACCATAGCCCCAGTCGTGTCGGACGCCCCGTTCGCCCAGATAGCAGGTATGGGTATCATTACGAATCAGATTCAGTAATTCGGACCCGCCCAGATCCTGTGCCAGCTTCCAGGTCTGTGATTTGTCCAGCCACATTAGCGGCGTCGCCAGATTGATGCGCGTATTCATGCCCAGATTCAGGGCCACCTGCAAAGCCTTGATGGTGTCGTCCCTGCAGTCGGGATAACCGGAAAAATCGGTTTCACACATGCCACCGACCAGCGTAGTCAGTCCGCGCCGGAAGGCGAGCGTTGCAGCAACAGTAAAAAAAAGCAGATTTCGGCCCGGAACAAACGTATTGGGCAATCCGTTATCCTGCATGGCGATTTCAATTTCCGATGTCATCGCCGTCTCAGATAACGTTGAAATCAGTGACAGATCGATCAGATGATCCGAACCCAGACGTTTTGACCATAACGGGTTGATGCGAACAATTTTTTCACGCAGCGTGGGACGCGTGGTCAGTTCAATATCATGACGCTGGCGATAGTCAAAGCCGATAGTCTCAACGTGTTCATAATTATTCAATGCCCAGGCCAGACAGGTCGTCGAATCCTGACCGCCAGAAAACAGTACTAATGCCGAAGATTTCATGGGTTGCTCACCTGTTCCTGTGGTAGTGGATTGTTTTTAATCTGATCCAGGCGCTGATCGATCGTATCGCCGTCAGCGTCACTGAATTTAAGTCGCACCGGATACCATTCGAGACTGGGAGCCAGCCAGATATCCACGCGTTGATCTTTTGAGTCGGGCGGGGGCGCCTTGACGACGTGTACGGTCGCCATAGTGCCCAAAGGGGTCGCCAATGTCACTTTCTCTTCAACCGTAAACGTCCACTTTTCAGCATCGCGCCGCCCTGCGACAAAAAAGTTCCATTCTGATTTCGGGACAAATTTTTTCGGTGCAGCACGTGCCATGCTGACCAGTTGCCACACCACGCTGGTTCGGTCCTGTTCGCCACCGGCAAGCGGATAGGTTTCCTTTGATTCTGAAAACGTAATCTGTTTTGCGTCGCGATCAAAGCGGGTCTGTGTTCCGGGTTTGTTGCGTGGCTTTTCATCGTATTCTGCAGGGGCCAGTCCAAAAGTGTCAATGACACCGCGGCTGTCGGCCTGCATGATCTTTCCAAACAGGGCAGCACGGGTTTCGGTGTTAACCAGATAGCTCTGGCTGGTGCCAGGCGCCGAGAGCTGCCAGTTGACGGTGGCTTCGCCGAGCAGCGTCAAACCGCTACGGTCTGCCTTGATAGTGTAATGCAGTTGCGCTGACGGGGGCAGATTGGTCGGATAGCGCATGTCGGGGTGGTCGGCGGCCCGTGCCGAGGTTGTGGCCAGCAGTGCCAGTATAAAAGTGGCCAGGGTGACGCGGTGTCGGGTGAACGTCATTGCCCGATTTGTTGCGGGGGTGTTTGCTGATGTCATTATTTTGATCCGGTAATGATTTTTCGTATGGTTTGGGTCGTAATCGCACCATTGACTTCGGTATTGCGAATCTGAACTGGAAGCCAGTTTAATTCGGGGGCAACCCAGATATCGAGTTGGGAGGTATAGCTGCCGGGACGAGGCGGTCTGACGATGTGCCAGGCACTGATTCGCCCTAACTTTGTTTCAATCGTCTCCTGATTCAGTACGACAAATAAAAATGGATTGGCTTCTTTGTCTTCAGCGACCTGAATGGTAATTTCCTTGCCGCGCTGAAATTGGGCTGCATCGGCATTGCCTATGCTGGCCAACTGCATCAATACTGTCGCCCGGTCCTGCGCGCCTTCCGACATCGGCACGGTATTGCTGCTGGCTGAAAAGGAGATGGTATCGTTATCATAATTAAAATGCGTGACGGTCGTAGTCCGTCCGCGCCGCGCTTCGGTCATCGTCTCCGGTTTGATGCCGGCGTCTCCCAGAGTACCTTCACTTTGCATGGTGTACAGGCGTATTCTGGCAAATAACAGAACGACACCCACTTCCAGGCTCATCTTGTAGTTTTTGTCGTCATGCTCCCATATGATTTCTCCTGAGCCGTAATAAGGATTGGCGACATTGACCTCGGTGCGAACGACATCCAGTTCATAACGCGCTGAAGGGGGCGGCTGTATAAGCACGGTCGCTGCCGGTTTTTCATCCGGGACGTTCTGAGCTACCGGGGCAACGGGCTCAATGACCGCCGGAACGACGGGTTCGGCGTCCTGCTCGGCGACAGCGGCAGTTGACCCGGTAATTGGCGTGACGGTTTCGGTTATGCTGTCCTGCACGACAGGCGCTGCCCGAAGAATTTTTTGAACCCTGGTGTTAGCCGGCGCCTTGGCAAATTTTGTGATGTGCGGCACATTGATCATCTGGATCGGAATGACGATGGTTGGCGTCGGAATTTTTATGTGAAATCCGCTGATAAGTTGCAGCAGCATAAAATGTGCTGCAACAATAACTATCAGGGGAATGATGCGTTGTCGGTTCAAAATGGATTGATTAAAATAAAAGTGGCGTGTTCGTTAATAAAAAATCACCTGTATTTAAATGAGTAAGTGTAAACGTTTTCTTTTCTTTGGTCTGTAACTAATGCTTTTGACGCCGGCGCAAAAACCTGGTTACCGGCGCATTACATTCAATTCCGGCTTGACCCGTTAAACAAGCAAGTGCAAGATGATGAACCTTGATAAGTTTTGATTCTGGAGAAAAGACATGGCACAACCTGATTCCTCGAGCGACGCTTTTAATGATAGTTTAAATTTCGTCAAAAATTTATGGGGTCAAATGAGTGTACCCGGTATGGCCATGCCCTCGATGTCGGGAATGAGCATGCCAGGTATGCAGGGCATGACGATACCCGGCATCACGGTGCCCTCCATGTCGGTCGACGATCTGGATAAGCGCATACAGGAACTGAAAACAGTTGAAAACTGGCTGAACCTGAATATGACAATGTTGCGTAACACGATACAGGCGCTGGAGGTGCAGCGCGCCACCATCGCGACGCTGCATTCCCTGAGCAAGACCATGTCAGACACGATGAAAGGTATGTCGGAAGCCGGATCGGGTTACACGTACGGCGGCACATCGCCGTCAGATCTCGGATCGCATCAGGAAACTGGTGCAGGAAAATCCGGCGACGCATCCGGCAAGCCGGCCGCCCAGAGCCCGGACGGTGACATTTCACCGCTGATCAGCCAGTCGGCGGCATGGTGGCAGGGTGTCCAGGATCAATTCAAACTGGCACTGGGCAGCGCACTGGAGAAGGGCGCTGCAAATTATGCCGCTGTAAAAACGGCGTCAGAAAAAGTGGTTAGCGCCAGTGCCGCGCAAAAGCCGGCCCACACCGCAGCGTCGCCCAGAAAATCGTCACCGGCATCGGGGAAACCGGTGACCCGGTCAGGGTCCAAAACCAGAGCAACGGCGACCGCCAGATCAGCCGCCAAAAAGAAAACGGTAGCCAAGGCACCCGAGACACCAAAACTGCCAGAAACCGACTGACTAAACTGAATATGGCGCGCTTACCACGGCTTACCGTAGCAAATCACCAACACCATATCTTGCAACGCGGCAATGATAAAAGAGCCATTTTTGTCGATGCCGATGATTTTGCCCTGTTCCGGAGCTTGTTGTCCGAGGCGTCAAAGAAGTTCGACGTCGCAATTCATGCGTATGTTCTGATGCCGGATCACTTCCATTTGCTGGTTACGCCCAACAGCAACGAAGGAATCGGCAAGATGATGCAGTGGATCGGACGTCACTATGTCCCTTATTTTAATCAGCGTTATGCTAGGACCGGCACACTCTGGCAGGGCAGGTTTAAATCGCTGATCATTGATTCCGCCCATTATTTTATGCTTTGTAGCCGCTATATTGAATCCAATCCTGTGCGCAATAAATTGGTCGACAGCCCGGCAGATTATGTTGAATCCAGCTATCTGCACCACAGTGGCGCGCTGATCGATCCCTTGATTACGGACCACCCCCTTTACTGGAATCTTGGTAATACACCTTTTCAACGCGAAGCTGTATATAGAGAATTAATGGAGCAAGCACTTACACCTACTGAAGTCCACCTATTCACGAAAGCCAGTCTGAACGGCTGGCCATTGGGTACCGAGCAATTCAAGCAACAACTGGAAAAGCACGCGAATCGACGCATTGTTCCATTGAAACGCGGCAGACCCAGATTATCAACTGCACTCAATCCCAGCGTATCGGATTAAATTCAACTCAGATCGGCAGCATTGAGATAAACGATATGACGCCCAAATCAGCGTTCTAGTCCCGGTCGCATTGGATGGAGTTGGAATTGATGGCGACAGCTTAGCCATCCGGAACGGGGCAGGGCGGGTGTCTGAACTTACCGGAATGAATCAGTCCATAAATGACTACGCGGCGATTGCGCCTATTAAATTACTCTGACCCTATTAAATAAATTAAATAATTATTTGGTTATTTATTTCACTCCGACCCTTTTTAAAATTATTGTGCAAATGCTTGCAGTGCATTATTCTTGCCTCTCCCCCTATTCCATCTGTGGAGAACAATGATGCAAGCGCAAGGTCTGTACGATCCGAAGAATGAACATGACGCCTGTGGCGTGGGCTTTGTGGCGCACATAAAGGGTCAGAAAAGTCACATGATTGTCGAACAGGGGTTACAGATTCTGAAAAATCTGGATCACCGTGGCGCGGTTGGCGAAGACGAGTTAATGGGGGACGGTGCGGGTGTGCTGGTGCAGTTGCCCGACCAGTTTTTCCGGGAAGAAATGGCAAAACAGCAAATCATGCTGCCCCCGCCCGGCGAGTATGGCGTCGGGATGATATTCCTGCCCAAAGAACATGCCTCACGATTGGCCTGCGAACAGGAAATCGAACGCTCGGTGCGGATTGAAGGCCAGATTGTGCTGGGCTGGCGCGATGTGCCCGTTGACAAGGACATGCCGATGTCCCCGACGGTTCGCGCAAAAGAACCGGTGATCCGCCAGATTTTTATTGGACGCGGCCCTGACATCATGGTGACCGATGCCCTGGAGCGCAAGCTTTACGTGATCCGCAAGTCGGCTGTGCACGCCATTGAAGCGTTGCATTTAATGCACGGCAAGGAATATTTTGTACCGTCCATGTCAGCACGCACGGTGGTCTACAAAGGCCTGCTGCTGGCAACCCAGGTCGGTGTGTATTACAAGGATTTGCAGGACCCCCGGTTTGTCAGTGCCCTGGCTCTGGTGCACCAGCGCTTTTCAACCAACACCTTTCCGGAATGGCCGTTGGCGCACCCGTACCGGATGATCGCGCACAACGGGGAAATCAACACCGTAAAAGGCAACTTCAACTGGATGCGCGCTCGCGAGGGCGTCATGAGTTCGGCGGTGCTGGGTGACGATCTGAAAAAACTGTACCCATTGATTTTTGAGGGGCAGTCTGACACGGCCTGTTTCGATAATGCCCTGGAATTACTGGTGATGGCGGGCTATCCGATTGCCCAGGCGATGATGATGATGATTCCCGAGGCCTGGGAAAATCACGCCATGATGGATGCCAACCGGCGCGCTTTTTATGAATACCATGCCGCGATGATGGAGCCGTGGGACGGTCCGGCAGCCATGGCGTTTACCGACGGACGTCAGATTGGCGGCACCCTGGACCGTAACGGACTGCGCCCTGCCCGCTATATCATCACCGACGATGATCTGGTCGTGATGGCCTCCGAGTCGGGCGTTTTGCCGATTCCTGAATCAAAAATCATCAAAAAATGGCGATTGCAGCCGGGCAAAATGTTTTTGATCGACCTGGATGCCGGCCGCATCATAGACGATCAGGAAATCAAGAACACCTATGCCAACGCCAAGCCCTACAAACAATGGATCAATTCGGTACGGATCAAGCTCAGTCAATTGCCGGAAACGGCATTGCTGGCCAGTCCCGATGTGGAACTGCTGGATCTGCAGCAGGCGTTTGGTTACACCCAGGAAGATATTAAATACCTGATGACCCCGATGGCCACGACGGGCGAAGAGGCCATAGGATCTATGGGTAATGATTCGCCGCTGGCAGTGATGTCGAACAAGAACAAAATACTGTACAACTACTTCAAGCAATTATTTGCCCAGGTCACCAACCCGCCCATCGATCCGATCCGGGAAGCGCTGGTCATGTCACTGGTATCGTTTATTGGTCCCAAACCCAATCTGCTCGACACCAATAACGTCAATCCGCCTATGCGTCTGGAAGTGTCGCAACCGATCCTGAATTTTGCGGACATGGCGCGCTTGACAAATATCAGTGAATATACCGGTGGAAAATTCAAATCGTATGTGCTGAACATCTGTTACCCCGTGTCATGGGGCAAGGAAGGTATTGAAGCGCGTCTTGCATCAATCTGCGCCGAGGTGGTTGATGCCGTAAAATCCGGCCACAACATCATCATTATCTCCGACAGAAAAATCGATGCCAATACGCTGGCCATACCGGCCCTGCTGGCGACGTCCACGGTGCACCAGCATCTGGTCAGTGGCGGTCTGCGCACCACCACAGGTCTGGTGGTCGATACCGGGTCAGCGCGCGAAACGCACCACTTTGCCCTGTTGGCCGGATATGGCGCGGAAGCCGTGCATCCTTATCTGGCCATGCAAACCCTGGAGCGTATGGCGGCAGATTTGGCCATCAGCGCCGACGAGGCGATCTACAATTTCACCAAAGCGATAGGCAAAGGCCTGATGAAAGTCATGTCGAAAATGGGCATATCGACTTATATGTCCTACTGCGGAGCGCAAATATTCGAGGCAGTCGGCCTGAACCAGTCGCTGGTCAACAAATACTTCCGGGGTACTGCATCCAGCGTTGAAGGAATCGGTATCTTTGAAGTGGCCAATGAAACACTGCTCATGCACAAACAGGCTTTCAGTGCTGATCCGGTGCTGGCCGGCGCACTGGACGCAGGCGGTGAATACGCGTTCCGGATCCGCGGTGAAGAACATATGTGGACCCCGGATGCGATCGCGAAACTGCAGCATTCGACCCGCAGTAACAATTTCAATTCCTACAAGGAGTACGCGCAGATCATTAACGACCAGTCGCGGCGCCTGATGACCCTGCGTGGCCTGTTTGAATTCAGGATAGACCCGGCCAAAGCCATTTCGCTGGATCAGGTTGAACCTGCCAGAGAGATCGTCAAGCGCTTTGCGACCGGCGCGATGTCATTGGGTTCCATCAGTACGGAAGCACATACCACCCTGGCTGTTGCAATGAATCGCATGGGTGGCAAATCCAACACCGGCGAAGGGGGTGAAGATCCCGTGCGGTATCAGCAGGAGCTGAAAGGCATCCCCATCAGGCAGGGTGAAACGCTGGCATCGATTTTGGGCAGCGAACAGATAAAAGTCGATATTCCCCTGCAGGACGGCGATTCACTGCGGTCACGCATCAAGCAGGTGGCATCCGCACGGTTTGGTGTCACCGCGGAATATCTGAATTCAGCCGATCAGATTCAGATCAAAATGGCGCAGGGAGCAAAACCGGGTGAGGGAGGTCAACTGCCCGGACATAAAGTGTCCGAGTACATTGCCAAACTGCGCTTTTCTGTACCGGGTGTCGGCCTGATTTCGCCACCACCGCATCACGACATCTATTCGATTGAAGATCTGGCGCAATTAATCCACGATCTGAAAAATGTGAATCCCGCAGCGTCGATTTCGGTAAAGCTGGTGTCACGTGTCGGGGTGGGTACGATTGCCGCCGGCGTCAGCAAGGCCAAAGCCGATCATCTGGTTATCGCCGGGCATGATGGCGGTACAGGGGCATCGCCGCTGTCGTCGATCAAGCATGCAGGCACACCATGGGAATTGGGGCTGTCGGAAACCCAGCAGACACTGGTATTAAACGGCCTGCGCGGCCGGGTTCGCGTACAGGCCGATGGCCAGATGAAAACCGGACGCGATGTGGCGATAGCCGCACTGCTGGGAGCGGATGAAATCGGATTTGCCACCGCTCCGCTGGTCGTCGAAGGCTGCGTCATGATGCGCAAATGCCATCTGAATACCTGCCCGGTCGGTGTGGCAACGCAGGATCCGGTTTTACGTGCCAAGTTTTCAGGCAAACCGGAGTATGTCGTCAATTATTTTTTCTTTGTCGCCGAAGAAGTGCGTCAGATTATGGCGCAACTCGGCTTCCGCACGTTTGACGACATGATAGGCCGGGTCGATCTGCTCGACAAATCAAAAGCCGTGTCGCACTGGAAAGCGCAAGGGCTGGATTTTGGCAGGGTCTTTTACCAGGTCAACCGCAGCGCATCACAGGAGGGCGGCAAACCTGTGCCGGTTCGCCATGTGGCCACGCAGGACCACGGGCTGGAAAATGCACTCGATCACAAGCTGATCACCCAGGCGCAGATCGCCCTGACGACAAAAGAGAAAGTATCGTTCATTTCGTCCGTCAAGAATGTGAACCGGACTGTCGGGACGATGTTGTCCGGGCAGGTGGCGCGCCAGTTCGGGCATCACGGCCTGGCTGATGACACCATTCATATTCAGTTGCAAGGCACCGCCGGGCAATCGTTCGCGGCATTTCTGGCACATGGAATAACGCTGGATCTGGTCGGCGAGGGCAATGACTATGTTGGTAAAGGCTTGTCCGGCGGTCGCGTGATACTGCGTCCGAATACCGAATTTCGTGGCCGCGCCGTTGACAATATCATCTGCGGGAATACCGTGTTGTACGGTGCTATTGTCGGCGAAGCATTCATCAATGGTGTGGCTGGCGAGCGCTTCGCTGTGCGCAATTCGGGTGCGACCGCCGTAGTGGAAGGGACCGGCGATCATGGCTGTGAGTATATGACCGGGGGGACAGTGGTTGTGCTGGGTGAAACGGGGCGCAACTTTGCGGCCGGAATGTCGGGTGGTATTGCGTACGTGTATGACGAGCATGGCGATTTCGCCGGCAAATGCAATACGGCGATGGTGACACTGAATCCGGTGCAGTCCAGTCTCGAACAGGATACACAGGGTGACGGAATAAGGCACAGCGTGTTGAGAGGCGGCGAAGGCGAAACCGACGAAGCGATCTTGCGCAATCTGATTGAACGGCACTTTAAACATACCGGCAGTACCCGGGCGCGTAATTTGCTGGACGATTGGGCGCGCAGCCGCGCCCGGTTCGTTAAAGTATTTCCTATCGAATATCAACGCGCATTGCGTGACATGCAACCGACTAAAAAAGCGACCCCAGCACCACTGGCTGCTGAGTTGATCGGGTAAACCAGAAAACAGGAATTGACATGGGTAAAGTAACAGGTTTTATGGAGTATGGGCGACTGCAGGAAGCGGCAGAAGCGCCGGCGTCCAGGGTAAAGCATTACAGGGAATTTCTGATGCATCTGGATGATGGCTCGGCAAGAACGCAGGCTGCGCGCTGCATGGATTGCGGGATCCCGTTCTGCAACAATGGCTGTCCGGTCAACAACATCATTCCGGACTGGAACGATCTGGTCTATAACGGCCATTATCGGCAGGCTTTGGACACCCTGCATTCGACGAATAATTTCCCGGAGTTCACCGGCAGAATCTGTCCGGCGCCCTGTGAGACCGCCTGCACGCTGGGGATCAATGCCGATGCGGTGGGCATCAAGTCGATAGAACATTTTATCGTTGATAAAGGCTGGGAAAGTGGCTGGATCAAACCAGAGGTGATCACGGTATCCACCGGAAAAAAAGTGGCCATTGTCGGCTCGGGTCCGGCAGGTCTGGCAACGGCCCAACAGTTGTGCCGTGCAGGGCATGCGGTGACCGTGTTTGAAAAAAATGACCGTATTGGGGGTTTGCTGCGGTATGGCATTCCTGATTTCAAGCTGGAAAAATCGCATATTGATCGCCGGGTCGAGCAGATGCAGGCTGAAGGCGTGCACTTCAGAACAGGCGTGTTCATTGGTGACCGGACCACGTTTCCGTCGACCATTGCAAACTGGTCAGACGACGTCATATCGGTCGCGCAACTGCAGGAACAGTTCGATGCCATTGTTATGGCTGGTGGAGCGGAACAGCCGCGCGATTTGCCGGTACCCGGGCGGGATTTGCAGGGAATTCATTTTGCAATGGAATTTCTGCCGCAGCAAAATAAGGTGAACGCGGGTGACAAGGTGCTTGAGCAGATACTGGCAACCGGTAAAAACGTGGTTGTCATCGGTGGTGGCGACACGGGCTCGGATTGTGTGGGTACATCAAACCGTCAGGGGGCCCTGTCGGTCAGCCAATTCGAGGTGATGCCGATGCCGCCGGAAAAAGAAAATACCGCCATGGTCTGGCCTTATTGGCCGCTGAAATTGCGCACATCCTCGTCGCACGAAGAAGGCTGTCAGCGTGACTGGTCGGTGGCGACAAAACGATTTTCGGGAAGTGACGGAAAAGTTGAGAAAATTGTCGCGGTCCGGGTTGAATGGCGCGACGGCAAAATGGTGGAATTGCCGGATTCCGAATTCGAAATCAAAGCCGACCTGGTGTTGCTCGCCATGGGATTTGTATCCCCAGTGCAACAAGTACTGGCGTCGTTCGGTGTTGATCAGGACGCCCGGGGTAACGCACGTGCTGCTACGGATGGCGTAAAAGCCTACGCCAGTTCGGTCAGCAAGATATTTTCCGCCGGTGATATGCGCCGCGGTCAGTCTCTGGTGGTTTGGGCCATCCGCGAAGGAAGGCAATGCGCCAGGGCGGTTGACCAGTATTTAATGGGCGCTTCGCTGCTGCCTGCTTGAGTTAAATGCAAGTATTGGCACTTGTATTAAATGAAACAATCATAATGTAACCAGCGAGTTACATTATTGCCCTGTGCCGCTCCAGCAGAGTACAGGTGTTTTGCACTACAATGGCGGATTGCCAAATAGACCTCTAGCTGTGACTAATCTCGTCGATATACAAAATCTGTATTTTGCTTATGGTGAGCGCCCAATCCTGTCGGGGCTCAATATGCAGTTTCCGCGTAACAAGGTGATTTCTGTTATGGGGGGTTCGGGTTCGGGGAAAACCACCATACTGCGCCTGATTGGCGGGCTGCTTGCGCCCAGTGCCGGGCAGGTCAGCCTGCTGGGTGAGCCCATTGCGACCGGCAATACGGCGGCGCTGTATAAACAGCGCCGGAAAATGGGAATGCTGTTTCAGCACGGTGCGCTGTTTACCGACCTGACCGTTTTTGAAAATGTGGCTTTCCCGTTGCGCGAGCATACGCAGATCCCTGAGTCATTGCTGCATGATATGGTTTTATTGAAATTGAATGCGGTTGGCCTGCGAAATGCAGCGCATCTAAAGCCTTCTGAGATCTCAGGTGGTATGGCACGACGCGTTGCGTTGGCGCGTACCATTGCTCTGGATCCGCAACTGATTATGTACGATGAACCCTTTGCCGGCCTTGATCCCATTTCAATGGGAGTCACCGCTAACCTGATCCGTCAGTTAAATGACGCGCTTGGGTCGACCTCCATTGTGGTGTCGCACGATGTGCATGAGTCGTTTGCCATTTCAGACTACGTGTATTTTCTGTCGCAGGGGGTTACCGTGGCAGAAGGGACGCCGGACGATTTGTTAAAGTCGGAACATCCCTACGTGCAGCAGTTTATCAACGCCAGACCTGATGGTCCGGTTCCCTTCCAGTACCCGGGCAAATCGCTTGCTGACGATCTGGGTTTCGGGAGTGGCCAATGATAAACCGGCTGATCACCCAATGGGGTCGCGCAGTACGCCTCTGGCTGGCCGAACTGGGGCTGGCATGTCGTACCCTGCTTGCCATACTGTTCAGTGGCTTCGGACTTTGGAAACGTCCCCGGTTAATTACCACGCAAATTCATTTCATCGGAAATTATTCGCTGGTCATTATTCTGGTATCCGGTCTGTTTGTTGGTTTTGTGTTAGGTTATCAGGGCTATTACACCCTGAACAAGTATGGTTCTGAATCGGCGCTGGGTTTGCTGGTCGCCCTGTCTTTGGCGCGCGAACTCGGACCCGTGATTACCGCCTTATTGTTTGCAGGAAGAGCGGGGACCTCGCTGACGGCGGAAATTGGTCTGATGAAGGCGGGCGAGCAATTGGCGGCGATGGAAATGATGGCGGTGAATCCGCTACAGCGGGTTCTGGCACCACGCTTCATTGCGGGGCTGATCGCCATGCCGATTCTGTCCATACTGTTTACAGCGATGGGTATTTTTGGCGGTTATCTGGTCGGCGTACAATTAATCGGTGTGGATGAAGGGTCATTCTGGTCCCAGATGCAGGGTGGTGTGGATCTTTGGGACGATATAGGCAATGGTATTATCAAGAGTATCGTTTTTGGTTTTGCAGCGACTTTTATCGCCATATACCAGGGCTATCAGGCACAGCCGACACCGGAAGGTGTTTCGAGGGCCACAACCCGAACGGTGGTGCTCTCATCACTGATGGTATTGTGGCTTGATTTTGTATTAACTGCAATTATGTTCAAATAGACCGGTTGCGATGTAATAAATTAAAGAAATAACTATAAGGCGCCAACCGTATCCGTGCTGGCGCGTTAGGGAATTCAAGGGAAACGAAATGCAAAATAAATCACTGGATTTTTGGGTTGGGTTATTTGTCCTGCTGGGCGCTGCCGGTTTGCTGTTTCTGGCATTAAGAGTAGGCAACATGAGCACGATCTCGCTCAGTGACAGCTACAGTGTCACGGCGAAATTTGACAATATTGGGGGACTGAAACCACGCGCGCCGATAAAAAGTGCCGGCGTGGTTGTGGGCCGTATTGGCGATATCTCGTTTGACGACAAAACATTTCAGGCAATTGTCAGCATGCAACTGGATAAACGCTATAAATTTCCCAAAGACAGTTCTGCAAAAATCCTGACTTCGGGTCTATTGGGTGAACAATACGTTGGCATTGAACCGGGTGGTGATGTCAACAACCTTGATTCCGGCGATAAAATCAAAATGACCCAATCGGCCATCGTACTTGAAAATCTGATCAGCCAGTTTCTGTTCAGTAAAGCGGCAGAGGGGAAGGACGAAAATAAATGAATTTTGCCCTGCCCGTAAAAGTATCGGTGATGGTGATAAGTTGCTCGATCCTGCTCGGATGCGCATCGGAACCCATTCAAAAGCCGCTGGCATTCATTAAGCAGGTCGACCCATTCGAGGATGTGAATCGCGCCACCTACGATTTTAACAATAAGTTCGACCAGAAACTTTTTGAACCGGTAGCCCGGGTTTATGCGGATAATACACCCAGTTTTGTGCAGACAGGCATCGGTAATTTTTTTGGCAACATGAATGATATCTGGACGGGCATCAACAGCTTTTTGCAGGGCAATATTCAGGACGGCTTTACCGATTTGATGCGAGTGGGTATCAACAGTACCTTTGGTCTGCTCGGTCTGTTAGATATCGCGTCTGAAGCGCAAATTCCGAAACATCGCAACGATTTGGGTCAAACACTGGGTGTATGGGGTGTGCCGGACGGGCCGTATATCGTGATCCCGTTTTTAGGTCCCTCGGTGATGCGTGATGCATTTGCTTTGCCGATCGATTTTTATGGGGATGTGTGGTCGTATGCACGTCCCGTAACATACCGGAATTCGGGGGAAGTGATCCGGCTGGTGGATAAACGCGCCGGCTATCTGGATTCTTATTCGCTGATGCAGGCAGCGGCGCT
The DNA here is from genome assembly GCA_903893945.1 of uncultured Oxalobacteraceae bacterium. Classification (GTDB taxonomy): domain Bacteria; phylum Pseudomonadota; class Gammaproteobacteria; order Burkholderiales; family Burkholderiaceae_D; genus Solimicrobium. The sequence goes on along the minus strand of CAITOF010000059.1, from coordinate 25,687 downwards.
CGATGAGTATATTTTTGTGCGTGATTCGTATTTGCAGCGTATTGCCGGTCAGATTGAAACACGTCGAAATCATAAGCAGTTGCGTGAAGAAGAGGAAGAAATGAAAAAACAGATGGACGAGGACGACAGGAAAGAGGGGCAAGACACCGCGCCTGCAAGTCCGGCTTCCGGTGGCGTGAAATCGAACGAAACGGCACCAGCAGAACCGCGATGACTTGTCGGCGCGGGTGAGGTTTTGGCACAAGGGTGCTTTTTACAGATTGGAATGACTATGACAATGTTAAAAAAATTTGGTGTGTTACTGACTGGTGTTGTGTTCTGTCTGGGTATGGCAACCCGAGCCGTTGCAGACGAAGCGCCTGATTTGCTGGTAAAGAGGATCAGTCAGGAAGTCCTGGACGTGGCGAAGTCCGATAAAGAAATTCAGGCGGGTAATCAGCAGAAGATATTGAATCTGGTCGAGACTAAAGTGCTGCCCTATGTTGATTTTCAGCGTATGACCGAACTGGCTGCAGGCCGGAACTGGCGTAATGCCACGCCGGATCAGCAGCAGGAACTGGTCAAACAGTTTCGTAGCCTGTTAATTTATACTTATTCAGGCGCACTGTCACAGGTCAAAGACCAGCGACTGGAATACAAACCTTTCCGTGCTGACCCTGAAGACACCGACGTAGAAGTGCGCAGCCAGGTGGTGACTCCTCGTGCGGGTCAGGTGATCGAACTGAATTACCGGCTGGGCAAGGTTGCCGACGGCTGGAAAATTTACGACATCAATGTTCTGGGTGCCTGGTTAATTGAAACCTATAAAGGCAACTTCACCGCTGAAATTAACAAAACGGGAATCGATGGCCTGATCAAAGCGCTAACGGCAAAAAATGCCAAATTGGCGACAACTTTTGCGAAAAAATCGTCATGACCTTTACACCTGGAACCTCATTGACCCATGAAACGGCCGCCCGTGAACTGGCAGGCGGCATTGCGGCGATTGAACAGGGCCAGGCAGACTTCAGTTTTGGCAACACAGCGAACATCGATTCAAGTGCGGTGGCCTGCATGCTGGCCTGGAAGCGTCAGGCGCTCAAGAGCGGCATTCCACTGAAATTCGATAATTTACCTGAAAATCTGGTCCACCTGATCCGGTTGTACGGGGTCACAGAGCTGTTAAGCAATCCGGCTGGATAAAGCCGATTCCGAGCAAACTATTAACTTAACCAAGTCACCAGCCCATGTCGGCAATACAAATAACTGATATTAAGAAAAGCTATTCAGCACTGAAGGCGCTGGATGGTGTCTCACTGACAATTGAGTCTGGCGAGTTTTTTGGCTTGCTGGGACCCAACGGCGCCGGGAAGACGACGCTGATCTCGATCATTGCCGGGCTGATTCGCGCCACGGAAGGCCGTGTGTCCGTGATGGGACATGACGTTCAGAAAGATTATCGTCTGGCACGGAGAAATCTTGGCGTGGTGCCTCAGGAGCTGGTGTTCGATCCCTTTTTTACGGTCCGTGAAACCCTCCGTATGCAACTCGGGTATTTCGGACTGAAACGCAATGATGCGTGGATAGACGAGATCATGGAAAATCTTGATCTGACCAACAAAGCAGACACAAACATGCGCGCCCTGTCGGGCGGCATGAAGCGACGTGTGCTGGTGGCACAGGCCCTGGTCCATAAACCGCCGGTTATCGTCCTGGACGAACCGACAGCCGGTGTTGACGTTGAATTACGCCAGACTCTCTGGAAATTCATAGGCCGCCTCCATCGTGAAGGGCACACCGTCGTGCTGACAACACATTATCTGGAAGAGGCACAAGCCCTGTGCAGCCGCATTGCCATGTTGAAAGCGGGGAAAGTGGTGGCGCTGGATACGACCAATGCATTACTCAAACGTGTGGCAGGTTCACAGCTGAAATTAAGGTTGTCCGGTGCTGCTCTGCCAGCTTCACTGGATTCGATTCGCATTCCCCTTGAATCGAGCTATGTCGCGTTACGCATTAACCAGCCGGATGAAATTGAACCGATACTCGCAAATCTGCGCCAGGCAGGCTGTGTCGTTGAAGAGCTGCAATTACAGCAGGCTGACCTGGAAGACGTATTCGTACAGATTATGGGTGGTGTGTCATGATAGGTTTTCAGACTTTATTCTATAAGGAAATTTTGCGTTTCTGGAAGGTGGCAACGCAGACTATCACCGCGCCTATCCTGACGGCGATGCTGTACCTGCTCATTTTTGGCCACGTGCTTGATAAACATGTCCAGGTTTATTCAGGGATCAGTTATACCTCGTTTCTGATTCCCGGGTTGGTCATGATGAGTGTTCTGCAGAATGCGTTTGCCAATGCGTCCTCATCGTTAATCCAATCCAAAATATCCGGCAATCTGGTCTTCATATTATTGCCGCCGCTGACTTACTGGGAATTATTTGGCGCCTACGTGCTGGCCGCCGTGGTGCGTGGTCTGGCGGTCGGCCTGGGGGTGTTTGTCATTACCGCCTGGTTTGCCGACCTCTCTTTTGTTGCGCCGCTCTGGATACTCTCCTTTGCCATACTGGGCGCAGGCATTCTGGGAACGATGGGATTAATTGCCGGTATCTGGGCAGAGAAATTTGATCAGCTTGCCGCATTTCAGAATTTTCTGATCATGCCGGCCACTTTCCTGTCCGGCGTATTCTACTCCATGCATTCGCTGCCACCGATCTGGCAGACGGTGTCGCGATTTAACCCGTTTTTTTATATGATAGACGGATTTCGTTACGGTTTTTTTGGTCAGTCTGATGTCGATCCGTTGCACAGCCTGATGATTGTGCTGGTATTTTTCACCGTACTGGCGGCCGTTGCGTTGGCAATGCTGAAACGTGGCTACAAATTAAGAAATTGAGTAAAAAGGAATAATCGTGTTTCCCACACCAGAACAGATAAAAAATTACATTGCCGCCGCAGTGCCCTGTACACACCTGACGGTGGAGGGCGATGGCCAACACTTTAACGCAACTATCGTGTCGGCGTCGTTTGCCGGCAAGCGTCTGATCCAGCGGCACCAGATGGTCTACGCTGCATTGGGCGACCGGATGCGGGAAGAAATTCATGCGCTCTCAATGAAAACCTTAACGCCTGAAGAGTTTGCACAATAATGGATAAATTACTGATTACCGGTGGCGAACGCCTCAATGGCGAAGTGCCGATTTCGGGCGCAAAAAACGCGGCGCTGCCGATACTGTGTGCGGGTTTGCTGACAGGCGGTGATGTTCACCTGACCAATTTGCCGCTACTGAAAGACGTGGCTACCATGGAGAAGCTGCTCAACCAGATGGGTTTGCGCATGCAGGTGTCCGGCGATGCGGTCACCTTGAACGGCAGCCAGATAAACTGTCTGGAAGCGCCTTATGATCTGGTCAAAACCATGCGCGCCTCGATACTGGCGCTGGGTCCGTTGCTGGCGCGCTTCGGTGAGGCCAAAGTGTCGCTGCCCGGTGGCTGTGCGATTGGAGCGCGTCCGGTCGACCAGCACATAAAAGGTTTGCAGGCGATGGGGGCGGAAATCCATATTGAAGCAGGGTATATCCACGCCAGGGCAAAAAAACTCAAAGGAACGCGCATCGTGACCGATATGATTACGGTCACCGGTACAGAAAATCTGCTGATGGCCGCAACGCTGGCAGAGGGCGAAACCATTCTGGAAAATGCGGCGTGTGAACCTGAGGTGGTTGATCTGGCCAATCTGCTGGTGGCAATGGGGGCCCAGATAACCGGTATTGGCAGCTCACGCATGACCATACAGGGTGTGGACAGTCTGCATGGAGCAGAACATCACATCATTTCTGACCGGATTGAAGCGGTCACGTTTTTATGTGCTGTTGCCGCGTGTGGCGGTGATGTCACCATAAAAAACACCCGGGTCGACATCATGGACGTGGCGCTTGATAAGCTGCGTGAAGCGGGTGCAATCGTGATTTCAGAAACCGATTCAATACGAATTCAAATGTCATCGCGTCCCAAAGCAGTCAGTTTCAGGACAACCGAATATCCCGGTTTCCCGACCGACATGCAGGCCCAGTTCATGGCCATGAATTGTATCGCACAGGGCACCAGCCACGTGACCGAAACCATTTTTGAAAACAGGTTTATGCACGTTCAGGAATTAAACCGGCTCGGTGCACTGATTGAAATTGAAGGCCATACCGCGATTGTGCGCGGGGTCGATAAATTGATTGCTGCACCTGTCATGGCAACCGACCTGCGCGCATCAGCCAGTCTGGTGATTGCCGCATTGGCAGCGCAGGGTCAAACATTAATTGACCGTATTTACCATCTGGATCGCGGCTATGATCGGATGGAAATCAAACTCGGAGCACTGGGAGCTCAAATACAACGCGTATCCTGATCTGAATCTATGTCTTCACAACTTACCCTGGCGCTTTCCAAAGGCCGTATTTTCAATGACACCCTGCCGCTGCTCGAGGCGGCAGGTATCCGTGTACTGGAAGACCCGGAAAAATCGCGCAAGCTGATTCTTGAAACATCCCATCCGGATCTGCGCGTGATCATCGTACGAGCGTCTGATGTGCCAACCTATGTGCAATATGGCGCAGCCGATTTTGGTGTGGCCGGCAAAGATGTGCTGATCGAGCACGGTGGCATTGGTCTGTACCAGCCGGTTGACCTGCAGATCGCGGCCTGTCGCATGTCGGTGGCCGTCGCCGAGGGTTTTGATTACGCAAGCGCAGTCAGGCAGGGCGCAAGGCTGCGGGTCGCCACCAAATATGTTGAAATAGCGCGCGGTCATTTCGCCAGCAAAGGTGTGCATGTTGATTTGATCAAGTTATACGGTTCAATGGAACTGGCGCCTCTGGTTGGCCTGTCTGACGCCATTGTGGATCTGGTCAGCACGGGCAATACCCTGCGCGCAAACCACCTGGTTGAAGTGGAACAGATAATGGATATTTCCTCGCGACTGATTGTTAATCAGGCTGCCCTGAAATTAAAACGTGAAAACCTCCAACCTATTCTGGCCGCATTTGAAACCGCGTCGTTAGCGGGTTCGCCATCTGCTTAGGGTATACGCCATGTCAGCCCCACCCTCATCAGCTTCGACAATCTCCATAGCCAGACTGTCGTCAACCGACCCTGATTTCCATGGAAAACTGTCCGCGCTGCTGGCTTTTGAGGCCCATCAGGATGATGCCATCGATCAGGCGGTTGCCCGGATCCTGATGGAAGTCAGGCTTCACGGAGATCAGGCCGTCCTCAATGCCACCAACCGGTTTGATCGCCTGGCCGTGGAATCGGTTGCGGAGCTGGAAATAACAAATGAAGAATGCCGGCTCGCGTTCGAGGGATTGCCCTCAGAGCGTCGCGTGGCGCTTGAAACTGCGGCGCAGCGTGTTCGTGCCTATCACCAAATCCAGAAACGTGAATGCGGCTCTGACGGTTTCAGTTATACCGAGGTGGACGGCACCGTGCTTGGACAAAAGGTCACCCCGCTGGACAGGGTGGGCATTTATGTGCCCGGTGGAAAAGCGGCCTATCCATCGTCGGTATTAATGAATGCGATACCTGCCAAAGTTGCTGGCGTGGCTGAAATAATAATGGTGGTTCCTACCCCGGATGGCGTGAAAAATCCGTTGGTACTGGCCGCGGCGCGGGTCGCCGGTGTTGATCGCGTGTTTACGATAGGCGGCGCGCAGGCCATCGCAGCGCTGGCTTATGGAACCGGGACGATACCCGCAGTCGATAAAATTGTCGGCCCGGGCAACGCGTATGTGGCGGCAGCAAAGCGCCGTGTTTTCGGAACCGTTGGCATTGACATGATAGCCGGGCCCTCGGAAATTCTGATTCTGTGCGATGGGACGACCGATCCCGATTGGGTGGCCATGGACCTGTTTTCGCAGGCAGAGCATGACGAACTGGCGCAATCCATTTTACTGTGCCCGGATGCCGGCTATATCGCCGATGTGGAACGTTCAATTCAGCGTTTGATCCATGCCATGCCGCGCAAGGAAATTATTATCACGTCACTCAATAATCGGGGCGCGTTAATCAAGGTGCGCGATATGGATGAGGCCTGTGTCATCGCCAATTCGATTGCGGCTGAACATGTCGAGGTGTCGGCACAGGATGCCACGCACTGGGCGACAAAAATACGCCATGCGGGGGCCCTGTTTCTGGGGCGCTTCTCATCGGAATCGCTGGGCGATTATTGTGCGGGGCCAAATCACGTCCTGCCAACTTCGCGCACGGCGCGTTTTTCGTCTCCTCTGGGTGTGTACGATTTCCAGAAGCGCAGCAGCATGATATGCGTGAGCGAACCCGGTTCACAGACATTGGGTAAAATTGCCGCCGAATTGGCCTATGGCGAAGGGTTGCAGGCTCATGCGCGATCAGCGGAATTTCGCCTGAAGAAAAATGGTTAAACCCATGTCGATCATCCATAAAATTGTTCGTCCAGACATTCTCGCCCAGACCTCTTACCAGGTTCCGCCAGCCGATGGCATGGTCAAACTTGATGCCATGGAAAACCCCTACGGTTTGCCGGCGGAACTGAAAAGCGAGCTCGCTGCACATCTTGCCGGGGTGGCGCTCAATCGATACCCGGTGCCGGCTTACCGCGAATTGAAGAACAGAATCGGCCGTGAATTGGGAGTGCCAGCCGGCTATGACGTTGTCCTGGGTAACGGCTCTGATGAACTGATCACCCTGTTGTCAGTTGCCTGCAGCAAGCCGGGTGCAAAAGTCATGGCGCCGGTACCCACGTTTGTCATGTATGCCATCTCGGCACGCCTGGCAGGCCTGGAATTTGTTGGCGTACCCCTTCAGGCTGATTTATCGCTCAATCTGCCCGCGATGCTTTTGGAAATACAATTGCATCGCCCCGCCTTGCTGTTCATATCGAATCCGAATAATCCGACTGGGAGCTGGTTTGACGAGGGGCAACTGTTGCAACTGGTTCATGCCATGACCGACATTGGTCTGGTTATAGTCGACGAGGCCTACCAGTCGTTCGCGCCGGGCAGCATGATGGCGCATCTGCCCGGTTACGCCAATCTGGTGGTGATGCGAACCGTGTCCAAAATTGGCCTGGCCGGCCTGCGGCTGGGGTACATGGCCGCCTCCGGCGACATTCTGGCTGAAATTGATAAAGTACGACCTCCTTACAATGTGAATGTGCTGACCGAGGCGGCGGCCGGATTTTTGCTTGGGCACATGTCTGTCTTTGACCAGCAGGCCCGGCAGATCTGTCAGCAACGAACCGAGCTGATGGCAGAATTGAAAAAAATACATGGAGTGGTCGTGTTCCCTTCGGAAGCCAATTTTGTACTGATACGTGTAGCGGATGCCGAATTCATCTTTAATAATCTAATAAAACATAAAATTCTGGTTAAAAATGTCGGTAAAATGCATGCATTACTGGCAAATTGTCTGAGAGTGACAGTAAGTACACCTGACGAAAACAAACGCTTTGTTGATGCGCTGCTCGACGCGTTGAAACCGCAACCGGCCCCTTAAATAATCTGCCTGTTACCCTGTTAATTAACTCATCCCATAACCACATCCCATTATGTCTCCAGAACCCGTAAAGTCGCCGCGTCGCGCCGATGTGACCCGAAATACCAACGAAACGCAAATTCGTGTCGTCATTAATCTTGACGGTACCGGCCAGAAAAAACTTCACACGGGTGTACCCTTTCTGGATCATATGCTCGACCAGGTGGCGCGTCACGGCATGGTCGATCTGGAGGTGGAGGCAAAAGGCGATCTGCACATTGATGCACATCATACGGTCGAAGACATCGGTATCACGATAGGACAGGCCTTTGCACAGGCCCTGGCGGATAAATCGGGCATATGCCGTTACGGTCATGCCTATGTACCGCTTGACGAGGCCCTGTCGCGAGTTGTGCTGGATTGTTCCGGCCGGCCGGGTCTGGAATTTCATGTCCCGTTCAAGCGCGCCATGATAGGTCAGTTTGACGTCGATTTAACCCACGAATTTTTTCAGGGCTTTGTCAATCACGCTCTGGTCACATTGCACATCGATAATCTGCGTGGCGACAATGCCCATCATCAGTGCGAAACCGTATTCAAAGCCTTTGGACGTGCGTTACGTATGGCCATCGAGGCAGACAGCCGTTCGGCGGGCATTATTCCTTCGACCAAGGGCAGCCTGTAGTCATGAACACGATCGTGGTGGTGGATTACGGAATGGGCAATTTGCGTTCCGTGGCACAGGCCTTGCGCACAGCAGCACCTGAAGCCGTTGTGATCATATCGGATCAGGTCAATGATATTAAAAACGCGGACCGGCTGGTGCTGCCAGGCCAGGGTGCAATGCCTGACTGTATGTCGCGTCTGCACGCGTCCGGTCTGTATGATGCCCTGATGGAAGCTGTTCGTAACAAACCGTTATTGGGTGTTTGTGTTGGCGAACAGATGTTGCTGGACTGGAGCGCGGAAGGTGCCACGGACGGCCTTGGGTTGATACACGGGCGGGTCGAAAAATTCGATCTGGCCGGAAAACTGCAGAGCGACGGATCACGATTTAAAGTGCCTCAAATGGGGTGGAACCGCGTCAGCCAGGTTACCGCGAAGGAGCGCTGTCACCCGCTCTGGTCCGGGATCGCTGATCAGAGTTATTTCTATTTTGTACATAGTTATTATGCCCGGCCAGAAAATCTGCAACATGTTGTCGGATGGACAGATTACGGTCAGCCGTTTGCAAGTGCCATCGCTCGTGATAATATTTTTGCTACGCAGTTTCATCCAGAAAAAAGTGCCGCGTCCGGCTTGCAGATGTACAGGAATTTCTCAACATGGAATCCTTAATGGTATTTTCGCAAGATTGTCCGAACGAGGCTGTGGCGTGCCTGTGTGGAGCGAGTTGTACATGGCAATTCCGGCAGCGCAATTTTGCTTAAATCCTGCTTAACAGAAATCCTAAAACAGGCTATAACTAAAGAACCCATTCATCCTTAAATCACTAGTCCAACCTCCTTCCTCTTTAATTAACTTTTTATACATGCCATGCTGCTCATCCCTGCTATCGACTTAAAAGACGGTCATTGTGTTCGTTTGAAACAAGGTGATATGGACCAAGCCACAGTATTTTCCGAGGACCCGGGTGAAATGGCGCTGCATTGGCTGCAAAAAGGAGCGCGTCGTCTCCATCTGGTCGACCTTAACGGCGCGTTTGCGGGCAAACCCAAGAATGAAGCAGCAATCAAATCGATTATTCAGACAGTGCAGCAATACGCCGAAGACAACGATCTGGAAGAAATTCCCGTCCAGCTGGGTGGAGGCATACGAGACCTGGATACCATAGACCGTTATCTGAATAATGGCCTGAGCTACATCATCATCGGTACCGCGGCAGTAAAAAGTCCCGGGTTCCTACACGATGCCTGCAGCGCGTTTCCCGGACAGGTCATTGTCGGCCTTGACGCCAGGGACGGTAAAGTGGCAACCGATGGCTGGAGCAAATTGTCGGGACATGAAGTGGTTGATCTGGCCAGAAAGTTTGAAGGCTACGGCGTGGAAGCCATCGTTTACACCGACATTGGGCGTGACGGCATGATGGGCGGCGTCAACATCGAAGCCACCGTCAAATTGGCACGTGCGGTCAGCATACCGATTATCGCCTCGGGTGGTGTGCATGTACTTGCCGATGTTGAAGCCCTGTGTGCCGTGCAGGATGAAGGTATCGAAGCGGTGATCTGCGGCCGCTCAATCTACGAAGGTACGCTCGACTTGACAGCGGCTCAGGATCGGGCTGATGAATTAAGCGAGATCGAATGACTCTGGCAAAACGTATTATCCCGTGTTTGGACGTCACGTCGGGTCGGGTTGTGAAAGGTATTAATTTCAAAGAGTTACGTGACGCGGGCGATCCGGTCGAAATCGCGCGCCGCTATGATGCACAAGGCGCTGATGAAATTACGTTTTTGGACATCACCGCCAGCTCCGACGACCGGGATCTGATATTACCGATTATCGAAGCCGTTGCCGGGCAGGTATTTATTCCGCTGACTGTTGGAGGCGGTGTCCGGGTGGTTGAAGACGTGCGCCGATTGCTGAATGCAGGCGCAGATAAGGTGAGCATGAATACCTCGGCGGTTGCCAACCCGTCTCTGGTGGCCAGAGCGGCAGAAAGATATGGATCGCAGTGCATTGTCGTGGCCATCGATGCCAAACAGGTTGCCCCGGATGTGTGGCACGTGTTTACTCATGGGGGTCGCAATGAAACCGGCCTGGACGTGGTCGAATGGGCAAGGCGTCTGGAGTTGCTTGGGGCCGGTGAGATACTGCTGACCAGTATGAACAAAGACGGCACCCGGTCCGGGTTTGATCTTGAATTGACACGGGCGGTGTCGGATGCAGTCACTCTTCCTGTCATCGCATCCGGCGGCGTGGGTAGCCTGCAGGATCTGGCCGACGGGATCCAGGTGGGACACGCGGACGCGGTGTTGGCGGCAAGCATTTTCCATTACGGACAGCATACCGTTCTCGAAGCGAAAAGATACATGGCAGAACGCGGCATCCCGGTGAGACTTTAGAATGAAAAATACCAGCAAATGGCTGAACAAGGTGCTGTGGGATGAGCATGGGCTGGTGCCTGTCATTGCCCAGCAGGTGCACACCAATGACGTCCTGATGTTTGCGTGGATGAACCGCGATGCGCTCGAAAAAACCGTGGAGTTGGGCGAAGCGGTGTATTGGAGCCGTTCCCGCAAAAAATTATGGCACAAAGGCGAAGAGTCCGGACACAGACAGAAAGTTGTTGAAATCCGGCTGGATTGCGATGCGGATGTGATCCTGCTCAAAGTGGAGCAGATCGATAATATCGCATGCCATACCGGCCGACATTCGTGTTTTTACCAGCAATTGAATATCAGCGAGTCGGAATGGCAAACGGTCGATCCTGTGCTGGACAATCCTGATGAAGCGAGACAACCCGATGAGTAATACACTGCGGCGCCTGACCGATGTTATTGAATCGCGTAAACTGGACAAGGGTGGCGATCCTGATAAATCGTACATCGCCCGGCTTTTTGCCAAGGGTGACGATGCCATCTTGAAAAAGATTGGCGAAGAAGCCACGGAAACGGTGATGGCGGCGAAAGACGCGCGTGTTTCCGGTGACATGACCGGCCTGGTGTATGAGTGTGCCGATCTGTGGTTTCACTCCCTGATTATGCTGGCGCAATTCAATCTGTCACCCGAAACGGTACTGGCGGAACTGGCCCGACGCGAGGGACTTTCGGGTCTGGAGGAAAAGGCGGCCAGAAAAGATGAACTACGGGACCAGCACGAACAGCACTAGAAAATGACGCAAGGCCATGGAAAATCGATAAGGAGTCAGGTTATGGAAAATTGTCTGTTTTGTAAAATCGTTGCCGACCAGGTTCATTCCCAGAAAGTGTATGAAAACGATGATTTACTGGTATTTAAGGACATATTTCCAGCGGCACCGGTCCATTTGCTGATAGTACCCAAGCGGCATATTGCCACGTTATCGAATTGCACTGGCAGTGATGCGGAGTTGTTGGGTAAAATGCTCGCCTTGGTACCGGTATTGGCAGAGCAACAAGGGTGTGCCGTGAAGGTGGACGAGGCCGGCAACCATTATGGCGGTTTCAAGACACTGATTAATTCAGGTCCGGATGGAGGGCAAGAGGTGTATCATCTGCATATACATCTGATTGGCGGCCCAAAGCCGTGGAATGGCAAGAATATTTAATGTGATCGAAAATGGTCGAATAAGGGAGCAGTGATGGGTTTATCTAGTCCAATACATTGGTTATTTGTTTTATTGATTGTGGTTTTGATTTTTGGCACAAAAAAGTTGGGTAATATCGGACATGATCTTGGTAAAGCCATAAAGGGTTTTAAAGACGGCATGAAGGGCGAGGAAGAAGAAAAAAAACCGGACGCCACAGCCAGGCAGGTCGCTGATAGTGCCACGGTCGATATTGATGCAAAAGAAAAAAAATAACAGGCTGGTGGCGCCATGATTGACCTTGGGTTAGCCAAACTGGCCATGATAGGCGCCGTCGCACTAGTTGTCATCGGACCGGAGAAACTGCCCAAAGTCGCACGCATGGCCGGTTCGCTGCTGGGACGTGCCCAGCGTTACCTGAATCAGGTTAAAGCAGAGGTCAGCCGCGAAATTGAACTCGAGGAATTGCGCAAAGTTCAGCAGGAAATGGAAAGCGCAGCCACCGATCTCAAATCGAGTATTGCCAACGAAGCGTCGGGGATACAGGAAAGTGTTAATTCGATCTGGCAACATCCTTCAAAAAAATTTGCACCGGAAGAAGTCAACATTGCACGAAAAGCGCGTGAGTTTCGCCGTAAAAAACTGGTGCGCACGTCAGCCTTGCCTGCCTGGTACAAACAGCAGCAGGGCAGTAAATCACGACTGCTTTCGGCTGCGGCGCGCGTTGCCCGATATCGCAAACCCGCGTCTAATTCCTCATCCAAGTAATTTATGCCTGATCCCTCCGAGAACGACAATTTAGCCAGTTTCATTTCCCACCTTATTGAATTGCGCGACCGGTTAGTGCGCATTTCTGTCGTTGTCGTTATCGTATTCCTGGGTTTAATGCCGTTTGCTGCGCAAATTTTTGATCTGCTTGCAGCACCCATGATGCAGACCCTGCCCAGCGGTGCGCACATGATTGCCACCGGGGTGATTACCCCCTTTTTGATACCCGTCAAAATTACGCTGGTTGTCGCGCTGATCATTTCATTGCCCTGGGTGCTGTATCAAATCTGGGCATTTGTTGCGCCCGGCCTGTATGCGCATGAGAAGAAATTGATCGCGCCGCTGGTAATATCCTCATCGGCCCTGTTTCTGGCGGGTGTCGCCTTCTGTTATTTTTTTGTATTTCGTGTGGTGTTTTCATTCGTCAATCAATTTGCACCCAAATCGATTTCGGTCGCCCCCGACATTGAAAGTTATCTTGATTTTGTGATGACCATGTTTCTTGCTTTCGGCGTGACGTTCGAGGTACCGATTATCGTGATTGTGCTGGTGAGAATGGGTTTGGTCACGGTCGACAAGCTGAAGGCGGTTCGACCGTATGTCATTGTGGGCGCTTTTATCGTTGCGGCCATCGTGACACCGCCCGACATTACAAGCATGCTGCTGCTGGCTGTGCCGATGTGCCTGCTCTTCGAGATAGGACTATTCATTGCGCCATGGTTTAATAAAGCGACTACGGCACCGGCTGAACATAACGGATAATCCGGCTAAAAGGTGAATACAATCTTGACACTGCCATCGACGGCGGATTTTTCCATATAGCCGATGGCATTGGGGTTCTTGCCCAGAAAATCGATGACATCTTTTGAAGTCGGAACTTCTTTCAGCGGTCTTCCTTTTCCGGTAAATACCATCTTGGACCAATATGCATGTAACTGGGTCGGTGTTTTACCGAGTACTTTTGAGTCAAACTCGTTGCGTTGTGGCGAACTTTCCGACAAATCAATAGGCGTCGCTGGTGTGCCGCCCGGGAAAAATTCAGACTGTCCCATAAAAAGCTGGGAAACTTCATCATTTGTCATTTTATTGATAGGGTTCTTTGCACTGACGACAACTACCATCGCATCCTCTGTCCAGCCTGATAGGGGTAACAGCACCGAAGTCAGGACAGTTATCAACGCTAATTGTTTCACATGTTTCATTTCACACCTCATCATCATATTGACTACTGGCAGATGAAAAAAATTGTTTATTTGAATGCCTTGGATTCAGAAAACGACGTCGTAACTCATGCGGACCACTTTGGCATTTCCTGTGAATATGAACGGATTTCCATAATCCTGAAACTTGTCGTATTGAATTTTCAGATCGCTTTTTGGATTGATGTCATAGCGCAATGTCGCACCCCAGCCACCATTGGGGAATTGCGGTTGTAAGCCGCCGGGCTGTGGAGTCTGGTACGAATAGTAATCAAGGTATTTGGCGTAGTTGATTAACGGGGTCCATTGTTCATAGCGATAGCCAACGCCAACCGAGTACGAAGGACTACGCTCCGTATAACCATACAGATAATCATTGCGCTCAAACATGCCGGTTTCGGAAACGATAAACCAGTCATCAAAATCCAGATTGGCTGCTATGCCATACACCTTGAGTCGCTGTGTCACCAGATTATTGCCACTGGAATCATCCCAACTGTTGAGTGCTGTCATAAAATTGGCGTGTATGTTCCAGAATCCGTGTGTTAATTCAGTCTCGACGCCGACGATGTCCTTCCAGGTTGCGTTACCTTTTACGGGTCCGAATGTAATGGGTGAAAAAGAAACAAAGTCGACTTCAGCGGCGTCATTCACATGTTCACGTCCGCCGTAAATCTGGGCATTGGCACTTATGCCATCAATAACACCCTTGTAGTGAACACTGGCACCATTGTAGTTAATGACTTCCCAGCCATATACCTCAGAAGGCGGTGAAACCCAGGGATACGCCACGCCAAGATCCTGAAAATCCGAATAATAATAGAGAGGTATGCGCTCTCTGCCTGCGTGGACATTCCAGTTGCCATCGATCTTGTAATTAAGAAAAGCATATTGAAATTCAGGTGCGGTTTTCGGGCCGCGGGTTGTCACCTGAACGGTTGCGGAAATATTTTTATTCAAACTCAGATCAAGCTGGACGCCCGCGTGGGTTTCGGGCTCGAACGACCAGTTGCTTCTGTAAACGCCGCCATTTCCCCAGTCTGCAACATAACAGGGGCACTGGTAGTTATAGGCGGTTGCTTTTCCATCGTAGGATCCGTCGATTACTTTCCCGGCGATGGCCGACAAAAAGCCGGAAAACCGGGCGCTGGCGTCATCATCGCCTGTCGTGACGGAGTCGTCAGCCTGAGCCGTTGGCACGCCGGCAAACATCACGATAAGCAGTGACATTACGGGAACGGAGCGGCGAAAATTTGAATAGAACGTGTCAAATGAATATCGCATTTTGGTCTCGCAGTTGATCAGCAAATGAATGAAGGGTCGCCAGGACGTTCAGAAGAATGAAATTCACTACATACCAAACCGGTCCGGATTTCAACTTTTTATTGATAATCGTGGTCTGGCGTCTGATTCAGCCAATGGAGACGAATCATGGTCTCAATGAGACAGGCCGGATCGGGACGATGTCGGCGCGATCTGGTAGCGTCGTTGCAGCATGGCTAACCGTCCCGAGGACTCCAGCTGACGGAGGCCCGCATTGAGTGCCTTGACCCAGTCGTCGCTGTGAAGATCGTTTCTGCTGAACCCGATAGTGACCGCAATGGGATTGTCCAGGCATCCGGCCTGTTTTAACGCGAGCTTGCTGTCATTATTGCGTTGCAATTTCTGAATCAGTACCGTGATGACCGCTTCGTCCTCAACCATGACCGTAAATCGCTTCGCCAACAATTTCTTTATGTTGTTCATTCCGGCAAATTCTCCATAGGCCATGTCGACAAGCTGCGGGTAATTACGATTTCTCTGAATGTAGTCATCGAGCAGGCTGTCGTCGTAGTTGTAGTCGGCGATCGCCCCCAACGTGGTGTTATTCAGTGAGCCCAGATCCCGGTAGGTCCACGGCTCATCAGGCAGTGTATAAAAGCAGGACCGGGCATAAATGACAGGCACACTCAGTATCAGGCGGGGGTCGGCCGGCGGCGAATAGATCGCCTGAATGTTACCGTTGGCTGTTTCATTCATCGCTCTTGAAAAAGGAACCAGAACAGAATCCACCCGGATGCCGCGCAGTTGCATCGCCTGGGTAACGACGTCGACCAGAAACCCTCCGGTAATCTGTCCATTTTCTGCACAGACATACGGACACCAGTCATCCGAGGCAATCCGGACCGTTGTTTGGGCGCAGGCAAAATGACAACTCAGATTCGTGAGCAGCAAGATCAATGTGATTAACTTTATGGCAAGTTGATGTCGCATACAGTCAGAGGATTAATGCTGCCCGGCTGCTGATGGCAGCCGGGCGTGAGCAAATGAAATTGCGGCACGCCATTGTTCTTGCTTACCCGCTCAACGAAATATACCTTATCATTTCAGGTGTTTCTGCTTGAAATCAAATGTAATTCAACGATCCGTCTTTAAAACAGGTAGGCAGTGAAACCGGGTTTGAACTTGCATAGTAGTACGAATACCGGGCATTTACCATGGCGATTACCGCTGCATGCGAACAGGCCACGCGCATAAAAAATGGCAACAGGGATGAACGGATGAAAAATTTTACCAATGCAATAGTCAGAGTACCGTCGAATTCGTGTGGAAATGGCTTGACCACAGCGAATCTCGGTCGCCCGAACGCGGAGCAGACCCGGACCCAGTTTGGCCACTATATCAACATACTCTCGGACCTGGAACTGACGGTCATCGTGTTGCCGGCAAATCCCGCTTTTCCTGACGGCCATTTTGTTGAAGACACGGCCGTGGTGACACCCGAATTTGCGATCATTACCCGGCCGGGCGCGACCTCAAGAGAAGGTGAGGTGGTCACGATTGAACCGGTGTTGGCGCGCTATCGTCGCATTGAACGAATCAGGCAGGGCCATATGGACGGGGGCGATGTTCTGATGGTGGGTAAGCGGTTCTTTGTCGGCTTAAGCAATCGGACCGACCAGGCCGGTATCCGTGAATTTACCGCGATTGTCGAAAAATACGGCTATCGGGTTGACGTGATTGAAGTCATGGCGGGACTGCATTTGAAATCCATCGTCAACTTCGTCGGTCGCAATACCCTGTTACTGGACGCCGACAATGCCGGGCATCCGGCGTTTGCAGACTTTGACCACATCATTGTCGGACAAAACGAGGAATATGCCGGCAATACCTTGTGGATCAATGATAACCTGATCACGCCAGAAGGCTACCCGGAAACATTGGCCAAACTGAAGCAACTGGGCCTGAAAATCATCACGACGCCAACCAGTGAATTCAAAAAAATGGATGGTGGACTGACCTGTCTGTCATTGCGCTTTTGACGCGACCGACACTGCTGCCATGGGCCAGTAAGGCCATGCGTGCCTATTTTGCATTCCGCAACCAGCATGCCAGAGGGTAGGCGACCTTAAAATGGCTGACCAGCGTACTCACTATCATTTCGGTCTGCCGGTCGGCTTTCAGCTTGCTTACATTTATCTGGTTCCAGACCATGTAGTGCTTCAGTTTGATGAGCTCAATTTGCGGGTGCGCCGGATCAAAACCTTTCGGCGGTCGTTGTAATTTGTCTTCTTCCTGCAAGCCGCCATACGCGTCCTGAAGTTTTTTGTTTTTCAGGATTTTTTTCAGTCCCGTCCCGTCACTGGCAATCGCTTGTCGAATCTGCTTCAGACGGTCTGACGGCGGCATGTATTCGCCGACCGCAAAAAGTAATTCACCCTTGGCATCGATATGAAAATAGTATGCCGCGCCTCCGCCCTGGCTGGGCTTTTTCAAATTTCCCGGCACGATGGCAGCAGAAAAAGTGGTCTTGTATGGGCTTTTATCCTTGGCAAAACGAATGTCGCGGTTAATCCGGAATAGCGCTTTTTTAGGATTACACCCGGTGATGAGCGGATCAAATTGACTGATCTGGCGGATCAGGTCGGTAACAAGCGCAAGAAACTCTTCGCGCAGAATGTCGTAGCGCGGTTTGTTCATCACAAACCAGGCCCGATTGTTGTTGTCAGCAAGTTCCGCCAAATAGCGCGTGAGATCCTGTATGTGCATGGTTTCATTGCCCCCAACATAAAATCCCGCCAGACAGGTTATCTGGGTTCGTCATCATCGTCATCGTCGCCAGGCAGTGTTTTCTGCTGTTGTCGGGCGCCTATCAATATGTCCAGTACCAGCGCCTTGCCTTTGCGCAGGAACGTCAGTTTGGCTTTTTTGTCGGGTGGCAACTGGGCGATCAGATTCATCATCGCGACTTTGTCCGTCACCTTGGTATCATTGACCTGAACCAGTACGTCACCGGGCTTTACACCCGCCTTGTCGGCCGGCCCACCACGGATGACACCCGCGATTAAAGTACCTTCCTTTTCTTTCACACCGAAATTTTCAGCCAGATCCTGGGTGATTTCCTGGGGTTCGACGCCTATCCAGCCGCGAATAACATGACCGTTGGTAATGATGCCGTCCATGACCGACTTCACCGTGCTGACCGGAATCGCAAAGCCGATGCCGAGTGATCCGCCGTTCTGGGAAAATATCGCACTGTTAATTCCGATCAGATTTCCATTGGTATCGATTAACGCACCACCGGAATTACCCGGGTTGATGGCCGCGTCGGTCTGAATAAAATTTTCGAAGGTGTTGATATCCAGATGATTGCGGCCCAGTGCAGAAATGATACCCATGGTAATGGTTTGTCCGACACCGAACGGATTGCCTATGGCCAGCACCACATCGCCCACACTCGCGTTTTCAACATGACCCAGTGTAATCGCCGGCAGGTCGGGCAGATTGATTTTGATGAGCGCCAGATCAGTCTCCGGATCCGTTCCCACGACTTTGGCGAGCGCTTTGCGACCGTCAGAAAGTACCACATCGATCTCGTCAGCGGAATTGACCACGTGGTTGTTGGTAATGATATAACCTGTGGTACTGACAATGACCCCCGAACCCAGGCTGGACTGTTTCTGTGGTCGCGGATTGGGCCGGTTACCAAAAAAGTGACGGAACAGCGGGTCGTTGAAAAACGGGTTGACGGTCTGTTTGATTTCTTTGGTGGTGAAAATATTGACAACAGACGGCATGGCGCGCTTTGCCGCATCGCGGTAGCTGCCTGGTGCGACAGCGCTTACCGGCGCTTCGGTAATCGGGAGGGTTGATGTGGCGAAGTGCAGACCGTGACCTGAAGTCGGTATTCTGTTGATCCATTCCGGTTTCAGGGTGCTTACAATAAACAGAATTGCCAGGCAGACTGTCGCCGTTTGAGCAAATAATAACCAGAGTCGTCGCATAGTAGTTTAAGAATTGAAAGGTAAATAAAAAATGAACCCAAAAACAAAACAGGTAAATAGGGGCGAATTAAGCCAATTTCTAGCGGATCAATTGCAAATTTCCAAAATGAATGATTATTGTCCAAATGGCTTGCAGGTGGAAGGTGCAGAACAAATAAAAATCATTGTGACAGGGGTTACCGCAAGTTTGGCGTTAATTGAAAAAGCAATTGAATTGAAGGCCGACTGCATCCTGGTTCATCACGGGTATTTCTGGCGGGGTGAAAATCCCTGTCTGATCGGACCGAAGTATCAACGTATCAAAAAGCTAATTGATTCTGAAATGAACCTGTTTGCATACCATTTGCCGCTCGATGTGCATCCGGAATGGGGCAATAACGCGCAATTGGCCCGGTTGCTGGAGTTCAGGCAGGAAGGTACATTTGCCGAACAGGGACTGGCCTGTTACGGAACGGCACTAAACCCGCTGCTTCGGACAGTTGGCGATCTGCGTGACTGGATCGAACTGAAACTGGGACGTCCACCACAGTTAATCGGTTCACCGGAGCAGTTGCTGGGACGCATTGCGTGGTGTACCGGTGCAGCACAGAATTTTCTTGGCGACGCCGTACAGGCCGGTGCCAGTGTGTATCTTTCCGGCGAAATTTCCGAGCCGACGGTGCACCTGGCGCGCGAGTCCGGTGTTGCCTATCTGGCATGTGGACACCATGCCACAGAGCGCTACGGTATTCTCGCGCTGGGTCGGGCGCTGGCTGAGCGGTTCGGCATAACGCATCATTTTGTCGATATACCGAACCCGGTATGAACGGCAGCCAGGGTCGCCGGCTATTTTTTTAATGAGTCGCGAATTTCCCTCAGCAGCATGACGTCTTCCGGCGTTGGCGGCGGCGCCACCGCGGCCGCTTCGGCGTCGGCGGCCTTTCTGGCAATGTTGACCAGCCGGACCATCTGAAAAATGATAAACGCCAGAATGAGAAAATTCAGGACGATGGTCAGAAAATTGCCGTAAGCGAAAACGGCCCCGAGTTTTTTGGCTTCGACCAACGTCAGCGCGGTGTCCTGATGATTAAGTGGCAAGTAGTAATTGGCAAAATCAAGTCCGCCCACCACTTTGCCCACCACCGGCATGATGATGTCCTGAACCAGTGAATCAACGATTTTACTGAAGGCAGCGCCGACAATCACACCGACTGCCAGATCAACTACATTACCGCGAGTAATAAATGATTTGAATTCCTGCACCATCGACATGCTTGCTCCTTGGTTGTAAAAAAGGGTGAGACTGATATTCTACATGGGTAGTGAAATTATCAATCTTTTTCCGGGAATCGGATCAATTTTCAATTAGTTGTTTTAAATTTAATTAAATTGAATAAAAATTGATTTATTTCGATCAAAACCAGACCCGGCTTGCATGTATTTCAAGGTTTCTCTTTAATTCGTGCTCTGGCTCAATTATAATTTCGGGTTGTTAGGAGTCTGTCGGGCTGCTGTTTGTAAAGAGGCACTTACACAAGAGCGCTGCACGTTGTTTGAGGTTGTTTTCGGGTAAGACCAAAAAACTATAATTTTTTTAATAATCAAGTTTTGACGAATGGGGTTGGTATGAGTAATGAAAAGCAGGTCGATTCCGGCCGCCGCGGCTTGCTCGTCGCAACATGTGCGGCGGGTGGTGTTGTAGGTCTGGCTACAACAGGAGCATTTGTAAGTACATTTCAACCCTCTGAGCGCGCAAAAGCCGCTGGCGCACCAGTGGAGGTCGACATATCCAGCCTGAAACCGGGCGACATGACGACTGCAGAATGGCGCGGCAAACCAGTGTGGATACTTAAACGAACGCCAGAAATGATGGCAAGTTTAAACAAGACACAGGACAAGGTTGCCGATCCGGATTCGCTGAAGCCTTACACCATGCCGCTGCCAGAGTATTGCGAAAAGCAGAGCCGTTCGCGCAAGGAACATCAGGACGTGCTGGTTGCCATTGGCATCTGTTCACATCTGGGCTGTTCGCCAAGTAAAAAATTCACTGAAGGTGCACAACCTTCCTTGCCGGATGACTGGGCAGGTGGATTTTTGTGCCCATGCCATGGTTCAACGTTCGATTTGTCGGGCCGCGTATTCAAGAACAAACCCGCACCACAAAACCTGGATGTTCCACCGCACATGTATCTTTCCGACACAAAAATCGTGATTGGTAAAGACGAGAAAGGCGAGGCTTAATCATGGCATTTGTTGAGAAGAAACTTCCAGCGGACGCATCGGTCCTCGACAAGTCGTTAAATTGGGTTGATTCCCGGTTTCCGCTAACCAAATTATGGAATGACCAGTGGGGTCAGTACTACGCACCGAAAAATTTCAATTTCTGGTACATCTTCGGGTCGTTGGCCATGCTGGTACTGGTGATCCAGATTGTGACCGGTATTTTTCTGGTCATGCACTACAAACCTGATGCAACCCTGGCATTTGCCTCGGTTGAATACATCATGCGCGAAGTCCCATGGGGTTGGCTGGTACGTTACATGCATTCAACCGGCGCCTCGGCATTTTTCATCATCATTTACCTGCACATGGCACGCGCCCTGATGTACGGGTCTTATCGCAAACCGCGTGAACTGGTATGGTTGTTCGGCTTTGCGATCTTTCTGTGCCTGATGGCCGAAGCCTTCTTCGGTTACCTGCTGCCCTGGGGTCAGATGTCCTACTGGGGTGCACAGGTTATTGTGAACCTGTTCGGTGCCATTCCATTTATCGGCCCTGATCTGTCTTTGTGGATTCGTGGTGACTACGTGGTTTCCGATGCGACATTGAATCGCTTCTTCTCGTTCCACGTGATTGCAATTCCACTGGTGCTGTTAGGTCTGGTCGCGGCGCATCTGATCGCGTTACACGAAGTCGGCTCAAACAATCCGGAT
This sequence comes from uncultured Oxalobacteraceae bacterium, assembly GCA_903893945.1. GTDB lineage: Bacteria > Pseudomonadota > Gammaproteobacteria > Burkholderiales > Burkholderiaceae_D > Solimicrobium. The sequence goes on along the minus strand of CAITOF010000059.1, from coordinate 3,834 downwards.
GGTATCGAAGTCAAGGAAAATCTGGACGCGGACGGTCATCCGGTGGACGCCGTTCCCTCGCATCCTTACTACACCTTTCATGATATTTTCGGCGTGACGGTATTCCTGGTGCTGTTCAGTGCCGTGGTGTTCTTTGCTCCCGAAATGGGCGGATTCTTTCTGGAATCGAATAATTTTATTCCGGCCGATTCACTGAAAACACCTGCTGAAATTGCACCAACCTGGTATTTCACGCCGTTCTATTCAATCCTGCGTGCCACCACCAGTGATTTCCTTTATATAGTTCAGGGTGGAATTGTTGCGTATGTCATTCTGATTTACCTGAAATCATCACTGCCATCGCTAATCAAGGCAGCCATTGCAGCGGTCGGGCTGGTGCTTATCATCGGCATGATGCCATTCGGATTTGAGGCAAAATTCTGGGGCGTGGTTCTGTTCGGTTCGTCTGTCATGATTCTGGCAGGTATGCCCTGGCTGGATCAGTCGCCGGTGAAATCAATCCGTTACCGGCCTGACTGGCATAAATCGGTCTTTATAGTTTTTGCCATCGCATTTTTGACCCTGGGGTATCTGGGTATGCACGCACCCTCACCTACCCGTAACCTGATTTCACAGGTTTGCGCAGTAATATACTTTGCGTTTTTCCTGTTGATGCCATGGTGGAGTGCAATGGGAACCTTCAAGCCCGTACCAAAACGCGTCACATTCAAGCCTCACTAGCATCCAAAGGGACATAAGAAATGAAAATTTTAAATAAAATTATCGCTACCCTGGTATTGCTGCCCGCATTGGCGTTAGCAGGTGAAGGTTACCCGCTGGATCACGCACCCGATCGCGCCAACAATATGGCTGCACTGCAAAACGGCGCAAAGCTGTTTGTGAATTACTGCCTGAATTGCCATTCCGCAGCATCCATGCGCTATAGCCGTTTGAAAGATATCGGACTGACCGATGACCAGATCAGAAACAATCTGCTGTTGGCCGGTGACAAAGTGGGCGAGTTGATGACCACCCATCTGAGCGTCAAAGATGCCAAGGCATGGTTTGGCGCCGCGCCACCCGATTTGTCCGTGATTGCCCGTTCCAAGTCATCGGAACTGGGTAGCGGACCTGACTGGCTCTATACCTACCTGCGTAGCTATTACAAGGATGATTCCCGACCCACAGGCTGGAACAACATGGTATTCCCCAATGTGGGCATGCCTCATGTGTTGTGGGAGCTGCAAGGCGTGAAAAGTGCTGAATTTGAGGAAGTGGAAGAGGAAGACCACACCAAAAAGCTGGAATTCAAGAAATTCAACACGGTTACACCTGGCAAGTTGACAGCCGCGGAATACGACAGTGAAGTCGCTGACCTGGTCGCGTATCTGACCTGGATGGGTGAGCCGCAACAAAGCACGCGCAAGCGTCTTGGCGTGTGGGTACTGATCTGGTTGAGCTTGCTGAGTGTATTGGCGTGGCGTCTGAATGCGTCTTACTGGAAAGAAGTTAAGTAATAGAAGAGGGCAGCTTACCGCCACTTTTTTCTATTTGTTGTACGCTGTTTGTACTATCAGGGTGAGCCTTAAAAATTTAAAAGGCCTCACCCTATTTGTTTTAAAGGAACTGCAAAAATGATGGTTCTCTATTCGGGTACTACTTGCCCATTCTCGCAACGCTGTCGCCTGGTGTTGTTTGAAAAAGGAATGGACTTTGAAATTCGTGACGTTGATCTGTTCAACAAGCCAGAAGACATATCAACAATGAATCCCTACGGCCAGGTGCCAATTCTTGTTGAGCGCGATCTGATTCTGTATGAGTCAAACATCATCAACGAATATATTGATGAACGTTTTCCACATCCACAACTGATGCCTGCCGATCCGCTGATGCGTTCGCGTGCCCGGTTGATGTTGTTTAATTTTGAGAAAGAATTATTCATCCATGTTCATACACTGGAAAACGACAAGTCGGGAAGTTCAAGCAAGGCATTGGAAAAAGCACGGGCAGAAATCCGTGACCGCCTGACGACATTGGCTCCGTTATTTATCAAGAACAAATACATGCTGGGTGAAGAATTTTCCATGCTGGATGTCGCGATAGCGCCGCTGTTGTGGCGTCTGGATCATTACGGCATTGAAATTTCAAAAACAGCAGCACCCCTGATGAAATATGCTGAACGCATTTTTTCCCGCCCAGCTTATATAGAAGCCCTGACCCCGTCTGAAAAAGTCATGCGCCGCTAACGTTAATGCAGGACGAACGGCAATCTGCGCAAATCAGATTGCCAATTTGATGAAGCGAACAGAATTATGTCCGATACTGTTTCTACCAAGCCTTACCTGATCCGTGCCCTGTATGAATGGTGTACGGACAACGGTTTTACACCCTACCTGGCAGTTAAAGTACAAAATGGCGTGCGTGTGCCGATGGAGTTTGTACGCAACGGCGAGATCGTTTTAAATATCACCTTCAGTGCGACCAGTGGCCTGCATATGGATAACGAGGCAATCACGTTCAAAGCCCGTTTTGGCGGCGTCTCACGGGATATCTATGTGCCGGTGTCGTCCGTGACAGCAATCTATGCCAAGGAAAATGGCCAGGGCATGGCCTTTGATGTGAGCGCCGATTTGGCACACAGTGATGAGTTGTCTGAAAATAAGCAAAGTGAAAATTCAACAATCGGTTTGGCGGTGACAAATGATGAAAAAAATCCCGCGAAAGTAGATAAAGACACAAAAGAAGTCCGGAAAAAGCCTAGCTTAACAATCATAAAATAAGGTAGAATGTCGTTCTTTCAGTTTTGCCGACTTAGCTCATCTGGTAGAGCACCTGACTTGTAATCAGGGGGTGGCGGGTTCAAGTCCTGCAGTCGGCACCAATCAATTCAAGCACTTAGCCCAGTCCATGTGACTGGGCTTTTTGCTTTTTGAGGCGTTTTGTGCGGAAAGCTCATCACGTAGCCAGATGGCGATGATTTACTTGGTGATGGGTTATCAGGCGTACTTAACGATTTTATGCCGATAACAGAATCGACCGACGCACACAGCCAACCCGATCTCTGGAGTACGCCGGTTTTAAGTTGTATTTCAATCTATTGGTGCACCGACAGGAACCTAAGAGTGGCTTGTGATGCCTGTATTTACTTGGTTTGTTATTGAAATATTTTATAAGTACCAACAAAAGTACCAACAAAAACAAAAATGCCCCTATTGATACGTTGTCGCGGTGCGTTGTGGCATCCAAAAGTAGGCGTCATTACCCTGAACGATGAGCCTGCTGACCTGAATTGTACCGGCTGAATACGTTATGTAGTTGAAGTGTTATTTGCTTAGAGGATTTTGTTGGACCGCATTGTGCAGTATATTATTCCATTTGGTATTGCAAATAAGAATGGGATAAATGATGCCTGAAAATAAAAATAACATACGTGATGAATCAATGCTTAGAATGATTGATGTTGTTAACATAACAGGATTATCTAAAAATACAATTTTAAATAGGTGCAACAAGAAATCACCTTATTACGATGCTGATTTTCCTGAAAAGTTGCGGATTGGAGCAAATTCGGTGGGATGGCGGGCATCGGACATGAAGGCCTGGGTTGATGCGCTACGCGCGCAGGAAGAGGTTGCGGCACAGAATGTTACAAGTCGCGTCAAAAAAGCCAGTCTTATAAAAAATAATCAAAATTTAAACGACGACGCCCAATTGCCGAAGGTTAAAAAGGTGAGGGCTAAGAAGGTCACTCAGTTGAAGAATTTGGACGACGAGAAAATTGCAAATAGTGGCGTTGGTGCACTCCGAACACGAAAAGCGGTTGATGGTACGATACGGCCTCAATGTTACTGATCG
>CAITOF010000058.1 GCA_903893945.1 uncultured Oxalobacteraceae bacterium | reverse complement strand
CATGTCGTGTTTGACACAGTCGTTATGTGAAATGTAGGCCGGCAACATGCTTATCCCTCAGAAATTGGCGCTTGCGGTCGTTATTCCCTCCCCACCGCAAGGTGTTCTGACGCCCATTGTAGTCCAGCTGGCAGAACGCTCCTTGCACCAGATCAACTTGAGCGCTGATTTTGTGTTTTTGGGTCGGAGCTCCCCGCAAACGCGACGCTCGGGCTGCGCCCAGGCCCCTTTTCTGTCAGTCGGTACTTTTCAACAGTTCGGAAGCAATCGCGTGAGTATCCTTCAATGTTTGCAAAACGATATTGGACCGGATATCGAGTACGCCGGGCGATTTGTACAATCGGTCCATAATAAAGGCTGAATAATGCTTGAGATTTCTGGCCCGCACCCGTAACAGATAATTCGCCTCGCCGGTAATGATGAAACATCCAACTACTTCTGGCCATTGGTTGATTTCTTTACTAAAATTCTCATGCCACTGTTCGATGTCACGCCGCATGGTGACCTGAACGAACGAATCCACTTCCAGACCCACGGCATTGGCATCAAGCACGGCACAATAATTGGCAATAATGCCAGCTTCTTCGAGTGCACGAACGCGCCGCAGGCAGGAGGAAGCAGAAAGAAAAATCTTGTCGGCCAGATCTGAATTATTGATGCGCCCGTCCTCCTGCAGATAGTGCAGAATCGCTAAATCCGTTTTATCGAGTTCCATATGGAATATCCCTCCAGAATAATGCCTGTTTATGATGACTAATTGCTTAGTTATGGCAAATAACAGGCCAATTTGCAAGGATTATTTTTTAATTTTAGAATAAAATATTTTTCGGTCACCGACCTTTTCTTTGCTGCACTTAATTCTGCTTTCAAGCGGCGCGCGACCGGCATTTAACGGAGGCTTGTGGTTATATGAACAACAAAATATGGGATATCAGTCCGATACTGCATGCCGGATTTCCTGTCTGGCCGGGCGATACACCATTTGAATCAGCCACCACCTGGGAAATGACGGACGGTTGCCCGGTCAAGGTCAGCAGGATAACCATGTCAACCCACACCGGGGCCCATTGCGATGCGCCATCGCATTATGGCGCCAATGCCAAATCGATCGACGAAGTCAGTCTGGAACCTTATATCGGCCCGTGTCGCGTCATTCATTTGCAGGGAACCCGCGTGGTCGACGTCGCCGATTTGCACCCTTTCCTCGAACACCTGCCTCAGCGGCTGTTAATCCGGACCTACCAGAATACACCCGGATACTGGGATAGCACATTTGCCAGCATTTCCGCCGCAGCGATTCATCTGCTCGCTGACCATGGTGTCATGTTAATCGGTATTGATACCCCTTCGCTGGACCCGGAACAGTCTAAAACGCTCGCGGCGCACCGCGCGGTCGAAGCCCGTGGCATGGCGATACTGGAAGGGATCGTGCTGGATGCAGTCAGCGCCGGCGACTATGAGCTGATCGCCCTGCCGCTCAAATTCGCCGGCCTGGATGCCAGTCCGGTGCGCGCCATATTGCGTCAGCCTGCCGGCTGATGTCCACGTCAACTTTACACTGAACCGACATGATCACACTTAACGACTGCATCAATTCGGATGCGCAGGATCCGATTGCCAGGTTACGCGATCAGTTTGCGTTACCGGACAACGTCATTTACCTTGACGGCAATTCCCTGGGGGCACAGCCGAAATCGGCGGCAATGCGCGCGCAACAGGTGATTCAGCAGGAGTGGGGTCAGAACTTGATTCGCAGCTGGAATACCGCAGGCTGGTTTGACCTGCCGTCCCGCCTGGGGGATTTGCTGGCACCCCTGATAGGCGCCCGGCCCGCCGAGCTGGTCGTCACCGATTCAACCTCAATCAATCTCTTCAAAACCCTGGCGGCGGCGCTGCAGATACAGGCAAAAAAGTACCCGCACAAAAAAAAGATTGTGACCGAGCGCCAAAATTTTCCGACCGATATTTACATGATTCAGGGATTAACCGCCTGGCTTGAATCAGACTATGAAATCGTCCTGGTGGACACAACCGAACAACTGACGGCGGCGATCGACACCGAGACAGCGGTCGTGCTGCTGACCCAGGTCAACTACCGCAGCGGCGAAATGCTGGACATGCACTCATTAACGGCGCACGCTCATGCGCAACAGGCCTTAACCATCTGGGATTTATGTCACTCAGCCGGAGCCGTACCGGTTGATTTAAATGGCTGCAAGGCCGATATGGCGGTTGGCTGCACCTATAAATACCTCAACGGTGGCCCCGGTGCGCCGGCGTATATCTGGGTCGCCGAACGTCACCTCGCCGACTTCGCGCACCCGCTTTCCGGCTGGTGGGGCCATGCCACGCCTTTTTCCATGCAGGATACGTTTACACCCACCGCCACGATCCGGCGCGCACTTTGTGGGACCCAGCCTGTCGTTTCTCTGGCCCTGGTCGAATCCGGCTTGCAGATATTTCAGCAGACCGATATGGCCACCCTGCGGAAAAAATCATTGGCGCTCACCGACCTGTTTATCCAGTTAATGACCGAGCAATGCCCGTCAAACGACCTGACATTGATTACTCCCCGAAATCATGAGGCCCGCGGCAGTCATGTCAGCTACATGCATCCGCACGCCTATCCGCTGGTACAGGCGCTAATCCAGCGCGGTATCATCGGCGACTATCGTGAACCGTCTGTGATGCGCTTCGGATTCACCCCGCTCTACACCCGCTTCGTCGATGTCTGGCACGCCGTGGCTGCCTTGCGCACCATTCTGGAAACCCAGGCCTACCAGCTCAACGCCGTTCGTCACACCGTCACCTGAAGAACATTATGACTACTGATCAACATCCACCCGCCGACTGGCATAGCGCAAAACTCGATTTTTCAAACGACATGAGTTATGGCGACTACCTGGGACTGGGACAAATCCTCAACGCACAACATCCGCTGTCTGCCAATCACAATGAAATGCTGTTTATCGTTCAGCATCAAACCAGTGAACTGTGGATCAAACTGATGCTGCATGAGCTGCATGCGGTTCGTCATCAGATGCATATCGGTGATCTGCCTCCTGCGTTCAAGATGCTTTCGCGCGTGGCACGGATTATGGATCAGCTGGTGCACGCCTGGGATGTACTGGCCACCATGACACCGTCGGAATACACCGCGATACGACCCTATTTGGGCAATTCCTCCGGCTTCCAGTCGTATCAGTATCGCGAACTTGAATTCTTGCTGGGTAACAAAAACGCCACCCTGATGACAGTCCATGAAAGTCATCCCGGAAACCACGCCAGACTGCAGGCAGCACTCACAACACCGTCCATTTACGATGAAGCGATTTTCCTGATGTCAAAAAACGGTTTGCCGATTGATCCGGAACGGTTGCAGCAGGACTGGAGCCAGCCGGTTAAATCGAATGCGTCGGTACAGGCCGCCTGGACACAGGTTTACAAGGCACCGGAGCAGCATTGGGTGCTCTACGAACTGGCAGAAAAACTGGTCGACATGGAAACCGCCTTCCGTATCTGGCGCTTCCGTCACGTAACGACGGTGGAACGCATTATCGGATTTAAAACGGGAACAGGCGGTACGGCAGGGGTCAGTTATCTGCGTAAAATGCTGGATGTGGTGCTGTTTCCGGAATTATTTGCCTTGCGAACCGAGTTGTAATTGTTCTGTCACAAACCCGACCGGTCTGTGCCGTTTTCCCTCCCGGCCCGACCAAAATGGCATTTTCAGTGTGCGCCCACTATTCACCCCCAGGATACAAGGCTACACTACGGGCTTCCATTCTCTGAGCGCATTATCGAAATTATATGACTTCGCCCTCCCTATCCCAATCAATTTTCAAAGCCTACGACATCCGCGGCGTCGTTGGAAAAACACTGGACGCCAACGTCGCGCGACAGATCGGCAAGGCGTTTGGCAGCGCTGTCCTGGCCCGAGGGGAAAAATCGGTTGTGATCGGCCGCGATGGCCGATTGTCCGGTCCGGCATTGAGTGCTGCATTGGCTGAAGGCCTGCAGGCAACCGGTATTGATGTCATTGATCTGGGTATGGTCGCCACACCGCTGGTGTATTTTGCCACGCACGTATTAAATGCCCGCTCGGGCATCATGGTGACAGGCAGCCACAACCCGCCTGATTACAACGGTTTCAAGATGGTATTGGCCGGTGAAGCCATCTATGGCGACACCATCCAGTCCCTGTATCACACCATACTGACGCAGCACTTTGCTCAGGGTCAGGGCAACTACCAGCAACATGATATCCGCGCGACCTACCTGGACCGCATTATTTCCGACATCAGACTCGCCCGGAAAATGGCTGTCGTTGTTGACTGCGGCAATGGCGTTGCCGGTGCGTTTGCAGGCGATTTGTATCGTGGTCTGGGTTGCGCTGTCGACGAATTGTTCTGTGACGTGGATGGCACTTTCCCCAATCATCATCCCGATCCGGCGCACCCGGAAAACCTGCAGGATCTGATACACCGGGTCAAAAACAGCGCCGCCGAATTAGGCCTGGCGTTTGACGGCGACGGTGACCGCCTGGGCGTGGTTACCAAAGACGGAAAGATCATCTATCCGGACAGGCAGCTGATGCTTTTTGCCGACGATGTCCTGACGCGCCACCCGGGCGCACAGATCCTGTACGACGTGAAATGCACACGGCATATTGCCCAATGGGTTAAGGCGCGCGGCGGCCATCCACTGATGTGGAAAACCGGCCATTCCCTGGTCAAAGCAAAAATGCGCGACACTGGCGCGCCCCTCGGCGGCGAAATGAGCGGCCACATATTCTTCAAGGACCGCTGGTACGGTTTTGATGATGGCCTGTACGCTGGCGCGCGCCTGCTGGAATTATTGTCACGTGTCAGTGACCCGTCCGCTGTGCTGAATGCGCTGCCGCAATCCAGCTCAACACCGGAATTGCAACTGACCTTGAATGAAGGTGAAAATTTTACCCTGATCGATCACATGCAGTCACCCGATCAGACCCAGCGCCATTTTTCAGACGCCGAGCAGATCATCCGCATTGACGGATTGCGCGTCGAATACGCGGACGGATTTGGATTGGCACGTTCTTCCAATACCACGCCGGTCATCGTAATGCGATTTGAAGCGGAAACCGGTGCCGCACTGGCAAGGATACAGGCGGCGTTCAGGCGTGCCATACTGGCCGTCAAACCCGATGCAGAATTACCCTTTTAGAGCAGCCACGACCTGATGAAAGTACTCCTGATCCGAGTTTCGTCGCTAGGCGATGTACTGCACAACATGCCGGTTGTGGCCGATATCCTGAACCAGTTTCCCCATGCACAGATAGACTGGGTCGTTGAGGAAGCGTTCGTGGATCTGGTCAAACTGAACCCGAACATTCGCCACGTCATTCCGTTCGCGCTGCGACGCTGGCGCAAGAAACTGCTTTCAGCTTCAGTCCGCGCCGAGATCGCCGCATTCAAAAAACGACTGCAGCGCGACACCTACGACGTCATTCTGGACACCCAGGGTCTGCTCAAAACCGGCATGATCATGGGCCTGGCCAATGGCGCGGTCAAAGTCGGCCTGGCCAATGGCACCGAAGGCTCCGGTTACGAATCACTGTCGCGAATTTTTCACACCCTGAGTGTGCCGGTCGATAACCATACGCACGCCGTGCAGCGAGGCCGCCTGGTCGCGGCCCGTGCCTTCCACTACACCACACACATAGAACAGAGCACGCCCAACTTTGGTTTGACAGCGCCAGCGCCGGCAATCCGCGAGTGGCTGCCAGAAAAAGATTATGCGGTATTCTTCCATGCCACGGCCGGTGCCAACAAAAAATGGGCCGCGTATGACTGGATCACACTCGGCAAGCATCTCCAGCAACGCGACATGCCGGTCCTGCTGCCCTGGGGAAATAATGTCGAATTGATCGACGCACAGCAGCTTGCCAGCCATCTGTCGAATGCGGTCGTCCTGCCGCAACTCAGCATGCTCGACGCCATCACACTGGCGCAACGCGCTGCTCTGGTAGTGGGTGTCGATACCGGGCTTACGCACATTGCTGCCGCGTACCATCGGCCTACCATCGAAATTTACTGTGCTTCGCCACGCTGGAAGACAGAAGGAAATTGGTCCGGCCAGATCATTAATCTGGGAGATAAAGGTTCGCCGCCCAGCGCCGCTGAGGTGATTGATGCCGCGGACAGACTGCTACCCTAGGTAGGGGTGACGGATACCTCGATTGATTTCACAGGCCTTGCCTCAACCCTCCCGGTGACCGGGCAACGTAACCCCAAAAAAGGCTGACCGTTACGCCTGCACCACTTTTATCATTCGCAACGCCTGGCCGAACCGAACCGAACTCATTCCCAATCCCAATCCCGCCGCATTATGGTCCGCAAAAAATAAAAGGGCTGATGCCTGTGTACGACAGGAATCAGCCCTTGCTGGCTTGTTGACAAATTTGTGGAAGAAACAGGATCTGTTCAGAACAGACCCTTATACCCACACCCGTTTTTACATCGGCGGTTGCTTGGTCTGAACCAGCTGCAACGGCTCACTGGGTAGTTCCACTGGCGGCTTGCGCATTCTTGGTGTGCGCGGTGCTACCACAGGGATCGCATTGATCTGGGCGCTGCGAAGCTTGTTCGGGTCGGTTGCTGCCAGTACCAGGCCCGCTGAACTCAGCATCGCCTGCATATCGTCCACGTTGCTCACCGGTGCAGCGTTCAGCGGTGCCGCCGTTGGCGCTGGCGCCACGGCATCAGCGTCGGAAAGAATGACCGGCGACGCAACGTCCGCATCCGGTACCGCTGGTTCAGGTTGCGGTTGCAGGCCCAATCCGGACGCCACCACAGGCTGCGCTTCGTCACGGATCGCTTCAAACTTCAGCTCGACCTGCGTTGGAGTGATGACAACAGCCGGCGATAGGGGTGCACCGGACTCAACGACCCGCTCCGCCGGCGCCGGCGATTCAGTGGTGGCGGGTTCCGCCGATGCCACTACCGGGACAGCGTGAGGAACGATGTCAGGCGCAACGTGATCCGCGCTTTCTGGCACATGCATCGAAACCGCATCCAGAGCGGGCGCGGAAACAACGGCCGGCTCGACCAGCGATTGCGCAGACGCTTCAACCACATGATGCTGCTCTGCTTCAGCGATGTCAGCAACCGGCACAAAATCTTCCGAGCTTTCACGCGCTGTCTGTTCTGGCGTTGCATTGTCGCCTGCATCGCGGTCACGGCGATTACGATTGCGTCCACCACGGCGGCGGCGGCGGCGTGGTTCATCGCCCTCACCGACTTCACCTTTGGCGACCTGATCGGGTTTTACCCCGGATTCCGCCACATTCTCGGTGTCGGCAACGTCCCTGACTGGCAGGCCCTCCTGCGCCACCGGTTCCTGTACCGGATTCAGCGCCAGGCTGGCTGCTTTTTTTGCTGCACGTTCTTCACGTTCCTTCTGCTGACGTTCACGCCGGGCTTCATGGGTTTCGCGAGGCGGACGTGCGCCCTTGGCATTCTTGGGGGCCACTTCGCCGGTCGCACCGTCCGTGATCACCGGCTTGGCCTGTTTGCCTGACGCAGCAGGCGCTGGCGCGGCATGACGTTCTTCGCCATCGTTGCGGCCATTACGGCTATTGCGATTGCGGTTGCGATTCCGATTATTGCGATCCTGATTGCCGCGTGCTTCATTTTTGGGTTTGGCGGCAACTTCAGCTGGTGCAGCAACCACGGTTTCTGCGGTGGTCGCAGATCCGGTCAGCCACCCCATCAGCTTGCCAAAAAATCCGGCTGATTTAGGCGGACTGGCAGGCGCCGTAATGACCGGCAGGCTGACAGGCTCAGAGCGATCAACTGTGGGGGCCGTGTCGGGGGTAATACTTTTTACGACCGCTTCCTGACGTGGCTTGAGCTCTTCCTTGCTGCCTTTACTGTAACCAATGTCGGTATCCACCTGTTCTGCCATGGCGTAACTGGCGTGCGTTTCTTCCAGGCGTGGATCATCGTTCTTCAGACGATCCAGCTTGTAATGCGGCGTTTCCAGATGCTTATTCGGAATAAGAATGGCGGTGACACGATGACGGGTTTCAATTTTGAGAATCTCGCCGCGTTTTTCATTTAACAGGAAGGCAGCCACATCCACGGGTACCTGCACGTGAATTGCGGCTGAGTTTTCTTTCATCGCCTCTTCCTGAATGATGCGCAATACCTGCAACGCGGACGATTCCGTGTCGCGGATATGTCCGGTACCATTACAGCGTGGGCAGGTGACATGACTGCCTTCCGACAGGGATGGACGCAGGCGCTGGCGTGACAATTCCATCAGGCCGAAACGGGAGATCTTGCCCATCTGGACACGGGCACGGTCATAGCGCAGCGCGTCTTTTAACCGCGTTTCGACTTCACGCTGGTTCTTGGTGTTTTCCATGTCGATAAAATCGATCACGATCAGTCCACCAAGATCGCGCAGACGTAACTGTCGCGCCACCTCTTCCGCAGCTTCGCAATTGGTATTGAAGGCAGTCGCTTCGATGTCGGAACCCCGTGTTGCGCGCGCCGAATTGACGTCCACCGACACCAGCGCCTCCGTGTGGTCGATGACGATCGCGCCGCCCGAAGGCAGTGGTACCGTGCGCGAATACGCGGTTTCAATCTGGTGTTCGATCTGAAAACGGGAAAACAGCGGAACATCATCACTGTAGCGCTTTACGCGATGCACCATGTCGGGCATCACATGGCTCATGAATTGCTGGGCCTGCTCATAAATATCATCCGTATCGATCAGGATTTCACCGATATCGGGCTGGAAATAATCACGGATGGCGCGTATCACCAGCGACGATTCCTGATAAATCAGGAAGGCACCGGAGCCGGACTTGCTTGCACCTTCGATGGCGCGCCAGAGTTGCATCAGGTAGTTCAGATCCCATTGCAGTTCATCGACATTGCGGCCTATACCGGCGGTACGGGCAATGACCGACATGCCGGAGGGCAGATCGAGCTTGTCCATGGTGTCACGCAGTTCCTGGCGATCTTCACCTTCCACGCGCCGCGATACGCCACCACCACGCGGATTGTTCGGCATCAGAACCAGATAGCGGCCAGCCAGCGAAACGAACGAGGTCAGGGCTGCGCCTTTGTTGCCGCGTTCTTCTTTTTCAACCTGGACCATGATTTCCTGGCCTTCACGCAATGCCTCTTTAATTGAGGCATTGCGCGGATCAGCACCTTCCCTGAAGTAGGTCCGGGCGACTTCCTTGAAGGGCAGGAAACCGTGACGGTCTTCGCCATAGTTGACAAAACAGGCTTCGAGGGAAGGTTCAATACGGGTGATGACGCCTTTATAAATATTCGATTTTCTTAATTCGCGACCGGCTGTTTCAATATCAATATCAATCAGTTTCTGGCCATCGACAATCGCAACACGCAATTCTTCCTGTTGCGTGGCATTAAATAACATACGTTTCATTTTTCTACTCCGTGACCCGACGGTCACATCTACGGCACCCTGAATGAACGGGCGCCACTATTACATGGGATGTACGTCGAGGTGGGATAGTCGGGGAGATAAGAATTACCACGCTGGCGATAGCGGCGAACAGCGAGCCAAATCAGCGCGCGCCACCAGGGCCTGGAACTGGAAAAACCGAGTGAGCGATGACCTTGCCTGAACTGCCTACTGACAAAACACATCAGAACTCGGCGACAGCACAAGACAGAGCACAACTTAACCTGGCATGCATCCGGATCGTCATTTCAAATGGATACGAGATCATCGAATGACTATCCTGTAAGCAGTAAATTCAGATAACTCTTTTAATAGTGAGGAATCTAGCGCCTACATTGCACAGCTTGTAAAAATCGGTAAATCAACAATTCATCAACAAAACAGCATACCCAACTTGAGTAACTGCTGTCTGGCAAAAATTCTTAAAATCAAAACTAACCCAACCTCACCATGGGCAACTGTTAATTACAGCTATGCGCAGGGCAGGTACGTACACATCTTTTCAGTCAAATTTGCAAATAGGCGCGGCTGACTGTCGTGCCACTGTGTAGAATGTATTCTTTTATTCCTACACCCAATTAAAACACAAATGCGATCTGACTGCGATTCAGCCGCGTTTCAACTGTAAAGCAATTATATATTCAAAATGAAGGACTTAGCGAAAATTAATAGCAACTCAGGTGAAAAGAAAGGTTCTGGTTTGGAGCAGGCTATCCCGTCTGGCGTTGCTAAAGTGCAATTATTAACGATTTCTGACGAAGATGCCGGTCAGCGTGTTGACAATTTTCTACTGAAAATCTGTAAAGGTGTGCCGAAAAGCCATGTTTACCAGATTCTGCGCTCCGGTCAGGTACGGGTCAATAAAGGACGTATCGATCAGTTGTATCGATTGCAAGCGGGCGATGTGGTTCGGGTACCCCCGGTGCGCATGGCCGAACCGAAAACCAATAACGCCCCCAGGTCCGAGTTTGCCGTTCTGTTTGAAGATGCCTGTTTGCTAATCATCGACAAACCGAGCGGCGTTGCCGTGCATGGCGGCTCCGGCATTTCTTATGGCGTGATTGAGCAGCTGCGCGCCTCCCGACCTGATGCCAAATTCCTGGAACTGGTACACCGGCTCGATCGTGAAACGTCCGGCATTTTGATGCTGGCCAAGAAACGTTCCGCCCTGACCCATCTGCACGAACAGATGCGTGACGGTCAAACCGATAAACGATACCTTACGCTGATACGTGGTGAGTGGAAAAACCAGCGCCAGCATATCAAATTGCCGCTCCACAAATACACGGCGGCTGATGGCGAACGCCGGGTTCGCGTGCAGGCCGACGGTATGGCAAGCCATACGGTATTTACGCTGGTTCGGCGTTATGGCGAATTTACCTTACTGGAAGCAGAGCTGAAAACCGGACGCACCCACCAGATCCGGGTGCATCTGTCCGCGAACGGTTTTGCCATGGCAGGCGATGATAAATACGGTGACTTTGCCCTGAACCGGCAGTTACAGAAAGCCGACGGCCAGCGCATCGCACTAAAACGAATGTTTTTGCATGCGCATCAGATCACGTTTGTGCATCCGGAGTCGGGCAAGCCCATGACGATCAACGCCAGCCTGCCCCCCGAATGCGCACTGTTTCTGGCCAGCCTGGCGGACCACTGAGATCAGATTTCATTACATAAAACTCAAGCGGGGAATGACGAATGGCGAAAAAAAAATATGATTTCATCGTGTTTGACTGGGACGGTACGCTCATGGACAGCACCGCGACTATTGTCCGGTGCATACAGGCCGCGGCACAGGATCTGGGCTTGCCGGTACCGAGTGTGAAAAATGCCTCCTATGTCATCGGACTGGGCTTGCAGGATGCGATGAAAGCGGCAATGCCCGATGTGTCACCTCATTTATATCCGCAGATTACTGAACGCTATCGTCACCATTACCTCAACCAGGATAATGACCTGGTTTTATTTGACGGGGTCAGGGCCATGCTGAATGACTTGTCGGAACAGGGCTATTTCCTGGCCGTCGCCACTGGCAAAAGTCGCGTCGGATTAAACCGCGCCCTGAATGCCAGCCAATTATTATCGCTGTTTGACGCCACACGTTGTGCTGACGAAACATTTTCAAAGCCCCACCCGGCCATGCTGTTTGAACTCACCCGCGAACTGGGCCAGGATATGAACCGTACGCTGATGATAGGCGACACGACCCACGATTTATTAATGGCAGCAAACGCGGGTGCCGACTCACTGGCAGTCAGCTACGGTGCTCACGACATGAAATCACTGCAGGCATTGAATCCTGAATATATTGCAGGCAGTGTCACTGCTCTGCATGCCTGGTTGAATGAACACGCATAAGGATGACCATGGCTGAGATATGGATATGCGCATCGGAAGACCTCCAGGAAGGGGGCAAGGGGATACGGTTTCCCGTGACGGCCGGTGAGGACGATTCGACCGGATTTGTGATCCGCTACGGCGGTGTCGTGTACGGCTACCTGAACCGTTGTGCCCATGTTCCGATTGAACTGGACTGGAGTCCGGGTGAATTTTTTGAGGGTAGCGGTTTATACATCATGTGTTCAACGCATGGCGCCATTTACGAACCCGATACCGGACATTGCAGCGGCGGACCGTGCCGGGGTGGACGCTTGCGCCCGATAAACACCGTTGAAAAGGATAATAAAATATTCTGGATGACCGATAACTTTATTCAGCCGGTGCGCGCCTGACGGTGCCCGCCATTTCCCTGATGCAACCGCCATAGTTTTTTTTAAAAAAGGTGGCTGGCCGGATAGTTATTATTTTCTTGAGTCAACAACGCCCGGTGGGCTATATTGAAACCTCAGACACACAACCGGAAGGGAGACTTTATTCACTATCACTCCTTATTTATTGCATAATTAAATCTGTAGTCTGGTCATAGTTAATGTAGTTTTCTTTGCTTGGGAATATCGTTTATTAATGTAAGCAGTATTCAGTGAATTGTCTTGAAAAGTTGCAAACCAGTTACAGATGCTCTTTGTCTTCAGATTCGTTGAAGTTGACCTGTTGAGGTTGATACAGGATTGAGGCTTCTAGGATGCCTCGCCATGTTGCTGGTAAATGAACAAAAATGGACTCTTTGAAGGACAAAAGAACGGTGGTGCAATGCCACCGTTTTTTCTTTAACCTAAATCAAAGTTATTTCCTGTTTTTCGGTTAAAATTAATCGATTGCAACCATTCACCATCCCTTTGTTTACATTTTTTAAATTTGCCGAAACGGTGGCCTGTTATCACTGCGGTGACCGGGTTGCCGTTAGCCGTGTCGTTAAATTGACATTTAACGGGGAACAACGCGACCTGTGCTGCCATGGATGCGAGGCGGTGTTGCTGATGATAGAAAAAAACGGCATGACATCGGACTATCTGGCAGAAAAATTGCCCCGAATCGCATTAACTTAAAAAAAAATTAAGGATGAATATCAATCCCGGCATAACCCCCTCTGATATAACTGATGATCTTCAACGGGAAAAAAT
>CAITOF010000057.1 GCA_903893945.1 uncultured Oxalobacteraceae bacterium | reverse complement strand
TAGATATGCATATATCCAGTATCGTCCAGCCTTTGCGAGAACTATCGACCGGTACATGTTGTCGCTCAACCGCTTCTTGTAAACGCCGCCGCCCAGATCATCTGCTTGCCCTCGCATAACTTGTCGAATGGCCTTGCAGAGATCGGAGTCCGAAATCTTGGCCTTTTTGGCTTCCTTTGCAAACCATGCGGTTTTGAAGATTCTTGAGGCCGGTTTTAATTCTGCATCGACCACCCTGAGTTTGTTTTTAAGCATGCTAAATTATAGCACTGGGTGCAACAATATATCCAGTGGATTTGCTTGTAAATTGAGTGTTCTTGTACAAAAACCGCAAAGAAAATAGTGGCGTTTAACCGATTTACATCACAAAGGTTGTCGATATGGAACTGAATTGGTGCATCGACCGGGCGACCGGTTCGTGCTGCAACCTGCCCGATCATAAATTTCACCCCATACCTCGATATTACCCATACGCGACGTTCGAAACGGATCACATTCCAGCGCTGGAATTCAGGAGGATAAGGTCGAAGAATTGAGCAGCGCAACCGGAATTTCCTCCCTCATTTTAACAGTGGTGGGAGTGAGGTCTCGCTCAGAAAGGCAATTCAGCCACGCTTGTAACGGAGTCGCTCGGTAAAAGCGCTTCTGACCTATGCCTAAAAAATCTTCAAGCTTAATCGGTTCACCTGGATATAGAAGCGCATAAGCTTTTCTAGCTTCGGCAGAATCTTCAACGATACTTACTGTGCAGCGCAAGTAAAGGCAGCGCATATTGTTGGTGCCGCGTTTTCGGGTGGAGTCGTAAATGGTAAGGAAGGCTCTCGGGTTCTTCGCGATGTTCTCGGAGTGGACTGCTTTGGTCCAAGATGACCAGTACAGATTGAGTCCGTCATCGCGCGCAACCCAAACCGGGCTATTCCAAGGTTCTCCTTCCCTCTCGCAAGCGGTGACTCGTTAAATGGGACTTGGTGTAATATAGCAGCGCACACATCCAAGGAGACACCATGACTCGATTCTTCGTACTTCTGGCCAGCCTGATTTGCCTAATCGCCACCAGCGCCACAGCAGGTAATACAACTCAAACGGCATCTTATTTTGACAACAGCCATCGAACCGACGTACTGACAGGTGGCGTTCGCATGATCACCATCCACACCGAAAAAGGCGACTTTAAAGTTTGGACCAAACGCGTGGGCAACAATCCCACCATCAAAGTCTTGTTGCTCCACGGCGGACCCGGTGCCACGCACGAATATTTTGAAGCGGCTGACAGCTACTTCCCCGGCGCGAGCGTCGAATACTATTACTACGACCAATTAGGCTCAGCCTACAGCGACCAACCGGACGACCCGGCGCTCATCAACAGCTTGCCGCGTTACGTGGAAGAAGTCGAACAAGTGCGCAAAGCGTTAGGACTCGACAAAAACAATTTCTTTTTGCTTGGGCATTCGTGGGGTGGTTTGCTGGCGATTGAATACGCGCTGAAGTATCAACAACATCTCAAAGGATTGATCATTTCCAACATGGTATCGAGCATCCCTGACTATAACCATTACGCTGAAACTGTGCTCATGCCTGCAATGGATCAGACAGTGCTGAAGGAGATCCTCGATCTGGAAAAACAGGGTAAGTATGACGACCCGCGTTATGAAGAGCTGCTCATGACGTATTATTACCCGCAGCACGTACTGCACATGCTGCCGGACCAATGGCCGGAACCGGTGGTGCGATCGTTCGCCAAGATCAACAAAAAAGTTTACGTCCCGATGCAAGGCCCCAGCGAAATGGGCTCGCACAACGCAATTCTGGAAAAATGGGACAGAACCGCCGACTTACCAAAGATTGTTGTACCGACGCTCACCATTGGTGGGCGCTACGACACGATGGACCCGGAGTATATGAAAATGATGTCGACCAAAGTGAAGCATGGCCGGTTCCTCTACTGCCCCAATTCAGGTCACATGGCGATGTATGACGACCAGAAGATTTATTTTGAAGGGGTGATTCGGTTTTTGAAAGATGTGGATGCGAGGCGGTTTTAATTCTACGTTGATAAAATTTTGGTTTCGTCAGGTGATATACCCAGGTATTTTTTCACCATCTTGAGTCCGTGGGACGCGTCATAAAAACCGGCATTTTGTAATCGATCGGTCGTTGTGGCGTTTTCCCCTGCGGTTAATTCATGGGCCACTTGTGTTGGCGCGCATTGAATTTTGACCACCCGGGGATGCGGATAAATACTTGACGACCGCTAACGTTGATTTCGGTGCGATTATATGAATGTCAATATCTCCGCCACGAACATGATCATTTGTGCGTGAGCCGAAAAGACGAAATGGCATATCGCCGCCAAAATATTTTTTTGCCAAGCTGGTCAGAACATTAGCTGTCTTATCCGAAATGCGCATTCAACACTTTCTTAAAAACTTATTTACAGTCAATATGGCAATCGAAATTCGTGACGTCAATCATATAATACGAATCAGCATAACAACAAAAAAATAAGAAAGTCTTTCATAAAAAACGATTTAAACAGTAAATAACTTTTTTGAGAAAATCCTTAATCAATCACGGATTACGGATACCTTCTATAAACACTAAAAAACAACGAAAGGTCTGGCATGCCTGCCTTTTCAGACTTTTCAAAATCTGATCGATGAGAACAACGCGGGTTCGGCGACGTCTTTAGACTATTGCTGACGGACCAGATTATTGATACATTGGGCGATAAGCCCAGCGCAGAAGTAAATCATGAATTAATCAGAGTCTGGGCGCAAAGTCCGAATTTTATCGGGGACGTCAACATGTCAAATTACCTTCAAACACAGAATGATCTGTTGATGCAGTGAATTCAGGCCGGATTGCAAAAGTCCCTGGCAGGGACTACCATTGAAACACCAGACAGGATGAGGAAACAAAACGTGCCTACCATTTTACATGAATGACAATGTCTGAAGACGCCCCCATAAATTCCCGATTCCGCGTCGCTGTGGCCAGCTTCGTTGGTACAGCCATCGAATTTTTTGATTTTTATGTTTTTGCGACCGCCTCGGCACTGGTAATTGGCCCCACGTTCTTCCCCAACGGCTCCAGTGCGGCACAAACGCTGAATGCCTTTCTGACCTTTGGCATCGCTTTTTTAGCGCGCCCCATTGGTGCAGCGTTGTTCGGCCATTTTGGCGACAGGATCGGACGCAAATCAACATTGGTGGCCTCGCTGTTAGTGATGGGCATGGCGACCACCCTGATTGGTTTTTTACCTGGCTATAACAGTATTGGTAATCTGGCACCGATCCTGCTTTGTGTATTGCGGTTTGGACAAGGTATCGGCTTGGGTGGCGAGTGGGGCGGTGCGGCGTTGCTCGCCACTGAAAACGCACCGCCGGGAAAGCGCGGCTGGTACGGCATGTTTCCCCAGATGGGTCCTTCAATCGGCTTTCTCTGTGCCAACGGTTTGTTTTTTGGAATAGCCATTTTATTGAGTGACGATGAATTCAGGAGCTGGGGCTGGCGTATCCCGTTTGTATTCAGCGCCGCGCTCGTTCTGGTCGGTTTGTATGTGCGGTTGAAACTGCATGAATCGCCTGTTTTTACGATAGCGATCAAGCAGAACGAACCAGTTAAAGTTCCTTTTCTGGTCGTCTTTTCTCGCCATGGAAAACAGGTTTTGCAAGGCTCGCTGGCCATGGTCGTGTGCTACGCGCTTTTTTATATTGCGACCGTATTTTCACTGTCGTACGGTACAAAAACGCTGCATTTTTCAAAACCTGATTTCCTGAAGCTGCTCTGTCTGGCTGTGGTTTTTATGGGATGCGCCACACCTGTTTCGGCCTGGTGCAGTGACCGCTGGGGGCGTCGGCCCGTGTTAATGCTTGGAACTTTGCTAGCCGTTGTTTCCGGATTTATGTTGGAACCGTTGCTGGGGGGCGGCACCACCATTTCGGTGGCCCTGTTTCTGATAGTTGAACTGTTTTTGATGGGGTTTACGTTCGGCCCGATGGGCGCACTGCTGCCAGAGATTTTCCCCACCTCGGTACGTTATACGGGGGCTGCCATTTCCTATAATATTGGGGGGATCATTGGCGCCTCGGCCGCGCCGTTCATCGCCCAACTGCTGGTTGAACAGGGCGGCCTGAGTTGGGTCGGTTACTATGTGTCCATTGCGGCTCTGTTGAGTTTTATCGCTGTCCTCACCATGAAGGAAACGCGCTATTTGAATCTGAATGCGTCGACGCAGCCGGACCAGCCGTTTGACACGCCCCTCGCAAAAGGATCCGCTCCATGAAAGCCAGGAAAAAACCGGTTGTACGCCAGTTCAGAAAAGCCCTGCCACAGTTTCCTGCAAAATTGCGCCAGTACCCGCGCTATCTGAAGCCGGCAGTCAGGTTGCCCAACGCGCCGGAGGTGCTGCACGCCTATAAGAAGGTCGACCGGTGGCCGCTGGACGGGAATGCGCATTATGGCGACTGCACCATGGCGGCTGCGGCGCATGCCATCCATTTCTGGAATATCCTTACGCACCAGTCCAATCCTGTACCGCTGACCTCCATGATAGTCGACGAATACCTGAAACTGACACGGGGTGCCGACATGGCCGGCTTGATACAGTCTGAGGTTCTGAAGAAGTGGCATCGTACCGGCTTGTGGGGTAACCGGATACTGGGCTATACCCCGATCAATGTGCACGACATCGGCCTGATCAAACAGGCTACCTATCTGTATGGACTGGTGTACGCCGGTGTCCAGCTCACCAAAAGCGCCGATCAGCAGTGGAAACAGAAGCAGCCCTGGTCGCTGGTGCGTGACTGGAAAAAAGACGTGCCGCTGGGTGGGCACGCGGTGCCGATCGTGGGCTATGACCGAACCGGGTTTTATGTCGTGACCTGGGGCACGGTACAGAAAATGACCTACGAATGGTGGCATACCTACGGCGAAGAGGCCTGGGCGGTATTTCCGGCACAACTCGAGGAAGCCGGCGGCGCCGACCATTTAACACTTCTGCAGCTGAGAGCCGATCTGAAACTGGTCTGAGTAGCCGATCACCTCGCGGGTGACGGTCGGGCCCGCATCAGTCGATGCCAAAAACGGTTTTATTTGCAGTCACCATCAGCGGCGTTATATTTTTCGCGGTACCGATCAGCACCGGCACCAGAATCTGCCGGGCCGGGACGGTTCCGGCAAAACTGGCAAAGAGCGCATCGGCTGATTTTTTGCCGATCAAATACGGCTGCTGCAGACCAACAGCAAATAAGGATTCTGATTTCAATAAATCCGCGACATCAGGGGTGGAATCAAACGACACCACAAACAGGGCTCCGGTTTTTTTGGCTTCCCTGATGGCCTGGAGCGCACCTGTGGCAGCCTGATCCGACTCAATGAACACACTACGCAGCGTCGGCGTGGCGACCAGCATGTCTTTTACAATTTTCTGCGATTCAGCCGGGGTCGCATCCTGCATCGGGTGCGAAGGCACCTCTTTGGTCAGGCCGGAATCCTTCATGGCATCTCTGAACCCGTTGGTCATATCCTGTCCGTTACGCCGGGTCAGTGCCACAGTGACCATCGCAAACGGGCTGTCGCTCCAGCCTTTTTCTTTCATCGCGCTCGCCGTGGCCAGTCCGAGCTCATACGCACCGCGATAGTGGTCTGATTTGACGCAGGTCAGGTAGTCGCCGCTGAGCGCGCCGACGTCCGCAATCACCACGGGTATTTTTGCCCTGGATGCCAGGGCGAGTACCTCAGAAACCGATTTGTTGTCGATGGGTGAAATGATGATACCGGCCACATTTCTGGCGATCGCATCCTGTGCATTTTTCAGCTGTTTTTGCAGGTTGGCAGCGCTGTCCATTTCAACGTAGTTATAGCCATTGGCGTCAGCGACCGATTTGACACCCTTGCCGATGACTTTCAGGAAGGGCAGATCACTTTTGGCGACGATGTAGACCACCTGCTTTTCAGCGGCGCGTGTACCAGCGGGATATATCCATAGCCATGCCACCAGCATGACGGCCAGCAACGAGATGTCAGAGCGGATTCGAAACGAATCTGTGGGCATGCCAGATCTCCTTGATGAGGGTGGGGCACCTGCTCAGTTTAAAGCGCCTGCAGGGCGCGTATTCCTTCTGCGATGACCTCAGGGTCGTAACTGCGCAGGATTTTTTTGATTATGGCGCTGAATTGCGAAATGTCGACATTCATGACTTCCTGCTTGATTTCCAGCAGCTGTGCCGGCGGCATGGAAAGTTCCCTGAAGCCCATGCCGATCAACAACCGCGTGAGCCGGATATCGCCGGCCATGCCGCCGCAGATGGCAACCGGTATGCCGGCCTTGTTGGCGGCTTTGACCGTCATGTCGAGCAGTTGCAATATGGCCGGATGCACGTCGTCATATAAATGCGCAACGGAATAGTCGGCGCGGTCTATGGCCAGCGTGTATTGAATCAGGTCGTTGGTGCCAATCGAAAGAAAATCCATTTTTTTGACGAACATCGGCAGGCTCATCGCCGCTGCCGGAACTTCTATCATGGCGCCGACTTTAATGTCGTGATCAAATTCGATGCCCTGCAGCGCCAGCAGGTGTTTGGCCTGTTCGAGCATGGCCAGTGTCTGGTCAATTTCAAACGCGTGCGACAGCATGGGAATTAAAATATGCACCTTGCCAAATGCCGATGCGCGCAGAATGGCACGCAGCTGGGTTAAAAACAGTTGAGGTTCGGCCAGGCAATAGCGTATGGCGCGCAACCCCATCGCCGGATTCAGGGTGGCCGATTCGGTTTCGTCGAGCGGTTTGTCGGCACCCACGTCCAGCGTCCTGATCGTAACCGGACGACCTTTCATGGCCACGACCGTTGATTTGTACGCCAGGAACTGTTCTTCTTCGGTCGGTAAATTGCCGTTGCGTCCCATGAACAGAAATTCCGACCTGAACAGTCCGACGCCGGCGGCACCGACTTCGTTAGCGGCTGCCGCATGTTCCGGTAATTCAATGTTGGCCAGCAGTTCGATGGTGACACCATCCCGGGTGACGGCCGAGGTTTTTTTCAGTTTGGTGAGCCGTTTTCGAAAACGTTGCAGCTCGGCCAGTTTTTCGCGATACTCCTCCAGAATGATCTGTTCCGGCGCGACAATTACGACGCCGGAGACGCTGTCAAGAATTAACCAGTCGTCCTGCTGAATCAGGTGGCTGGCATTGCCCATCCCGACGACAGCCGGTATGCCCAGACTGCGTGAGACTATGGCCGTGTGTGAGCTGTGTCCGCCTTCATCGGTTACAAATCCGACGAATGCCGAGTCCTGAAACTGCATCATGTCAGCCGGTGAAATATCGCGTGCCACAACGATCATGTGGGTGTTCAGTTCATCGACGCCAACCGGCTTGTTCAGTGTATTGGCTGTACCGGTAAGCAGTTTCAGGATACGTTCGGCGACCTGGGCAATATCGGCTTTGCGGTCGCGCAGGTATTCATCTTCTATTTCGTCAAACTGTTCAAGCAGCACGTCGATCTGCGTTACCAGGGCCCATTCAGCGTTGTAATGGCGGGTGCGGATGATTTCAAGCGGTGCCTGAGCAATCATCGGATCGGACAGAAACAGCGAATGCACATCAAGGAAGGCCCCCAGTTCGGAGGGCGCATCAGCAGGCAGGTCGGACCAGATTTTCTGCAATTCGCGCTCTGCCTGGCCTAACGCTTTCTGCAGGCGCTGGACTTCCGCTTCGACCTGTTCCTGGGCCACAAGGTAATGCTGCACTTCCAGTGCGGCGGGACGCAAAAGATGAGCGCGGCCGATGGCGATGCCGCGTGATACAGGAATACCTTGTAGTGTGAATGAAGCCATGTGTCCCCGATATCTCTATGCGTTCAATTGTGGAGTCTGTTTGGGCGCTGCGCCGATGACGGCCGATCGGACTGCAGGACGATAACTATTCACCTTCACCGAATTTATCCGCCACCAGCTGGGCAATGGCACTGCTGCAGTCCTGTTCATCGTCGCCACTGGTTTCCAGCGTGATGCTGCTGCCTTTGCCGGCGGCCAGCATCATGACACCCATAATCGATTTGCCGTTGACCCGTTTGCCGTTGCGCATCAGCCAGACTTCACACGCATATTTTGACGCCAGCTGCGTTAATTTGGCCGAAGCGCGGGCATGAAGTCCCAGTTTATTAATGATCTGCAAGTCGATTTGTATCATGGCAATCGGGCCCTTATATATGGGTTGGTCGGTTTACTTTATATCCGCTTGCGGCTGTCAACCCGAATCGCACCATTCTGTGCGCCGGCCTGGGCCATTTCAAATACCACATCCAGAGTGTCGTTGCGATAGGTGAGTGCACGCAACAGCATCGGCAGACTCAGCCCCGCCAGTACGGCTACCTGATCCAGTGCATCCAGTTTCTGACTGCAATTGGCGGGTGTGCCGCCGAATACATCGGTCAGCACCAGAACGCCGTCGCCCAGATTCAGGCGGTTGATCGCATCCCTGGCCAACCGAACCACCTCATCCGTGTTCTGATCGGGCAGCACATCGATGGCTTCCAGATGATCAGGCACACTTTTGAAAACATGACGTGCGGCGGTGATAAATGCGCTTGCCAGCGGTGCATGTGCCATGAGAAGTATTCCAACCATCGTCGTCCCGTGTCAGGCCTGTTCAAGCGCATCGATGAACATGGCGGCTACATCAAATCCGGTTTGCTGCGTTATTTCCTGAAAACAGGTCGGGCTGGTGACATTAATCTCCGTCAGATAGTTTCCGATCACGTCGCATCCGACCAATAATAAACCGCGTTGAGCCAGAACGGGTGCTAAAGCCCCGGCTATTTTTGCATCTGCGGCGCTTAATGGTTGTGCCACACCAACACCTCCCGAGGCCAGATTGCCGCGGATTTCGTCGCCCTGGGGAATTCGCGCCAGCGCAAACGGTACGACTTTCCCGCCGATCAGCAGGATGCGTTTGTCGCCCTGGGTGATTTCGGGAATGTAACGCTGGACCATGATGGTGCGCCTGCCGTTGTCGGTCAGGGTTTCAATGATCGCACCCAGATTCAGACCATCGACCCCCACTTTGAACACCCCGCTGCCGCCCATGCCGTCGAGCGGTTTCAGGATAATGGTGTGATGTTCTGCGTGAAAGCGGCGAATCCGGGATTCATCGCGGGTGACCAGGGTGGGGGCGGTAAACTGCGGAAACTGGGCAATACTGAGTTTTTCATTGTGACTGCGAATCGCCGCCGGTTTATTGAAAATCCGCGCACCGTCCAGTTCAGCCAGTTCCAGCAGATAGGTGCCATAGACATATTCCATGTCAAATGGCGGGTCTTTACGCTGCACAACGGCGTCAAAATCACGTAAGCGGTGCTCGTGCGCCGGGTCGGCCTGATACCAGTCGGACTCACCCGTCAAATGCAGGCGCTGCGCCCGGGCCAGCACCTGCCCGCCGGAATACGCCATGTCACCCGGGCCAAACGCATGGATTTCGTAGCCACGTTTTGCCGCCTCGCGCATCATCACAAAGGTGGAGTCTTTGCTGATGTTAAAGCTGGCCAGTGGGTCTGTCAGGAAGGCGATTTTCATAATAACCCGCGGTAGGATGGCTGTATGTCGACTTAATAGACTTCAGGATTGGGATCGGTCTGCTCAAGCTCCAGGGAGGCAGCCAATAATGCCAGTCGGGCCACCACGCCATACATGTAAAAACGGTTCGGCGAGGCTGTTCCGGGTTTGGCGTGCAGATCGGGCAGGGCGTGCTGCTGTGCAAATGCCAGCGGCACAAAGTGCGATCCGGGGGCATTCAGATTTTCATCGACGCCCCGACCGGCGTGAACCCGGTAAAAGCCACCGATGACGTACCGGTCCATCATGTATACGACCGGTTCGGCCACGGCGTCATTAATCTGTTCAAAGGTGTGCACACCTTCCTGGATAATGACATCGCTGACTTCCAGCCCTTCTTTGATGACCGACATTTTATTGCGCTGCTTCCGGTTAAGGTCCTTGACATCACTGGCATCACGCACGGTCATGATGCCCATGCCGTAAGTGCCGGCATCGGCCTTGACAATGACAAACGGTTTTTCCTTGATGCCATACTCTTTGTATTTTTTCCGTATTTTTCCCAGAACCAGGTCGACTTGTGCTGCAAGCTGATCTTCGCCTATGCGTTCATGGAAATTGATCTGCGATGCTTTGCCAAAATAGGGATTCAGCATCCAGGGGTCCACGTCAACTATCTTGGCAAACTTTTTCACCACGTCGTCGTAGGCGGCAAAATGGTTGGTTTTACGTCGCACCGCCCAGCCGGCATGCAGGGGTGGCAGCAGGGTCTGTTCGTGTATATCTTCCAGTATTGCCGGAATACCTGCGGATAAGTCGTTGTTCAATAAAATGGTGCAGGGGTCAAACCCCGCCAGACCGACGCGTCGCCCATTGGCAGAGCGTTCCAGAGGCTCCAGGGTCAGGGTCGTCCCGTCGGGCAGTTCCAGATGGGTCGGTTCCTTGATGTCGTCGGACAGCGTGCCGAGGCGGACGTTCAGACCGGTCTGGCGGAAGATCTGGACCAGCCGCGCCACGTTCTGCAGGTAGAAGGTGTTGCGTGTATGGCGTTCGGGAATCAGCAGCAGGTTGCGCGCATCGGGGCAATACTTTTCGATGCCGGCCATGGCAGCCTGCACCGCCAGGGGTAACATTTCCGGTGCCAGATTGTTGAATCCGCCCGGAAATAAATTGGTGTCCACCGGCGCCAGTTTGAATCCCGAGTTACGCAGATCGACTGAACAATAAAACGGCGGCGTATGTTCCTGCCATTCGAGCCGGAACCAGCGTTCGATAGCCGGTGTTGCTTCCAGAATTTTCTTTTCAAGATCAAGTAACGGGCCATTCAGGGCAGTGACTAAGTGTGGGACCATAAAATACCTTAAGCGGGGTGACGTAATTACGTTTTACGAGTTTGCGATTCTATCCGGTATTGCCAATATGCGTCGTCGGCGACCCATTCCTGTACTGCAACTCAGGGCGGGTAGCTTGGGGTGAGACAGGCATTATCAAGTTATGTCGGACAATAATAAAGCCAAGTCTCTCTTTTTTAATTGATTATTAGCATGGGGATGGCGGGTTTTCTGGTGGCGCTGCCGGTCTTAGCACTTAATTTGCGCATTTAATTACCATAAAAGCAATGGACTGTGACTGAATTATAAAAAGATTAACATCCTTGCGCAAGCCAGTCAGTCAGCGTGTCCACGCAGGCTATTCCGATTACAATACAGCCTTACCTGATCTTGTGGTGTCAGCAACGCGATGCCACTCAACACCTCCCGATATACCATGACTGAACCTTCCTTTTTCAAGCACCACGTGTTCTTCTGCATTAATCAACGTGATGACGGACGTGCCAGTTGCGCGGACTGTGGCGCGCTGCCTGCACAGAAATACGCCAAGCAGCGCATCAAAGAACTGAATCTGGGCGGTCACGGCAAGATCCGGATTAACCAGGCCGGTTGTCTGGATCGCTGTGAACAGGGCCCGGTACTGGTGGTTTATCCCGAGGCCACCTGGTATACCTATGTGGACCAGCACGACATTGATGACATCATCGAACAGCATCTGGTCCAGGGCAAAGTCGTCCAACGGTTACTGATACCGCAGGCCTGAACACCATGAATGCGCAAACTACGCCATTTTTCCTCGAGGGCGGTGCCGGGCAAATGCAGTGCGCACTGAATGTGCCGATCAATCAGGTGCCGGTCGGGATTGCGCTGATCGCCCATCCTCATCCGCTGTATGGTGGCACGATGGACAATAAAGTGGCGCAAACGCTGGCACGCACGTTTGTGTCGATGAATTACGCGACCGCACGAATGAACTTTCGCGGCGTCGGACAATCCGAAGGGGAACATGATCACGGCGTGGGAGAAACCGACGATATGCGGGTCCTGCTTGACCACATGCAGTCCCTGTATCCGGATGTTCCGGTGGCGCTGGCCGGTTTTTCATTTGGCACCTTCGTGCAGAGTCGCTTGCAAAAATACCTCGCTGAACACCAACGGGCTGCGCAGCGACTGGTACTTGTCGGCTGTGCCGCCGGCAAATGGGCTCTGGAAACGGTGCCGGCTGACACGATCGTGATTCACGGCGAACAGGACGAAACCATTCCGCTCGGCGATGTCTTTGACTGGGCCCGACCGCAGGATCTTCCGGTTCTGGTGATACCCGGTGCCGATCATTTTTTTCATCGCAAACTGCACCACATCAGAAATTTGGTAACGGCACTTTGGTAATCCGGTTTTTAATGTCACAATCTCGTCCTGATGATTGGTTTTTCGTTTATTTCCGTTGTTCATTTCCGTTGTTCATTGCTTATTCTATGAAAAAATATATAGTTCACGCTGTTTTCTTCCTTGCGCAATTCGTTGCTCTTGCCTTTTGCGGTGCACAGGCTCAAACCTTACCGAGTCCGGCGATCGCCGCCAAATCGTGGCTGCTGCTTGATACGACCAGTAACCAGGTCATTGCGTCGGAAAATCCCGATCTGCGGGTCGAACCTGCCTCCCTGACCAAAATCATGACAGCGTACCTGGTGTTTGAAGCGTTGCGTGACAAAAAACTGTCGATGACGCAAACCGTGAACGTGTCGGTCAATGCCTGGAAGGTCGATTCGGAAAGTTCCAAAATGTTTATCGAGCCCAAAACGCCGGTGACCATTAATGACCTGTTGTACGGTCTCATCGTGCAATCCGGTAACGACGCCGCGGTTGCGCTGGCCGAAGCGGTGGCCGGTAGCGAGGACGCGTTTGCGGTGTTGATGAATCGGGAAGTGGAACGCATGGGGCTCAGGGAAACCCATTTTGCCAATGCGCACGGTTTGCCCAGTCCGCAGAATTATTCAACCGCCAGTGATCTGGCACGCATTGCCCAGCATCTGATTGCTGATTACCCTGACTATTACAAAACGTTTTATTCCACAAAAAGCTTTACCTATAACAAAATTACCCAGCCCAACCGCAACCGTCTGTTGTGGCTGGACCCGACGGTTGACGGCATGAAGACCGGTCACACCGAAGCAGCAGGGTATTGCCTGATTTCGTCGGCCCGACGCCCGAACGGATCCGGCGAGCGCCGCCTGATCTCGGTCGTGCTGGGCACCAACAGTGACCAGGTGCGGGCACAGGAAAGCCTGAAGCTGCTGAACTGGGGCTTCATGAATTTTGACACCATCAAACTGTACGAAAAAAATCAGGCGATAGGCACACCGGAAGTCTGGAAAGGCAAACAGGCGACCGTCAAAATCGGTTTTACCGAAGATTTGTATGTGACGCTGCCCAAAGGCAGCGCTTCACGCATCAAGCCACAGCTGGAACGTAAAGATCCGCTGCTGGCCCCTATTGCTGCCAACAGTAAAATCGGTACAATGAAGATGATGATCGACGGAAAATCCGTCGCTGAATTCCCGGTCATGGCGCTGGAGAAGGTGGATCAGGCCAGCATCTTCGGACTGGCCTGGGATTCAATACGGCTTTGGCTGAAATAGGCGAGCGGAGCGGGTGCCGGCATCTAGGCGCATCGGGCAAGGGTCGGCAACCCGGGTTGGGGACGATTGATGGACAGACGAAAGCGATTGCAGTTCTGGGGTGCCGATGAAAATGATGACAGCCTCCCGATAAGCGTCATGAACGGCCGGAAGACAGTGACCGCTGATACGGTTGAAAACTACTACAAACCCTACGGTGAATTTGGGGACGGCAGTTACGCAGCGGGTGATGTTATTGAGGTGTATGATTTAAAGAATAACCTGCGCTGCATCATCCGGGCGACCAAGGTCTACACCATCAGGTTTGGCAGCATCCCGGAAGAAGTCTGGCGCGGCGAGGCGTTTTCCAGCGAACAGGAATTCAGGGACTGTCACATCCGGTGCCTGCCGGATTGCCAGCTCCACGATGATTTTGAGCTCGTGACCCTGCATTTTGAGCTGGTCGACATAGTCGCCAGGACCGTCGATACACCGCGCGGGCGGGCATGAACCCGCAGGGTCAGGGTGCGGTTGACTGAAGCGGCCGGACGACGGGAAAATGCCTGTTTCACTTGCCGCGGCGTGATTTATTGTAGAATCAGGTAACTTCGTCATAAAAAGACAGATTGACTGTCGGTAAACCGATCCTTTCAATTTCTCAATAGCGTGGCAATTTTGTATTCCAAATTTACCTCAATCGGCCATGTGCTCGTGCTAGTCGTCCTGTCACACCTGTGCTGTATACAGGCGTGCGCGGACGAGAGGATGAAAATCACACTGACCGACCAGGAATACCCTCCGCTGACGATGGCCCCGACCGAGCCGCCTGGTTTGCTGACCAGTATCGTTCGCGAATCGTTCAGGCTTGTCAATGTGGAAGTTGAATTTGTTTCGGTTCCGAATAACCGCGCCATAGCCGGCATCCTGCGCGGATTATATGACGCCAGTTACGGCTGGGCGCATACGCCGGAACGGGACGAAAAGCTGCTGTATTCCAGCCTGCCGATTTATTCCATGCGCATGGTTTTTTTTCAGAAGAGCGATAGGAAAATCCAGTGGGATACCCTGAAAGATCTGAAACAATACAGAATTGGCGTGACGCTCGGTGATTTCTACTCCGATGAATTTACCGCATTGAGCCATTCCGGAGGGTTATCCGTGGACGCGGCCAGTAATGACATTACCAATTTCAAAAAACTGCTGCTTGACAGGATTGAGCTGTTTCCGATCGAACAGGATGTCGGCCAATATATCGTAAAAAAATACTTCACAATCGAAGAGCAGCAGAAAATCACGTTTCAAAGCAGGGCAATTTCCGATGTCCCGGTGTATTTCGTCGTCAGGCGGGATTACAGGCAGGCCACCGAGATACTCGACCGTTTCAACCGGGGCTTCAGGCAACTGGCCAGTTCGGGGCAGCTTGAAAAAATGACGGCAGCCTACAGGGCGCAATATCTGGACAAGCAATAACCAGGCGCTGACCGGTGTGCGCGAATCGCGGGACTGCCGTTCAGGGTGCCATGGCGCTGAAGCGCGCCGCGCCGCACACCGAATCGCACCTTGGTGGCCTCACATCCGGGAAAACAGCCCGGGTGCACTGCGACGCTGAATGCCCGTTTCAGAACGGATCCAGTTCCATAAAAATGCCGTGCCGTCCCTGTGCTTGCAGGTATCCAGACCCAGTGGTTTTTTGTCGGGACCAAACACCTCAACATGGGGTGATCCGCATAACTGGTAGCTGTCCATTCTGGTTTTCATCGCCGCCATCTTTTCTTCCAGTTCTTCGCGTGAGGTTGCGCTGATGCTGTTATTCAGTCGACCCGGATGATGGACGCGGATGATGTCAACATCGCTGCGTTTTTCGCGAAACGGGGCAAATGCCGCCTCCAGTTCACGGCAGTAGGTACACTGGTCGAGGTAGATTTCAACTACGGTGTATTTGCCTGCAGTGGCCAGACTGCTTAACGCAATATCATGATCAAACAGGTCGGCAAATTCACGCTGCTCGACGGTGCCATTGCTGCCGGGCACCCGGGGAACCGAAAACTGCTCAACGTTGTTACCGGCCCGGTGTGTTGTGGCGTACCAGAGTGCCGCTGCGGCCAGCACCGCAACGATGCTGATGATTTTGGTCAGTGAATTGGGCCGGCGGCCAGTTGACGAGGCGTTTCTCGACGCCAGAATGGCCGCATTGCGCCTGGAGATCGGGTCGAGGTATTTTGCATAAATAATGCCGCAGGCAGGACAGGTATCAGCCGGCGCTGTTTCGTCCGTTTTGCGCACATAAGCGCATTTGGGGCAGGTTTGAACCATGTGCCGCTCCGTTTCGGAAGGGGGTCAGTATACCTACGATAGGCAAGCGGCCCCTGAATGTCAACCAAGGCAGGGCAGATCCGTTTCCCTGTTATTCCGGTGCGATGACCGGCCGGGCTGCCTTGTCATCCGATAGCAAAAGAATAAAATAGATCAGCAATCCATTGAATGCGAAACTGATCAGGCCGAGCCGGTCGTAGCCTGTCATCTGGCCGTCATGCATGGAGAGCAGGGTGCCGCCTGCGGTCACGAACACACCGCCGGCACACTCCTGCAATGCGAAGGACAGACTCATCATGCCGCCGCTCATGCCCGGACGTATGTGCGATGTCATCAACTGATTGCATAAACTCCAGCGCGCCACGCTGCAGGCATAAAAACAGGCTGCTATCAAAATGGCATAGCTGGCGGTTGCGCTGTTCAGATGGGTCAGCAACCATTGCAGCGGTAACGCGACGGCAATCACCCCAAAGACGACCCGCCGGACGCCCCATTTATCGACCAGAAAACTCATCAGGAAATTGGTGGTGATGACCGCCGCGCCTGCGTAGAGATAAAACAGTGCGATCTCGCCGGGTGATTTGTGCAGTGTATAGGTGAAATAGGGCGCTATGAACGGTATCAGTATCCAGCCGGTTCCCATGACAATCGACATCATCAGTAATCCGAGGTAATGAGGGCGATGACGCAGCATGGTGGTGAGTTGCTGCCACGGGGCCGGGCCGGGATGGGCGGCCAGTTTTGGAATGTGCAGGCGCACCAGTACCAGCGTGATGCCAAGGAGTGTGGCGATGACATAATAAATACTGTGCCAGCCGTAATGAGATTCAATAAACACCAGGGTGGGTATCCCCAAACCAAGGCTGGCTGAAAAACCGCCAATCACCAGCGCATAGGCGCGAGCCTGTTTCCTGGGCTCAAAAAGATCGGTGACCATGGCGTAGGCCTGGCTGGCTGCCGTTGCGCCGAACAGGCCGGCCAGCGCCCGCAGCGTCAGCAGTATCCAGTAATTACTGACCATGGTCGTGAGCAGGGACACGACCAGCAGGCCGACCACCATGCATTCAGTCACAGCACGTCGTTCAAACCGGTCGATGAAGCTGGCAACCAGAAATCCGCTCGCGCCGGCGACGACGCTGCCGGTCGACACCAGAACAGCATAGCTGGCCGGCGAGAGTGCCAGTTCACGCATTAAGGCACCGCCTATGGCACTGAGCGCCATCCAGTCCAGGCTGCAGGCGAATTCAATGAGTGCCAGCGCAAGAATGGCGATGAGTGGTTGCCTGGGTTGCTGGAGCGGATTGGTCATGGTGGCAGTCTTTTGGTCTGATTGTGTTAAGCCCTGTCAGGCGCCGGTCTGTGCGTGTGCTGATCTGGCCTGGCACAGCCACTCAATTAACAGTCTCTCGTGCCGGGTCAGTTTTTCCAGAATGGCCTGGTCTTCCACCGGACCCAGCCGCTCCAGCGTCCTGAATTCCTCCACATAGTGGGGATAATAGTCGATCGATTCCTGCAGCAGGTCTGGCCAGGTTTGGCCGGCGTCCAGCGCGGCATTGTCGGTACCTTCCAGGATAAGCACCGGGTGCGGCCGGACGGCAAGCTGGTATTTCCGGATCAGCGGGCTGAGAAGTTCTGCGGTGTCATGTTCCAGTTTCACGCAGCGCATCAGAAAATCACGCTGGCGGGGAAAACAGTCGCACAATGTCCGGAAATAGGCTTCTCCAGCCACCTCCTCCTCGTAAGATCGGGCAAGCATCAACAGGTAGCGCGCATGGTCAATGCGGGTATCATCAGAGCGGTTTGATTCGGAACTCATCATCACCAATCATGGTTGCAACAGGCGTCGAATCGACAGCCTTAAGGGGCCAGTTGTTGTTGGGCAATCCAGCGATCAATTTGCGACTCCAGTACCGGCAGCGGTACGGCACCGTTGTCTATCACGGCATTATGGAAGGCGCGCAGATTGAATTTGTCGCCGAGCGCGGCCTGCGCCTTGTCGCGCAATTCCCTGATTTTCAATTGCCCGACTTTATACGCTAACGCCTGAGCCGGCCAGGCAATATAGCGGTCAATTTCGACCCGGTTATCAGCGGGCTGGTTTGCGGTGTTTTCATCCATATACGCAACGGCCTGTGCCCGGGTCCAGCCGAAGGCGTGAATGCCGGTGTCAACCACAAGACGGGTCGCGCGCAGCAGTTCCTCATTCAGATTGCCGAATTTGGAATAAGGATCTTTGTAAAACCCCATCTCATCCCCCAGACTCTCGGCATACAGCGCCCAGCCTTCAACAAACGCGGTGTACGAGGCATTGCGCCGAAATTTGGGCAGGTTGCCGGATTCTTTGGCGATCCTGTCCTGCACATGATGGCCCGGTATGGCTTCATGCAGGGTGAGTGTTTCCATTTGCCATTTGGCGCGTGTATTCAGGATGGACACATTCACAGCGAAGTAGCCTTCCTTTGTGCCGTCTTCGGAACCGCCGACATAATACCCGGCCGCCAACTGTTCCGAACCCAGCAGTGCCAGCGGCTTCAATCCCACTTTTTCTTTGGGCAGACGGACGAACATGTCTGGCAGGACCCGATAGACCCGGTCGATGATGGTGCGGTAGCCGGCCAGCAGATCGTCTGCGCTGGTATAAAAGAAGCGCGGATCGGAATTCAGATAGGCCGTGAACTCGCTGAAGCTGCCTTTAAATCCGGTCTGTTCGATGATTTTCTGCATTTCTGCGTGTATCCGCGCGACCTCGGACAGGCCGAGGGCATGTATCTGTTCAGGTGTGAGGTCGGTGGTGGTGCCGGATTGAATCAGGAATTGATAATACGGCATACCACCCGGCAGACTCTGGGCCGCAATGCTGTCACGACAGGCAGGCAAATACTGTGTGGTGACGAAATTTTCCAGTTTCAGCAGCGCCGGCGCAACGTGCTCGTTCAGTTCCTTTTTGCCGAGTTCGGCAAAAACCGCCGGTTTCGGGACAGCCGGCGGGATGGACTGGAACGGTTTGGCCAATTCGCTTTCGTCCAGGTGCAGACGCAATTGGCGCAACTGACCCGGGACCGGCTCAATGATAACGGCAGGTGCCACCCAGCCCGTTTTCATACCTTGCGCTAGCTGTTCGATAATGCCGTCGACATAGGCCGGGATGGCATGCAGTCGCGCCAGATAATTATGGTAATCGAGAGCGGTATTAAAAGGGGTTTGTGACACCAGATCGGGAAAGGTGATCTGGAATCCGTCGATTTGCGAGATCGGCTGGACCATGTAGGGATAAAATCCGGCCGCATTGATGAGCTGCTTTTTATCCAGGATGAACTGGTCGTACGAAATCAGGTCCTGCCCGCTGAGAGTGGCACGATTGATTTTCAGGGCCTCTTTGAGCATGTCCTGTTGGTGCTTGTTGTATACGCGGCTGGCTGCCAGACTGGTGTTGGTCAATTTGTGGTTGTAGCGGCTGTCGCCCAGCGAGGTGGCCGTTTCGGGCGAGTGGCTCAGGGTCCATTGCCAGTCCGATTCGAACAGGGCATCAAGCTGCGGTGTGCCGGCCCGGGCGGCCGTGCAGCACAGCGCCAATGCAATTACTTGCAACAATTTTCTGACCATGATAGTCCCCGGAGTCATTTGTCCTGCTGATGTCCCAGTTGTAAAAATAAATTGAATTCACCGGCCGGGGCCACGGCCACACCGAAATGAACCGGTCCCATGAAGGTATTGGCACCGACAAAGACGCTCAGGCTTTTCTTCAGATTCGACCAGCCGAAATCCGAGCGCTGATCGGCCGCGTTGCCGACTTCCAGTGACGTGCCAATAAACGCCGCCTCCCCCGCGAAGCCGAAATTAATTGCCCGAAACAGGTAGCTGGCATTTCCATATAATAAATAATTCCCGATAAACTGGTCGGTCTGATAAGCCGTCAATCGCTGGAATCCTCCCAGAGACAGACCCACCCCGGGAATGGAAGCACCGGACTGGTATCTTGCACCGGCTCTGACATTGAGGTTGACACTGTGATCCTCGGCGCTGTCAGCCCAGGTGCCGCCTGCGACCAGTTGCTGGAACGGGCGCAACTCGGCATGGCTGGTCAGTGCAGCAATTTCGCTTTCATCCTTGTTGAAACCGGTCAGGAAGTCAGCGCCAAGGCGATAGCCGTCGCGCGGGAAAACCGGCGTGTCGAGCTGGTCGACAGTCAGGCGGGTGTGGAATGCATACTCGGTTGACTTGAACCAGGGCAGGGAGGTGACATTGATCTGCTCGTCCTGCATGGTAACGATGCCACCCAGTTTGGGATTCAGAAAATAATACGTCGCCA
Organism: uncultured Oxalobacteraceae bacterium; assembly: GCA_903893945.1. Lineage (GTDB taxonomy): Bacteria > Pseudomonadota > Gammaproteobacteria > Burkholderiales > Burkholderiaceae_D > Solimicrobium. The sequence goes on along the minus strand of CAITOF010000057.1, from coordinate 48,305 downwards.
GTAATCCGGTGCGAATTTCGCCTTTGTCCGCAAAATTGCCGATCGGAATGCCCAGTTCAAGGCCGCCCTGCACGGTTCGCATGCGGTATTCTGCCACCGGCGTATTGTCACTGTAGAGGTTGAGCGGTTTTTGCTGCAGATTAATATAAGGGGCCAGGTAGGTGTTTTCGCGTTCAAATACGGGCTGGCGCAATTCGGAGCGCAGGCCGTATACGGTGCCCAATTCGATGTCATTGCGAAGTTCCAGGCCACTGTCAGTTATCCACGGCAGCCGGTGACCAATATCCAGCTCAAAGCCGCTCTGGCCGTCAAATCCGGTCATCATTTCCAGTCCGACGCGCATGAAATTTGGCCCCCAGCTGCGCTCTTTGGCCGTGATGATCACGCCATAGTCATCACCACGCTGTTCCAGTGAATGTGTAATGCTGTCAAACTGGCGTGAATTGAGCAGCGGTGTAATACGCTGGCTGATGGCGTCGGAATCATAGTTGGATCCGATCGGTATGCCAAGCTGGCGCCGAATATCATCGGCTGGAATTTTGCCGGTTGTGTGGACTTCGACAAACGCAATTTTGATGTTGTTCAGGGCAGGGTCTGGCCGCGCCTTGACCTGGGCATAGTAGGCTGTAGCATCAATGGCCAGTCCGGCCAGTCTGTCCTGTAACTGCTGTGCGGCCCGGTAGCCAATATCAATGGCTTCTTTTGCGCGCGGGAAATCCATGAAACCGATATCGCCCAGATCGGGGTCGATGGGAATATCCGTGTCATGAAGTGATTTTTTCTGCTCAGTGACATTCTGCTCGGTCAGAATGTTCATCATCTGTTTGCTGATATTCAAAAAACTCTGCAGGTCATCGCGCGGCAACAGGGGGGTGCCAATGTTAACGGCAATAATGATATCGGCACCCATGCTGCGCGCGATGTCGACAGGCAGATTGCGCACCAGGCCCCCGTCAGTCAGCAGGTGGCCATGGATTTCAACCGGCGCAAATACACCCGGTGCGGCCATGCTGGCGCGAATCGCGGTGTGCAGGGGTCCCTTGTCAAAGACCACCATGTTGCCTGTTTCCAGATCAGTGGCGACCGCACGGAACGGTATCGGCAGGTGATCAAAGCTGATGTCGGGTGGCACATGCGATGTCCAGTTGTGCAATAACTGTAAAAACTGGTTCGCCTGAATGGCTCCGAGTGGCAGCGTGATGCCATTCCTGCTTACACCGAACGTCGCACTGATCGGAAACTGTTCATCGTCTTCCCGCAAGGTCTGCGAAATCCTGCGCCGGTCGACAATATCCAGTGCGATGTCGCCGAGATTGATCTCATTGATGCGCACATCGATTTCATCGGCGGACAGTCCCGAGGCGTACAGGCCGCCGACCACGGCACCCATGCTGGTGCCGGCAATGCAGTGCACCGGGATGTGATGTTCTTCCAGATAACGCAGCACACCAATGTGTGCAAACCCGCGCGCGCCGCCGCCGGACAGAACCACACATATTTTGGGCGCCGGTTTTGTCGGTGTGGCCGAGGCCGGCAGGGTCGCGACCGGGGTTGATTGCGCCAGAGACGATGGGCAATCGCCAAAAATGAAAAGCGCGATCAGTAGCGGGTAAAAGCGGCGCATGGTTCGATGTGCAAGATTGAAAGTATGCATACTTTACAAGAAAATGGCGCGCTTCACCGCCTTTAACTGCCTTTATCAACCTGCCTTCAGGCGGTATTGTTGCATTTACCTTAAAAAGTCTGGCGGCCTGTTCAATTTTGTCGCCAGCTTTTCGGCCAGCTAGTATCATCCGGGGTACGCAATGTCGAGTCACGTACCGGTACCAAGAAAATTATGGCGAACCTGGAATATTTTTTAAATATCCGACAAGACACTATTTTGTCGTTTAATAAATTCAAATACCTGAAATGGTCCGTGCTGGTTATCGTACTGTGCGTCACATTGTATGTTTTTGACAACGCCTCACATCAGCCCGGCGGCGGTACCTGGCTGGGTTACGGACTCGGCACGTTCGGCACCGTCCTGATCCTCTGGCTGATGACGTTCGGCCTGCGCAAGCGCTCCTACAGTTCCACCACAGGCACGCTGCTGGGCTGGCTGTCAGCCCATGTTTATCTTGGCATCACGCTTTTTTTTGTGGTGACCCTGCATACCGGCTTTGAATTTGCCTGGAATGTGCATACGCTGGCCTATGTATTGATGGTCGCGGTGATTGTGAGTGGACTCTGGGGGGTGTTCCTGTACCTCCGGCAGCCGACCCTGATGGGGACACTGCTCAATGGACGTGCGCTGCAACAGTATGGACAATCCCTGAATGATATTGATCGACAGTGCGCCATGCTGGTCAACGAGATGACGCCACAGATTCAGCGGCTGGTGAAGGCATCGTCCGAGGGCCGCATTTTTACCGGGTTCTGGCAGCGTTTCACCGGCAAGAACCCGGGATGTGAGACCAAGAAGACATTGACGGTTCTGGAGCGCGACATTCTGCCAAATCTGTATCGACGCAGCACCCGGACTGCAAGCCGGCTCATCCCGGTTGAACGCAGGGCAATTGATATCCAGCCGCGTTTGCAGGAAGTGTTCACCTTGCAGTTCAGGCGGTTGCAGATACTGAACCGGATCCGGGACTATGTCAGGTTGAAGACCTGGGTGGAGATATGGCTGGTTTTCCATGTCCCGCTGTCTTTTGCGCTGTTAGGCGCACTGATTGCGCATATCGTTTCGGTATTTTTTTACTGGTAGCATTTTACGTGTCCAGCGCCCCGGATCCTTTTTCAGATAATCGATGAAAAATCTGCCCAAAGATCGCATCTCGTCAGAAATCGCCCGATTGCAAAAACCGATTGCGGGACGCAGGGTGGGGTCGTGGTTTTTATTTCTGCTTTTCCTGCTGGCATTTCTGGTCATACCGGTGGTCGCCAGCCTGCGGACACCGTCGAGCGACGTCGGCGCAACCAGTCAGCCCGGAATCCATCCGCCAGCCGGCGGTGCGCCAGCGACTTCCGCACAGAACCTGGTCGTGCCGCGGGTCAGCCCGCGATGGTCCGTGTTCGGTGGTGCCGACACGTACTGGAATCCAGGCCGTCTTTCAACCGTCCACCAGCCCTGGGCGGGTGACTGCAAGGCGTGTCATTCAACACCGTTTGTGCGTGTGCAGGATAACGACTGTCTGGTTTGCCATAAAAATATGCACGAGCATGTCAGTCGGGCGACGGTGACCCTGGACGAATTGCACGAAACCCGCTGTGCCAGCTGTCACCGGGAACACAAAGGGCTGTTCGGACTTGCCGAACAGAATAAAGGTTTTGTCGGTCACGAATGTGCATCCTGCCACCAGACAATCAGGACACTGTATCCCGCCACCCGAACCGGCAATGTGAGCGACTTCGCCGATGCGCATCCCGCATTCCGGCTGCAACTTGCCACCGGAGCAGGACCAACCGCTCTGGAACGAATCCGCCAGGACGGTGATGTGATGCTATCAGAAAAAAACAGCCTGAAATTTCCGCATGATGTACACCTGTCGGCAAAAGGGATACGCAGTCCTGACGGCAAGGTCACACTGAAATGTGACAGCTGTCACAAGCCCGATTCAAACGGAAAAAATTTTCTGCCGGTCACCATGAAGGACAACTGTCAGTACTGTCACGCACTGAAATTTGATCTGGCCGCACCGGATCGTCAAGTTCCCCATGGTCCGGTTGATCAGGTCCTGTCCACCCTGCGTGAATTTTACAGCTATGTCCGCGTGAATGGCGTGGCCGTGACGCGCCAGGAAATGAAAAATCCCATAGTAATGACGCGCCCGGGTGAGGCTGAACCGGCAAAAACGTTTATTCATGATAATAACGATGTACGCAGCCACGCCATTGCGTCGGCGACCGAATTGTTTGAAAAGACATCCTGCGTTGTCTGCCATGACGTGAGCCGGGTGGCGGGTCCGGGACTCTCCGCAACCCCCGCGCAGGATATGCCGCAATGGAAAATCGCGCCGGTGCCGGCGGCGCACGCGTGGATGCCAAAAGCCGAATTTGACCACAGCAGGCACAGAGCGTCCAGGTGCACCGAATGCCATGCCGCCGTGAGCTCACACAAGGCGACCGATGTGCTCATGCCCACCATTAAGCAGTGCCGCGCATGCCACGCCGGCGAAAAGCCGGTCGTTAACAAGGTCACATCGGATTGCGGGTTATGTCACGGATTTCACCAGCCTGAATTCAGCGCCGCGTCGGCGCTGGTCCAGTTGCATGAGCTCAAGCCAGTCAGGGATCAATGAATATGGTTTTTCGACTACGTATGCCGTCTCAGCAATCTCTCCGGACCCGTGCCGGTTCATGGTTGCCGGCCCTGCTGGCAGGCAGTGTGGTGGTCGCCGGATGCAGTGGCAGTTCGGGCGGCGTGACTGCCCCGGGTCAGGCCAGCCAGAATGGCTGTAATTTTACCGTTTCCGCGCAGCCCCAGGCACTGAGTGCAACCGATGTGGAAAAAATCATCGCGCAGGGTGTGCAGGCCGCCAGCCTGCTGGGGGCTCATGCAACGCTGGCGGTGGTGGATCGTTCCGGCAATGTACTGGCGGTTTATAAAATGAACGGCGCCCAGAACACCGTGACAACAGGTACCACGTCCAACAAACCGGCACAAGGTCTAGAAGGGCTGAATGGCCTTATCAGCTCTGAAACAGCCGCCATTGCCAAATCCATCACAGGCGCCTACCTGTCATCCTCCGGCAATGCGTTCAGCACCCGAACTGCCAGCTATATCGTACAGAATCATTTTGCACCGGGTATTCTGGGGACACCCGGCGGCCCGTTATTTGGTGTCCAGTTCAGTCAGTTACCCTGCGGTGATCTGGTAACGCGCGGTGACACCGACAGTGCCGGTCCCAAGCGCTCGCCGCTTGGCATATCGGCCGACCCGGGCGGCTTCCCGCTCTATAAAAATGGCCAGGTGGTCGGTGGCGTTGGGGTTATCGCCGATGGCAACTATGGCCTCGACCAGAATCCGTCCAGTGACAGTGGCAGCGTTGATGAACAGATTGCCCAGTCTGCGCTCAGCGGATTTGAAGCGTCCAGTTGTATCCGCGCCGACCGCATCAGTGTGGGCGGTTTAACCCTGCCCTATACCAGTTCAGATGGCCAACTTGTCCCGGTGACCGTGACAGCACTGAATGATCCGCTGATTGCAACGCTGGGGGGACTGTCGTCCGTGCCTTTCTACTACGACAGTTCTGCCATTCATGCGGGTGTGGCCTACGGCAGCCCTGCGTCGGGGTTTGTGGCTGATACGGGCGTTTTTGCTTCACTGAACGGCGTTGATCTGGTCGATTCCAGTGCCGCAAATCGCTTTCCGCCCACGTCATCGCCGCTCAGCGGGACGGCGATGACGCAGTCTGAAGTACAGGCTTTTCTTACCCAGGCACTGGTGATAGCCAATCAGACGCGTGCGCAAATCCGGGTGCCGGCCGGGTCGGCAGCACAGATCACCGTGACCGTGGTGGACAATGCCGGCACTGTCCTGGGACTGGTCCGCTCAGCAGACGCGCCGATATTCGGTATTGACGTTGCCCTGCAGAAGGCGCGCACCGCGGCGTTTTTTTCGTCGGCACAGGCCGCTGCCATGTTGACTGCGCAAGCGCCGGTTGCCTACCTGGGCGGCACGGGTTTTCCGACCGGCGTGCCCTTCACGCTCGGCTCGGTCTACCTGTCAGGGCAAGCCACGTCGGCCATCCCGTTTTTCAATAACCCCGGCATTTTTTCAGATGGCGTGGCTTTTTCGGTTCGGGCCATCGGAAACGTGTCACGTCCCAATTTCCCCGACGGTATTGATACGGATCGCAACGGACCGTTTTCAAAACCCCTGGCCCAATGGACCATTTTTAATGATGGCCTGCAGCTCGATCTGGTCTATAACGGGTTTATCCAGTCGGTGATTGATGCCAGCAATCCCAATAACAACTGCACGGGCACGGGCCAGGCCGGTGCTACGTCGATTGCCATGCTGAAGAACGGTATCCAGATTTTCGCCGGTGGCTTTCCGATTTATCGCGGGGCGACCCTCGTTGGCGGCATAGGTGTGTCGGGAGACGGGGTGGAGCAGGATGACATGATAGGTTTTCTTGCGGTAGCCAACGCCGGCAGAAGTCTGGGTACAGGTCTGGGTCATGCCAGCCCGTCCATCCGTGCCGATACCCTGCTTCCGCAAGGGCAACGGCTTACGTATGTGCAATGCCCGGTGGCGCCGTTCAATAACAGTGACGCGCAAGACGTGTGCGCAGGAATCTGACATGAAAAAAACAGTCCTGCTCTGCTATTGCGCACTCTGTGTTTGTTGCCATGACCTGCATGCACAGGAAATCCCTGCGCCGGGAGCGGGTATGAACGATAACGACATCGACATTGTTCGTCCCGGGCATCCTCGCGAGGATATCGCCTTGCCGGAAATGGATCCGCGACAGGTCGCGCCACCCCAGGCCGACCTGCCCCGCGACTCGATTCCGGTACCCGATCGCTGGCGCCTGATGGAGGCACTGGGTTACCGGTTTCCGTACTACGATCCGTATAACCAGAACGCGCTCAAAGGCGATCTGCCGGTCTTAAAAGAATGGGGTGATTCGCTGTTTTTCAATCTGGGTATCATCTCGGATTCGTTGCAGGAAGCACGGCGCCTGCCAACGCCGGTGGCAAGCCAGATTTCAATCCAGCCCGGTGCCAATGACGTGTTTGGGCATAATCAGCAGAGCGAATTCATTCAGAATCTGATCGTCAGTATCGATCTGAGCAAGGGCGACACCACGTTTCGCCCGCCCGACTATGAATTCCGGTTTGTGCCGGTGTTTAACTATAACAGCGACAGGGTCGGGGAAGCAGGGGTGCTGAATATTGACCCGTCGTATGGCACGCATCGCACCGACAAATTCGTCGGTGTCCAGGAATTGTTTGCTGATGTTCATTTGCGCAACGTCTCCGAGCGTTACGACTTTGACAGTCTGCGCGTCGGGATACAACCCTTTACAAATGATTTTCGCGGGTTCCTGTTTGTTGATTCGCCGTTTGGCGTGCGCTTGTTTGGCAACCGTTTCAACAATCAGGTCCAGTACAATGTGGCATGGTTCCGGCGCTTCGAAAAGGACACCAACAGTGGCCTGAATGACATAAGTCAGGCGATGCGCAAGGACGATACCTACCTGGTGAACGTGTATCACCAGGACTGGCCGGTGCAGGGAATGACAACCCAGATCAGTGTGGTTCATAACAGCAATCACGATACCGGCTTCCATTATGATACAGACGGCTTTCTGGTGCGACCGGCACTGGTCGGTGACGTGCAGCCCCATGAGTATCAGGTCACCTACCCCGGCGTCAGCATGGACGGTCATTTCGGGGTCTGGAACCTGAGTGCATCCGCGTACGGTGCATTGGGTACGGACAGTCATAATCCGATTGCCCGGCAATCGCAGCAGATACAGGCGGGATTTTTTGCAGCCGAACTATCCAGGGATGTGGACTGGATACGCTTCAGGGGGAATTTTCTGGTGGCCTCCGGCGATAAAAATCCCGGCGACGGCAAAGCAACCGGATTTGATGCAATTGCCGAAAACCCCCAGTTCGCCGGCTCCGATACCAGCTTTTTCATACGTCAGGCGCTGCCGCTGATTGGCGGTGGAGGGGTGGAGCTGTCCGGCCGTAATGGCCTGCTGCCTTCGTTGCGGTCGTCGTTATCAGAGGGGCAGTCCAACTTCGTGAATCCGGGGATTTCATTGATCGGCATGGGCGCTGATGCTGATGTAACGCCTGAACTGAGAATGTTTACCAACCTGTCCTGCCTGAATTTCATGAATACCAGTTCGTTGTCGCTGCTGCGCAATCAACCGATTCCATCGACCAGCATTGGTACGGATTTGTCGGTCGGAATGCACTGGCGGCCGTTTCTGAACCAGAATGTCATCATTAACGGATCAGTAGCCGTATTGATACCCGGAGCAGGACTGAAAGAATTGTATGGAAGTAATCAGGGAAGCTATTATTCGGCATTGTTCAACGTCATACTGGCATTTTGATATCTGAAGAATGAAATGAACCACTGGATCGCACGTCTTGCAGTGATAGTCCTTACCGGTCTCTGTCTTGAAATGGCATGGACGTCGGAGCAGACTGCGCTCGTCCAGCCCCAGTACCGGGTCGCGCCGGCAGCGCCCCGGACACAGACCCAGGCAGACGCCAACCTGAAATCGGACGGCTGCATGAGCTGCCATACCGCGACTGACAGGCACACCATGCACGCCAATCCGGGTGTCGTGCTGGGATGTACCGACTGCCATGGTGGCAACGCCCAGGTCCAAGCCGGTGCAGCTGGCCGAAATTCACCAGCCTACCGCGCTGCGATGGATCAGGCGCACATTTTGCCAAGGGATGAGCAATTCTGGACATACCCGTCGTCGGCCAATCCGCAGAATTCGTTCGCGCGACTCAACAGGGAACATCCTGCCTTTATCCGTTTCATCAACCCGGGTGACCTGAGAGTGGCGCGCGAAGCCTGCGGCACCTGTCATCTGGCGATTATTCAGGCGCAGGAGCGCAGCCTGATGTCCACCTCGGCCATGCTGTGGGGTGGCGCCAGTTACAACAACGGTATCCTGCCCTACAAACGTTACCTGCTCGGGGAGTCGTACACCGCCGAGGGCGAAGCGGCCACCATCGTCAATCCGGTCAGGGTCAGCTATGAGCAGTTCAGGTATAAGGGCATACTGGACCGGCTGTATCCGTTACCGGCCTGGGAAACCGTTCCGCCCGCCGATATCTTTCGCGTCTTTGAACGGGGCGGTCGTGTCATTTCCAGCCAGTTTCCGGAAATCGGTGTGCCAAATCTGTCCGGCACCTTGCAAAAGCTGGATGAACCGGGGCGACCGGACAGCCATCAATCCAACCGTGGCCCCGGGACTGGCAGCCGGATAGCTGTCCCGGTAATCAATATTACCAAGACCCGGTTAAACGATCCGCACCTGTGGTTTCTGGGTACGAATGACCAGCCCGGGGACTACCGCTCCTCGGGATGTACGGCCTGCCATACCATTTATGCCAACGACCGCGACCCCCGACACGCGGGACCGTACGCAAAATTTGGCCACGAAGGCATGACACAGACCGCGGATCCCACCATCCCCGCGCAGGAATCGGGTCATCCGATCAGGCATGAATTCACCCGTGCCATACCGTCATCGCAATGCATGGTGTGCCATATGCATCAGCCCAATATCTTCGTCAACTCATTCTACGGCTACACGATGTGGGATTATGAAGCCGATGCGCCGCATATGTGGCCGGAAAAACAGCGCTATCCCACCGATGCCGAGGCGCTGGCCAGTCTGACGCACAACCCGGAGGAAGCGGCGATCCGCGGCAAATGGAGCAATCCGGAGTTTCTGAAAAACGTGTCGAGCCTGAATCCGGTGCTCAGCGACACCCAATTTGCCGATTACCACGGGCACGGCTGGAATTTCCGCGCTGTCTTCAAACGCAATCGCAGTGGTGCGCTGCTCGACGCCAAAGGCAATATTGTCGCCGATGATGATCCCGATAAATTCAGGAAAACGGTGCATCTGTCGTCCATCCATATGGACCTCGGGATGAACTGTGTCGATTGCCATTTTTCACAGGATGCCCATGGCAACGGCCATATTTATGGCGAGGTTGCCGCCGCCATCGAAATTGACTGCACCGATTGCCATGGAACGGTGAAAAGTTACCCGACCCTGCGAACCAGCGGACCCGCTGCCCCGCCCGGTGGAACCGATTTAAGCCTGTTAAAAACGCAGGATGGCCGGCGTCGCTTTGAATGGCGGGATGGAAAACTCTATCAGCGCGCGGCGCTCGATCCTGACAAAGAATGGGAAATCAGCCTGGTCAGGGACACCGTGAACCCCGATCATCCGCGCTACAACGCCAAGGCGGCCCGCGCCAAGCTGATGGCGGCAGGGGAGCCGGGCCGCGCCGGCATGTGGGGCACAGGGGTGGCAAAGCTGGCGCACGATAATGAAAAAATGACCTGCTATACCTGCCATCTGTCCTGGACGACCAGCTGTGCGGGATGTCATTTGCCGATTCAGGCCAACTGGAAAAGCGAGCGTAATCACTACGAGGGTGGCGAAACCCGCAATTACGCGACCTACAACCCGCAAGTGGTACGGGATGACATGTTCCAGCTTGGTATCAGCGGTCCGGTCAAAGGAAGTAAAGTGACGCCGGTCCGGTCCAGTTCGGCGTTGGTGCTGTCGTCCACCAACATCAACCGGGAAAAAATCTATGTCCAGCAGCCACCGATTGCCGCCAGCGGTTTCTCGTCGCAGGCGTTTGCGCCGCACTACCCGCATACCGAACGCAAGGAAGAAACCAAAACCTGTTCGGATTGCCATATTTCAGCAAGCAATGACAATAATGCGATCATGGCGCAGTTGCTTCTGCAGGGTACCAACTTCGTGAATTTTATTGGTTATAACGCCTGGACCGGCGAAGCAAACCATGTCGAAGCGACCACCGTGACGGAGTGGAACGAACCGCAGGCAGTGATCGGCAGTTATCTGCAGCGTTATGCCTATCCGGACTGGTATCGCCAACATCAGGACAGGCAGCAGGAACTGACCGAATCGTACAATCATGTCACACAGGGAGCGGTAAATTGTCTGGCGCGGCGCGGTGAGTATCTGTTTGTGGCCGAGGGCGCTGGCGGATTCCGGGTTTACGACACGGCCAATATCGCCAACAAGGGCGTATCGCAGCGTATTGTCACCGCGCCGTTTTCGCCGCTCGGGCACGACACCCATATCGCCACGAAAAATGCCACCTGCATGGCATTGCCCACCAATCAGTCCATCGCGCCGCTCAGAAATGAAGGCGACCTGATGCGGGTCACCAATCAGGAACAGCGCTTTCATCCCATCTATCATTATGCGGTGATTACTGATGCTGAAGAAGGCCTGATACTCACCAATGTAGACACGCTGGCAGATGGTGAACCACGAAACAATTTTCTGACACGCGCCTTGACCTGGAATCCGGACGGACTGCTGAATGGCGCGCGACATATCACGCTGGGCGGTCAGATTGCCTACATTCTGACTCCCAAAGGGTTGGTGATTGTGGATCTGGATAACCCGTTGCAGCCAAAACACCTGAGCACAATTTCATTGGTCGATGCGCGGGCATCGGCGTTGCAGTTTCGCTACCTGTTCGTGACGGATCGCAGCGGATTGCGGGTGGTGGATGTCACCCATCCGACCCGCCCGACCCTGCTGGCGCCGGTGGTGGCCCTGGACAACGCGCAGAAACTTTATCTGGCGCGCACCTATGCCTATGTGGCGGCAGCGGGCCAGGGTCTGGCGATTGTTGACATTGAAAAACCTGCGCAGCCGCGTCTGGTTCAGCTTTACACAGCCGGTGGCACACTGAACGATGCACAGGATGTGGTGGTTGGCAGTACCAACGCGTCGTTGTTCGCCTATGTCGCCGATGGCAAAAACGGATTGAAGGTGCTGCAATTGACGGCGCCGGACACCCAGCCACGTTTCTACGGCTTTTCACCGGAGCCCAAACCGCAACTGATCGCCTGGCATAAAACCGCGTCGCCTGCCCTGGCCATGGCAAAAGGGCTGGACCGGGATCGTGCGGTGGATGAACGCGGCAATCAGATCGCTGTTTTCGGCCGGATTGGCTCGCGCCCCTTTGATCTGGAGGAGATGGAAAAACTCTATCTGCAACCGAATGGCGCGGTATGGACAGTCACGGATACGCCGGCGACAGACGGCATGGGGAAAGAAAAATGAACCTGATCGTGTATGCCCTTTTTGGCCTGCTGTTCTGGACCGGCGCATGCGCCGAACCGGAATTGCCGGTGGCGTCGCCGCATCAGACAGTGGGAACGGTTAATTGTGCCAGCAGCACCTGCCACGGCGCCATAACCCCATGGGAAAAGTCGAGTGTACTGCAGAATGAATACACGACCTGGTTGCGTCTGGACCGGCATTCGCAGGCCTATAACGTGTTACTGAACGAAAAGTCACGGAACATGGCTGTCGCCCTTGGATTGAAACAACCTGCCAGCCAGTCGAGCCTCTGCCTGAACTGCCACACCCATAATCCGCCGGTGACCCTGCGCGGCGAGCGTTTCGTGGCCACCGAAGGTGTCGGCTGCGAGGCCTGCCACGGCCCGGCGGAACAATGGATCGCCTCTCATACGGCGCAGGGCGCAACCCATGAAGACAACGTTGCCCGGGGTCTGTACCCGACCGACCGGTCGGTAGAGAGAGCCCGTTTGTGCCTGTCCTGCCACTTCGGTGATGACAGCCGGTTTGTCACGCACCGGATGATAGCGGCCGGGCACCCAAGACTGTCCTTTGAGCTGGGCACATTTTCTGTGCTGGCGCCGGCGCATTACAAAACGGATGTGAACGGTCCGAGGCGCAAAGGCGACGCTGACGCACTGCAGGCGTGGGCGATCGGCCAGGCGGTCGCATCGGAACAGCTGCTCACGGTGTTTGCCAACCCGAAGCAGGGGCGCGACGGTCTTTTTCCCGAGCTGGCCCTGTTTGACTGCAATGCCTGCCATCATCGCATGAGCGAAAAAAACTATTCGCCACGCTTGGGACTGGGCCCCGGCCGGATACACCTGAATGACAGCAACCTGCTGATGCTGAGAGCCATTATTGCGCTCATTGATCCGGCTGGATCCGGTGCATTCAACAATCAGGTCAGCGCATTGCATGTCGCCATTTCCAGTAATGCCAGTGATCAGGAAACAGTCGGATTGGCGCGCACATTATCGGCAACCATACACCGCTACCTGCTCCAGCTTGAACAGGGACCGGTTGGGCTCGCCGAATCAGGACCGCTGCTGCAAAGTCTGATCAATGAGGCCGGTGCCGACAACTACACGGATTACGCGGATGCTGAACAGGCCTATATGTCGATTTCAAGCCTGACAGCGATGCTGAATCACCGGTCGGGCCTGAAAAATGTGGCGGAAATAAATCGGCACCTGGCGTTGATGCGTAGCGCGCTGGCGGACCAGGAGCGGTATAAACCGGCGACCTTCAGACTGGCATTGGCCGGATTGCGCGCCGCCATGCCAGGGCAGGAAGCGGGCACGGAACCTGATGGGCGGAGAAATGCAAATGGCAGATGAAATGTACGCAATTGTGATCGTCGGATCCGGTCCGGCAGGCCTGTCGGCTGCGGCCAGGGCGCAGGCGCTGGGTGTTCGCCATATATTGCTTGAGGCGCAGCCGACTCACGCTTCGGACACCATTTTCAACTATCAAAAAGGCAAACATGTCATGGCTGAACCGGGCATGATACCGCTGCGCAGTGATATCAGCTTTTCCGCGTGTCAGCGTGAAACCCTGCTCGATACCTGGAACACCGAGATCGGCCGGCTTGGCATCAACATAGCGTATGGCAAGAAGGTCAATTTTATTCTGCGCGACAGCGAGCGCGCCCTGTTCACCCTCCGCTGTGAAGACGGAAGCGAGTACACCGGTGCGTCAGTGATACTCGGTATAGGCATGCAGGGCAATATCAGGACGCTGGGAACAGCCGGTGAACACCATCCGCGTGTCCAGTATACGCTGACCGATCCGGATGAATTTGTCGGCGAAACCATCGTGGTGATTGGTGCCGGCGATGCAGCGATTGAAAACGCATTGGCATTGGGGAACAGAAACACGGTGTACCTGATGAACCGCGGGGAAGAGATCGTCATCTGCAAGGAGACCAATCGCAATCTTATTATTGCCGCGGACAAAGCGGGCAAGGTTCGTATCCAGCACAGTGCGACCACGCTGCGAATTGAAGATCGTTCCGGTGACTTGCCGCTCAATTATGTGTTCAATGGCAAGGAAGGTGAACGTTTCATCGCGTGTCACCGGGTCATTGCCCGGCTTGGCGCGACACCGCCGCGAAAACTGATTGAAAGCTTTGGGGTCGAGTTTCCAAACACGCATCCCGGCGCGGTGCCGGTTTTGTCGGAATCGTATGAATCGAACGTGCCGGGTCTGTATATAGTGGGGGCCCTGGCAGGTTACCCGCTGATCAAGCAGGCCATGAATCAGGGTTACGAGGTGGTGCAGACCATCATCGGCAAGCCCGTCGGTCCGGTTGATGAACCGTTGTTGCAGGAAAAATTCAGGCCATGGAAACCCGCAGAGCCAGTGTCGGCGGTGATTCATGACATGCTCGTATCGATACCTCTGTTTCACGGCATGTCCAGACTTCAGTTGCGTGATTTTTTACTGGAATCCACCCTGCTGTTGCCGGCGTCAAACGACATCATTTTCAAAAAATACGATTACACCAACACCTTTTTCACCATTCTCGAGGGTGAGGTACAGGTCGAGATCATCGAAGCCAGTGGCGAACAGAAACGGGTCACACTCGGCAAAGGACGCTATTTTGGCGAGATGGGACTGATCTCGGGGCGACGCCGGGCAGCCACGATACGCGCCGGAAGCCGCTGCGTCCTGCTGGAATCGCCGCGCCGTACCATCCTGAAACTGATTGCAGCGGTTGACGAGGTGCGCAAACGGATTGATGAAGTGTTCATACGCCATGCCATTTCAAATTACATCGGCCCGATGCTGACACCGCAAGCCATCGACGAGCTGATGGAAAGCAGGGTGGAGATGCGCAGATACAATACCAATGAGGTCCTGTTCAGGGAGGGTGATGTCGCCGACGGGCTGTATCTGATCCGGCGCGGTTCAGTGATAGTGTCCAAGATGACCGAGGGTAAAGAGCGCATTATTTCCTACGTCTCTGCAGGCAACTATGTCGGCGAAATGGCACTGCTGAGTGACGTTCCGCGAACCGCGACAGTCACGGCGACAGTACTGACAGAAGTGCTGGTGCTGAACAGTGAATGCATCAAGTCACAACTGGCTGCGTATCCGCTGCTGCGCAAAGCGATGGATGAGCATGTCATCAAGCGCACGCAGGCCAATGTGATGCTCGAGCACAGTACCGACCGTGAAAGTGAGCTGATCCGGTTTCTGCTGGGTCAGGGTATAGGCGAAGCATCGGACGTCTTGCTGATTGATGAATCGCTGTGCATCAACTGCAACAATTGTGAAACGGCCTGCGCCGAGACGCACCAGGGCACCTCGAGGCTGGAACGTGAGGCTGGACCGTCATTTTCCAGCATACATTTGCCGACAGCCTGTCGCCATTGTGAAAATCCGCTGTGCATGAAAGATTGCCCGCCCGATGCCATAGGCCGTTCGGAACAGGGCGAGGTGTTTATCAGTGACGCCTGCATAGGGTGCGGCAATTGCGAACGGAATTGTCCGTACGGCGTGATTCAGATGGCAGTGCAGACGCCACCCAAAAAAGGTGCCGGACTCTTGTGGACACTGTTCGGATTGGGCGCGGCGCCCGGTCAGCGTCAGGCTGATGAGGATCCGGCGGCGCAGAAGAAAGCGGTCAAATGCGATCTCTGTAAAGACCTGCCGGGCGGGTCGGCCTGTGTCCGCGCCTGCCCGACGGGAGCGGCGATCCGTATTTCACCGGAACACTACCTGAAAAATAACCGGCTTGGTTGATGTCGGATGAATCTTCGGACCCGCCACTCAGATCCGGTTTGTGCCGCCGGAAACGCGTTCAATGCCAGCAATGTCCGTCCAGCTCCGTACACCGGTAAATCCGTTTGATACCAGCAGGTCCCGTACTGACTGTGCCTGGTCGTATCCATGTTCAAGCAGCAGCCAGCCGCCCTGGGTTAATCGTGTCGTTGCGCCATGGATAATCTGCCGGTAAGCGGTCAGTCCGTCGGCATGATCCGTCAGCGCGTCGATCGGTTCAAAGCGCAAATCGCCCTGTTCCAGATGCGGATCGTCGCGTTCAATGTAGGGCGGATTGGACACGATGGTTTGCCATTGTCTGTCAGGCAGTTCGGCGAACCAGTTGCTTTCAGCGAATTCAATCTGGCATGCATGCGTAAGCGCATTGTCCTTGGCCACAGATAACGCCGCCGCGCTGATGTCAGTGGCCCATATCTGCAAATCAGGACGCTGGCGCGCGAGCGCAATGGCGATGGCGCCGGAACCGGTGCCCAGATCGAGCAGATTCGAGCCTGGCGGTGCATGGCTTATTCCAAGTTCGACCAGCAATTCGGTATCCGGGCGGGGAATCAGGACATCGGCGCTGACCTTGAGTGGCAAACCAAAAAATTCCCGGTGACCGGTCAGATAGGCAACAGGCTCGCCGCGTTCGCGTCGCTGGCACAGATCGAGGTAGGTGGCCAGTTCAGTCTCGGACAGCGGATAGTCTGATTGGGTAATTAACTCAACCCGGGTTTTTTTCAGCACATGCATCAGCAGCATTCGTGCTTCCAGAACCGGCAACGTCGATGCAGTCAGCAGGTGGGCTATGCGTTGCATGCGTGAATGAAGTCAGCTCAGGCTGATTTCCCTTTGAACAGTACGACCGATAATGTCACGGTATAGATAATAAACCAGGTCAGGGCCCACTGCGGGATGGACAAACCCAGTATCGGATCGTAATAGGTGCCACATAAACCTTCGGCCATGAATACGTCGGGCAGCCAGTCTGCAAACGGCAGGCTGTTGACAGCGGTCTGCACCGGGTCTATGCCGCATTTGATGTCGGGGTGGGCGATAACGTACAACTGGTGCAGGGCGACTCCGGCACCGCTCAATGCGCCATACAGGCCGATACCGCAGCCTATCTTCCGTTTCAGGCTGGATTTGCCTATGGCTATCAGGCTGCCGATGGCGATGACGATGAAGGCGTAGCGCTGAATGACGCACAGAGGGCAGGGTAGCATGCGGTCTGCCAGCTGGAAGTAGAGGGCAACTCCGATCAGGGAGAGGCTGGTTGCCGCTGTCAGCAGCAATACGGGTTTCGTTGTTTTCATCGTCGTATATCGGGCAAGAATAAAATCGGTGTTCGCGTCGCTTCACGTCGGCGTCGCATCATTACGGCCTGCTATCGCTGACCGGCGCACTGTTCAACAGTACTGGCAACGGCAACATCGCCATCAGTTGTCAGCCAGCTGTGCCAGCAGTTCTGCCTGGTGTTCTGCTAGCAGGGCGTTGGTCAGTTCGGTTAAATCGCCATCCATTATAAAATCAAGTTTGTATAAGGTGAGATTAATTCGGTGATCGGTCATTCGGCCTTGCGGGAAGTTGTAGGTCCGTATGCGTTCGCTGCGGTCGCCGGAGCCGATCAGGCTCTTCCGGGTGGCGGCTTCCCTGGCCTGTTTTTCCCTTAACTGGCCGTCCATGATGCGGCTGGCCAGGACCCGCATGGCCTGGGCCTTGTTCTGGTGCTGGCTGCGACCGTCCTGACATTCGACAACGATGCCGGTCGGAATGTGGGTTAATCTTACCGCGGAATCGGTTTTGTTGATGTGCTGGCCACCGGCGCCGGAGGCGCGGAAGGTGTCTATGCGCAGGTCGGCGTTGTTGATGATCACATCCGTCAGTTCGTCGGCTTCCGGCATCACCGCCACTGTGCAGGCCGAGGTGTGGATCCGTCCCTGGGTTTCGGTGGCGGGAACGCGTTGTACCCGGTGTCCGCCGGATTCGAATTTCAGCTTGGAATAGGCACCAAGACCGGCAATCCGGATGATGACTTCCTTGTAGCCGCCCAGATCTGACGGCGACTCCGACATCATTTCAACCTGCCAGCGGTTGCGTTCGGCGTAGCGGGTGTACATGCGCAATAAATCGCCGGCAAACAGGGCAGACTCGTCGCCGCCGGTCCCGGCACGAATTTCCAGAATGATGTTGCGTTCATCGTTGGGATCTTTCGGCAACAGCATTTTCTGGAGTTCACCGTCCAGATTGTCAATCACCGTTCTGGCGTTATTGATTTCCTCAAGCGCAAATTCCTTCATGTCCGGATCGGACAGCATGTCCTGCGCCGAGCTGATATCCTGCTGCGCAAGCTGGTAACGGTGATACAGCTCGACCACCGGGGTTAATTCGGCATGTTCGCGATTCAGTTTGCGGTAGCTGTCCATATTGGACGTACTACCTTCTTGCATTAGCAGTTGATTAATTTCAACCAAACGTTCCGCCAGGTGATCGAGTTTGGTGAGCATCGAAGGTTTCAACTGGGTTCCTCTTTAAGTCGGTATGGGTGAATGGATCTGGTAACGCGTGGCCCGGCAACCTCTCGGGCAGGCAGAGGTGCGCTCAGCTAACGCTTTGAGCGAAACAGTTGCGGTAGTAACGCGGCGATCTGGGCACGCTCATCACCCTGTGTTCTGTGCAGGACTTCCTGCGAGCCATGCAGGAATTTGGCGGTCAGGCCTTTGGAGAGCGCCTCCAGCACGGCGTCAATGTCGTCGCCCCGCGCCAGCATGCGGCGCGCGCGATCCAGTTCATTCTGGCGCAGAATTTCGCCATTTTCGTGCAGTTCCTGGATGACAGGCACCACGGCGCGACCATCGACCCAATGCATGAACGACTGCACCCGTGTTTCAATGATGGCTTCCGCCTGCGCAACCGCGGACTGGCGGTTTTCCATGCCGGTTTGTACAAAATTGCCGAGATCATCGACCGTGTATAAAAAAACGTCGTTCAGTCGTGCGACCTCCGGTTCGATATCGCGCGGAACCGCCAGATCGACCATGAACATCGGTTTGTGTTTGCGCGTCTTGATCGCACGCTCCACCAGACCCAGGCCGATAATCGGCAATGTTGAGGCGGTGCAGGAAACCACAATGTCAAATTGGGCCAGCTGGTCGGGTAGTTCGGCAAGGCGTATGGCGTGTGCATTGAACTGATGTGCCAGCGCCGATCCGCGCTCCAGGGTCCGGTTTGCAATCGTGACCGATTTGGGTTTTTGTGCAGCAAAGTGCGTTGCGCACAATTCAATCATTTCACCGGCACCGATAAACAGTACATGCTGCTCTGCAAAATCATCATAAATCCGTTGCGCCAGTCTGACCGCTGCCGCCGCCATGGAAACGCTGTGCGCCCCAATGTCGGTTGTGCTGCGCACTTCCTTGGCGACCGAAAAGGTGCGCTGAAAAAGCTGGTGCAGGTATGTACCCAGACCGCCAGCCTGGTCGGACTGGCGCACGGCATCTTTTAACTGCCCCAGAATCTGCGGTTCGCCCAGAACCATCGAGTCGAGACCGGACGCAACCCGAAAAGCATGCCGCACCGCGCCATCTTGCGGCAAGGTGTACAGATGCGGGCGTAATTCGGAAAACGGAAGCTGGTGGTAATCGGCCAGAAACTGCGCGGCCCGGTCGACGGTGTCGGGAATACGGCTGGCAATGTAGAGTTCAGTGCGATTGCAGGTCGATAAAATGGCCGTTTCGCTGCCGTAGCCAGTCGCGTACACGGTGTCCGCCGGTTCGTTTCGACCCAGAAACTGGCGCGCAGCGACCACCGCATGACCCAGACGGTCGGGCGCAAAGGCCACTTTTTCGCGTAAAGCGACAGGGGCTGTGGTGTGGTTGAGGCCGACGGCGAGCAGTTGCATTTAATGTAAGGACCCTGATTTACCGGTGAAAATCCGGTGAAAAGTTCAGCCCGGAATTATAGCGTGTCTGTGACACCGGAGCGGGCCCCGGTGCTGATTATTCGGCTGCAATTTGTTCCAGTCGATATCCGTAACTGTACACGGGGGCCAGCCGGAAACCGTTTTCTGGACGTAATTGCAATTTGTTCCGTACGCGCGAAATATGCGTGTCCAGTGTCCGCGATGGTATTTCAACATCACGCGACCAGACTTCTTCCAGTATGTACGCACGAGACAGTGGCCGACCCAGATGCCGGAACAACAGCAGGGCCAGATCAAATTCCTTCTGCGTTAATTCGATCAGACGGCCCGAAATCGACAGTTTCGCCGCGCGGGTTTCGAAAATGTAGGGGCCGAATTCCAGGCTTTCGGGCATGTGCTGGTGCGGGTAGCTGCGGCGCAGCAGGGCTTGCACCCTGGCGACCAGTTCGCTGCGGCGCAGGGGTTTGATCATGTAGTCATTGGCACCTGCGGCCAGGCCGTCCACGATGTCTTCTTCTCCGGAGCGATTCGTCAGGAACAGCACCGGGACACGCATCTGCTGCTTTTCCCGGAGCCAGTACAGCACATCTTTGCCGCTGATGTCGGCGACCTGCCAATCCAGCACCAGCATGTCTGCAGCATCGCGTCGCAGTTGATTCATCAAGTCTGCGCCGCTGTGGTAAGCAGAGCTGGTATGACCCGCCGACGTGAGGATGGAACAGACCAGTTCCAGTTCGGTGGCGTCATGGTCGAGTACCGCAATTCGCATAATGATGGCTGAAAATGAAAGGTGCGCGTTAAACCGGGCCGCGCTGGAAAGCAGATTGTGACATTTGCCCCGGATTTTTGTGAACTATTGCATGAAACGGGCGGGTAGCAGGTGGCCAGGGGGCTAAAACGTTGTTGGTGAACAACTTTTTGGCCACTCAAGCGGATTTTCATTTCTTTTTCGCGGTACGGGCAGTCCGGCCGGATTCAGCGCGATGTGGTCAGGGTCAGGTACGGTGTCCAAACGCTGCGCTCGGGCAGACAGGGCTGAATACAGGTGTGGAGACGGGTACTGTTGGGCGTGGAATCGGTGAGATCATCGACGTTGACCGGTAGCGGGAAAGCTGACGATCGCAGTCGAATCGATCACACCTGGCTGCTTTCATGCATATCGGTTGTATGTAAAGCAGGTAGATGCCATTGTGCAGATTCAGTGTGACGCAGATATGACAAAAATCAAAAGAAATTCAGAAAGCGGCGATGGCTGGTGAGGAATATTAAAAAAATGGCAATAAAACAGCCGGAAACCCTGACAATCTGGTCAAGCCGAGATTTTTTTGGGTACCTTGGGGCGTACCGGTTCGCTGGGCTGGTTGTTGTTTTCCATGCGCTGCGCATAGGGCGTCTGGAGGCGCGCCCGGATAATGTCACAGTAGTCGGGATTTAATTCAAAACCCACAAAATGACGCCCGCAGCGCCGGGCGGAGACAGCCGTTGTCCCGCTGCCCATAAACGGGTCGAGCACCATGCCGCCGGGGGGACACGAGGCGTAAATCATGCGATCAATAATTTCGAGCGGCTTCTGGGTAGGGTGATCGGCACGCTCCGGGTCACATTTGTGGACGCGTGAGACACTCCATAAGTCTTTCGGGTTGTATCCGACCTCGAGCCATTTGGCACCGACAAACAGGGACCGTGAACGGGCCTTTTTTGTTTCCGCATCATAGGGAATGCGCACTGAATCCAGGTCGAAGTAGTAGCCTTTGCCTTTGACAAAAAAGCCTATCGTGTCATGAACGGACGTAAAGCTGCGCACGCTGCCACCCATCGAGGGAACGCGCCTGTCCCAGATAATTTCATTGACCATCTGCAGCCGCTGCTTCAACATGACAAAAATTTCCGGTGCAAAACGCCAGGTCAGAAAAATATAGAAGCTGCCGTTTGATTTCAGTTTGGGCAAGGCCGCATCGACCCATTTTTCCATCCATTGCAGATAATCGGCGTCACTGCGTTTGTCGGATTCGTTGCCGTAATCCTTGCCCAGGCTGTAGGGCGGGTCGGCAATGATCAGATCGATGGACGCATCAGGAATTCGTGCCAGACCGGCCAGGGCATCGTCATTAAAAACAGTGTCGGAATAAGGGGCTGGTGTCATGCTTCGTTCGTTATGTTTCAAGGGCGTCTGCGCTCAGGGGGGGGCGGACTGGTTGGCATGCTAACACGAATGCCGCACCGCGATCGAGACTTGACTAATTGCAAACAATGCCGGCGTGAGTTAATTTTCAGTCAGGCTGTAAGGAATCGAACCCCGGATCGACCAAGCTAACAGAACCAATTAACGGAGTTGCCATGCTTATCCAGCGTAAATCAGACAATATCATTCTGCCGTCCGAAATTACTCCGCGCGAGTTCGTGGACGCGCGTCGCCAGTTTCTGAAACAGCTTGCCATGGGGGCCGCCGGTGGCACGGGATTACTGGAAATGGCCGGCAGACAGGCGTTTGCACAAAGCGACAGCCCCAGGAAACTGGCAGCGACAACCAATTCCAGTTATGTGGTGATGGACAACAGGACGCCCTACAAGGATGCAACGACTTATAACAATTTTTATGAATTCGGCACCGATAAATCGGAGCCCGCCAAAACCGCCGGCAGCCTGAAAACCCGCCCGTGGACAGTCAGCATTGAAGGCGAAGTCAGCAAACCGGTCAAGCTGGATCTGGACAGTCTGATGAAAATGGCGCCGCTGGAGGAACGCATCTACCGCCTGCGTTGTGTGGAGGGCTGGTCGATGGTGATACCCTGGATCGGTTTTTCCCTTTCAAACCTGATTAAAAAGGTCGAACCGACCAGTAATGCAAAATATGTCGAATTCACTTCACTGGCCGACCGATCCCAGATGCCGGGCGTGCGTGACGATGTGCTGAACTGGCCTTATGTGGAGGGGTTGCGCATGGATGAAGCCATGCATCCGCTGGCGCTGCTGACATTCGGCATGTACGGTGAGGTACTGCCCAACCAGAATGGCGCGCCGGTACGCATGGTGTTGCCGTGGAAATACGGATTTAAATCTGCAAAATCCATAGTCAGAATCCGTTTCACCAGCTCACAACCCAAAACCGCATGGAACCTCGCCGCACCGCACGAATACGGTTTTTATTCCAATGTGAATCCCGACGTCGATCATCCACGCTGGTCGCAAGCCAGCGAGCGACGGATTGGTGAGGACGGGTATTTTACCAAGAAGCGCAAGACCCTGATGTTTAACGGCTATAGTGAGGTGGCCGGGTTGTACAGCGGGATGGATCTGCGGAAGTATTATTGATGTTACCGTTCCTGCGCCGATCCGGACGCCCCCCCAAAAACCTGTAACCTGAAATAGGCAACATGACACCTTCCCTGAAACAGCAGTCTTTGATTAAAGCCAGCCTGTTTGTGCTGGCCCTGCTGCCTTTTCTTCGTTTGTCCGTGGCGGCCTTTACCGACGGGCTGGGGGCGAATCCGCTGGAGTTCATAACGCGCAATACCGGCGACTGGACCCTGTATTTTCTGTGCATTACGCTGACGGTGACACCGTTGCGGCGGGCTTTCAATTGGCCATGGTTGCTGAAGATGCGCAGGATGCTGGGCTTGTATGCCTTTTTTTATGCCAGCCTGCACTTTTTGACCTTTCTCTGGTTCGATCATTTTTTTGACATCGGTGAGATGTTGAAAGACGTCATCAAGCGGCCTTTTATACTGGCTGGTTTCAGCGCTTTTGTATTGCTGATTCCGTTGGCCTGCACCAGCACCAACAGCATGATTAAACGTGTCGGCGCGGCGCGCTGGCAGTTGTTGCATAGGCTGGTTTACGTTATTGCATCGCTGGGCATACTGCATTATTTCTGGATGAAGGCCGGGAAACATGATTTCAGCCAGCCGGTGATCTTTGGCGTACTTGTTGCACTCCTGTTATTGATCCGTCTGGTCTGGGCGATCCAGAAACGGACAAATGCGCAACGTTTGATGGCAAACAGGCTGTAAATTTGTGGATTCAGGAATTTTGAGGTTATCATTCCAGAAAAATGAACTCATAAAATCCAGTCGATCCTATGCCAGCTCCGTATTTCACCGCAGAACACGCCCCTGACCTCACATCAAAAATGGCATTATCGGTCCTGCATGCATTGGGCTGGAAGCTGCGTTATGACGGCTTGCCGGCTGATCGTGGTGTCATCATTTTTTACCCGCATACCAGCAACTGGGATTTTTTTTACGGGATGCTGGCCAAGTGGTCGATTTCATTTCCCCTGAAATTTCTGGTAAAAGAAAACCTGTTCAAGGGCCTGACCGGATTTTTTCTGGGAGGTATTGTGCGCTACTGGGGCGGCGAAGCGATTGAACGAGGGACGTCAACCGGCGCGATCAGCAAACTTGCCGAACGGATGAACCGGTCCGACTGGTTCTGGCTGGCCATTGCACCGGAAGGAACGCGCCGTTATACACCCTACTGGCGTAGTGGTTTTTATCATATCGCGCTGACCGCCAAGGTTCCGTTAGTCTGCGCGTTTATCGATTATGATAAAAAAGAAATCGGCATCTTGCAGCCGGTCGAGCTGGCGGGTGACGAAGCCACCGATCTGAGCCGGATTCAGGCTGTTTATCAGGGCATTAAAGGCCGGCACCCTGAGCAGCACAGTTCAATTACCTTTAAACACTAGTTTTTGTCCGGCACGGGTGCCACCTCGGCTGCTGGCACCGGCGTCGCTTCCATCGCCGCGTCGGTGTTCGCCTCGCCCTCGGGCGCCGGCCCGGTTTCCCCCGCTTCCACTTTAGGCTGTGCCACAGGATACGGCGTGGATATGGCTGGGGGCGTGATCGGGATGATCAGCTTACCTTTTTGACCACAGCCGCAAAGGCTGCCGACCGACAACAGAAGGACGGTGGCGCTGGCGAGATATTTAAAAAACGTCATGGTGCGATTCCCATAATACAATGCAGTTTGATGAATGAGTGGAGTTTAACATGACCGAAACAGAATTTTTACGATTGGTCGATTCGACACTGTCGCGCATTGAAGAGCTGTTTGAAGCAGCAGGGCAACGCGGTGATGTGGATGTGGAGTGCAGCCGCAGCGGATCGTTGCTGGACATCGAATTCCTGCACAACAGGACAAAAATCATCATCAACAGTCAGGCAGCAATCAGTGAGTTATGGGTGGCCGCCAAGTCGGGCGGCTATCATTATCGCCATGATGGGCAGCATTGGCGCAATACCCGGGACGGCAGTGAACTGTTGACGGTATTGGCCGCCATTGCCCTCGAACAGGGTGGCCTGACCCTGAGCTTGTCCTGAGCCGCGTCAATTGCGCAGTGGCGCCGCGACGGCCGGGCCTGATGCAGCGGCACTGGCCGATGGCAGCATCGCCGGTTCGGCGTCATTGACGATCGACTGCAGCACAGGAACCGGGGGATCGGCATAGCCATAATCGCCGTTGACGGTGGTAATGGTGCCCGGAACCGGTCGATCTTCAACGGGCTGATTGCGCAATGCCACCTGCATATAACTGATCCAGACCGGCAGCGCCAGACCGCCGCCAAACTCCCTGCTGCCCAGGTTTTTCGGCTGGTCAAAACCAATCCACGCGACTGCCACCAGGCGGTTCTGATAGCCGGCAAACCAGGCGTCAAAAGCATTATTGGTCGTGCCGGTTTTTCCGGCCAGATCGCTGCGATTGAGCACCAGAGCACGTGAAGCGGATCCGTTCAGAATCACGTTTTTCAGCAGGCTGTCGATCATGAAGGCATTGCCTTCGCTGATGATGCGATTGGCTTCAAGTCCGGGTTTGGGGACGTCTGTTTCTATCAGGACGTTACCGTTGGCATCGGTTATCCGGCTGATCAGATAGGGCCGGATTTTGAATCCGCCGTTGGCAAACGCCGCATAGCCGGCGGCCATCTGCAGTGGCGTCACCGAGCCTGCACCGAGCGCCAGTGGCAAATAGGGCGGATTCCTGTCACTGTCAAAACCAAAGCGCATGGCGTGCTGCTGCGCATAGGGGATGCCGATTTTTTCGAGAAGCTGGATGGATACCATATTTTTTGATTTGGCCAGCGCGTTGCGCAGGGTTATGGGCCCGTCATACTGGTCGTCCGAATTTTTCGGTTCCCACGGCAAACCGCCGGTCTGTGCCGCGTCAAATGATAACGGAACATCGTTAACCAGGGTCGCCGGTGTAAAGCCCTGTTCCAGTGCTGCCGAATAGATAAATGGTTTGAACGTGGAACCGGGCTGTCGCCATGCCTGCGTTACGTGGTTGAACTGGTTACGCTTGAAGTCAAACCCGCCCACCAGCGCGCGGATCGCGCCGGTGTTGGTATCGGCCGCAACGAAGGCCGACTCAACCTCGGGCAGCTGGGTAATGGTCCAGCTGCCGATCTTCGTTTTTGGATCGGTTTCGCTGACAACGCGGATGATCGAGCCGCGCCTGATCCTGACTTTGCTGGCTGCATTGCTCACCAGGCTGGCGGCGGCAAATGACAAACCCGAACCGGCGATCGTAATCTCATCGCCATCGGCGGTCAGTGCCACCACCTTTTGGGGGCTGGCTTCCAGCACCACGGCGCTGACCATATCGTCATAGGCCGGGAAATGGCTGAAGGCCGATTCTATCAAGTCATCGGCCTCATCTTCGTCGTCAGGCAGGTCAACATAGCCTTCCGGGCCATGATAGCCGTGGCGTTTTACATAGTCCATGACACCGTTGCGAACCGCACGATACGCCGCATCCTGGTCGTCTTTCAGGATGGTGGTGTAGACGGAAATGCCGCGCGTGTAGCTCTCGTCCTTGAACTGTGCAAGTACTGCCTCACGGACCAGTTCGCCTATATACTCGGCGTGTACGTCAAACTCATTGTTCGGCGACCGGACCTGAATCGGCTGGGTTCGGGCCTCCTGATATTGTGACTCGCTTAAAAAGTTCATCTGACGCATTAATTGCAGGACCAGAAGCTGCCGGGCTTTGGCGCGCTGGAAACTGGTCACCGGATTAATGCGCCCCGGCGATTTCGGCAATCCGGCCAGCATCGCTGCTTCGGCCGCTGTCAGGTCAGCCAGTTTCTTGCCAAAATAAATCTGCGCTGCGGAGGCGAATCCGTAAGCACGCTGGCCCAGATAAATCTGGTTCATGTATAACTCGAGGATCTGGTCTTTGCTTAAATTATGCTCGATTTTCAAGGTCAGTAATGCCTCGATCAGCTTGCGCTTATAAGTCTGTTCGTTGGTCAGATAAAAATTACGGGCCACCTGCTGCGTAATCGTCGAGGCACCCTGTTTGGGCCCGCCACTGAAATTGGTCAGATTGTGCAACAGGGCGCGAAAATTACCGGTCAGGTAAATGCCGTTGTGTTCGTAAAAATGCTGGTCTTCAACCGCGAGCAGCGCCTGCTTCATGACAAGGGGAATGTCCCTGATGGGCGTGACACTGCGACGTTCATCGCCAAACTCGGCAAGCAGCACATTATCGGCAGAAAACACGCGCAACGGTATCTTGGGCCGATAACTGGTCATCGAGTCAAGATCGGGCAGGTTGGCATACAGGATTGTTGAGGTAATGGTCAGGCTGACCAGGATTATGAACAGAATCCCCAGCACAGCACCGGCTACTATTGTCCAGTTTCCGGCAGAAAATCGTCGGCCTGTTGTTACCATGTGCGTTGGGCCATGTATCCCCGTCAAAAATTAATTGGTCGCCGGAACCGGACTGGTGGCCGGCTCGTTATGGACGCTGTTGGGGTCGACGTTGTCAGGCGTGTCAATAATCTGAACCCCGTTACCCGGCGGGTTTTCAACGTAAAAATAATCGCCGTCAGCAGCAATAATGCCGTTTGGCACGGCACGCTCTTCCATGGGTATGTTTTTCAGCGCTGTCTGCATGAATCCCATCCAGATCGGCAGGGCCAGACCGCCACCGGTTTCACGATTTCCCATGTTTCTGGGCTGGTCAAATCCCATCCACGCGATGCCCACCAGCTTGGGCTGGTAGCCCGCAAACCAGGCGTCGACGGAATCATTGGTGGTGCCGGTCTTGCCTGCCAGGTCCGTCCGTTTCAATGCCAGCGCAGGGGTGGCCGTGCCAAACCGGACCACATCTTTCAGCATGCTGTCGATCAGGAATGCGTTACGTTCATCGATAACGCGGATCTCTTCATTGCCCGCCTGAACCGGTCTGGTTTCGGTGAGCACCTTGCCGTTGGCATCGGTGATTCTGCTGATCAGGTAGGGATTAATCTTGTAACCGCCATTGGCAAAGACGGAATAGGCTCCGACCATCTGCAGCGGCGTCACGGCACCGGCGCCCAGGGCCAGCGTGAGATAGGGCGGATTCTTGTCGGCATCGAATCCGAACCGGGTCACGTATTGCTGTCCGTATTTGGCCCCGATACGATTCAGGATGCGGATCGAAATCATATTTTTGGATTTGGTAATCCCCTTGCGCATGGTCATCATGCCTTCGTATTTGTTGTCGTAGTTTTTCGGTTCCCACGCCTGCCCACCGGTTTGCCCCGGGCCAAAATAAATCGGCGCATCGTTGATTATGGTTGCGGGCGAAAGTCCTTTTTCCAGCGAGGCGGAATAAATGAACGGCTTGAAACTGGAGCCCGGCTGGCGCCATGCCTGGGTGACATGATTAAACTTGTTGCGGTTAAAATCGAAGCCGCCGACCAGGGCGCGAATCGCGCCGTCACTGGTGCTGGCGGCAACGAAGGCCGACTCCACCTCGGGCATCTGGGTTATGGTCCAGGTTTTGTCGTCAAGCGTCAGACGGATGATGGAGCCCCGCAGGATCCGGCGCTTCGGCGCCGCGCTGGCGTTGAGGCCGCCGGCGGCGAACGTCAGTCCGTTACCGCTGACATTGATTTCGTCGCCATTGGACAACACCGCGCGCACATTTTTCGGATTGGCGTCCAGGACAACGGCAGACACGATATCGTCGCTGTCCGGATGCTCGGCCAGTGCCGCTTCAATTTCATCGTCGGCATCGGCTTTGTCAGCAGGGATGTCCAGATAACCTTCCGGGCCGCGATAGCCGTGTTTTTTCTCGTAATTCATCACGCCGCGCCGCAGTGACAGGTAGGCCGCGTCCTGATCGGCTTTGGTGATGGTGGTGTAAACGTTAAGACCCAGCGTGTACGTATCGTCCTTGAACTGGTCATACACCATCTGACGCGCCATTTCTGTCACGTATTCGGCATGGGTGCCATAGACATTGATATTGTTCCCAACATGAATTTCTTCATTCCTGGCCTGTTCGTACTGTGCCGGCGTGATGTATCCCACCTGTAACATGCGTTGCAAAATGGCTTGCTGACGAATTCTGGCGCGTTTCGGATTGGAGATCGGGTTGGACGCGCCGGGCGCCTTGGGCAGGCCGGCCAGCATCGCGGCTTCAGCCAGTGTGATGTCCTTCAGATTCTTGCCAAAATAGATTTTCGAGGCCGAAGCAAAGCCGTAAGCGCGCTGACCCAGGTAGATCTGGTTCATATAAATTTCCAGAATCTGGTCTTTGGTCAAATTCTGTTCTATTTTCCATGCCATCAGCACTTCATATATTTTGCGCCGGAAAGTCTTTTCGTTTGAAAGGAAAAAATTGCGCGCCACCTGCTGCGTGATGGTGGAGGCGCCCTGTTTGGCGCCACCGGTCAGGTTATGCAGCGCCGCGCGCACGATACCCAGGTAGTCGACCCCGCCATGTTCATAGAATCGGTCGTCTTCGGTCGCCAGCAGGGTTTTCTTCATGACTTCAGGGATATCCTTGAGTTGCATGACGCTGCGCCGCTCCTCGCCGAATTCGCCCAATAAAACGTTGTCAGCAGAAAACACTCGTAGCGGAATTTTCGGTCTGTAGCTTGTAATTGAGTCCAAATCTGGTAAGTTGGGATATGCAAGAGTCAAAGCGAAGACTATGATTAAGAGTCCGATTAAACCCATCCCAACCAAAAAAACAACAAAGTTGAATGCAAACTTAATAGCAGGGTGACGTTTCTTCTTGGAATTGAGAGAATCCGAAGACGGTGCAGCTGATTTGCTGGAGTGGGTGTCGGTTGGCATGCGGTCGCGGGTCAAATGGGTGTGCGCGTATTATAGCGGCTAGCCGGGCGGAGGTCGAAAGGTGTATTTATAACTTTCTTTTAGGAAATTTATTAACAATTCGATGTATTTTTGTAATATATCGTGAGAAATCACTTTACATTGCAAGAGTGTTATTGCTAGGATTTGTAGGCCTAAAAAATTTTCTTTAAGAAATATTAATAAATTGGCTCATAATAGTTTCCGAAAAGGACATACAGCTGGGATAAATCAGCCAGTACGTGGCGAATGTTGCTTTTTGGAAAATTCAATGCGGGGGATGCTTTGGCTTTAGAACTTGGAACAATAGTGAGCGATGCCATTTCCAGATTAACTGGCAAGAAAAACACGCCTTTAATCGGATTGGACATCAGCTCCACAAGCATAAAGCTGGTGGAGCTATCAGAGGGCGCCAATAAAGAGCTGCGTCTGGAGAGATATGCCTCAGAATCGCTGCCGCGAGGTGCCATTGCGGACGGCAATATTGAAAATATCGAACAGGTTGCCGAAGCAATACGACGCGTTGTGGCCAAAAGCGGCACAAAGATCAAGAAAGTGTCACTCGGGATGCCGTCGGCGGCGGTGATTACCAAAAAAATTGTCCTGTCAGGCGGGGCCTCGGAGGCATCGCTTGAAATGCAGGTCGAGTCAGAAGCCAGTCAGTACATCCCTTTCGCCCTGGACGAGGTCCGGCTCGACTTCTGTGTCATCGGCCCGGTGCCGAATTCCGAAGAAGATGTCGAGGTGATGCTGGCGGCATCGCGTAAAGAAAAAATTGAAGATCGCATCGCGGTCGCCGAAGTGGCCGGACTCAAGGCGGAAGTGATGGACATTGATTCCTATGCCGCACGCGCTGCCATTTCCCGCATCATTGCCCAGTCAGAAAATGGCGGCAAAGACAAGATTATCGCGCTGTTCCAGATCGGCGCCAAAGTCACCCATATTTCCGTGATCCTCAATGATGATACCGTGTATGAGCGTGAACAGGCGTTCGGCGGCAACCAGCTGACACAGGAAATTGTCCGCAGTTACGGCCTGACGTTTGAAGAAGCCGAGCTGAAAAAACGCTCTGACGATTTGCCTGAAGGCTATGTGGATGATGTACTGACGCCGTTTCTTGAAAGCGCAGCGCTCGAAGTGACCCGTGCCATCCAGTTTTTCTTTACCTCGACTCCCTATACCCGCATAGACCAGATCTACCTGGCCGGCGGCAGCGTGGTCCTGCCGGGATTGCTCGATATGGTGGCCAGTCGAACCAAAATTTCAACGGCGGTGATCAGTCCGTTCAAAGGTATGGAACTCTCATCCAACGTCAAAGAAAAACAACTGCGCACCGAGGCACCGTCGTTCCTGGTTGCATGTGGGTTGGCAATGCGGAGGTTTGACTAATGATTAAAATCAATCTGCTGCCGCATCGCGAAGAAAAGCGAAAACAGAAAAGGCAGGATTTCTACACATTGCTGGCGCTGGCTGTGGTGATGGCCGTGGTGGTCATTATTCTGGTGGCCGCCTACAATGCCACCGAGATACTGGTTCAGAACCAGCGTAATTCGCTCATCAAGGCGCAGAATGACAGGCTTGATGAAGAGATCAAGGAAATCAATACGCTTAAAGAGGAAATTGAAAGCCTCAAAGCTCGTCAGCAGGCCGTTGAAGATCTTCAGGGAGATCGCAACCAGCCGGTGTATCTGCTGTCAGAGCTGGTCACGCAGACGCCGGAAGGCATTTACCTGCGCAGCATCCGACAGGACGGACAGCGGGTTGAACTGAAGGGCTACGCCCAGTCGAACGAGCGGGTTTCTGAATTCCTGAAGAATCTGTCGACCAATTCAGAATGGTTGAACAAGCCAGACCTGATCGTGATCAATTCGACCGGCATCGGTACCGGCAAAACCGCCAAAAAAGTGTTTGATTTTTCGATTAATGTGGGTATCAAGCGTCCGCGTGATCAGGAGGCCGCCGCTGCCGCCAATGGTGCAGCAGGGAAACCGGCCGCTCCCGGTGCCCCCGTAACGGCGACGATGCCGGCGTCGGGCGCCGCCGCCCCGGCCCCCGCGCCCGCTTCGACCCCCGCGTCAGCACAGGTGGGCAAGCCATGAAAATAATCAAGAACGCCAGGAAAGACGCGCTATGAAAAACTTGACTGAGATATCAGAGTCATTATCGGCTCAGTTTCGTGATTTAAACGGTATACACCCCGGCCTGTGGCCCATAGCCCCGCGCCTCCTGTGCGCCCTTGGCACACTGGTGGTGGTGGTGATCATCGGCTGGTATACCTACTGGCGCGGGCAGTTTGCCGAGCTGGAACATGGTCAGCAGGAAGAAATCACGCTCAAGGAAGCCTACAAAACTAAAATCCAGCAGTCTATCAATCTGGAAGGCCTGCGCAAGCAGAAAGTCCAGGTTGAACACTATGTGTCTGCCCTGGAAAAGCAATTGCCGAGCAAGGCAGAAATGGATGCGCTACTATCCGATATCAGTCAGGCGGGTCTGGGTCGCGGTCTGCAGTTTGACCTGTTCAAGCCCGGCCAGGCGACCCCCAAAGATTATTATGCCGAATTGCCGATAGATATCAAACTGAACGGGTCCTTTCATGACATGGGCGCTTTTGCCAGTGATGTCGCACATCTGTCCCGGATTGTCACGCTGAATAATCTCAGTATCGTGGCAGGCAAGGATGGCGGCCTGACACTGGATGCAGTGGCAAAAACGTTCCGCTATCTGGACCCCGATGAAGTTGCGTCGCAGAAAAAAGCTCAAAAGGGAGTTAAAAAATGAAAAAACTCCTCTGCGTGATAGGGTTGCCTCTGGTTCTGGCTGCGTGTGGCGACAGCAGCAATCAGGAAATTCAGGCCTGGATGGACAAGACCAAACAGGAAACCGTGGCGTCGATTCCGCCCCTGAAAGAGCCTAAAGAATTTATCCCGATCAATTACGACAAGAAAGATGAAGCGGATCCGTTTAATCCGGTGAAATTGCAGAGCGCACTCGCCAAGATGAGTCCCGGCAATTCACATGGCTTCAAACCTGATCTTGACAGACGCAGAGAAGCACTTGAATCGATACCGCTCGATGTAATAAAAATGGTGGGCACCATAACGCAGGGCGGTGTTCACTACGCACTGGTTGAAGTGGATGGCAAAGCGGTAAATCAGGTCAAGGCTGGGAATTATATTGGACAGAATTACGGTCTGATCACCAAGGTCAATGACGATTCGATTGAAATTAAAGAAATATATTTAGACGCCGGTGGCGATTGGTCTGAGCGTGTCCAGAAAATTGAGTTGCAGGAGGCTAAAAAATGAGGGCGATAACAAAAATGTGTGCAAATATCAAAAGGTGGTGTTCCATGTCTCGACTTTTCATGTTGGTCAGTGCACTGGGGTTGGGATGGTTAACGTCATCAGTCGCCTTCGCACAAAGCAATTCCATTGAACAGGTTGTCGCCAGCCAGCAGGGTGCTAACGTCATTGTGAAGGTCACGATGAAGAACGCGCTCGACAAGGCACCGTTGGGCTTTTCAACACTGACTCCAGCCCGCATCGCGCTGGATTTTGCAGGCACCACAAATGAAACAGGCAAGTCGACCGTCGATATCAACCTGGGTAATGTGCATACCCTGAATATTGTCCAGGCAGGCGAGCGCTCGAGGATGGTGTTCAACCTGACCAAGCCGCTGAATTATGCCAGCGTGGTTGAAGGCAACCTGCTGACCATCACGATAGATGGTACCGGCGATGTGGCAACGGCACTCAATTCGAAAGGTGTCCCGGTCAGCACGCCCCAGCAGGCTGAGGGCGTCAAACAATCGCTGCGTGACATTGATTTCCGTAAAGGCATCAGTGGTGAAGGTCGCATTGTCGTTGAACTGCCCAACAAGCAGGTCGGTATTGATGTTCGCCAGCAGGGCAATACCGTGGTCGCTGATTTCTCGAAAACCGCATTACCTGAAGTGTTGCGGCGCCGTCTCGATGTTACCGACTTCGGCACACCTGTCCAAACGATTACCACCACCGAACAGGGCGACAACGTTCACATGGTGATCGAACCGAAAGGCCAGTGGGAACATAGCGTGTATCAAAGCGATGCACAGCTGGTGATTGAAGTAAAACCGATCAAGATAGACCCGACCAAAATAACCCAGGGTACACAGGGTTATCGCGGCGAAAAAATGTCCCTGAACTTCCAGGATGTCGACGTGCGCTCGCTGTTGCAGGTGATTGCCGAAGTCAGCGGCTTCAGTGTTATCGCCAGTGACTCCGTATCAGGCCGCACCACACTGCGCCTGAAGGATATTCCCTGGGATCAGGCTCTGGACATCATCATGCAAACCAAGGGTCTGGACATGCGCAAGAACGGTTCAGTCATCATGGTGGCACCGAAGGATGAATTGCTGACCAAGGAAAAACTGGAAGCCGAACAGAAATCGCAGATCAATGATTTCGAGCAGCTCAAGACAGAAAGCTTCCAGCTGAATTACCAGAAGGCCACTACGTTTAAAACCGCATTCGGACTCGATGGAGCAAATCCAAAGATACAGATTCTGTCAAAACGCGGAAGTGCCGTGATTGATGCACGAACCAATCAGATATTCGTGACCGATGTGCCGTCCCGTATTGAGGCCGTGCGAAATCTGATCATGAAGACTGATGTTCCGTCCCGTCAGGTATTGATTGAAGCCCGCCTCGTCGTCGCCACCGATGACTGGAGCAAGAATCTGGGATCCACCCTCGGGTTCACTGACATGCGTACCCTGCAGGGCGGCACAGCCGGGTTCCCGGTAACCGGTCAGACCAATGCCGCCATTACCGGTACTTACCAGGGCGTCAGTGACCAGACGGCTCAAACTGCGGTGAATCAGCGAACCGCCCAGGCCTTTACCACCGCCGGTCAGTTCTTCAGTCTGCCTGCCGGCGGTATCAATGGTTCAAATCCGGGCAGTTTTGCCGTGAGCCTGTTTTCTTCAGCCGCCAACCGCTTCCTGAATCTGGAAATCTCCGCGTTGGAAGCAGACGGAACCGGTAAAGTGATTTCCAGCCCGCGTCTGGTGACGGCTGACCAGGTGGCCGCTATCGTAGAACAGGGCGTGCAGATTCCCTATCAGACAGCCACCAGCAGCGGTGCCACCGCGGTGGCATTTGCCAGTGCCAATCTGAAGCTGAACGTCACACCACAGATTACGCCGGATGGCAACGTCATACTGGATGTGGAAGTCAATAATGATTCGCTCGGCCAGGACACCAACGCCGGTTACGCCATCAATACCCAGCATCTGAAAACCATCGTGATGGTGGAAAACGGCGGCACCGTACTGTTAGGCGGTATTTATCAGGAAACCCTGCAGGATTCCGAAACCAAAATACCTCTGTTGGGCGACATACCGTTCCTGGGTAACCTGTTCAAGCAGACGTCGAAGACCAAGAACAAATCGGAATTGCTGATTTTCCTGACACCAAAAATTATTGCAGATCATGTGGCTGTGCACTGATTGAAACTGGACTGATTATGGCTGAAATTATAAATCCCCTGGTACGCCGCTGTATTCTGGCCTTGATGTCGGTGGTACTGGTTGTTTCCGTTACCGCCTGCGGTGGAGGAAACAACGGTGCGGGCGGCAAACCAATCGGATCCAACACGACCGGACTATAGCAGTGCATAACTGATCTGAAATCGTGCAATTCGTGGTACTGCAGGTGGGAAATCTTTAACACGGGATCGTTGATAAGACATCACTTGGGCAACTGAACAAACATTGTATTGGAAAGCAAAAATGAAGCTGAAATTGACACCTATATTTACTGCACAGTCCTGGGCAACAATAATGTCGCTGTTGTTGTTAGCGGTAGTAACGGGTTGCGGCGGAAGCGGGGACGGTGGTGCGCCGATGGGAACAACGGCGAGTACGGGTGGCGGAAGCAGTGGATCGACAAGTGCAACAGGTGGATTGACGCTGCAACTTGTAAGCGGTACAAACTGCCCAGCCAATGCAGTTACGACGACATGTCCATTAACGGCTAAAGCAACGCTAACCGATGGCAACGGAAAAGGGATTGCCAATTCTATTGTTTCATTTACCAATTCAACGACATTAACCGTTCTTAGCCCAAGTGCGGGAACCGCATTAACCGATTCCTCAGGTGTTGCCACGGTTCAGGTCATGACGGCGGGAGTGCCTGCTGCAGGCGACAATGGAACCGCGGGTACGGTTACCGCATCCGCTGTGCCGCCAGCAACGTCGACGTCATCAACGGCGTCGACAACCACACTGACTGCTTCCCAGAGTTATTCGCTGGGCAGTTCGGCTGTGACGTTATCAATCATTACACCGGCAAGCTCACCATTTGATCTGAATGCTTATGGTTCGACAACGATAGCGGCCCAGGTCAGTTCCGGCGGTTCTGTATACAAAGCACAGCCGGTTACTGTCACGTTCTCGTCGAACTGCGTTACAAACCTTAAGGCAACATTACCATCTTCCGCTACAACAATTAACGGCGTGGCAATTGTCACCTATACCGATCAAGGCTGTGGAACCACAGATCAGGTGACCGCGTCAGTGAATGGTTCAACGGCGAGTGTAGTACTGAATATTGCGTCACCAGCGGTTGGTTCGATCAATTTTGTATCTGCGACGCCATCTGATGCATCAATCGTGTTTCAGGGCAGTGGCGGGTCTGGCCGTACGTCGTCTGCAATCCTGACGTTCGAAGTGGTGGATACCACCGGCGCGCCTAAAGATAACGTTTCTGTTGCTTTTTCAAATAACAATCCGTCTCTTGCAACATTGGGCAACTCCACGGGTGTCACTGGCAGCAATGGTCAAGTCAGTACGACGGTGACAGCGGTGGGCCCCACTGGCTCGGTGTATCCAGCGGCAGGAACACTTGCGGTAACTGCCTCAACCACTGTTGTCGGGTCGGTCGTGGTTTCTGCCATATCAAGCAATGTTATTGTGTCTACCGGCGTGCCGATTCAGGCTGCGATGTCAATGGTTCCGGCAATTCATGATCTCGAAGGTATAGACTATTTTTCAGCCAAGGACGCAACCTCGGTAAATTTCTTCCTCTCTGATGTGAATGGCAATCCAGTCGTCGATGGCACACCAGTTGCTGCGACGACTAATGAGGGGGGCATATCGGGAGCTTCGGGAAGCAATCCAGGCTGCACAACAAAAAATGGCCAATGCTCATTAACATTTACTGCGCAAAATCCTGTGTGGTCCGCCGCTACCGGTATAGGCATTGCGACCGTCACGGGAACCAGTACAAATAACACAACGACGCCCCTGTCAGAATCAATTACGATGTATTTAAGCGGAAGCACACCCTACTTTTATATCGGCAATACGTGGGTCAACCCAGACGCAGGGGGTTCAATTTCACTGGGAAGTTGTAAGGGAACCATTTATTTGAAAGTTTCAGATCAATTTGGCAATCCCCTGGGCACGGGTGGAACTGTATCAGCCACAGATCCGGGAAGCGTGGTTGAATTCAATACGGTTGGAGGCAGCCCATTTGCGGATGACGGCCGGACTGACCCAAGCCTTGCCACGTTCAGTTCGCCGTCAACACAGATTGCAAATTACGCCGCCTTAATCACAAGGAACAACACGTACTATGCTGGTCTTCAAGCAACATACGGCGCCGGCCTGACGACCCTGTTTAATCAATATGTATTCGCGAGAACTGTTGGAATCCCGTACAGCATTTCATCGGGTTGCCCAGGTGGAAATGAATCTGTCATCGTTACATTTACAAACCCAAATAGCGGTATCACATGGGACATTCCATTTAACCTTAGTTTTTAGTATTCATTGGAATCAGCAGGCAACATCTTTCTGGTAGGGTTAATGGGCGCGGGCAAGACAACAATTGGCCGCGCCCTGGCCAAAAAATTAAACCTGCGTTTTGTCGATTCGGATCATGAAATAGAAAAACGTACCGGGGTGTCGATTCCGGTTATTTTTGATATCGAAGGCGAAGCCAGTTTCCGTCAGCGCGAAGCGGATGTCATCCGCGACCTGACTGCCCAAAACGGCATCGTACTCGCGACGGGCGGCGGTGCCGTGTTAAATGAACAAAGCCGCCGTTACCTGCACTCCCGTGGTACCGTCATATACCTGCGCGCCAGCGTCACGCATATACTGCACCGCACCAGCCATGATAAAAATCGTCCTTTGCTAAGGACAGATAATCCGCGTAAAGTACTGGAAGACCTGACCCGGCAGCGTGACCCGCTCTATCAGGCAGTGGCGCATATCGTGGTTGAAACCGGTCGGCCGAATGTTGCCCATCTGGTCGGCAATATCCTCGAAAAACTGGCCCTGCCACAATCGCCCGCATTGCAGCGGGCGGCCCCTGAATCTGTGCCTGACTCTATACCTGACGCTATGCCTGAATCCGTTTCCCCATCCACCCCGTCCGCCGCATCCGTGACAGCACAGCCGCAACCTTCCTCCCGCCTGGTTCATGTGGCGCTGGGCGAGCGCAGCTACCCGATCTGGATAGCGCCCGATGCATTAAGCCAGTTGGCTCAATACGTGCAGTCCGGACGCGTCATGATTATCACGAATACCACCGTGGCGCCGCTGTACCTGGAGCGGGTCAGAACCGTATTGACCGATGCCGGCAAGGCGTGTGAACAACTGATCCTGCCGGATGGCGAAAACTACAAAACCATGGATACACTGGGCCTGATTTTTGGTGCGCTGCTCAAGGCCCGGTGCGACCGCAAGACCACGCTCATTGCGCTGGGCGGTGGTGTCATTGGTGATATTACCGGATATGCGGCAGCCAGTTACATGCGCGGGGTGCCGTTTGTGCAGATTCCGACCACATTGCTGTCGCAGGTGGATTCGTCGGTGGGCGGCAAGACCGGTGTGAACCATGCACTCGGCAAAAACATGATAGGCGCGTTTTATCAGCCGCAGGCGGTCCTGTCCGATACGCTGACCCTGGCAACACTGCCTGGTCGCGAATTGTCAGCCGGTCTAGCGGAAATCATCAAATACGGGGCCATTATTGATACGGTCTTTTTTGAGTGGCTGGAACAAAACTGCCATCTGTTGCGTCGGCAGGATCCGGCGGCCCTGGCTTACGCGATTGGACGTTCCTGCGAAATCAAGGCAGAGATAGTCCGGCTGGACGAACGCGAAGGGGGTCTGCGCGCCATCCTGAATTTCGGCCATACCTTCGCGCACGCGATCGAATCGGCCATGGGTTATGGGGTCTGGCTGCACGGTGAAGCGGTGGGTTGCGGCATGGTGATGGCAGCGGAATGTTCGGCGCGTCTGGGCTACCTGCCGACTGCGGACCGGGACCGGCTCCGTGCCCTGGTCGTGGCGGCCGGCTTGCCGGTGACGCCGCCGATACTGCCGGTTGCGACGTGGCTGGACTGGATGCAGGTCGACAAAAAAAATGAAGATGGACAGATAAAATTCATATTGTTGAAACCTATGGGCCGCGCGGTGGTCGAATCGGTTCCTGCTGATATTCTGGAAGCGACCCTGCTGGCAACTCAATGACCCACCCAACCCCCAATCACCTGCAGTCGCTGGCACCCTACGCGGCACAGGATACGGCCAGCGCAAAACGTGTCCATACGGAACCCGCCGCCAAATCACGCACCGAATACGGGCGTGACCGGGATCGCATCATCCACTGTTCGGCGTTTCGGCGACTTGAGTATAAAACCCAGGTCTTTGTGAATCATGAGGGTGATCTGTTTCGGACCCGGCTGACCCACAGTATTGAAGTGGCCCAGATTGCCCGTTCCATTGCACGCAACCTGAGACTCAACGAAGACCTGGTTGAAGCCATATCGTTAGCGCATGATCTGGGGCACACTCCGTTTGGTCACGCCGGCCAGGACGCCCTTAATCTGTGCATGCAGCCATACGGGGGCTTTGAACACAATCTGCAGAGTCTGCGGGTTGTCGACGTGCTGGAAGAACGTTATGGCAATTTTGACGGCCTGAATCTGACCTTCGAAACCCGCGAAGGCATCCTGAAACATTGTTCCATAAAAAATGCCCAGCTGCTGGGCGAAATCGGACAACGTTTCATTGATCGGAAGCAACCGAGTCTGGAAGCGCAGCTCGCCAATCTGGCCGATGAAATTGCCTACAATAATCACGATGTGGATGACGGCCTGCGTTCCGGACTGCTAACCGAATCGCAGTTGATGGAAGTCACGCTGTACGGAGAAAACCGGGCGCTGGTGGAACAGGCATTTCCCGGCCTGATGGGACGACGTGCCATTGCCGAGACCGTACGCCGGATGATCAACGCGCTGATACTGGATCTGGTCACCACGTCCGAAAAACTGATCAGGGCCCAGCAGCCGCGGCATATCGATGAGGTCAGAAATGCCCCGGTGCTGATCGCATTCTCGGACAAAGTGCGCGCCGATGCGACAGAACTCAAACAGTGCCTGCACACAAACCTGTACCGGCATTACCAGGTGCAACGCATGACGAGCAAGGCACGTCGCTGCGTCCATGAACTGTTCGCGCTCTTCATGAAAGAACCTGATTTGTTACCGCCGGATTATCTGGTTCCGGATAATGAGGCCAGGCAGGCACGCAAGGTGGCCGATTATATTGCCGGCATGACGGATCGTTACGCGATGCGTGAATACCGGCGATTGTTTTATGTAGACGATATCTGAAGCGATCGCTCGCCTGAGTTTGACCCGGGTCCAGCCCGGTATGCCGGACCCGACCCGAACTTACACCTCAACGACGATGTTCAGACCCATGCGAGCCACCACCGTGTGATGGAGTACGGGGTGCGCTCTGATGGCCCATTGACCGCGGTGCCGATTGGGGTCTGGCTGCGCTCACATACGGTGAATTGAATTTGCCTGGCTCCGGCGTCGCTGCAATGGCAGGCATACCATGGTTATACGAAGCCCGTTGCGGCTGACTGCCGAGCGAGGCGGATTCATGGTGTGCCTGAGGTTCGGTCTGTTCATGGTGAGGCATGTTCGAAATGATTTCTTCCGAGCGGGTCTGTTCCATGCGCACACCGCCCTGACCACCACTGTAGCTGACGCGGGTATTGTTGGCGTAAGTGACATGGGCGTTATACACGTGGACATTACGGATGTTGGTCACATTGTTGACGCTGCGGTTGTAATTAAAAAAACCATGATCCCAGTGCCCACCCTGATAGCCGACACCGCCATAGCCATAGCCATAATTCACGCCGCCGTAATAACCGATGTGCGTGCCCCAATAACCGCCATGCCACTGGTAACGGCCATTGAACCATCCCCAATAACCGGGGGTCCAGAGGGCGCCCACATAAGGCGCCAGTACCCAGGTGCCTGGCACCCAGTAATAATCACCGTCATTGGCATTCCACGACCAGAATCCCGGCGTCCAGATATAGCCATCGCCGGGAATCGGCGGTTGCGCATACAGCGGTAATGCAGGTGGCGCAATGTCGACTGAAATGAAGGCGCCCGCTTCGGATACGAGCGGACACAACGCGGTTGAGGCAACAAGCAATAAAGCGGCGGTCATTTTTTTCATGATATTTCTTTCTTTGGGTACAACGCGACATGGGTTGATTCTATCACGCAAGCAGACCATCGATTTTGCGATCGGGAGCATTCATTGACATGCCATGGTTAAGTTAACTCCTTGCTGCGAGACCGGGTTGACAGGCCGCCCTGAAACTTGCAAAGTTTCCCGTGTACAACAACAGACGTTGTCGGTGCTGACGGAGCCAGAATCCTGCTCCTTGCCTGATGTTTTCTGAATCGTCGCCCGGCATCTCTACGTCAGGTCGCGTAGCGGATGCGCATAGTCGGGCCACACAGCAACAAAAAAGGACTGTACCAGTTCAGTACGAACCTCGTCCAGGGTGGCCGGATTCCAACGCGGTTTGGTATTCTTGTCGATCACCAGCGCCCGAATTCCTTCCAGTACTTCACCGTGTTTGAAGCAGTGTCTGACCAGGGTCCGTTCCAGACGCAGGCAATCGGCCACGCCCAGATCTCTGCTGCGCCGAAGCTGCTCCAGTGTCACGCACATTAATAAAGGCGAACGGGTTTGCATAACCGAATACGTCTGGTGCGCAAATGCCGCGTCGTCGGAATTGTCGCTCTGCAGTGCCTTGCTGATAGCGTGCACCGACTCGTGCGAAAAATGCCGGTCGATCAGTTGGCGATGCCCGGCGAGTGTGCTTGCGCCAACCTGCGACTGGAACGGCTGCGCGAATTGGCGGATGGCGTCATTCAGGTTCCTGTCCGTGCCTGTTTCAAGTAAATGCATCAGCGCCGGAATCTGTTCGGTGGGTAAATAGACATCGGCCAATTTTGCATACAGGGCGTCGGCGGCCGTAATGACCTCGCCGGACAGGCCCAGGTAAGTGCCGATTTCGCCGTCACATCGTGACAGGAAATAACCGCCACCCACGTCAGGAAATAAACCGATGTTAACTTCCGGCATGGCCATTTTTGTGCGTTCAGTAACGATGCGCAGCCCGTTATCCGTACCGGACTGGGCGATGCCCATGCCACCGCCCATCACTACCCC
Organism: uncultured Oxalobacteraceae bacterium; assembly: GCA_903893945.1. Lineage (GTDB taxonomy): Bacteria > Pseudomonadota > Gammaproteobacteria > Burkholderiales > Burkholderiaceae_D > Solimicrobium. The sequence continues at coordinate 6,137 of CAITOF010000057.1, read as the reverse complement.
GTTCATTAACGCGATATACGGTTTGGAATAAAAATGTATCAGATAATTCAGCGCATATTCTTCAGTGAAAAAATCTTCCAGCAGGGCACTGTCACCCTGGGTCGTGGAGGTTCCGACGTCGTAAAAAAAACGGATGTCTCCGCCGGCGCAAAATGCGCGTTCCTGGCTGCTGTAAATAAATACCGCGCTGACGCCGGGGTTGTCGCGCCAGTCGCGCAATGTCCGGGTCAGCTCGCGTATCATGTCGAGCGACAGTGAATTCAGGGTTTTTGGGCGATCCAGGGTGATGAATCCGATCTGGTTCTGCACGCGAGTTTTGATGAAGTCCGTCATGAGTATGAATAAAAGTCGTGGATAAAAGGAACGTGGAAAAAGGACAAAAGTGAATCAGGAAAATTAAAAAGGACGCTCACGCGTCCTCATGGGGGAAGGCGTCGATGGTCAGGCGCTGGCAAATGAGCTCAGTGAGCCTTCATCGGTATCCGCCATGCCCAGATTCTGCGGCAGGTGTTTCACGGGGTCGTGTTTATGGTCTTGTATTTTGTCTTTGTGTTTGATGACCTGGCGGTCCAGTTTGTCCATCAGCAAGTCAATGGCGGCGTACAGATCCTGCGCTACGCTTTCAACGTGGATGTCCTTGCCCGGGACATGCAGATTAATGTCCGCTTTATGACGTTTTTCCTTTTCTTTTAGTTTGTCTACGGTAATGGTAACGGTGATATCAATGACCTGATCGAAGTGGCGCATGATACGCTCCAGCTTACTTTGAATGTGTTCACGAATTGCGGGAGTTACTTCGAGGTGATGTCCACTGATGGTGATATTCATAAGCGCTCCTATTGTTGTAATGCTTGTCAGAATTGTCTGGTTCTGTTTTAACTGTACCATCACAATTTAACAATGTATTGCGAAAGAACAAGCGTAGAGTTACAAAGTTTTACGCAAATTAACCGGGGGAATCTTCAGAGCTTCGCGGTATTTGGCGACAGTCCGTCGCGCAATAACCATGCCCTGTTCTCCCAGCATGCTTGCTATTTTACTATCTGAGAGGGGATTGGTCTGGTTTTCTGCTCCGATCAGTTGCTTGATTAGCGCCCGGATTGCTGTGGAAGACGCTTCACCCCCTGCTTCCGTTGCAACGTGGCTACCGAAGAAATATTTCAGCTCATACATACCATGCGGGGTCAGCATGTATTTTTGAGTGGTCACACGAGAAATTGTACTCTCATGTAAACCCAGTGTATCAGCAATTTCACGCAAAACAAGTGGACGCATGGCAACTGCACCATGGGTAAAAAAGTTGCGTTGCCTTTCTACTATGGCCTCGGAAACGCGCAAGATCGTGTCGAATCGTTGTCGCATATTTTTAATCAGCCAGCGGGCTTCCTGGAGCTGTGTCTGCAGCGAGGCGCTACTCTTGTTTTGCCGCAATAAGTTGACATACATCGAATTAATTTGCAATTTTGGCATGACGTCCTGATTCAACTGAACCAGCCAACCCGACCTGCCTTTACTGACGATGACATCCGGTGCCACAAAATCAACGCGATCCTTGTTAAAACCGTTTCCGGGATGCGGTTCGCAGAGCCGGATGACCTCCTGTGCCTCGCGCAAGTCCTGATCATCGCAATCGAGAGCCTTTTTGATTTTGCCGAAATCACGTTGTGCGAACTGCGGCAGAAAATCCTGCACAATGGTGAGCGCCAGGCGTCGTGTCACCAGCGCGACGTGCGGGAACCGTTTGATCTGCAACGCCAGACACTCACTGGGATTGCGAGCGCCGACGCCGGCCGGCTCAAGACTTTGCAGCAGGTTAAGTGCGAAAACCAGATCGTCCAGTTCAATGCCCAATTCAGCGGGTAACGCAGCGTTGATCTGGTCCAGCGACTCATCCAGATAGCCGTTGTCGTCGAGGGCTTCGATCAGTATGCTGAGCAAGGCGGCATCGCGTTCAGTGCGTGTGCAGAGTTTGGCCTGATCCAGCAAATATTCGCGCAGACTCTGTTCGACAATTTCCAGTTGTGGCCGGCCGTCGTCGTCCTCCGGATTGTTATTGGCGCGCTTGGCTTCGGCCCAATTCAGGGAATCGTCCTGCTGATCGGACCCGTAGTCGGAATTCTCACCCTCTGAATCGCGCTCGTTACCTTCATCGTCACTGCTGCTGCCGGTATGACCGGACAGGGTGGTGGGCGGGTTATCGCTCGTGCTGCCGTAGTCATTCTGCGATGTTAACGCGCCGTCCGGCAATAACCGGACCGCCAGATCCATCGGGTCATCGAGCCGTTCCAGCAGGGGATTGTCGTTGATGATCTGTTCCAGTTCCTGGTGTAGTTCAAGCGTGGAAAGTTGCAGCAGACGGATCGACTGCTGGAGCTGCGGTGTCAGTGCCAGGTGTTGGGAGGTGCGTAGCTGCAGGCCCTGTTTCATTATCGGGGATGGTTACATGCGGAAGTGGTCGCCAAGATAGACGCGACGCACTGATTCATTGGTGATGATCTCTTCCGGATGACCGCTGGCCAGTACCATACCCTGATTGATGATGTAGGCGCGGTCACAGATACCCAGCGTTTCGCGCACGTTGTGGTCGGTGATCAATACGCCGATATGGCGCTCTTTCAGGAATCGCACGATACGCTGTATCTCGATCACGGCAATCGGATCAACGCCGGCAAAGGGTTCGTCCAGTAACACAAACCGCGGGTTGGTGGCCAGTGCCCGTGCAATTTCGACGCGGCGCCGTTCGCCACCGGATAACGACAGTGCCATGTTTTCACGAATTTTTTCAATCTGCAATTCACCCAGCAGGGCATTCAGTCGCTGATCAATCGCTGATCTGTCAAGTGCCATGCCCTTATCGTCGCGCTGCAATTCCAGTACGGCGCGGATGTTGTCCTCAACCGACAATTTTCGGAACACCGATGCTTCCTGCGGCAAATACGAAAGGCCAAGCGTGGCGCGTTTGTGGATCGGCAAATGACTGATATCGACTTCATTGAGTTTGATCAGACCGGCGTCAGACGGAACCAGTCCGACTATCATGTAAAACGACGTGGTTTTGCCAGCGCCGTTCGGGCCCAGCAACCCGACCACTTCACCACTTTTGACATCAATCGACACGTTGCTGACGACCTGACGCGAGCCGTAATGCTTCTGCAGTCCCTGAACCTGGAGATGGCTATTCATGGAGGTTCTCGCTGGCCGCGGGTTGTGTGGTGGCGGAGTCCCTGTTGGTCACGTTTTTGACGGTGGCTCGGGAGTCGCCCGCCTCGTCGGGGACAGATTCTGCCCTGGAACCTGTTTTTGACTCTGTTTTCGTTGAAGACCGGGCATCCGGTTTTGGTTTGTCGTCGGCCGGGTAGATAATGGCATTGGTATATCCCGCGCCAGGTATGCTCACACCTTCCAGGGTATTGTGTACCTGCATGTAATCAGTGCGGCTGTCATACGAAATATAGATGCCCGAGCTTTCGTGGGTACGCTTCTTTCCGTCCAGCAGCGTCAGATGACCGTTCTTGAACAGTTTGATCAGCTCCAGCGTGTCGTCGTAGACCACCTTGTCGGCTTCACCTTCGGCCCACAGATCGGGGCCGCCATCGCGCTTCTGCCGATACGTGACCAGCTTGCCCGGATTACTGAATAGCGTGCCGATTTTTCCGCCGTTGGCATCTTCGACGACGACCATGCGGTCGGCATTGATGATCAGGGTGCCCTTTATCATGTGTACAGTCCCGGTATAGACCGTTATTTTTTTATTGCCATCGTAGGTTTGCGTGTCGGCCCAGATGCGCAGCGGTTGTTGACTGTCGGCCTTTTCCGCATGGGCAGTGCCGACGCACAGAAAAAAAAGCAGAATGAGATATTTTGTCATGGTTATTTGTTCGGCTTGTGGTCGTTGCGTGGAGGAATGATACTGTAGACATCGCTCAGAATTTCCATTTGCTGCGTGTCATTGTTGGCTTTCATGCCTATCCCGGTCGTGACGGTGTCGCCGTTGAGAATTTCAACGGGCAGGTCGGTTTGCATGGTGTGTTTGTCGGGGTAAGCGAGCAGGTATTCCGTGTTCAACTGCAAGTGTTCGGTCTTGTCCGTCTTGGGGCGATTCATCACCACTTTTTCGTAGAGATGAATCTCATTATTTGGCTGATCGGCAATATTTTTGACAACGCCGCGCTCAGACCTGACCGTAAGGGGCAGACGGTCCGGGTTGAGGTTGGTCATGACCGGTAACGTGACGTCGGCGTGATCATCGTTGGGGTAATGAATCAATTTGGTTCCCACCAGTCTGTAATCAAATTGTCCGCCGGGCAGCATTTTTATGAAATTGAAATTTTCCACCCAGTAGTCGAGCCGGGTGCGAACCGCCTGCGCATCACCCGGGTTATGGCTGCGTACAATTTCAAGCACCCAGTAACTGGCCAATGCGGCCAGTCCGGCCAGCAGGACCAGCAGCCATAGCCGTAAATTATTGGCCGAAAACAGGACATTTAGTTTCATTCTAAATACGGGGCAAGTGCCGCATCATATTTGTTCTGTGCGCGCAGAATAAAGTCACATATTTCACGAACCGCACCAGCGCCGCCATGGGCTTGTGTCACGTAATCGGCACGGCGGATCGCTTCCGGGTGACCATTGGGCACGCTGACGGCGAATCCGACCCTGGAAAAAAGCGGCAGGTCAATGATGTCGTCGCCGATAAAACCGCAGGCGTTGGCGCTGACTCCCGTGTCTGCCAGCAGCTGGGCAAACGTGATGCGCTTGTCGTGATTGCCCTGATAGACATGGGTAATGCCGAGATCAGCGGCGCGCTTGGTCACAATCGGGGTCTGGCGCGCACTGATGATTGCCGTTGCAATCCCCATTTTATGCAACAGCTGGATACCGAGACCGTCGTGCACGAAAAAACTCTTTAACGCTTCACCTTCGGCGCTGTACTGCATTTTACCGTCAGTGAGTACACCATCCACGTCAAAGATCATGACGCGCACCTGCGCGGCCTTGTGTAGTGCGGTGCTGTCCGTGGTGCTCATCAGATCACCTTGGAACTGGTCAGGTCGTGAATGTGCAGGGCGCCAACCAGTTTGCCGTCGGGGTCAGCCACCAGAAGCTGATTGATACGGTAGGTTTCCATCATTTTAACTGCTTCAACGGCCAGTTTGTCGGGACCGATGACGCGCGGGTTCTTGTGCATCACATCCGCGATGCGGATGTCGGTAAAATTATGGTGCTGCTCGAGCAGGCGCCGCAAATCGCCATCGGTAAAGACACCGAGCAGGACCTCGTTTGCGTCGACAATCGCAGTCATGGCCATGCCTTTTTTTGTTATTTCCAGCAGTGCTGTCGCCAGACTGCATTCGGCGCTGACACGGGGCACTGCCGGACCCTTGCGCATGACATCGCGCACATGGGTCAGCAAACGCCGCCCGAGTGCTCCGCCGGGGTGCGAGCGGGCAAAATCTTCTTCACGGAACCCGCTGGCGTCCAGTACCGCCACGGCCAATGCATCACCCAGGGCCAGTGTGACCGTGGTGCTGGCCGTCGGTGCGAGATTCAGCGGGCAGGCTTCCTTGTCGACATGGGCATTCAAATGGACATCGGCCAATTGCGCCAGACTGGACTGGGGTTTGCCGGTAATGGCGATCAGGCGCGTGCCCATGCGTTTTACCAGCGGCATCACGGCGATCAGTTCATGGGCCTCGCCAGAATATGAAATGGCAATGAAGACATCATCGGCCGTCACCATGCCCAGATCGCCATGCACGGCTTCAGCGGCATGCACAAAGAACGCGGGCGTGCCGGTGGAAGCAAAGGTGGCTGCAATCTTGCGCGCAATATGGCCGGATTTGCCGATGCCGGATACCACCACGCGCCCTTGGCAGTTTAACAATAAACTGACAGCGTGGACGAAACTGCCATCGGTATCAGTCGTCAGTCTCAGATTCAGCTCGCGTATGGCATCGGCTTCGATGGACAGTGTCGCGCTCGCCAGTTGCAGCGCGCGAACAGGGTCAAAGCTAACCGTGTTAATCTGGGCAGGTTTTGGAGTGGGTGACGTCATAAGCGTGAGTATAAACGAATTCGGAAAGCAAAAAACCTGCCAAAGCGAAGAAATGCCACTTACAATAAATGCAATTGTTAAG
>CAITOF010000056.1 GCA_903893945.1 uncultured Oxalobacteraceae bacterium | reverse complement strand
TGCACATCGCAGACGAAAATGAGCCTGTCCACTAAACCCTGGTAACTCCATATCCACTTGGTGGCGTAGAGGATATTACTGATTTTTCATAGCCAGATGTAGCCAGATTTCATTGCGGCGCATAAACCAGGGCTTGAATGGCGGGTCGTACCTCGAATAAACGGGGTTACCTTCCCAGGCCAGATTGGCCGCTTTTAAGCCAGATTCGAGCAGTGCCAGATGTTTCGTGTAGTTGGCGTCCGACCAAAATCCGGAATAACGAATCACCGCAACGCGGGATGGCGGCACCTCGCGTAACTTGACGCGTGCATCCAGCGGTTCTGGTGCACTCGAGAGCGTCACCTCCTTGGGTAAAACGAATTGCACGATATAGCCGCCCTCGGTGGGCGACTGCGTCACGGGCGCGGTCATCGCAAGCTTTACGGGTTCGGCCACCTGCGTCACCGGCGCGGTCATCGGCAAATTCCGCGCCCCTTTGTTTTTACCGAAGATATAGCCGGCCAATATCGGGAACGCCAGATTACCCACCTCGTCGGCCGGTCCGTCAACCAGCACTTCCGCGACGGTATAGGCGGCATAGTCGCGAATTTCAATCTCGCCGATCTGCTGCACGATTTTAAAATCAGGTTCGTCGGTTGCATGGGTGGTCATAGGAAAGATGCCCCATAAAATAATGAGTAAAAAAGCCAGAAGACGTCGTGACGCACAGTCTGCCCAACTTCGCGTATTTCCAAGGCGAATTGATCTGAAAAATGGCGACAATCTGTCCTTGCCCAGCCAATTTTCCGGTTCGATTCGTTGTGCCCAGTAGGCGTCAAGGCCAGTGTCACCACATGGTGACCGCAGTAATGTTCGCATAAGTTCTGTCGCTTTCGTAAAGTGAGTCAAGCAAGAATTTCGTCCGCCAGAAAATTTGCCTCAAGCCAGACATCTTCTATTCGTGACCGACTACCCCAATCACCGACGCTGGCCAATTTCAGGTGGTGTTCATAAAACGGCAAATCGACTGTGTTGTCATCGTGTGCTTTATCGAGCAGGGCGTAACGCCAGCGATGCAGTGAAAAATAGTCCGGCGCATCGAAGTCTTCCTGCAGTACGGAGCGCAATTCGGCACGCAGGGCTCGTTCCACTTCGCCCAAATCGTCATCCACATGCGCGGTCGCCCAGGTATTACTTGAATGAACAACGATGCTGGTCACGGCCGCGTTGCGGCCAGGCTTGGTCGAATTGATCGCCAGCCAGTCCAGTGCGCTGTTGTTTATTCTGGCCGCCATCCACGGCATTTCCCATTTTTTCTGCCAACCAAACATCATGGCAAAACACGCCTGCATCCGCACCTGATACAGCCTGTGTGCAGTGGGCAGATAGGACTCAAACAGGCGACAGGTCTGCACAGGCGGCGCCGTTGATACCACCAGATCAAAGTCGCCCAGGCCGCGGCCACTATTATCGACCAGCGACCAGCCAGGGCCGGCCTGAATCAGTGGCGCGACTTCACAGTTAAGCTGCACCTGAATGCCTTCAGCCATTTTTTTACACAGACTGGCCATTCCCGGGCAGGCAACGTAATGAGGTTCAAACCAGAGCCGGTCGGATATTTTTTTCAGGGGATCCAGTGTGATCACCTTTCCCTTCCATTCGGCGACCAGACCAGACGATATGTGCGGGGCGAGGAAGGCTGCGAAATCGTGATGACGCGCAGTAAAAAACTGCGTACCGTGATCAAACGCGAACGGATCCGCATGACGCGTTGCCATCCGTCCACCGACACCACGCGCTTTCTCAAACACAACCACAGCAGCATGCGGATGGAGACGTTGCGCCAAAGTCAGGCCCGCCATACCGGCGCCGATGATTGCTATCTTTTTTTGCATGAGTTAAGTCGTTGTGCGCATTCGTGGCTGGATTACCAGTATTGTAAGCCATATCGTATTACAATTTTTTGTGACAGTTAGATAGTTACTTCTGTATGTTATCAATTGCTGTGAACCAGGGCGTCGCGGGTTGGGTTTCTGCCAGCCGCATGAGTAACAGCAGTGCGTGACTTGTTGGGTTTCATTTCATTATGGGGCAGGATGCGGAAGCCGGAAAGGTGACGTCAAACAGCCGATCATCAATCCAATGCAATTTGACTTTTAACGTGGTTCCTGTGGCCACGCCCTTCAGTTCCAGACACTGATCATCCCCGCATTGGCTGATCATTGATTTTGAGGCCGCATTGTCCGGTGGCGTTGGGCTGGCTTTGGTAAGCGTTGAATCATTGCTGACCCAGTCAAGTAATTCGAGCTGGGATCCATGCAGGTATGTTGAGTCGGACTTGCACGACAGTGACGTTAATTTGGGCAGGTAGACAACCGAGCGATTGAGCGATTGCCAGTCGCCGGCCAATCCGGACGGTTGATGAAGTACCCGGTACCAGATCGGGTTTATGACACTCGGGAGTGCAGAGGCGCTGAACGATACGGGTTTCTTTGTGCGCAATTCGTTGTGGGCAAGATCAGACATTAATGGGACAGAAACCGGTTGTTCGTCCGTGAGCGGATCATCGGCAAATTTAATCTGGAGCATATAGGTACCCCGTAACAGCTTGTAGCCGCCGAATGAACTCAGCAGCATTCCAAGACCGGAATCGTCGGTAATTAACGGGTCATGGGCTTTTAAATTCCACTGGAGTGCCAAGGGTGATAATTTTGTGATGATCGCATCGCTGTTGTCTATGCGCATATGTGGTCGTGCCCCCATTTTCTTGACCGGAAAATCCGCCAAGGGGGGGTCTGATTCCCTGAATTTTATGGTCACTTTTTCCGGGAAATTGCCGTTCGACGAGAATTCATCCGGACATTTGAATCGTTTGTCCGGGGCATTCCCGGAATTTGACAGGTCAGCGCTGTTCAGATTGAAATCTGCCGACTCCAACGGGTGGCAGCTTGCGTTTTCGTTTAACGTGATGTTATCAATATGGTCCAGATTGTCGCCGCTGACAATGAGCTCATCATCAAGGTCATAATGAATCAGATACTGGAGGTGTGAACGACGTTTGAAAATGGTGACCGGCAGTTCCTGGGCAACAGCGCCGTACTGCTGGATTTTCAATTTTGCCGGGCCCGGATTGAAACTGGTCAGATCGACACTTAATATCTGAGGCGAATCTGCACCATCACTGGAACCAATGGTTTTATCGTTCACTGCCAAACTCAGACTCTCAATACATGCAGAGGCAGGTTTGCCGGTGATGGCAAGTCTGGCCTTTTCGCCGGCAATCAGATTGTTGATGCCGGTGACCTGATTATTCGCAATGTCATTGGCAGGCAGGACAACAGTGAACGGACTGATGACAACATCGGAAAACCCGAACTTGCCAGTGAGTCTGGCATCCAGCAGGGCGTCGTTTGCAGTGAAGTCGTGATCAGCAATCCGGTCATCCAGATGAAATTTCCCGGAATCGGGCTGGAAATCAATTTTTTTATAATGCGCCAGCTCTTTTGTTGATCCATGGCCGTAAATAACCAGATTCCAGTCATGCCAGTAATTTAACAAGGGCAGCTTTCCTTTGATGGTGGCGACCAATTCATTTTTTGTCAGACAGGAATTGCTGTCGTGATTAAAATTTATCTCGGGCGCCTTTCCGGAAAACCAGCTCGGCACATAGACATACGCTGTTTTTATATCGCCATTTTTAAAGCGCGCATTTGTGTACAGTTGCAGGGAACCCGGGCTGCTGGTGCGCTGGCCCAGCGCCGGTGCAAAATCATAGTTGTCACCGTATTTGTTGACCAGATAGGTACTGGTTTCCGTGACCAGTTTCAGTCCGGCGAACACATCGGTCGGCATTTTTACTGCCGCCGAATTAGGCCCTGCTGTCGACCAGATGTCGTCAGAAGGGATCGTCAGATTTTCACTCGAGACAATGTCAAACGCGACACATTTTGTGTTTACCGTGGAATCCTTAAAGCAGTCCGGATTGACATGTCTGACGCCGAACTTTGCGGCCAACCCCTTCGCCACGTCCACCGCCTGTTCAGGTTTCTGGGACTGAATGACAGAATCAAGGACGCTCAGCAAATAAGTGATGGCATGATTAATCTGATCGATTTTCTGCAAGTCGACAAACCGCTGTGGGTCGGACCGGATTGCATCGCTAATCAGTGTCGATGATTCGGAAAAGCTGGTATGAAGACCAAACATGGTGCGTACTTGGGGTGCTAGCACAATGATGGGAACCTGATCGTCCGACTTGATGTCGATAGATGCTTCTTTTTCGTTCTGTGATAAGTCTAGCGGACGGGTTTCAACCGTATTACTTATGGGTGTTACGGTGGCTAACAGAATCAGCCACTTCACGTCAGTTTTTTCTTCCTGCGTTGTGGTGACTATAATTCTGTCGCCTTTGAGCAGATGATCGACCAGGTAAATCGGTAGCTGGTCATCACCTCTCTGAACTGTGGCCGTGATGGTCGGGCCCAGATGACTGATGTTGTCGACTGGCGTGCCGGCCTGTGCAGCGGAACTGCAATAAAGTCCACATAGCAGGGCGAAATGAAAGGTGACTGTTCTGATGTTCATGAAGAGAGCTGTGAAAAATACCGTGAATACCTGTTTTTCAGGAAAAATTCGGGGTTTGCGTGGCCTGACGTGGTGAGTTTTATGAATCTGCCGCAGGTCCACCCATACTATAATTGCGCCATTATATGTGGCGACCTACCGTGGCATGAAAGGTTATTTACAAGGTAAACGGCAGCGGCAACATGCCAAATTCTTCGTCAAGTAACTCAATGCTGTCGAGCAGCCCTTTCAGGGCACGGTCCAGTTCGTCCAGTTTGCCACGATCAAGCTGGAGCAGGGCCTCGGGCAGGAGTCCCCGGGCCGGTTTGGGGGCTTTAAGCAGTGTTGCCTTACCCTGTTCCGTCAATATGACCGTCACCGCTCTCTGGTCACTGGGATCCCGTGCTTTACTCACGTAGCCGCGTTTTTCAAGATCATCCACCAGGTTGCTGGTCGTTGTTTGATGTATGGCCAATTTCGCCGTGAGTTCCCCGATCCGCAACTTCTCAGAATCTTGCAATTCTTTCATGATCCATAGTTGCGCTCCATTTACCCCGCATTGTTTATCGATCCACGAGGAATGTTGTGCGGCGGTGCGGATGATTATGCGCAATTTTTTCAAAATTTCGAGACGAGCTGCCGGGTCGGTTAATTGAACCGCGTCGTCGTCCGACGTACTCGCGATTTTTTGAATTTTATTCTTAATCATAGATTATCTTAATGACAAGCAATTGAATTTAAATTTATGCAAATATAATTTGTAGGCATATAATATGTCGTAATGCAACAATTTCACATCTTTTTTAAGGTTTTTAGAATATTTGCATATTGCAATGTTTTTGATGAAATCGCAACTGAATAATGACCGCTAAACAATCGACCGACACAACCGAAGCACCCATTCAACAGCCCCAGCACTTCGGTGAACAGTTGATCGAAATCTGGCACCGCGGATCAGCCTGGATACTTGGACCGGTACTGATCGGCCTTCTGGCTGTCGGCCTGGCACTCGGCAGTGAGCAGATGGGTATTATCAATGCGCATCTGAATCAATTACACCCTTATGCGCCGCTGATTTTTATGCCATGCGGCTTTGCACTGCTGGCGTATCTGGGCAATCGCTTTGTACCCGGCTGCCAGGGAAGTGGGATACCGCAGACCATAGCGGCGACAGACGCGGAGGAAGATACCGACGTAAGCTATCTGCTGTCGATGCGGATCGCTATCGGTAAAGCATTACTGACGCTGGGTGGTTTGGGGTTGGGCGCATCAATTGGACGTGAAGGTCCGACAATTCAGATCGGCGCATCGATCATGCACGCGTTTTACGGAAAAGGGCCATTCAAAGGGGTCAAGGCCCGGCGTGTCCTGATTCTTGCCGGTGGCGCTGCCGGGATAGCGGCCGCCTTTAATACCCCGCTGGCAGGGATCATGTTTGCCATTGAGGAATTAAGCAAGAAACATGTCTTTAACGCGAATAGTTCAGCCCTGGTAACGATCATCGTTTCCGGCCTGATTTCGCTTTCAGTGCTTGGCAGCTATACTTATTTTGGGACGACTGAGTCCTACCTCGCCTGGAACGGCAGTATCAGCGCCATACTGTTATGCGGAATAGTCGGGGGTGCGGCGGGTGGGATATTCAGCCGGTTACTGATTTTGTTTACGTTTCAGATGCCGGCACGGTTCATGCGGTTCATCAGACGAAACCGCCTTGTATTTGCGGCAGGCTGCGGCCTTGCTGTCGCGATCATTGGTGTCTATTCCAACGGACTGATATTTGGAACCGGATACCAGCCAACCCGTTTATCGCTGGAAAACACAGCCTCATTGCCGTGGTATTTCGGTATGGCGAAGTTGGTGGCAACATTATTGTCGTCGATCAGCGGGATTGCCGGTGGAATTTTTGCTCCGTCCTTGTCGATTGGCGCGGGAATTGGCGATAACGTTGCCGCACTGATTCCGCATATGGCCGATCACAGTGCCATTGTCTTGCTGGTGATGACTGCGTACCTGGCGGGCGTGACGCGCGCACCTGTGACGTCATTCATCATTTCGATGGAAATGACCAACAACCACCAGATGCTGCTGCCATTGATGGCAGCCTCCGTGGTTGCCAGTCGAATATCCAAGTTTATCAGCCCGATTCCACTGTATCACAGGCTATCTGAAAGCTTTACGGAAGTGCCAGCCAGTTTTCGCGACAATGGCATGAGCGCGAACACGGAATTCAAACCACGATTTGCCAGCGATGTATTGGAAGAGGATGGGAAATATTCATCCAGAATTAAGAATCAGCCGGACAAAGCAGCGGACAGATATAAAAATCAGTAAGAAATTGTTGAGTTTCAGATTGCCGGTCAACGATGATTAAATGGAGCAGCGGTGTTGTTTTTTATTTGTGTAGTACCTTTTTTAAATTTATAGGGAGAATTAGCATGAACCAAGCGTCGAGAATTATAACGATTTCTGCTGTAACAGCCATGTTGCTTACAGCGTGCGGAACGCCGCCAAAAGTTGCCGCACCCGAGCCAAAACCGGCGCCGGTTGCAGACGCACCCGTTCCACCCCGGACAGTGACACCGGTTGTTGCGCCTGTCGTCGATCCTCTGGATGATGCGCACGGCATCCTGGCCAAACGCAGTATCTATTTTGATTTTGATAAATATGACGTGAAGCCTGAATTCAGTGATTTGAACAGCGCACACGCAAAATATCTGATTTCGCACACATCGCGTACCATTGTTATTCAGGGCAATACCGACAGCCGTGGCGGACGTGAATATAATCTGGCATTGGGCCAGAAGCGTGCCGAAGCAGAGCGTAAAGTGCTGGCTGCATTAGGTGTTTCAAATGCTCGCATGGAAACCGTTTCATTCGGAAAAGAGAAACCGAAAGCCAGCGGAGAAAATGAAGCTGCCTGGGCCGAAAATCGTCGTGATGACATCGTTTACGGCGGAAAATAATCTGCTGTAACCTGACTGAAGCTGCTTATCGTCGCGTGACCCTAAGCAGCTTTTTTGTTGCGGCATGCATTTTGCGGACCTTCCGGATTCGTTAATCTTTTCTGCTAACGTCCTGTGCCGTCCTGTGGTCAATGGTAATCAGTTGCAAAAAGCGGTTGAGTCATCGTTATGGGCTGAACAGTTTTAACTAAACCGGCGTCGCGATGGTAATCGGTGGTGACCGACTGCCAGTCGTGGCACTGCTGGAGCGGGTTCCGTGTGATGGCGGGATTACGTGGACGCGCTGGGCAGGGCAGTTTTGCCTGGATAAATCGGCAGGGAGAACCAGAATACGGTTCCCGTTTCAGGCGAGCTCGAAAAACCAATCCGGCCGTTCATGTTCTCCACCAGACGCTTGCTGATATTTAGCCCCAGTCCGGTGCTGCCCTGTTTGCGTGTATCGCCGTTGGAGGCCTGAAAAAACGGCGAAAAAATCCGGTGCTGAGATTCAACCGGAATACCCGAACCATGATCTTCAATCTCAATGGCCAGCTGATCGTCACGCTTTTTAATGCGTATCGTTACCACGCTGCCGGGCATGGAAAACTTAGCAGCATTTGAAAGCAGATTTGACATCACCTGCATGATGCGATCGTCATCACCAATGACTGTGCAGGAGTCGGGGCGCTCAGTCAGTTGGTAAGTCACCTGGAACAGGTCGCCGTAACTGGAATTGGCTTCCATGGATTGATGAACCATATCGACCAGATTAACCGGATCCGTGCGAAATTTGACGGTTCCGGAAAGTAGTTTGTCCATGTCCAGGATATCGTTGACCAGTTTTAAGAGACGCAGGCTATTCTTGTGAGCGACCGCGACCATCTCATGCGCTTTGGGGGGCAATTCACCCAATACACCGGATTCCAGCAAGCCGAGTGAACCGCGTATCGACGTCACCGGTGTACGCAATTCGTGACTCACGGAGGAAACGAACTGGGATTTCATGATTTCCATCTGCTTGTGCTTGGAAATGTCCGTGAAGGTACCGACCATGCGCTGGACTTTCCCGCTTGCGTTGCGCGTGACGGCCATACCCCGGTTCAATATCCATAGTTCGCTGCCGTCCTTGCATAGCACCCGGTGTTCAATCGAAAAACTGCGATTCACCGGATCTTCACTGGCTTGAATGGCGGCCACCACCTGGGGCCTGTCATCCGGATGAATTCGGTCCAGCCAGTTTTCAATATTGTCACCGACTTGCTGCTCTGCATAGCCTAGCATGGCCTTTAACTGATTTGACAGTTGGATCTTGCGGGTCGCAAGATCCAGATCCCACACCCCGTCGCCACTGCCCTCGAGGGCAAATGTCCAGCGCTCTTCGCTGGTGGTCAGTTGTAACAGCGTCTTTCTTAATAGTTGTGAAGTGCGCCGGCTGTACAGATAAAGTACCAGTGGCGTGCCAATCCCGAAAAAAATCGGTAACAGCGCGATCTCAAACAAAAGGCCTGCCGGGCGATACGGAGTCCAGGCCAGATGGCCCAATGTCGCGCCAAACTGGTCAGTCAATGCGACAGTAGCATCTGGGCGCTCATAGTCTTTGGCCAGGTGCAGGTTGGACAGTATCAACCGATCTGAAAAATGTTTGAGTAATTTCGGGTCGATGATCCGGCCCGTCATGACGATCGGTGCCCGTGATGCGATCGGCAAACTCAGGCCAAAATCAGGTTGTACCAGGGTGAAGGTGACCAGCACCAGATCATTGCCAGCGCGGACGATGTCCGTTTCCTGAATGGGCACGGACACATTTCCGCCTTGTGCAATTGCCCTGAATATTTTTCCGCGTTTGATTTCCGCTGCACGGATACGTGTCTGAATGGGTTCATAAGCGGCACGAAAGGCCTGAAAGCGCGCGTTATCAATAATCTGGTTGTCATGCATTGAAAAAAGGGTTTGATCATTCCGGTCCACTATGAAGACATAATTGAATCCCTGCGTGGCACAGAAGAAGTGACCGATATTCGGTTCAGCCCACTCTCGGTTGTAATGATTATCCAGATTTTCTACCGCCTCGTCCCAGGTGATGAGCGGTGCAACGATCGCCGCCAGATCGCTGGTCGTATCTTTCAGGGAGTTTTGTAATTGGCTCTGTTCACGACTGATGGCCAGCGAGTCCACCTTGTTGACCAGAAAATACATGGTGACAGAAAAAGCAATAACGGCAACGACCAGCGTCGCCAGAAAATTGGCGTCAAACCACGATGTAATGACAGTCTTGGCAGGAAGTTTACTCATTGTGTGACAATAGGGGTGGTCAACCAGGTTGAAATTTATTGCCGACAAACGTTTTATTTCCGACCCACACCCGCGTTGCCACGAGTCTGCGCAGTTTGTCCGGGTATTTTTATCGTTGCAGTCTGTTCTACGTTCTATCCTGGCGCTATGGGTAACTCGATGCAGGGTGACCATGGGGTACACGCTTGCAGTTTAGGGCAACGAATCGATTGCTGCAAAGGACAATTGCGGCGTGCAGACGATAAACGTCCAGAAAAATTGTTAAGTCCTTGATTAATAACAGTATAAGATCAATAGCGACTTATGGGTGCCGCCACGGAAGTGGCAGGGGCAGTCGCGCGGTCGTGCCGGTGCGGATTTTTCTGGTCAGACATCCGAGCCATGGTTACCAATGTGGATTAAGCGCCGATGGTCGCCCGCATAACCGGTTGACCGAAAATCATATTATTTTTACAATTTAGTCAAAAAAATCGGCTAATCGGGCCTGATCGATGGCGAATCAAACCAACTTGCGATAATTTCGTCATACCTTAGTCATCTTTTATGCACATTCGGGTAGCGAAAGGTTGGGAAATCGACTACAACTAAGGGATATTCATCCGCAGATTCGACACCAACCCCACTTAAAGCAATTCCGGCACTATGGCTGACAATACGAAACTTATTGCGATAGACCAGGTTTGTATCGGTATGTTCATCAAACTCGACTTGAGCTGGTTTCAACACTCATTTCCGATGAGCTCGTTCAAAATCACGAATGAGCAGCAGATCAAGGAATTAAAAGCACTGAATCTCAAGCATATCCGCTACGTGCCAGAAAAGACTGAACTGTCAGTGCTGCGTTCGTCATCCAGCGCTAACACGCCAGCGCCTGAGGAAAAAAGTACGGCCAATTCCAGCCGGATGAATGGTAACGTCTCACCCACTGAGAGCACTCAGGCAGCCGAAACAAAAATAAAAGTATTTGACAGCATTATTGAGGCTAAAAAGGCGCGCTTTGAAAAATTGCAGAAGCAGCGGGAAGAAATTGAGCGCTGCGAAGCCAAGTTTGTGCAAGCGGCTACCGTCGTGAGAAATATTAATAAACTGATTTTTTCAAAACCCAAAGAAACCCTGATTGAGGCTGGAAAATTAATCGACAGCATTGCCGACATTTATACGACCGGCAATGACGCGATTATGCACCTGATGCAGAAAAAGGACGGTGCCGAAGACCTTTATTTTCATTCACTCAATGTGTCGGTACTGGCGATGATGCTGGCGCATGAATTGAAGTGTAGCGAAGAGCAGATAAAAATCATCGGTATCGCGGCATTGTTCCACGACCTGGGTAAAGTCAATATACCGGATTCCATCAACAGGAAGACAACGCCACTGTCGAAGCCGGAACAGAACATCTACGAACTGCACGGCCAATACGGCGTTGAGGTAGGCCAAAAGGCCGGCATGGATAAAATAACGCTGGACGTGATTGCAAATCACCATGAATATCTGGATGGCAGCGGATTTCCGCTGAAATTGAAAGCCGAGGCGATTCGGATGCCGACCCGCATCATCACTATCGCCAACGTCTACGATAATCTCTGCAATCACATCGACCCGAACCAGTCGCTGACACCCCATGAAGCGCTATCGCTGATGTACGCCCACCGGCGCGCGCAATTTGATCCTGCTGCCATGGCAACTCTGGTGAAAAGTCTGGGCGTCTATCCGCCCGGAACACTGGTGAAATTGTCCAATGATGCAGTCGGGCTGGTGATGAATGTTAACGTCGGTCTGCCCTTGCGACCCCGGGTCATGGTATATGACGAAGATATCCCCAAAGAAGATGCCATCATACTGGATCTCTCGGTCGAGAGTAAGGAACTGGCCATCAATGGAAGTATCCGCCCGGGACTGCTGCCCAGGGCGATTTACGACTACCTGAGCCCAAGAAAGCGTGTCAGTTACTACGCGGACTCAAAGTCAAAAAAAGACAAACCGGTGACGGTGGCGGGATAAGCCTATGACCAGCGACTCCATACCCGATAAATCAGATCAGCCCGGAGGACGGCTCAATGCCGGGTTATTGAGAACCCTGTTCGACCAAAGTCGTGAAGCGATGATGGTGGTGGACGCATCGAATTTGACCCTGATCGATATCAATGTGAATGCCTGCCAGATGATAGGTTATTTACCGGACGAACTCATCGGCAAGGAATTATCCACGGTGGAATGTTCACTGCTCGACATGTTTTTCTGGGACGAACTTGCGGCAGATCCGGCCTTTGAGGGAACCCGCGTCGCCGAAACGGAGTGGTTGCGCAGCGATGGCTCAACGTTTTCTGTGGAAAAGCGTGTGTCCGGCTATGACGAAAATGGCCGTCTGTTCTGGATTATTTATGCTGAAGATCTGACACGCCGCAAGGAACTGGAGCAGCAGCAACTGCATCTGGTTGCCCAGTTGCAGAGCTCACTTGAATCAACCGCCGAAGGCATACTTGCGGTAAACCTGTTCGGGCATATAGTCAACCTGAACCGGCGCTTTTCATTGATGTGGGCCATCCCGGACGAGCTTCTGCTGGAACGGAAAGAACATGTCATGTGGGAGCACATACTATCCAGTTTGACCGACGACACGAGCCTGAAACTGACGCTGGAGAGAACCCA
Source organism: uncultured Oxalobacteraceae bacterium (assembly GCA_903893945.1). GTDB lineage: Bacteria > Pseudomonadota > Gammaproteobacteria > Burkholderiales > Burkholderiaceae_D > Solimicrobium. The sequence goes on along the minus strand of CAITOF010000056.1, from coordinate 22,816 downwards.
GTCGGAGCCGCACCTTGAAACCGAGGATCTGCTGTCGCTGCGTGATGGGCGCTACTTTATCTGTGTCTCAAAACCCGAGTTTTTGCGCGACAGCATGATAGGCCGCGTATTCAGTATACGTGACATTACCACGCTGAAAAAAATTGAAACCGACCTGCTGGTTGCCCGTGACATCGCTGAGAAAGCCAGCCTTGAAAAAACACAGATGCTGGATGCGCTGAAGCTGAGTGAATCACGATTGCGGCGACTGGTCAATTCGAACTTAATCGGTATTATGCAGGGTGACGCGTCGGGCGCCATTCTCGAAGCCAATGAGGTCCTGCTAAATCTGGTCGGCGTTGACCGGAAAGACATGGAGCTACATGGTTTGAACTGGTTGAAACTGACCTCCGAGTCCAATCATCAGCCCTATAAACACGCACTGAAGGAACTGAATAAATCAGGCCAGGCGCCCCCCTTTGAGGTTGAACTTACCGGCAAAGACGGTATCCAAACACCGGTGATGGTGGGCTTGGCCAAGCTGGAAGGCTCATCGACTGAATGGGTCGGGTTTGTGCTGGATCTGACCAAACAGCGTGAATCAGACCGGATTAAATCGGATTTCATTTCCATGGTAAGTCATGAGCTCAGAACGCCGCTGACCTCAATACACGGCTCTCTCGGTTTGCTGGATAGTGGTGTGGTGGGTGACATTCCGGCCAATGCAAAAAATCTGGTGCAGATTGCACTGAAAAATTCCAAGCGATTGGGTGCTCTGGTTAACGATCTGCTTGATATGGAAAAACTTGCGTCCGGTAAGCTGGTTCTGAATATTGAGCGGTTTGATTTGATCGCTTTGGCAAAACAGGCGATCGAAGCCAATATCCCCTACGCCCGACCGTTTAATGTCCAATTCAATTTTACGATGCATCCTGAGCAGGCCTGGGCGGTGGGCGACAGTAATCGTTTGATGCAGGTGTTTGCCAATCTATTGTCCAATGCCGCCAAGTTTTCGCACGAAGGTGGCACCGTCGATGTGCGAATATTGGAACAGGACATTGTTTTTCGCGTCGAAGTCGAAGACAGGGGCAACGGCATTCCGGTGGCATTCCGGGACCGGATATTTAAAAAGTTTGCTCAGGCCGACGACGGCGACACTCGCCGCCAGGGTGGCACCGGGCTGGGGTTGAATATCACACAGAGCCTGATCGAAAAAATGGGCGGTGAAATCGGGTTTGACAGTGAAATTGGCCGCGGCACGATTTTCTGGTTTACCGTGGAAGCAGGCGTGCGTCGCCATAACGAGCGCGATAAGGCGGGCAGCGCCGGATAGTTAAATGGTTTTAAGTACATCAATTTGCACATTGTCGGTAATTTCACCAAATGACAGTACCTCCAGATCGTTGTATTTTGTTTCGAGCAGCCGCTTGACGAAGCGGCGTACATCGACTGCAGTCAGCACCACCAGATCTTTATGCTGAATCGCAATGCCGGAAAGTCCCACTTCAAACAAGTCCATGACTTCATTCACTTCATGCGGTTCCAGATTGAGCAGGGTCCCTGTCGATGTCTGGCGTATGCCGTTGCGTACCAGTTCCTCGATATTCTGTGAAATCATGACAGCACGAATCTTTCCGCCGCCTGAAAATTTGTCGGAAATATAGCGCGCCATGGCCGTTCTGATATGTTCGACCAGCAGAATGACATCTTTTTCCTTCGGCGCCCATTTCGTCATTGCATCCAGAATCAGTTTGATGTTGCGGACCGAAATTCGCTCACCAATGAGACGTTGCATTACTTCTGACATCCGCTGGACACTGGAATGACGATAGGTCTCTTTCAATAATTCGGGGTACTTGGGTTCCAGTTCGTCGAGCAGATTTTTCATTTCCTGAACACCGAAAAACTCCTGGATATGCTTGGTCAGTAAGAGCGATACATTCAAATAAAAATCCTCGATATCCGTGCGCAGCGTCAGACCCATGTCTTTCATGTGCTGCGCTTGCGGTTCCGAGACCCAATAAGATCGTTCGTCAAGCGGCTCATCGACGGATTGCAAGTTGAAATCCAGGTAGGTTAATTCTTCCCGAAAATCAACAATCCGCAGCCAATCGAATACAATGTTGATGTCCGCGGCCTTTACTTCGTTGATATAAACAGCGACCTTATTGCGTGCCGTTTTTGACGAAAAGCGCACAGCAGCCGGGGGTAGCCGCACACCATAGTCCAGGAAAAAACGGTGGCGGATGGTTTCAATCACATTTTTTTTCTCCCACTGCGTCCTGTTTTCATCAGCCACCATGAAAATCAGCGGCACCGTTTCGAGTGTCATTTTTTTCGGATCCGCCGCTCCCGATGAATTGTCTATCGTACCGTCCGGGCCCACAACAGTGCCGTCTGCGCCGCCTGAGGAGGCCGCCGCCTTTGCCGTCTTCCGTTTGAACCAGAATAATCCGAAAAAACAGGATGAAAGTAAAATAAATACCGGCAAGGGAAAGCCGGGCAACATGCCCATCGCCAGTATCAATACTGCGGTCACCAGAATGACGTAAGTGTGACTGAACAGTTGGGTAATGATGCTGTGGCCCAGATTGTTGCCTTCGCCACTGACCCGGGTTACAACAAAACCGGCGCTGATTGAAATTAACAATGCCGGAATCTGCGCCACCATGCCGTCACCTATCGTCAGGATGGTGTAAATATGCAATGCATCAGAAAAGCTGGTGCCCTGCTGGAACATGCCAACCGAAATGCCCCCGATAAAATTGACAAAAATGACGATAATGCCTGCAATGGCATCACCTTTGATAAACTTCATGGCACCATCAAACGACCCGTATAACTGACTTTCCTTCTGCAATTCAGTCCTGCGCAGCTGACCCGTGGCGGCGTCTATCGTTCCGGCACGAATATCGGCATCAATACTCATCTGCTTGCCGGGCATGCCGTCCAGAGAAAAGCGCGCAGCGACTTCAGCGACCCGTTCGGAACCTTTTGTAATAACAATAAACTGGACGATGGTGATAATCATAAAAATAACGAAGCCAACGACCAGGTTGTCGCCTATCACAAATTCACCAAACGTATTGATAATGTGTCCGGCATCAGCATCCAGTAAAATCAGCCGGCTTGTGCTGATGGTTAACGCTAGACGAAACAGGGTGGTAATCAGCAGTATGGAGGGGAATGACGAGAAACTCAGAATGCGGTCAACATAGAATGACCCGATCAGGATCAGCAACGCAATGGAAATGTTTACCGCCAGAAGAAAGTCGACCATCGGTGTCGGCAGGGGCACGATGAGCATCGCCAGAATGACGACGATTAACAGTAACAGGATCAGTTCCGGATGCAGTCTTGCACTTGCCAACAGATTTTTCATCATAATCAGTTCACTTTCAATGATGTGTATATTCCTTATACCCGGCTGACTTATTTTTTCCCGTCATCTGCGGGCTGAAATTTCAACAGGGTCTCGGTGAGTATCAGTTTGATTTCTGCGTCCAAAAAAAGAACATCGTCGATCTGCCTGATTGCCGCCAGCAATTTCTGCCGGATCATTTCCTTGCTGAGTGGCAGAATTGCCGCCAGATTGTTCAGGTTGTTTTTTTCAATTTCCTTTTTCATTTTCAGCGGACGCTGCACACAGTCAAACCAGCAGGTAAGCAGTTCCTGCTCCAGCAACAGGAAATTGATATTCTGACGTAAAAATGAGTGGCAAAATGCGATTTCACTGGCCTTTATCTTTTTAAACATGACCACGTGACTTAGCAGAGGTCCGAATTCCAGTTTGGAACAGCTGGGGTCATGCGACTGAATATCGTGAAGTAACGCTGTCTCAATATAGTCAATGGCCATATGGCGCTTTTCATGACCATATTGTTCAATCAGTTCTTCGTACTGGAATAGCTCCGATTCATCACTGTTTAAAAAATGACGATATGACTCGCGCAGGGCTTTGGCCGATGCCCGCATTTTTTTTGAAAACAGACGGGTTTTAAGTGCCACATTCAACCCCGCCTGGGTATTTTTCTTGTTACAGTTTTCCCAGACCTGGTCCAATAGCTCCTCAAAATCCGCCGTTTCAACGTTGCCGATCTTGCGTCGTCTGATCAATTCCCTTAACACCAGAATCAGATCGCTGTCGTCGGGGTACATGGATCGTGCGAACTGCATAAAATTTTCTTTGGACAGGTTCGGCGTTTTTGCAATGATCTGTAATTGGTCGATGCCGGATTCCGAATCCTCCTCCAATATCCTCTCGTACGGATCGGTTGATTTAGTCTTGTTTTTCTCTGCCTGCGACGTCCGTTTGAACTGCGCCATGACGGCCGACAGATTATCGGCAATGGAATAGAGATCACTGTAACTGAGTGTGCCTTCTTGCGCAGCAACGCTGGTAGCCTGCGCATGCGCCGGATCATGTGCCTGCTGCACCGGCGCCTGTTGCGAGCGGGTGGTGGTGGCTGGCCTGCTTTTAACCGGCACCGTCGCAGGATTGGGGCGTGTGCCATCAATCTGCGACATTTTTTTCCTTTGAATATTTTTTCAAGATGTCCAGCGTGTCACTGAATGGGACAGCGGGCGTTGCTGATTCGGTTTCCCTGAATTTGTCAGGATCCCAGGACGCGCCGATGTCGAGTATTTTCGGCTGAATCAGAAAAACCCGGACCATTTTGGTCACTGTTTCGGAATCGGACCTGAATGCGCCACCAATGTACGGAATGTCACCGAGCAGCGGAATTTTGTTCTTTGTATTGGAAAACTGATCGAGTGTGTAGCCACCGACCAGCAAACTTTTATCTTTTGGTACACGCGCAATCGTGCTCAATTTGGTGCGGGTAATGATGGGTATGCCATCGACCTGACTGGTGCTGCTCTGCTGCTGTCCGTCTTCAATGTCCAGTATCATTTCGATCTCGTCACCTTTGGGTGAAAAGCGTGGCAGAACGTTAATGAGAGTTCCGTAGGTCACTGCTTGCAGATTCGCAACACGCTCTGCCTGCAATTTTGCATAGAATGTATTGTTGTGATCAAAGCTTGCAGGGACATTGTCCTGCGTCAGAATAATAGGGCGCGACACAATTTCAGCCATGCCTTTTGAACTTAATGCCGATATCTGGGCAAGGAACTGGTTGCCGTTCAGGGTGGAGGTGGCTGTGCTGCTGGCGTTCAGGGTCACCTGCGTTTTGCTGCCGATCGTTAGCGCGCCTTGCCAGTCGACGCCCAGCTTGTCCAGATCATTTTTTGAAATGTCTATGATCCATAACGACAACTCAATATGACGTTTGGGCACATCGAGCTGGTCGACCAGAATCTGGATTAAGTCGATCTGCTCCTGCGTCCCTTTTACCAGCAGACTATTGGTATCCGGGTAGGAAATAACCTTGATCTGGCTGTTTTCGTTGACGGATTTTCGATCGGTCGGGGCGGCTGGGGCATTGTCCCTGCCGTTCTCTTTATTGGCTTCCTGGGCGATATTGGACTTGGCATCAATGGTGACCAGTTCCTTGCGGTCGTTGGACAGGATGGTTTGAATGACGTTGCCTATGCCGGGTACCACGATTTCCTGATCACGGACTTTCATCTTCCGGTCGTTGACGAAGGTGTTGTGCAATTTGATTATGCTGATACGTTGCTTGTTCAAATCGACATTTTTGTATAAATCTTCCAGGTAGGCGGCGGCGTTGACGACGATATCAACATAAGCGGGCGGACCTGCCACATAAAAGACATTATTTTTCTGCTCGCCACGAATGGGGTAGCGGGTGGTTGCCAGACCGGTCTGGTGCAGGAAATCATTCAATGCACTGAGATTTGTGTATCGCAACATAACCACTGAATTTTTCAGTTCACTATTGTCATAGATGTAGACAGTCTGACCATCGTCATACCAGGCCAGGCCAATCACGCTGCTCATTTTGTCCAGGAACCGGACAGGATTGGAAATATCAAAATCGCCGGTGACAACCTTCTTCTGTGCCAGCTTGCTCAAGATATAGGGGCGTTTCGCTTCGCTTGACACGGCATTGAACAGATACTGGATACTTTCGTTCTTGGCGACGTAACCGCTGGTTTCGCGCGGGGTGGACAAATCGGCGGCTCGGTTATTGGGCGTGTCATCGTCTGCGCGGACAGGTCCGGTGCTTACCGCTAAGGTAAAGACGATCAAAAAAATGAACTGAACGATTTTTTCCATGATCACTGATTAAATGGGATATTTAACCATCTCCTTTATTTTTCTCTGTTCGAGTATGGACAAAACACGAGCAACATAACTTTGCGTCTCCGGATAGGGTGGGATCGTGTTGTTATGCTTCTGTACTGCGCCTTCCCCGGCGTTGTAAGCAGCGAGAGCCAGATGTAAATCGTTGTTAAAAAGATCAAGTAGGTTTTTCAGGTAACGTGCTCCGCCCCGGATGTTGGACTCCGGATCGTCCGCATTATTGACGCCAAATCGCTCGGCGGTCGCCGGAATCAGCTGCATCAGGCCCTGTGCCCCTTTGGGTGACCGCGCCTGGGTGTTATAGCCGGATTCGACCTGTATGACAGCATGCAGCAAATGCGCATCGACACCGACCTCTTCGGCGATGGCGCGTATCAGGGTGTTGTATTGTATCGACTGTGCGAAGGTCGAAGGCAACATGGCCCTGGATGGCTGGATCCCGGAGCCTGCAGGGCTATAGGCGCTGTGCGGGACAAAGGGTTTGAAACGGGCATCTTCCTGTTTATCGGAAACAATCAGATGCCCATTCTCCTCGACGCAGGCATAAACGGCGCTGTGGCAGGGCTGGGACGTTCCGATTCCTGTCGCCATCGCCAGTGAAAGCCATGCGACATGGCAGAGTTCAGATGGTTTCATGGTAGTCCTGATCCACGACCTGGTTTGAATGGGTGACATGGGTTCTGACCCTGTCACCGTTGTCTGCCTCATCGGAGGGGATTTCGGCGCAGCGATGATTCAGCTCGGCAACCCAGCGCCGTACAATTTCGCTGCTCCATTGCGCGCATTGTTTTTTTACCTCGAGGCGCTGAAAGCAGTTCTCGGCTAACGTCTGCAGGTCAGCCATGGTGCGAGACGGTGAAAATTCGTACACCTGCTCGCCGCATTCGATGACAATGTTTTCCCCTGCACCAAACAGCACAGTCGGCGTTACGTTCAGTGCTTCCTCAACCCGGTGCCTGACCACATCGGCCTGCGATTGTGCATAAATCGGCAAATGAATCAGAATCTCGCTGGTGGCACGTGGATCGGATTCCAGCCAACCTTCCAGCAATGTCAGTTCCAGTGCCGGTTGCTGTAGTGACGTTTCCAGCGTATTTCTGACGACCTTTTTTAATTCGCTTTCAATCTGGGCGTACAGGTGGTGGCTGTCTTTGAGCGCCGCCAGAATGGCATTCATGCTGTCGAGCCAACCCGCCTGGAAACCTTCGCGCATGGCATGTTCTTTAATGTCCCTTGCCTGTTGCTGCGCTTCCTTGATGAGTCGCTTCGCGTGCGAACGCGCTTCCTGCACAGTTGTATACGCCCGCACATGTTCGTCGACCGCACGACGCGGAATCAGTGCATTGTGTTCAAGTGGAACACGTGGGTCAATGTTGAGAATTCTTGGCATAATCAAACGCAAATGTGAGTAATGAGCGATTCGGCACCGGGCTTTCATGCGGGCCGCCTGCATCTGGCGCAAACAATAAGGGCAAACGTTGTGCCAGTGATTCGGGTAACTGTCGCTGCCACTGAAATAAATAGCGGGCGCCATGCATTTCGAGCGCTGCGCGGGTCATCGGTCCGTTCAGAAACAGCGAAGGGCAGAAGACCGGCAATTCGACAAACTGGCGTGCAGATGCCGGAAGCGCCGCCAGTTGGCCATTCATTGCCAGACTGCCACGTGCTAACTTGCATCCCAGCAACCATGCGACTTGAGGTATCCTGCCCCATGCAGCGGCAAGGCGGGCAATCTCAGTTGAATTGGCTGGAAAATCGAGCGATGTCTTCAGGCGGTAGCGACGAATTAGCGTGTGGTTGATGGCCTGCTGCTCAGATGCCGTCAGCGCACAGTCCGGCTTCGTAAAATGGCCCGGATGGATATAATCCAGCGGTGCATACATGACGCGTAATAGCCCGGTCATCATGATTTTTCGTTCGGGATGTTATTTACAAAGGCTTTCCGTCGCCATAGATAGCCGCAAAAGCCTGCAACGATGACACATGCCGCCCCTAATGACGGGTAGAAAAACGCGTCGTTATAAATGTGTGTTTCAACCACCTGCGGAACCATGATCTGCTCCTGGCTGGCTTTTGCCAGCACGACAGAGATGTCGTCATAGCTTACGGAAGGCAGGCTGTTTTTCAGAAATCGCTTGATCTGGTTAATCAGAACGGCTTCATCCTCATTATTCCGGTAAACAATCAGCACCGACAGGTGCGATGGCGATACCGGTTGGCCGGTAGAGCCGGTTTCGACATCGTAACTGAGATGCAAACGCGCCTTTACGACGTTTGGCAGCACCAGCAGAGACTGTTCAAGTCGTTGTTCGATTCCGGAAATGAGCCGCGCCTTTTCTGCGCGCGGGGATGTGGCTAATGAATCAGCCGGAAACATCTGCGCAATCTCGATCCGGTCCTTGGTCGGCAGATCATTGGCCTTTAACAGTTGAACCGACCGCGAAAAATCAGCCGGATCCACCTGAATCTTGTATTTCTGCTTGCCCTCATCCAGCTTCTTCGCGGAGATATTGGCCTGTTGCAAAACAGCCAGCACTTCATTGGCCTGACGCTGGTCAAGCCCGTTAAGGAGCTCCTGATCGCATCCGGCCAGCAACAGGCAGGCAACCAGCATAAGTGAGGACAGGCGGGTTGTCATCATGATTTCAATAAATCGTTGAACGTAGAACCCAGCTTGTGCACAACGCCGTTTAACAGCGACACTTTGGAGCCCTCCGCGCTCAATTTCTGCTGGACCTTGAGTATGGTCAGGGGATTGGTGGCATCCTGCTGCAGATCAGCCGTGATGTCCAGGTGAGCCTGTTTGGCGCGCTCGCTCAGGGTCACGAGACCCTCAGTAACTTTCGACAACAGGTCAGTGCCATTTACCTCGGTGGACATGTCAGGTGCCACCTCAAATGACGTAATCGGCTTTGCGGCAGAAATGGCAGTTACAGGCACTTTTAACATTTAATCACCTCTCTCAGTTGTAAAACTAGTTTAAATTGCAGGGTCCGATGCAGCACCAGTGCAGGAATTAAATCTGGTTGCCGCATCGGTTAGCCACCTACCCGTTTTGCCATGGTGCACCGGAACAGCGTTACGGCGTTACCCAGAAACCGGTGTTTCATGACCTTGCCCAGTTGATGCGTCAGGTAATGTTGCGGGAAATTGCTTCTGCTTTATCAGAACGGGATTTCATCGACGACGTGGCTGCGCTGAATAAATTCATCAATGCAGAATTGGCTGCCTGATATTGCGCAACAACATCAAGTTTGGAGGCGTCTTTTCCCAATTCGGTCAAAAGCTGGTCGACGTTACCCTGCAACTCCTTATGACTGGCTGAAAGCTGGTTCCAAATTTCAGAAATACTGTCATTCCCAATAGTGTTCGACATGGTAAATTTCCTTTAAAAAAATTAATAACGTTATTTATATCAACGCCGCATTTGCCGGTCCATTGGTGTGGTGCCTTGATTGATATGAGGTCAGTTTGCATAGGTTTTTACAGTTTGAGTCCTGTGACTTTTACGGGGTTGTGGAAACTACGGGCAGGTCTATTGATCGCCACGGCTAATGTGTTGTATTCGTCCTCCTCTCGGTAGTTTCAATACCGTATTTATACGGTAAGTAAATATCCGAGTAACGCGAGGGACGCGTTGATGGAATAATTCATTGAGACTGAAGTTAAAAGGAAATAGTCCAATGAATTCTCAGGCAGTATGGAAACAGTTCGCCCATCCCACCAGTTTGCGTGGCTCCGTGCTGGAAGCGCCTTTAAAGAATGTCTTTATCGGCGAAATCTGTGAGTTGCGGCCTTCCATTCACCTTTCGCAGGTAATAGGCCGGGCGCAGGTGGTTGGTTTTCAGCACGACAAGGCCATTTTGAATATGATGGGGCCGACGTCCGGTGCCTCGCGTGAGATGATACTGATGCCGACCGGACAGAGTCTGCATATTCCCATCAGTGCCGGTCTGCTTGGCTGTGTACTTGATTCAACAGGAAAGGTGGCAGAACGATTTGGCGCGGACGATGGCGGGCATGCCGTATATTGCAAAGTGGACGCATTGCCGCCCAATTACATTGAACGTGGCCTGATTGACACGCCCCTGGCCACCGGCGTAAGGGCGATAGACGGCTTGCTGACCTGCGGGGAAGGGCAGCGTATGGGCATATTTGCGCCGGCCGGTGGCGGCAAAACCTCATTGATGCATATGCTGATAGAACACGGTGACGCCGACGTGTTTGTTGTGGGACTGATCGGCGAGCGCGGTCGCGAAGTGGCTGAACTGACGCACTGGCTGCGACATTGCGCGCATCGCGACCGCACAGTTCTGGTGTATGCCACCTCCGATTTTTCACCCGTCGACCGGATGAATGCGGCACTGGTCGCCACCACCGTGGCTGAATATTTTCGGGCGAATGGGAAAAAAGTGGTGCTGTTGCTGGATTCACTGACCCGATTTGCCAGGGCATTGCGCGACGTGGCACTTTCCGCCGGTGAAATGCCTGCGCGCCGGGGCTATCCGGCGTCCGTATTTGACGCCATGCCCAAACTGCTGGAACGTGCAGGTAAAACGATGGAAGGCAGCATTACCGCCTTTTACACGGTGCTGTTAGAAAGTGACGATGATGTTGACCCGATAGGCGATGAGGTGCGCTCGATTTTGGACGGTCATATTTACCTGAGCAAAAAGCTTGCTGGCCAGGGTCATTATCCCGCCATTGATATCTTGAGAAGCGCAAGTCGGGTCTTCACCCAGGTGACAAAAAAAACGCATCAGGCCCTGGCCACCAAAGTGAGAAGTACCCTGGCAACACTTGAAGAAATGCAAATGTTTGTTGACCTGGGTGAATATAAAAAAGGTGACAATGCAGAAAATGATTTTGCCTTTGCCTGCAAACCAAAATTGAATAAGGTGTTACGCCAGTCTCTGGACGAATCCACGCCATTCGATAAAACTCTGGAGCAGCTGAATGCAGCAGTATCGTAAAGGACGTCAACTCGTGTCGTTATGCGAGCAGAAAATTCAGGATGTTCGACGCAGCCTGATGCGGGACAATCTTGAGAAGAAAGAAATAATTAAACAGATCCGCGAGCTTGAAGCCCAGATACGTGATTTCCAGCATGCCATCGTCGCCAAGCAGATTGCCAATGGTTACGTAACAAAAGCCGATATCTACGGTCAGCGCAAACAGTTGGCAATTTTACTGCACCAGCGCCAACAGGCGCTGCATGAGCACGAACTGCTCGTCGAAGATTTGTCGCAACTTGAACTGACTATGCGTCAGAGCCAAAAAATGTTGAGTTATCTGTCCAGAAAAGAAAAAAAATTTACCAAATGGACGCATCTTGTCAAGCAGCAATGGGGCATGCGCCAGGATTCTGCAATTGAAGAAGAAACCCAGGATAGCGTCGTATTGCAACTCCACTCGCAAAATTGACTTCATATGTTGTAATCCAAATGCGAGTCAACGTAAAGCAAGGGCATCCAATCCAATTCAATCCAACTCAATTCATCCCAATCCAGGTGGTTTCAATAACATCCAAACCGCGCAGCCGCCTCCGAATCGCAGAATAAGCTCGAATTTGGCCTGGGCGATGATAGCGGCAACCAGACCCATTATGTTTAGTTTGGCACTACGTTTAGCTATTCTGAAAATGAGAACATCGACGTAAATTTGGAAGACAGCCTGGCAATCGGATTCTGTACATTATCCCGCTGCCACGCGTTCATGTTTGACGCTTCCCGAGCCGTAATTTCTCCATTAAGAACTGCTTTATAAACATCAGGCGATTGGAGGTTGACGGATTTTCGCTGACTCAGGTCGGCCATGTCCTCGACGGATATTTTCCCCGCACTGAATAACCCGGTCAGCAGGGGATCTGAAACACATCGCTCTATATTATTTCGTTGCTGATCGCTGAGATTAGCCAGGTACTGTGGGGATATTCTGTTTTCAACTACAAGATTGATCAGTTTAGGGGCGTTGTTAAAACATATCATTAGATTGCCTATTTCATTCTCTGACCACCCTAGCCACCCGAGCACCTTGGGCAGGGTTATTTTTTCATGCTGCAAACATCGATTGTTCTTGAGCTGGATCAATTCAGTCATGAATTCTCGCCTGATCAAGAGTTTGGTCAGCATCTCGCCGTCAAGATCCGCGAGCTTGATCCCAAACGCATTAATGATATGTCGCAAACTGTGAAAAAAAATCAGTAACTCCAGATCGGATGTGGTCCGCCGAATCTGAAGGGAACAGAATTGCCTGTAAAAATGTTCCAGGACATCCGGCTTTAATGTGTCCCGGAAATTCTCGAGAACGGTTAAGTAGACATATTCAAGTAATTTGAAATTATAGTCTGTCGACGCATGATTATGATGGTCAGGATGCTTGCCCTTCAGGACGGAAAGGGTATTGATAATCACATTGACTTCGTCCAGGGTAATGAGTTTATAAATGAGACATCGGGCGATATACGGAATGGTTAGTACGTCCGCAAGGATCGGTAATCCTTCAATCCTGTCTGCCGTTATAATGCCATTGCATATCAGGCTGGGTATAGGATAATGGACATTGATTAATGGCTTGCCGTGATATTTTTCGTTAGAGAAATCCTTACATTTTATTTGGTAGACGACTCGTTCCGGATCTGCATGAAATGCGCTGCCGACGAGACTGACACAGCTTAATAAATTCCTGCACATCGAATCAGTCATCGACCTGATTTCGCGAAAATCAAGATAATCTTTTAAAGGGCTCAACATTAGTTCCCTTTGGACATCGGTTAAACTTGCAGACTGCCTGGATGCGATTTTTTCACTGGTAATGCGGTCAGTTGATGGTGCTGTCGAATCAGGCGTGGTCAGATTCACTTCATTGTTACCGATGCCACCAGTGATCCCGTGATCATTTGTCGTCAATTCGGATGCCTGGATCCTTGTTCTTGATAGCTCAACGCCGGCAATGGTAAAGATGAGATACCGGACTGCAGTGTTATCGCTTCCCTCGCCGGTAATTTCCAGGTTCAGCTGGTTGCTAAAAAGTGGTTTAAGGTCTGCCGGTGCAAGACTGTGCAATTTGTTGAATGCCTCCTGCTTCTGCGATAACGTGCTCTGGGTGTCACACAAGACCGCAAGGTATTCATCACGCAGGTAGAAAGGCTTGACGCTTTCCAGCCCGAGCTGTTTCGCATCAGGGGAAGACCGGCTAAAGCTGGCTGCAGGAATGGCCATTTTGCTGTAGATGGCTGAACGGGTAGAAGGCGTAGGGAGCATAAATAAAATTTCCTCTAAAAATCAACGACACGATGATCAAAAAACTGCCTTGCGAAAACAGCGACCCGGTTGGTTTCTGATTGCTGCTTGAGCGCTTTATTGATTTTTGAAATTGAAAAATGAACTGAATCGGGATGATAAACTGGGACGAGGCTGGGTTGAATTTTCACGCTGCAATTCGCTTATGCGGGATGCCAACTGAGATTCACTCATGATGGATGCCCGTCTGGCCGTGATTTGATCCGTAAGAATGAATTTATAGACTTCTGGCACCAGAATCGCTATGATTTTTTGCGGCGTCAAAGCGATCATGTCCTCTACGGATAATTTTCCGGCATTCATGAGATCAACCAGTTCCGGGTGTCTGAGACAATTTTCGAGATTGTTCATTTCCTGTGAATTGAGACCGGCCAGATAAAGCGGATGTATGCGCCTGTCGATAATGAGCTCAATCATTTTCGGTTTGCTGTTGAAACACACCATCAAATTGTTAATCTCGCCGTCGGTCCAGCCCGGCCAGCCGAGCACGCTGGTAAGCGTGAGCTGCTCGTGCTTTAAACACTTGACTGTCTTTAATTGAATCAGTTCACTGAGCAGTTCTTTATTATCAAAGATCTTGTTCATGAAGTCTGCGTTGAGGTCGGCACAATTCATTCCGTAGGAATGGATGATGTGTTTTAAGTTGTAGATGAAAACCAGTAGTTCAACCAGAGTTAGTTGCCCGCTGTAGTGTAATGCCATCGCGTGAGCGAAAAAGCCTTCGATGGCGTCCTCTTTCATTGCCTTCCTTCTGTCCTCCAAGCCGGATCTCTGGAATTGTTTGTTAAGTGTTGAATGCAAATAGTCATAGACCCTAGCGTAAAAGGCGAAGTTTGACGCCCTGGCTTCGCTGAACTGCATGTCTTTGAAGTTGTTCAGTGTGTCCGTAATTGCATTCACCTCGTCCAGCGTAATAATTTTCTGTATCAGGCATCGGGCAACGTAGGGATAGGCGAGGGCATTTTTTAGTGGCGTTGACTTTTCAATGTCGTCCGCTGAAATCACACCATTGCAGATCAGACTTGGTATGGGATGGGACAGGTCCAGTAACGGTCTGCCGTAATAATCGCTGTTGGTATAGTTGCCCCGGGTGATCTGCTCGATGACTCGTTTCGGCGCAGCGTTCGGCCCGCCACGCATCAGGCAGGTGCAGGCCAGCAGATTTTTGCACATCGGATCAGAAAAATTCAATATCGTCTGTATATCAAGGTAATCCAGAAAAATGGCGTTTGAAATAATGGCCAGTTGATACGGCGTGGCAGCCCGTGCCTGATCTGCCGAGATTTCGCCTGACGCGACTCGTGCGTTTAATTCGGCTCTCGGGTTAATCGTCGTCGATGGTGACGCTTTTTCATTGCTGTTGCTTGCCTGATTAACGTCATCTTCCGGCGGATGGCGTGGCAATAACATCGTGGCCGCAGGCAAGTAGGTGGTGGGTGCCAGCGCCGATATGCCATCGTCAACCCGCACCCTTGACAGCTCAATACCGCTGAACCGGAAACTGACCCATTTCGAGGTATAACCACTCGCGCTTTCTACATCAACCGGCACGATGGTTAGTAGCTGCTGCATTCCTTTTGACGCCAATGTCTGCAGTTCCCTGAACGCCAGCTCTTTCTCTGCCAATGTGCTGGTCGGACTGCGCACCACGACCAGACATCTGTTTCTTCGCTCAACAGGCGTGATGTCTTCAAGTGCAGAAAGTTTGGGTTCAAACGCTGTGCGGATATAGCTGGGCGACGGATTTGCTGGTGTGCCACAGTTAGTTGAATTGGAATTTGAAGTAGGTTGCATAGATAGATGTTCTCCAAAAATATCAGGCATGATTATCAATAAATTACTATTGTATGATTATCTTTATGTATTTATAACGCAACGACTAAATGAACGGCTTTCTTGCTGAAAAAATTTTGTGTCATGGTGGTAAAGTGTGGCGACGTTATGATCTACAAGAACATCGACGTAAAAACGGTGGAAAATCGCACCAGTGGGTTGTCGAGATTTTCTTTCTGCCAGTCGCTCATGGTAACCGCCTGCGTCACTGTAAATTCGCCCCGGAAAATACGCTCGGGAACTGCGCACTCCATCAACTTGCTGAATTTTTCATCGGTCAGATGAATCATTTCTTTGGCAGTGGCCTTGCCCCTGTCTAACAGGTCAAGCAGCTTCCTTTGGCCAATACAGCGTGTCAGGCTTGCAAATTCTGATGGACTTAATCCCGCTATAAACATGACGGACACTTTATTTTCACGCATCAGCCGTACCAACTCCGGATGGGTGGAGAAGGCAAAATTCAAGCATGCGGCTTCCCCACCTTGTGGCCGCCAGTCAAGCACCGCTTGCAGGGTGAGTTGCTTACTCTCTTCTGGGGATAAATATTTTTTGATTTGGGTCAGATTACTCAGCAGTACTTTTCTGTTCCAAATGTCGATAAGTAACTTTGCAGTGAGGGCTGACGGCGACAGACCCCAGGCGTCGACAATGTCCTTCAGAATGCGAGCAAATACAAGAAAGTCATAAAACGGAATTCCGTCTTCACCACTCTTCCACATCGCAAAGTTGGCAAATTGCTTTATTTCAGTAACATTAAATGCCCAACCAAAATTATCGAGAAAAATGGTTTGCATCTGCATGCTGAAAAGCTTGAAATTATTATGGAGCAGGTTCGAAGTGAAGTCGAATGGATCCAAATTAAAGTCGAAATAGGTGTCGATTTTGTCGGCCATCCTGGTCAGGTAGTCTACGCCGATGAGGCGTTTTGCGACACACCAGACAACATAGGTTGACCCAAACATTCTATACAGCGGGAACGGGCGGTTGAGTTTGATGTTTTCAACGGTTCTATAACTGGGCAGCCATTCGAGGCGATTGTAGGTGAGCTTCAAAAAAATGCTCGGTAGATTGTAATGATTGGCGCCTCTTAAACGCGCCCGTTGGCTTCCAAACGCACGCTCTGCTTCACTCTCATCCCAAGCTTCACTCGCATTGCAAACTTCACGCGCATCCCAATCTTCACCCGTATCCACCGCTTCACGCACATCCGCAATTCCACCACGCACAATTTGAAACGGTATTATATGACGCGGCCTTAGGGGTATTTGAGTAAGTTCAACACCATTAAAGAAAAATTTGAGGATTGGAATTTCGTTATCGTCCTTATCTCGTACACCGGTTTCGGCGACTATCTGGTAACGAAATAGTTTTCTCAAATAAATGGGTGTCAGGAGTATCAGATTATTGAACGAAATGATTCTCACACGTCGGCTGAGCGATTGATTATTCATGTTTCGAAGATATTCGTCCCGCAAACCCGGAGGCTCGATTTTGTCCAGTTTAGCCAGTTTCGGGTTAGCCATGACAGGACCGTTGCTCGTCGATAGCCACGTTGATGCTGTGCCGTTGGTTACAGAACGTGTAGGCAAGGTAGGTAGCATAGGGAAATTTCCTCCTGAAATCATATTCACAATTATCAATAGACTACTGTTGCAGTATTATCTAGCTTTATTGATAATTCAATAAGTATTTATACTGCTTTTTTTGGGGAAATGTTTCTATTTGGCAAAGTCGACGATAATTTGCGCGCTGGGCTCTGTCAGGCAGTGAAATTCGCCTATGGCGCTAGAGGTGACGAAAAATTGACGCGGAGCGGCAAATTCTGCGGTGAGGGAAATAAGGGGCGCTGCAATAGCACAAGGCAGGACGGGCATTTGTGCGCTAAACCGGCCAGCAAGCGCTGACCGGGATAAGGTGGCAGGGAAAATTAAGCGGCCACACAGGCCGGCGCAATTTCCTGGTTGAACAGCATGCCTGCCAGTTCCACCGGGGTCTTGATTTTCATTTTGACAAAGACACTGGCCCGATGCATTTCAACAGTACGCATACTGATCCCCAATTCACTGCCAATAACTTTGTTAATTTTACCCATCAGCATCAAATGGAGCACTTCGCGTTCGCGGTGCGTCAGTTTGGACAGGCGCTGGCGAACCACGGAACTCTGACCGGCTTTCTTGGACTGCGCCAGGGCTTCAACGACTCGGTCGAGCAGGAGTTCGTTGCGCGCTGGTTTCACGACGAAGTCAAAAGCACCATGCTTTAATGCGTCAACGGCCAGCGCGACATCCGCGTTCCCGGTAACAAAGATCACGAGCAGCCGATCAAGCAGTTTCTGCTCTGCGAGCTGATGGAATAATTCAACACCGGATAATTTATTTCCCAAATGCACGTCCAGAATGACGCAGTCACCTTCCAAGTCGTACGGAAAAGCCGCCGACGCCCCTGGCCCCTTGTCGGATCTGGTTGCGTCAAAACGCATCATTTTCGAAACAAACTGTTCCGCATTTTCGTAGGCCGCGCAAGGGATTTTGCGTAAGTTCGCCGACCACATCAGGGAGGTTCTTACGCTGCCATCATCTTCAATAATATGTAACATGGTCGTTCCTTATATCGGGGAGAACAAAATAAATTTCTGTCTTTTATTCCGTTAATCAGTGCAAATAAGACTACTTTCAGATACAACTTTTTACATTTTTGATGTCACCAGAGCATGAAAGTAAGCATTATCTTATTATCAAATTGTAATGCTATTTTAATACACTAACTTAATAATAAAAAATGCTAAAAAAATAATTATGTAATATTTTGTTAAAACATGAACAAATCAACCGGGTGCAGTGCAAGAGGGTTAAAACGGTCTGTTGATGCATGGTGATCGGTTGTTTGCCTGACCGGTTTATCTGTTGAAATGATTTTATGGCGGCAAAAAAAAAGCGCCTGTGACGCCGGTCACAGTTAATGCAGGTGGTTGATCTGTCGAAAAATGACACTTAATTGCCCGTTCACAGACCCTATCGGCATCCCGGTGGCAGAAGTAGTTCGGGTATCGGTAGCGTCACCCGCATGGCTGAAAACGTGGGCAAACAGTTGCCTGATCGAATATCAAATAGAGCAATACCGTAAAGACCACAGTATCTAATCGGCCGTTCAAGTGGAATTATTCACTTTACAGAAAGTTAATTAAAACTAGACGGAGGCGCCGGTGAGTGGTATTTCTTTGGTGGCGGTGAACGACAAGCTTTTTTCCGGTAGAACTTTCCAGAGCAATCGATTTTCCGCGGTGTTGGAAGAGTTGAAGGCGTGGTTTCAGCGGCTGTTCAACGGCACCTATCAATCGGAAAATCAGCTGATTCGTGAGGCCGCCTCCGGAATTTTTGAATCGATTTTGGCCATGTCGCGCGACGAAGGCGGCAATCTGGCGTGTCAATTTCTTGTTGATGGCGTTGAATACACGCTGGCCAAAACCACGCTGTCGACAAACTTCACGCTGTCAACCAAGGGACCCCCAGCCAATTCGGTGATATTGAACTTTGAATCGCATGAGCAACTCAGGGCAACCTGCCTGAAACTGTATTTTGAACATTGTCAGAAGTCCGATCAGGTAGTCGATTTGCGGCAATTCAATCTGTCGTGGCAAGAGCTGTGCGGAATAAGTTTTGCAAATCGCAAATTAAGTCTCGACGATATCAACTATTTCATTACACTGAATCAAACGGTCCATCGGGGCTCGCCGCCCCCGGTTCAAAAAAATCGCGGCTATTTTTATGTGAATGAGTCATGTGCCTGTACCGATACAGAACGTGGCGGCATTGATTTATCCGGAGCGATCGTTGTCGATAAAGCCGGTAACCCATTCAGTTTAGCGACACCCCTGGACGAAAGGTTTGGAGGTGATTCGTCGATCTGTTTTCCCGGAGGAAGAATCAGCAATACCTTCGGCCTGAACCGCTACGTTGATTTTTTCCATTTTATGACCGCGATTAAGTCGCAGGTCAATAATGGTGACCCTATCGATCTGACAACATCCAGGCTTGGGAGATTGCTCGCCAGTATCCGGTATAAAGGTTGCAAGCTACGTGTAACGAGCCTAGACCTTATCCAGAATTGGGGAGGCGATGTACGCAATGTTGAAGGCGCCCTGCTAGACGGTGCGGTACTCGACTACGGGCAGATAGGTTGTGCTTTACCTAGCATGCTAGTCAATGACAGATCGGATTGGGCCCGTTACTTACTTTACGCCCGAGAAAATCGATTGCCGTTGAATCTGTCGCAATTAGAATTGGAGCGCGCTGCTTCTGGAAAAGCCGGCTTTGTAGAAATGTATGCGGGCATACAAGGATTCATCGCTTCGGAAGGGCGCACGCGCAGAATTATCGACGATACAAATTTCGCGTCTCAGATAGTTAACGCATCGGATGTGGAGTTCATCCTGCGTCATGGCGGACAACCAGAAAATCTGGCAGGTGCATTATTTCAACGTGATGAATCAGTCGAGCCCTACCCATTGACGATGACCGAAATCCACACGAAATGGTCTCATTTTTTGATGCATTCCGCCAGGGACATTCAGGAATATCTCAATTACATGAAGGCACTTGACCAGCCGCCGGAACTGCATTTAATGAAACTGGAGAATGCGGAAAGGAACAAGGTCGAGTTGAATGATTTGGATTTTAAGGGTTGTCGCCTGTCAGAACATGATATTACCGTGCTTCTGGAAAAAAAAGTGGAGGCCGATACGATCGTGGGTGCGATTGTATCTGAAAGCGGGCAAACCATTGATTATGCTTATCTGCTGAATCGGTTCGGCCGCCTGCTGGTCAGAGATCAAAAGGGGCTTGTACGGTACCTCTGCTACGCCACAAGCAATTCGGGTTGGTTAGATCTGCACAAGTTTGATCTGACTGGCATCGATTTGAGTCAGGTCATGTTCAACGGCGTCATGCTGAGCTATGCCGATCTGATGCTGATATGGGCGCACGGTGGCAATGTCAGATCGGTCGACGGCGCATTTTTGAAGTTAAAAGACGGTGAAAAAGGCACCGGTTTTTCGCGCGCCAGGACAGAATTAGACTACCGGCTGATTTTGGATCGATTTCCACAGAAGGTGGTTTATGATTCGGCCAGCCTGTGTCGTTATATTAAGTACACGAAACAGAATTCTGTCCCTTTGAATCTGAGCCGGCTGGAATTGCAGCATATCGACCTGAGCGCGGCAAATTTTAGGGGCTGCAGGCTGACAGACAGCGACATTGACAGTATTCTGGTATTAAACGGCGGCGCGAAATGCCTCGAAGGCGCCATACGCGCTTCTGTCAATAAGCCGTTTGACTATCACACGCTTCTGAAACTTTATCCCAAACAAATGGTGACTGACGTACCCAGTCTGACGCGCTATCTTGACTACGCAAGAAGCAGGAACATAACTGTGGATCTGGCCCGGTTTGATTTGCAGAATGTCAATTTAAGCGGAATCAGTTTCACCGAATGTCAGGTCAATAAGGCGGATATAGAATTCATCCTGGGTCATGGTGGTAACGGAAAAACCCTGGAAGGCGCTGTCTTGGCGCTCAGGTACGATGACACATGGCTTGGATTGAACTCGCAGGATAACGGGAAAATACTGACCTATCAATTGCTTTACGACCGGGACCGAAAGAAACTGGTCACCGACGTGCAAAGTATGATGCGCTACCTTGAATTTGCCAAATTAATGGGATTTGAATTAAATTTGGCGGCGCTGGATATGATCGTGTTGAATAACATCAATTTAGCTCTCCTGATCTACACGGATAGCACCGCACTGAAATATATCCTGAGCGCGGCAGATTCAAATTATTTGGCTGAAAATAAAATCATTTGGAGCAAAAAAACTAACAGCGCTAATCAACAGGTATTGGCATTAAGTGCGGAGCATCTGAATAAAAATGGTGGTAATGACACTTCTGTTGGTGCGGTCAATGCAAACAAAGATAACACCGTCCTGAATTCCGTGATGTATGACAGAGCTGCCCTGATTAGCAATCTGGCGTTAATAGCCGCACAGACTGACCTGCCTGAGAACAATGCGCTTGTGAAACAGATAAATAATTTGAAAAGCGTCAATGAGACCCAGTTAAGCATACTGGAATGGGCCGGAGTATCCTGTATGCTGCAAGAATTATTGCTGGAAATAGCCAACGGATTTGCTGCTGTGGCAGGGGTAGATGAAAGAAACGATGCAGACATGCCATCCGGGCAGGCCAGGATTATGATTTCAGCCGCAGAGCAAAATCTGCGCGTATACGCAAAAAAGCCCTTATCCCTGAATTTAATCCGTGCGCTTGAACAACAATGCCGGTACTCGTGGGCAAGAATGGCGCACGAACTCATTGTCGAGCGTCTCATGGATAAATGCAGGCCAACTATGCAGTTGTTCAGCAATAATACCGTCAGCCACACAGTGACCGGAGGATGGGGTGTCAGCATTTCCGGACTCGCCCGGCTTGATTTTACCGTCAACGGATCACGGCTGAACTCGGTGGCGGCCGATGATGCCGGTTTTCTCGGAAAAATGACCACCCTCGGAACCGGTGCAGAGATCGCTGCTCATGCAGGAGCGGGCGGATTGGTCGGTGTGAGCGCGAGCGCCAATGTAAAATATGCCCAAGGCAAGTACCTTGAATATAACGATATAAAAACCTATGTTGAGCACCAGTTTGAAAATCTGGTCCATGAGTATCGTGATGATGTCGCCGATTTGCTCTCGCGGGAAAGCACGTTAGCGGCCGCGAAAGCCGCTGATAGACGGGCCGATCCCGAAAAACTGAATTATGTAAAGAAGGTGTTCCAAACCGGCCAGGAAAAATTCAAAACGCTTGTAAGCCGCCCCCAATCCTATGAAGTATTCGAATTGAATGAGTTGCAGGCGACACTAAAATCAGCTAACCACATTTGGGACAATTGGTTCAAGATCGCCCACGATAACGAAAAATTCAATCCGGCTGAAAAAAGCAGCTTTCCAGCACTTGAACAGTTTAAGCGCGCCGTTCCGACCGTCGAAACCAAGGTGTCCATAATGTCAGCGAGCGCCGGTGTGGAGGCCGCGGTTGGAGGTCAAGTCGGTACATTCAAGCTGGCAGCCTCCGCAGCTGCATCAGTAACGGTACAAAAAACCGACATTTCATTTTCGCGCAGTACACCGCTGTGTCAGTATCTTAAAAATTGCGATGCAAAAAGCTATGATTCATTAAAAAGCAGGTTAGACGATAACACGCACGAATTGCGTCATAAAATTACCAGGGGAGCGACCAACGCAGCGCGGAACAAAAAGGCATTGCTTGGACAGGCGACGGCAGATTATAACGAGTATCGGAAATTCAAAGCGTGGTTGTTGATGAAATCCGACGCTGAAGGCAGCATTAAGGCGCTGCAAAAGCACTACTTTGCTGAAAATGACACGCAATTTCTCGAACATCTGCACAAAATTGCCGCGTGG
>CAITOF010000055.1 GCA_903893945.1 uncultured Oxalobacteraceae bacterium | reverse complement strand
GACCGCACAGGTTTGGCATCGTTTAATGCCGGCATGATGCGCTCCAGCAGTTCAGCCAGTTTTGCCGCGTCCTTGTCACCCGAGCGTGCCTTTTTATGCTCACGGTGAATGGCCTTTTCTACGGTACCCATATCGGCCAGAGCCAGTTCCGTCTGAATGACTTCGATGTCGTCCAGCGGACTGACTTTGCCAGCCACGTGGATGACATTACCGTCTTCAAAGCAGCGTACCACGTTGACAATGGCGTCTGTTTCACGAATATGAGCCAGAAACTGATTGCCCAGACCTTCGCCTTTGGATGCGCCAGCCACCAGGCCGGCGATGTCCACAAATTCGACGATGGCGTTCTGAATGCGTTCCGGTTTGACGATGTCAGCCAATTGCGCCAGCCGCGGGTCCGGGACTTCGACGATCCCGACATTCGGTTCAATCGTGCAAAAAGGATAATTTTCAGCAGGAATGCCCGCCTTGGTCAGTGCATTAAAAAGAGTGGATTTGCCTACGTTAGGAAGGCCGACTATGCCGCATTGGAGGCTCATGAAAATCTTTCGTGGTTCAGGTGATGTGCGTAGTGACGCCGTGGTTTTGCAAAGACCGTCATTGTATCCTTCTCAGATATACTAATCAAACTTCCGACACCACCCTGAAAAGCTGTTAAAAATGGCAATGAATCAACCGAAAAAATATCAACGTTGTATGGTTATGGCCGGCGGCGGCTTTCATTTTGGCTATTATCTTGGCATTTATGCCGCCATGTGTGATTCAGGCAAACAGCCTGACCTGTTATTGGCGAGTTGTGGCGGGGCCATTGCAGCGGCGCTGATTCAATCCCTGCCAGATGACCAGGAAAGAAAAGCCTGGCTTGCTGCGCGACAGATGTACCAGTTCTGGAATGGTCTTCAATCGACACGCAGGGCCAAAGTCAGCCACGCGTTCACGCAGGCCATGCGACGCCGGTTCCTGGGCAACAGTGCCAAGTATATCCCTGATTTATTTAATGATTACATGTTTGAAATTCCGGCGCAGATACCATTGCCGCGTAATGCCGAGAAAAATGTGGATGTGGCCATCGTTGCCGGCAAATTGAATTATGCCCGGCATGAGGTAGGACAGTTGCGCAGAAATCGCAAATTATTTTCTGAAATTATTTTTTGCGGGCAGCGTGCCGCCGAGCTGCTCAGGGCGGCACCGTCGCCATTGAGTGACCCGATGTTTGGTGACAATGCCATCGCCGCAGACATACTCACTGACGTGTTAATGCCGATCAACGACGCAGTGCGTGCATCGATCTCCGACATGTTTTATTTCCGCTGTCACTCTCATGCGTCCGGCGATTATATCGGCGGGGTCGTGGACCTGTTTCCGATTGAAGTCGCGCATCAGCTGGCTGACAGCGTCATCATGGAACTAAAAGGCGGTTATGACGAGATGTATGGCATCCCGGCAATCCGCACGGTACTGGGGTTTGACGGTAATCATCGCTTGCGCCACGTCCTGAAGCAGCATGCTGATGCCTGGGTGAATACCGCTGACATGGAGAAGGTATTTTTGCATCAGCGTATCCATCAAAAAGTGATGCTGTCTAAAAACAGGATACAGATTGTGACGCCAAAATCGTACGACGATTATGTGAAAATGATTGAAGCCCAGTGGCAGTTCGGTTACCAGCGCGGCATACTCAGCCTGCAGCCACCAGCACCTGATCGAGCAGTTCTATCCAGTGCGTGACCGGCATTGAAGTCCCGGATTGCAGATGCGCGATACAGCCAATATTGGCTGACACTATCTGTTGTGCACCGGTGGCGTGCAGATTCTGCAGCTTCTGGTCGCGCAATGTCGAGGCTAGTTCCGGTTGCAATATCGAATACGTACCGGCTGAGCCGCAGCACAGGTGACTGTTAGCGCAACGCTGAGCGGTTATTCCGGCCACCGCCAGAATCTTCTCAACCTTCCCGGTATTTTTTTGCGCATGCTGCAAACTGCAGGGCGGATGATAAGCGACATTTTTTGCCGCATTTTTTCTGTAACCGAGCTTGCCAAGCTGTTCGGTAAGATCAAACAGGACCTCACTGAGGTCAAAGGTCGCCGCACTAATTCTTTTTGCCTTTTCTGCATAATCCGGATCGCCCGCGAGCAGGTAGCCATATTCCTTGATCATCGTCCCACAGCCGGAAGCGGTCATCACCAATGCTTCGGCACCGGCGTCCAACAGGGGCAACCAGGCATCGATGTTCCGTTTGGCATCGGCCAAGCCGCCGCTGTGATCGTTCAAATGGCTGCGAAGCGCACCGCAACAACCCGCTTTGGGCGCAACGAGAAGTTCGATACCCAGTCTGTCCATTACACGTGAGGTAGCTGCATTGATATTCGGTGATATACCGGGCTGGACGCAACCGTCCAATAAAATCATTTTTCTTTCGTGGGTGCGTACTGGCCAGACGCTGTGTTGCTGGTAAGCCGGAATTTTTCTGGCGAACTTTCCGGGCAAGCCAAAACGGATCAGCTGGGCCGAACGGAGCAGTGGAGTGAACAGCCATTGACGGGGTAATATCGCTTTTAAAGTCTGCCGTTTCAGCGTTTCGTACCATGGGCGCCGCACCTGGCCTGCAACAATGTGCCGTCCAATCTCGACCAGTTTTCCGTACTCCACGCCAGACGGACAGGTTGTTTCGCAATTGCGACAGGTCAGGCACCGATCCAGATGATGCAAGGTATTGCTGGAGGCCGGCTGGCCTTCCAGAACCTGCTTTATCAGGTAAATCCGACCGCGCGGACCGTCCAGTTCATCACCGAGTAACTGATAGGTGGGACAGGTCGCATTGCAGAATCCGCAATGTACGCACTTGCGCAGAATATCTTCTGCCTCAAGTCCTTCCCGGGTTGCTTTGATAATGTCGCTGAGCTGGGTTTGCATTTATCCGAATTCCACTAGAGTTCCGGGTAGAGTCGACCCGGGTTAAAAATACCGGCAGGATCAAAAGCCGATTTGAGCCGTTTGTGCACGGTCATGAGTGCGTCGGGAAGTGGATGGAAAATTGCGTCTGTTCCATCGCCACCTTTAAACAGTGTGGCATGGCCTCCCAGTGCGGCGACGGTCCCTCGCACCTGGTCGGTGCTGCAGGCAGGGTTGCTCAGCCAGCGCTGTGCACCACCCCACTCGATCAGCTGTGAACCGCCCAAATCGACAACCGCCGTCGTTGAAGGCAGGGATAAACGCCAATATTTCTGGTCCACTTTAAAAAATGGGTGCGTCTGTTCACGCAGCTCTGTCCAGTGGAGCAGGGCCAGATCGGCATTCATCGGTTCGCCGCCAAGTCGAATCCGGGCGTCCCGTGTAGCGGCTTCTGAGCCTGACAGTCGCAACACCAAACGCTGGTTTTCCCAGCTCGATGCGGAGATGGGCAATGGTTGACCCGACCAGCCATTAATTGCGGCCAAAGCTTCAGCCTGTGACATCTCGAACGATAGCGTGATTTCGGTGCGGGGTTTCGGCAAAACCTTGATTGACACCTCTAAAAGCAGGCCCAGACAGCCCATGGAACCGGTCATTAACCGGGATACATCGTATCCGGCCACATTTTTCATCACCTGTCCACCAAACACCAGTCGCTCGGCCTGGCCATTCATGATTACTGTGCCCAGGATGAAATCACGCACGCTCCCAACATAAGGTCGGCGTGGCCCCGATAATCCGGTCGCGACGACACCGCCCACGGTAGCATCGTTCCCGAAGGCCGGAGGTTCAAAGGCGAGCATTTGATGCTGTTCATCCAGCAGCGCGTTGATCTCGGAAAGCAGGGTGCCGCTTCGCGCGGTAATGACCAGTTCGCTCGGATCATAATCGATAATGCCCTGATGATTACGGGTACTCAGGACCGTCCCCGTGGGAGGCTGGCCATAAAAGCGTTTCGTGCCGCCGCCCTGCAGACAAAGCGGGGTCTTTTTGGCACAGGCTTCCTGGATGCGATCAGTGAATTCGGCTATCATGCGCTAAAATCTTGGTAAGTGAGGAAATTTCTGTTCGCCCCGATGGACATGTTCCCTTCCAAATTCAGCGCATCGGTGCAGTGTCGGTATCGCTTTGTTGGGGTTCAGTAATTGTTGCGGGTCGAAAGCACGCTTCACGGCAAAAAAAGTTTCACGTTCAGTCGCCGAGAACTGCAGGCACATGGCGTTGATTTTTTCTATGCCCACACCGTGTTCGCCCGTGATCGTGCCACCGACTTCCACCGACATGCGCAGAATGTCGGTGCCAAACGCTTCGGCCCGCTCGAATTCGTCAGGCTGGTTGGCATCGAATAAAATCAGGGGATGCAAATTGCCATCGCCGGCATGAAACACATTGGCGCAGCGCAGCCGGTATTTTTTTTCGAGTTCAGCAATGCCGCGCAAGACCTGGGCCAGTTTTCTCCGCGGAATGGTGCCGTCCATGCAGTAATAGTCCGGCGAAATCCGGCCTGCAGCGGGAAAGGCATTTTTTCGACCCGACCAGAAACGCAAACGCTCGGCCTCGGTGCCTGAAACCGCGAGGGCACTTGCTCCCGCCTCATTTAGAACGCGCCGCATGTGACTGATTTCATCAATCACTTCAACTTTACTTCCATCGGATTCACAAAGCAAAATCGCAGCGGCCTTCATGTCATAACCCGCCTTGACAAAGGGTTCGACCATCCGGATCGAGGTCTGGTCCATCATTTCCAATCCGGCAGGAATGATACCAGCCTTGATGATGTCCGAGACCGCATCGCAGGCAGTCAGGATATCGTCGAACGATGCCATGATGACCTGTGCGCATTCCGGCTTCGGGATCAGTTTTACCGTGACTTCGGTGACGATGCCCAGCATGCCTTCGGATCCGATGAACAGCGCCAGCAGATCCAGGCCCGGCGAGTCCAGTGCAGCGCTTCCGAGCTCGATGATATCGCCTTCGATGGTGGCAACGCGCACCCGAAAAACATTGTGGACGGTTAATCCATACTTCAGACAATGCACGCCGCCGGAATTTTCTGCCACATTGCCTGCAATGGTGCAGGCAATCTGCGACGACGGATCGGGTGCGTAGTACAGACCCAGGGCGGCGGCGGCGTCAGAAATCGCCAGATTGCGCACGCCTGGCTGGACGATGGCAGTCCGGGCGGCCGGGTCTATCGAGATAATGCGATTCAGTTTTGCGGTGGACAGTACGATACCCTGCGCAATCGGCATGGCACCGCCCGATAAGCCGGTGCCGGCGCCACGTGGCACCAGCGGCACGGAGTGGTTCCTGCAAACGGCGAGTACGTCAACAAT
Source organism: uncultured Oxalobacteraceae bacterium (assembly GCA_903893945.1). Classification (GTDB taxonomy): domain Bacteria; phylum Pseudomonadota; class Gammaproteobacteria; order Burkholderiales; family Burkholderiaceae_D; genus Solimicrobium. Next base: position 25,941 of record CAITOF010000055.1, on the reverse strand, counting down.
CTGCTGCTCATTTTCGGGCAGAACCACAATCATCGGCAATTCACGGTAAGCGGCCAGTCCGTCACACTCATACGGACGCGTGTCTTCAACCTGATGGAGAACGCAATGGTGGGGCAGCACCTGCTGCAGTGACTGCAGCACCTGCTGCTGGCGTTCCGGTGTCTGTTGAAGTGGGTTCATGGGCGATTCATGATCAAAAATAAAAAAGGACGCCACTGCGTCCTTGTTGGCCTAAAACGATCGATAACATCAGGCTGAAAAAGACGAGCCACAGCCACATGTGGTGGTCGCGTTCGGATTTTTAATCACAAACTGCGCGCCTTCAAGATCATCTTTATAGTCAATCTCGGCACCGACCAGATATTGATAACTCATTGAATCGATCAATAAATGCACGCCGTTCTTGGTCATGGTCGTATCGTCCTCGTTGACGATTTCGTCAAACGTGAAACCGTACTGAAAACCTGAACAGCCGCCACCCTGAACAAAGACGCGCAATTTAAGGTCTGGATTACCCTCTTCTTCGATCAATTGCGCCACTTTTTGAGCTGCGTTTTCAGTAAAAATAATAGGTGCTGGCATTTCAGTTGCAATGGTTGCTTCGGCATTCATCATAGACTCCCAATCTGTTCCTTAGCTAATGACTAGCTATAATCAGGTCATTATACCGCGTTGCTCACGCAGTCGCTTGCGACGCGGAAAGTTGTAAAATTGTCTCGCCCGAGGCGCCCTCCGGGTTATGCGTCAGCAGACCGGTTACCGTAGCGCCACTATTCATTTCCAGTGCTTTGTAGTGGACATCCCCGTTGATACGGGCTTTCGGCAGTAACTCGAGCAGTTCGCTTGAAAATACCGGACCGATAATGGTGCCATCAACGACCACATGCGCAGCACGGACTTCGCCGCATATCATGGCATGTTCGGAGATGATGAGCATGCTGCCCTGGTCGTCTTCGGCAATGACATTGCCCTTTATGTTACCGTCGATGCGAAGGCCGCCTTTAAAGTACAGGTTGCCATCAATGTTGGTTGCAAGGCCGATCAGACTGTCAATCGTACTTTTATTTTTTCGGTTAAACATGGACTTCCTTTAAAAATTGATCGACTGGAAGGTACGTAACTGACCTTTGTCTAAAATACGGGCTTGTAATGTTTTGATAACAGCGCCATCCGGAACTGTCAGCATGCCTTCTAAACGCTGATAGTATTTAAATGACAATTTGAATTTGGTCATATCATCCGTTTTTGCATCAGGAATCGTTAGAGTAACAGTTTTTCCATTTTGAATGACGGTCAGCAAAAACTGCAGTTCGCCATTGAAATCCTGCACGTTTTTTCCACCCTGCATGGCCAGGATGCGATATTGGATCTGGGTTTTATTGCTTGCGTCGGCCTTAAATGCCCCGATTCGCACGCCCTCCGGGCCACTGGATGCAGGGATGAGATTTTCAAAAAACGCCAGGTCTTCTTTCAGTTTGTTATTTTCGGCGGTGAGCGCCTGGACCTGACTGGCCAATTGTTTTTGCGTGGAACGTTCGATATTCAATTCGCTGTCGGCACTGTTGGCGGTGCTGGAAAGTTTTTCGCGTTCGCTATCAAGTTTTTCAACCTGCTGCTTTAACTGGGACAACTGTTCTTTTGCCGGAGCGGCCCCGCTGATTGTGCCACCGAGTTCGTAAGTGAAGTAAGAAAATGACGCCAGCACCCCAAGAAAGAACAAGACAAGCAGCGTCTTTCGGATCATTGAATGATTATCTTCGACGACCTTAATGGATGAAATTGTTTTGTATCGGGTGCTGTTATTTTTCATTGATAATTCGCAATAAGTCAGTCATGGTGGTCAGGCAAATCAATCAGGTTACATAAGTTACGGAAGTATGGGCAATTGCGTCAAGCCTACCGTTTCTGGCAAACCGGACATGAGATTCATGCACTGCACGGCTTGCCCTGAGGCACCTTTCATCAGATTATCCTGTACCACCAAAATAATCAATGTGGTTCCGTTTCCAGGGCGATGCAAGGAAATTCGCAAGGTATTGGATCCGCGGACCGAACGTGTTTCCGGGTGGCTGGCAAACGGCATGACATCGACAAAGGGTTCATTTCGGTAAGTATCTTCAACCAGCTGTTGAAGTTCGTCGTTACTGACTGGGTGGTTGAGCGTGGCATAAAGCGTGGAATGCATGCCGCGTATCATGGGTATCAGATGCGGAGTGAAAACAAGTCCCACACTGGCATTGGTCATTTTTCGCAATTGTTCCAGGGTTTCAGGGACATGGCGGTGGCCGGCCACTGAATAGGCTTTCAGATTGTCGCTGGCTTCGGAAAACAGGGTGCCGATTTCCGCTTTCCGACCTGCGCCAGACACGCCCGATTTGCAATCAGCGATCAATTGGCCGGGGTTGATCAGGCCGGCTTTCAGGAATGGATAATAACCGAGTTGCATGGTGGTAGGGTAACAGCCCGGATTTCCGATCAGACGCGAAGACCGGATCGCCTCACGCTGGAGTTCCGGCAAGCCGTATACGGCTCCTTCAAGCAGGTCCGGGCACGTGTGCGGTATCCCGTACCATTTTTCAAATTCAGCGACGTTTTTAATTCGGAAATCAGCTGCCAGATCAATAATCTTGACCCCTGACGCCAACAATTCACGGGCTTGTGACATCGCGACGCCATGCGGAGTGGCAAAAAAGACAACATCACAATCACCTAGCCGGGTGTTGTCCGGTGAGCTGAAGGCCAGTGAAACCCGACCGCGCAGCGATGGGTACATCTCGGCAACAGGCAATCCATCTTCTTTTCGTGACGTAATGCAGGTCAGTTGGACTTCCGGGTGCGCGGCCAGAATCCGCAAGAGCTCCACGCCGGTGTAGCCGGTTCCACCTACGATACCAACTTTAATCATGAATTTATGTTTCCAAAGAAAAATATGTCAATAATTCTAACAGTCCATTTGAAAAGAGGGAATGATTGTAATTTATTTCCACGACCGACCGTAAAAGTATAATGTGAGAAAATATTACAGAAATTGAATGAAAAAAAGCCGCCAGGTCTGACCGTGGCGGCTTTGTGCAGTTGCGTCGGAAAATTAACGCTTGGAGAACTGCTTGGCGCGGCGTGCTTTACGCAGACCGACTTTTTTACGTTCCACTTCACGAGCGTCACGGGTCACAAAACCAGCCTTGGACAAATCTGATTTTAATGTTGCCTCATAGTCAATTAACGCGCGAGTAATGCCGTGACGAACTGCGCCTGCCTGACCTGATTCACCGCCGCCATGAACGTTAACCAGAATATCGAATGTGGTTAAGTGGTTGGTGAGTTCCAGGGGTTGACGGATAACCATCAAGCCTGTTTCGCGTGAAAAATATTCATCAGCAGGTTTACCATTTACAACGATTTTGCCGCTACCGGATTTCAGGAAGACGCGAGCTACTGCGCTCTTGCGACGGCCGGTTCCGTAATTGAAGTTACCGATCATGTCTGTTCCTTAGAGTTCGAGTACTTTAGGCTGTTGGGCAGAGTGTGGATGAGTTGCCTCAGCGTACACTTTGAGCTTTTTAATCATGGCATAGCCCAGCGGGCCTTTAGGTAACATACCTTTGACAGCCTTTTCCAGAGCACGTCCAGGGAAACGCTCCTGCATTTTCTGGAAGTTGGTTTCATAGATGCCGCCCGGATAGCCCGTGTGGCGATAATATGTTTTGTTCAGAGATTTCGTGCCTGTAACACGTAATTTGCCTGCATTGACAACGACGATGAAATCGCCCGTGTCGACATGCGGTGTAAATTCTGGTTTGTGTTTGCCGCGTAATCGGAGTGCCACTTCGCTGGCAACACGTCCGAGGATTTTATCCGTCGCGTCAATCACGAACCATTCGCGCTGTACTTCACTTTCTTTAGCGGAAAAGGTTTTCATGATGACTTCCTAAATTAAAGTTAAATTCGCTTTTTATTGTTTGGCGGTTCTGAAGAAATGACAGACTCAACCTTGTTAACTTTCCCAAAAGCGAGATGGAAAGCCGCAAATTATAATCTTTTCAAAGACTTAGTGTCAAGGACGGCGTGACAAGATCGGGACCAGGGCCCAATCAATCATTAATTATTTATCAATTATCAGCGGCTAACCACCGATTTAATTATCATTAAAGAAATTTTTGTGATGGCCGGCAGTGCATCACTGCAGCAAATCTGCGGGTATCGCGAGCAACATGACAATTTGATTACTGAATTCACGTTACAATTCCTGATTATCAAATGCATAGGGGTGAGCGCCATGGAATGTACGGTCAGGTGGACTGGATTGTCAGGGATGACCTTCCTGGCAGAAACAGGTTCGGGTCATGTGGTTGCCATGGATGGTGCTCCGGATGGCGGTGGCCGGAATCTGGCACCGCGCCCAATGGAAATGGTGTTGTTAGGTACCGGCGGCTGTACGGCGTACGATGTTGTACTGATTTTAAGAAAAAGCGCGCAAAACATCACCGACTGTGCTGTGAAACTGACTGCCGAACGGGCCGAAACCGATCCCAAGGTGTTTACCCGGATTCATTTTCATTTCATCGTTACCGGTCGCTCACTGAAACAGAATGTCGTCGAACGGGCCATTAAATTGTCGCATGACAAATACTGTTCAGCGTCCATCATGCTGGAAAAAACCGCCACGATTACGCACAGCTACGAAATTGTCGATGATTCCCCGTTATTGCCGGCGGAATCGGCCTGACCAAATATCGATTTATACGACGGGTAAAACGAGCAGTACAGAATAATGGTGAGTATCATTGACAATGGCATCATGATCATCACGATCATGGTCTGGTTGCCGGTAATTGACGCAATGATGACGCTGACAACGGTCGGTATTATTCCGGCCAGCATAAACCAGCAAAGTCCGTAGTACAGAAAAATGCGGAATGATTTGCATGATGCAAAAAAACTGTAAAAGACGGCTTTGAACACAGACATATTTTGCCAGGCAATAAGCGGTCCGGCAAACCAGAATGCCATCAGTGCCGGAAGGTAAAGCAGCATCGCAAACAACATGGCGGCGGCCATATTGGTATCTTCGACGTTGCTGGCGTTGAGTTCCATTTGTCCACTGATGATATCGAAAAAAACGCCGTCGTCTATGAGGGTCGACACACCCAAAGCAATGCTCGCAGCAATCAGGTAAAGAACCCCCAGCATCAGGAGTCTGCCTGCCTGGGGCGACTGAAATCCGGCCACCAGCAAGCGGGGACTGACGCGCAAACTCTGGTCGATACCCCTGCATCCCTGCATGAACGAGAGTGTGAACAGTGGCATAAGGATAAAAGCCAGCACCTGGCCCGCAAAAGGAATAAATCCGAGCACCAGCATGAAAAAAAGATAGGCCAGAAAAAGTGTCGAGAACTCCATGGGTTGTTGTCTGAAATAAGCAAACCCCTGTTTTATCCAGAGCCATCCGGTATTTGCTGGGAGATTATTCATTGTCTGCGTTCGCGTAAAATTCGTTCAAAATGGGTGGGGTCATGCGGAGTCAGCACATGGGCTTCGCGCGGTAAATAAAAATCAAACAGCCGCGATAACCAGAAACGCAGGGCGGCGGCCCGTAACATGGTCGGTAAGGCACTCTGTTCTTCCGCAGTCAGGCGGCGAACTGTCTGGTAAGCGTCGATTAAAGCGAGCGTACGCGCTGAATCCGGCTCCCCGGTTGACAGGTTGACGCACCAGTCGTTGCAGGTGACCGCAAGATCAAAAATGAACGTATCACAACCGGCAAAATAAAAATCAAAAAATCCTGTCAGCCGGTTTCCGGCAAACATCACGTTATTTCGGAACAGGTCGGCGTGGATCGGACCGCGCGGTAACTGCTGATAAAGTGCGCTGAGTGCAAACTGTTCCTGCACCTTCAGTTCCGAATCCAGTAATTGCTGCTTGTCCGGGTCCAGGAATGGCATCACGCGCGGTTGGGTTTGCTTCCACCAGGATAAACCGCGCAAATTCTCCTGGTGCAACGGGTAATCCAGTCCCGCCAGGTGCATCCTGGCTAACATGCCACCCACTTCGGCGCAGTGCAGCGGCGTGGGGTGGAGCTGACTTTCACCCTCCAGCTTGCTGACGATGGCAGCCGGTTTGTGTTTCAGTTCGGTGATTAACTGGCCATTCTTGTTTGCGACAGGGGCCGGTACCAGCACGCCATGATGGGCTAAATGGTCCATCAGGTGCAAATAAAACGGCAGTTGCTCAAAACTGAGATTTTCAAATATCGTCAGTACATACTCACCGTTATCGGTGCTGACAAAAAAATTGGTGTTCTCTATGCCGGACGCAATGCCTTTAATGGCGTGTGCCTGTCCAAGCGGAAATTGCATTATCCAGGTACTGAGTTCCGCCAGGCTGACCGAAGTAAAAACTGCCATGAGATAAAAAAAGGGGTAAAAGTTTGCGATGTGTGAGTGACCCTACCGTTATTTTGAGGCAGGCGGATTGGGATTGACCGGCAGTGTCGGTGGCACTTCTTCCGGCACGTCCGTATTTTTACTTCCGCCCCAGCTTTTTATGACCCATTGTACGGGATTGTTGCTGTTGCTTTGTCCGTCGCCGGGCAAGGACGTACCGACGTTCTGATTCGGTTTGACAATATAGGTTCCAACGCTGTTGGTCACTTTCACTTCCGTCTGTTCGCCATTCTGCGTTGTCTGTACGGTCTGTTTTACAGACGATTTTCTGAGATTTGTCAGCGCAGGCTCACCCTCATCCAGCGGTTCCATCTGCGGAGGGTGGTCCAATGCAGGGGGCGTAGCCGGTGCCTGTGCGGGAGGATCGACCTCCAGGGCGACCGCCGACAAAGGGACAGCGCTTATAACCAGCAGGCTGAAAATGCCATGCAGAAGCCGGGATGATGTATTCATAGTAACAGTTAGGCACTTATAGTTTGGAATCTCGATGAATCGATAACTCATTGTTCGGTAACTCGATGACTATTGTATCAAAGTACCCGGGCATGGTTGAAATTAAGTTAAAGGAGCTGATGCAATTCGTCGGTTGTCGTTTCAATGTCGGCCGCTTCATAGAAAGCAAAAATGGCGTCAATGACATTGATAGGCTCGTCAATGACCTGCATGATATCCAGATCACCGTCAGTGATCATGTGGTTGGCAAGCATGGCTGTTTTTATCCAGTCGACCAGACCACCCCAAAATTCGTTGCCAACCAGGATGACGGGAATATGACGCGTTTTTCCGGTTTGTATCAAGGTCAGTACTTCGGTCACCTCGTCCAGCGTCCCAAAACCGCCGGGATACACGACATAGGCGTCAGCGTATTTTACGAAAGCGACTTTGCGGGCAAAAAAATGGCGGAATGAAATGGAAATGTTCTGCCACTGATTGGGAATCTGTTCACGCGGCAATTCAACATTGAGGCCGATGGAGGAGGACGTGCCGGCGTAGGCACCTTTGTTGGCCGCTTCCATAATGCCGCCGCCACCGCCCGAAATCACGGAAAAACCGGCATCCGACAAGCGTCGCGATAAATCGACACAATGAAGGTAATAGGGGTTATCAGGGCGGGTCCTGGCCGACCCAAATATGGTCACGGCCGGGCGAACCTCCGATAAACGCTCCGTGGCATCGATAAATTCTGCCATAATCGTCAATAAATTCCATGATTCCCTGGCTTTGATCGCAGTGGCGCGCTGCTTGTCGGTGATCTGCCTTAGCTTTAGAATATTTTTTCTGTTTTCACTCATAACGTACCTTCACACAAAATCATATGCAAAAAACCTTACTGTTAGTTGATGGTTCAAGTTATTTATATCGTGCGTTTCATGCCATGCCCGATCTGCGCAGTCCGACTGATCAACCTACTGGCGCGATCTACGGCATGATCGCGATGCTGCGTCGCTTGCGTAATGATTATCCGTCAGCATACATGGCCTGTGTATTCGATGCAAAAGGAAAAACATTCCGCGACGATTTATACGCACAATATAAGGCACAGCGCCCATCGATGCCCGATGATCTGGCGTTACAGATAGAGCCGATTCATGAGGCGGTCAGGAATATGGGCTGGCCGATCTTGATGGTGGACGGTGTGGAAGCGGACGATGTCATTGGTACCTTAGCGGTCGATTCTGTCAGACAAGATTTGAAATGTATTGTCTCAACGGGCGATAAAGATCTGGCTCAACTGGTTAATGAAGACGTGACGCTGATCAACACCATGAACAACGAAAAGCTTGATGTGGCCGGCGTCAATGCGAAATTTGGTGTGCCGCCGAATCGTATTGTTGATTATTTAAGTTTAATCGGGGATACGGTCGACAATGTACCGGGCGTGGCCAAGGTCGGCCCCAAAACCGCTGTGAAATGGCTGAATTTATATGATTCCCTGGATGGCGTCATGGCGCATGCAAATGAAATCGGCGGCGTGGTGGGCGAAAATCTGCGGCAAGCCCTGGAATGGTTACCCCAGGCGCGTGTGCTGGTGACAGTAAAAACCGATTGCGACCTGTCATCCCACATGACATCGATTAAGGACTCCCTGGAAGGACAGCCTGAAAATGTGCCGGCAATGATCGACTTTTTCAGGCGTTACGGATTTAATAGCTGGCTCCGGGAGGCCATCTCGGTACAGTCCGGCGGACCGGAGACAACCGGCACGCAAAAGCCTGTCAGCCCGACAGGCCGGGCAATTGTAGCAGCGCCAGAAACGAGCAGGGCGGTGCCCGATACAGTCAGCTCAAACTATGAAACAATTCTGACGGAGGCGCAACTGGCTGACTGGCTGGCCCGGGTCCAGCAGGCGGCATTGACCTCCATCGACACTGAAACCACGTCGCTGGATTCCATGACAGCGCAACTGGTGGGCATTTCCCTGTGCTGTGTCGCCGGTCATGCAGCTTATATCCCTGTTGCGCATCGCTATCCGGGCGCGCCGCCGCAACTGTCGCGTGAATTCGTATTGAATTACCTGAAACCGTGGCTGGAAGATCCGGACAGGCTGAAAGTGGGACAGAATCTGAAATACGACACCCATGTCTTTGCCAACCACGGTGTCAGCCTGCGCGGCATCGCCCATGACACGCTGCTGGAGTCCTATGTACTCGAGTCGCACCGATCCCACGACATGGATAGTCTGGCGATGCGCCATCTGGGGCGCAAGACTATCAGTTTTGAAGAAGTGTGCGGCAAGGGCGCGAGCCAGATCTGTTTTGATCAGGTTGATCTTGCCCGCGCGACCGATTATGCGGCGGAAGACGCAGACATCACCCTGCAACTGCACGAGGTCCTGCTGCCCATGGTGGAAAAAGAAAAGACCCTAACGTTCGTTTACGAGAAAATTGAAGTACCCACTGCACAGGTACTGCAGAAAATCGAACGGAATGGCGTGCTGATCGATGCGCAACTGCTGGGACAGCAATCCAGCGAAATTGGCCTGCGCCTGATGTCGCTGGAAAAGCAGGCTTATGAACTGGCGGGCCAGCCGTTCAATCTGAATTCCCCCAAACAGCTGGGCGAGATTTTTTTCGATAAATTACAGCTGCCCATCGTGAAAAAAACGCCGTCCGGGGCGCCATCAACGGACGAAGAAGTGCTGCAGAAACTGGCAGAAAATTATCCGTTACCGAAAGTGCTGCTGGAGTTTCGCGGTCTGGCCAAGCTGAAATCGACGTACACGGACAAGCTGCCTAAAATGGTCAACCCGGCGACCGGACGTGTACACACCAACTACGCGCAGGCGGTGGCGGTGACGGGCCGGTTAGCCTCGAATGACCCGAATTTGCAGAACATACCGATCCGAAGCGCGGAGGGGCGCCGGATCCGCGAAGCGTTTATTGCGCCGCCAGGCAGTGTTATTGTGTCTGCCGATTATTCACAGATTGAATTGCGGATCATGGCGCATATTTCGGGTGATGCAAGTCTGTTACGCGCCTTTGCCGAGGGCGAGGACGTGCATCGGGCCACGGCTGCTGAAATTTTTGGAACGACACCGCCTGAAGTAAGCAGCGAGCAGCGTCGCTACGCCAAAGTGATCAATTTCGGGCTGATTTATGGGATGAGTGCATTTGGACTGGCAGGCAATCTGGGCATTGAACGGGCAGCAGCACAAAGTTACATCGACAGGTATTTCAGCCGCTATCCTGGTGTGGCCGATTACATGGCGAGTACCCGGATTAAGGCGAAGGCGCAGGGTTACGTTGAAACGGTATTTGGGCGACGTCTGTGGCTGCCTGAAATTAATTCGCCCAACGGGCAACGTCGACAGGGCGCTGAGCGCGCCGCCATCAATGCGCCGATGCAGGGGACGGCTGCCGACCTGATTAAATTGGCAATGATCGCGGTGCAACAATGGCTGGAGCGGGACGGGCTGAAATCGAAAATGATCATGCAGGTTCATGATGAGCTGGTGCTGGAAGTAACCGAAGCGGAATTAAATCAGGTAAGACAGAAAATACCGGAGTTGATGGCGAACGTCGCTGATTTAAAAGTACCGCTGACCGCCGAAGTGGGAGTCGGCCTGAACTGGGATACCGCGCATTAAACCGGATGACCGGACTTGTTCGTCTGCTTGCCGGTCTGATTAAATCAACAACAAAATTCGGTCAGGTGACATGAATAAATGGCAATGACCTGATCACGGCCAGATAATCTTTTAACATCATCGGGCCGTGCACCGGTACTTTTTGCATCGCACAATTATGGTGCCCCGGCGCGGGCACAGGTGAAAAAATGACGTGACTGGCGCTGGATTCGTCGGCCACGGGCGGCCTTTTTGGGCATCGTTTTGGCGTGAATATCGTGTAAATAAGTTACTATTATCGTTGTATTGTTGCAACGCACATGTCACGGTGGCGTCATAATTGGTTACTATAGTCAGGTCTGTATTCAGTAATGACCAAACTTACAGCAGTGGAGTTACAAGATATTTGATGACACAACGTTGAAATACGCGTTTGTGGAACCAGATACGCGACTTAGGTTCTGTATCGTTTGGGGGAATGGGTGATCTGCCAGTCTGATCCCGACGTTACCTAAAATTAAATCGAATCAATTTTTTCACACCTTTTAAAGGACCAATAATGAATAAGAAAATCATAGGCCTGAGCATTTCTCTGGCATTTGCTGCAAGCGGCGCTCTCGCTCAATCATCAGACGGTTCGTCCGTTGAATTGTATGGCGTACTGGACGTTGCTGTTGGTAGCGTTCAATACTCACTGGGAACTGATCCAAGTTTCCCGGCGTCTGTTAACCCTGTCAGCGCAACCAAAACAGCGGTTAGCCAGTCAACAACCGGCGCGTTCAGTGGCGGCATTACTCCATCTCGTTGGGGTATCCGTGGTACTGAAGACCTGGGTGGCGGTCTGAAGGCAATTTTCAATGTGGATTCCTATTTCAACCCAACGTCAGGTGACCTGAGCAATGCAGCTGCGTCTCTGGCAAACAACAGAAATTCAACGAGTGGCACAGTATCCGCTGCTTCGTCGGTTAACGGACAGTTGTTCAATGATCAGGCTTACGTCGGTCTGTCAGATGCATCGCTGGGTAAATTGACATTTGGTCGCCAATGGGCGCCAATGGGTGACATCCTGAGAGATTATGACGCCGTTCAGGACGCGCAGCTGTTCTCACCCCTGGGCTTCTCGGGTGCATACGCAGGTGGTGGTCTGACAGAACTGAAACGTCAAGATGGTTCAATCAAGTACACCAACAAATTCAGTGATTTCAATGTAACTGCAATGGCTAAACTGGGTGGTATTCCAGGCAAGTCATCTGCTGCATCAGCATACGGAATTGGTGCTGGTTACGAAGCCTACGGTTTTGGTATCCAGGCGGCTTACCAGTCTTCAACTGACACACTGCACGGCGCTAACAGTTTTGTTCCAGGCGACGTCAACGTCACCAACTACAATACTCAAGCGTACATGGTGGCTGCCAAGTATGTGTTCGGTGATGCTAAAGTTACCGGTGGTTTCGAAGAGTATAAATTGCAGGCGCCAACTGACGCTCTGGCTACGCTCGGTACCACAAATTACTACGGTTACGCGATCTGTAATCTGACTTCGACATTGTTCTGTGCTTCAGCAACAAAAGGTGCAGCACCTGATTTTGCTCACGCAGACCAAACGACTGACGTATTGTGGGTTGGTGGTGATTACAATTTCACACCTGCTTTCAATCTGGCAGTTGGTTTCTACGACCTGCAACCAAAACAGTCAGCAGATTTAGAGCAGCATAACGGCAATATTTATGAATACTCGCTGTTGGCTGACTATCATTTCTCCAAGCGTACTGATGCTTATTTCGGCGTAATGTATTCACAATACAAGGGTGATCAGTATCCTTCAACTGAATACAATACCAGCAACTCGATTTATGCAGTTGGTATCCGTACAAAGTTCTGATTTGTTGAAATTGTGAAAAGTTTGATGGACGGCTCCCGGGCCGTCTGCCCTAAAAATGCCGCTCTTTGGAGCGGCATTTTTTTATTGCAGCGTACAATGGCACCAGAATTTAAAAAATATCAGTTTGTGCATGAAAAAGCTGGTAGATTAAATATCGTACATAGACCGACAAATTTCCATTATTTGATCTCGCCACAATGATAAGAAGCAGCCTGAATAAAACAGATTCGTTAATCGACCTCTTTGACCAATCCTTGCGTGCCGTTGCAGGCGTTGCGTTTGAAGGTCGCCCCAATCCAGCCATTAAAATTATTGATCATGGCGATGTCGTTCAACTCGATGAGAAAGAGCGGCGCCACAGTGCTGGCCTGATGCGGGTCAACCACGTGGGCGAAGTGTGTGCTCAGGCACTGTACCAATCGCAGGGACTTTTTTCAAAAACGCCTGCCGTGCAACAGCAATTCAGGGAAGCCGGTCGTGAAGAGGAAGATCATTTGGCGTGGACAGCCCAGCGCGTTGGTGAACTGGGTTCGCACCTGAGTCTGCTGAATCCACTCTGGTATGCGGGCGCATTTGCAATGGGTGCCGTTGCAGCGACGGTCGGGGATGCACCCAGTCTTGGGTTTGTGGTGGAAACCGAACGTCAGGTGGAGGCGCATTTGTCCAGTCATCTGGACAGCCTGCCCGCCAATGACACTAAATCGCGCGCCATCGTGACGCAAATGCGTGACGATGAAGTTCAGCACGGTGCAGCAGCTCAGGCGCTGGGGGCATCTGAACTGCCGCGGCCGGTGAAACAAATGATGACGGCGATGGCGAAGGTGATGACCACATTGGCTTATTACGTCTGATGCGTGCAGATCGTTGAATCGACCGGCAACCGGTTAATGGGTGTGTCCGGTTAAATAGAGCACGATCAAAACGCCAAGTCCTATCAGCAGGATCTGCGGAATAGTTTCTTTCAGTGTTGCCCGGCGCTGCATTTGTGGCATCAGGTCGCTGACAGCAATGTAAATGAAACCTGAGGATGCAATCACCAGCACATACGGAATCAGATTACTGGCGCTCTCCAGCGTGTAGTAACCCAGGATACCGCCTATCACCGCCATCAGACTTGAGATCAGGTTGTACAGGTAAGCGCGGCGCCGTGTGAACCCGGCATTTAACAGCACGATAAAATCACCTATTTCCTGCGGAATTTCGTGTGCAATGATGGCGAGACCGGTGACTATACCCAGTTCCGGGTTGGCCAGAAAAGCCGCCGCAATCAGTATGCCGTCGGTAAAATTGTGCATCCCATCGCCGACCAATATCATCCATCCCGATTTACCGGCCTCGCGGGCATCGTGGCCGTGTGCGTGGTGATGACCATCGTCTTCGTGATGATGCGAGTGGCGCAGGATGGCAAATTTTTCCAGAAGAAAGAATGCCAGCAGACTTCCCAATAACAGGGCAAACAGGTTGTGGCTGTCTGCTTTCGATTCAAATGCTTCGGGCAAAGCGTGCAAAAAGGACGTGGACAACATGATGCCCACGGATAAGCTCACCATACGCTCAACAACTTTGGCCAGCAATGCAAATGAAAAAACCGCCGCTGCGCTGATGCTGATGATGCCGGCGATCGCAGTGGTAAACAGGATGGAAAGGAGTACAGAATGAATTTTGAACCTCGACATTCAGGTAAGTGAAAAACGGCAGAATGAACCGGCAGAACATTAAAGCATAGTGCATGCCCGTATGGCAAATAATCCACGGTAATCGGGTATTATCCATTGCGCAGGCTAAAATGAAGATATTACTATCAGTTGTCCTGTTGGCAGCCACCGGCACCACGTTTGCCTAGACTCCGGGTCTGAAAGCCGGTCTGTGGGAAATTAATTTCTTGACGAATGTTGATATGACCATGTAAGACGCGAAGGGCAAACACATCATGCGAACAGGAACGCAAATGACCTTTATTGGGAGCGACTGTCAGGGCATTCTGCCTGCTGACCAAATGGCCAGGGGCTCGAAGGGACAGTAGGAACCATTGCGTCAGCGGCTTCGTGGCTGAAACAGCCGGGAATTTCCCGGCGGGCCATGCGGAACCCGCTTACCTCTTTGTTAATACCAGATTTCCATTTTCGTTGGCAAATTTGAGCTGGCTCAGCGCACTCATTCCGATAAGTGTTGGCGAATTCGCAACGATGGCTACCTCCACATTGTAAAGTTCGAAGGGTCCCACTTTTAGCACAGACACTTTCTTTGTGCGCGTGGCGACAATGCCATTGGCGGTCTGCATATAGACGACAGCGGCATCGTCACTCCTGATATGCATGTGCGACGCCGCTTCTGACGAAAAGGTCACATAGGTCGCCCCCGTGTCGACATAGCCGGGTACCGTGACGCCGTTAATTGAAAGTGTGGTGCTGTATTGATGATTGCTGTTGGCTGCCAAAGTCAGGGTGTTCGTTGACGATGCATTGCTGGCGACAGTTTTGCCTGTTGTCCCGGGCGGGCAGACGTCCTGCTGATAAAGTACCGAGCCGTCGGGGTGTACGCACTTCTGGATAGTTGAATCATCGAAGGCCTGGGCGGTGTTGAAGCAGGCGGCGAGCAGTCCGGAAATCAATAGCGAGGCCATCCTGATTTTTACTTTGGCAAACATGGAACGCACCTCTTTAATGTACGGGCGGATTACGGGCAGGTAAGAATAGCCCGGTTTTGGATTTATGCCAAATGCCAAATTCCAGATGAAGTGGCTATACGCTGCAAAATGAAGCAAATTCGGGCTCAGATTCCCGCCATGGCAAGCGTTAACACAGGGCGATAATGAATAACCTGCCGTCTGATATGGATTCAACCAAAAAACCGCTATGCCGGATTTTTCATAACTATCCCTCGCAATGGCGGGTAAGTCAAAATGTCGTAGTCGCCCGGGCAGGATAACCCGCCATTTGTGTGGAAGAAGCGGCGCTTGAATGGCTTGAAGATCAAATCACAATTCGATATCCACGTACTGTCATTATTTTTATCGCTGTAACAACGGCAGCGGTGAACGTCGCCGAAAACAGGAATGACGCAAACTCAGGGCTGATTGTTGCAGCAAAAGGCAATTCAAATAAATAGTGATAGACGGGTTGAAAAGTGTGCGTGGCGTGCAGTAAGCAGACGCCTGCCCACGAACCCGCGTAGGCGGTAATCGCGTTGATTCCGAGGCTTCTGCCAAATGCGGGCCAGCCGCGTTGATCAATAAAATAATGCATCACACTGATTGACAGAAATCCGACACCAGTGGTCCACAATACGAATGAGGATGTCCACAGTTGTTTATTCAATGGAAGGTAATGCGCCAGGATTCCGCCAAGAAAAATGCAGCCGAAGCCGCCAATTTCCAGGGATGCAGACTGCTCATTGCGTAACCATTCACCGGCGCGTATGCCAAGCAGCACGGTAGCCAGTGATGGTAGCGTGGTGAGGACGCCCTCAGGGTCGTGCGCCAGATATGTGAGCGGATCGTATTCGTAGGCCAGTTTTCCCAGAAGCAGCGTATCGATTCGGTCGGCCAGATTTAAATTCGGCGCAGTCCCGGCTGTTTTTACCAACAGTAGCCAGTAGCCAAGGAGGATTGCCGCTATCAATGTCCACTGAACCCGAGCGCTACGCCAGGTAAGATGTATCAGGCCAGCCAGCGTAAAGCATAGGCCAATGCGCTGCAATACGCCCATCAGGCGAAATGCACGACCCTCAATGGCACCGCATGCCATCAAGTGCAGCAGCAAGCCTAAAAAAATAATGCGCAGGCCACGTTTGATGACAGCCATTCTGACCGGGTTGAGATCGTTTCCAGCGGTAATCTCTGTTGAATAAGCCAGACTGATCGAGACACCGACGATCAGCAGAAAAAACGGGAAAATAAAATCCGGTGGATTGCAGCCATTCCATTCGGCATGTTCCAGCCAGCGGTACACATGATTCCAGTTGCCTGCATTGTTAACTAACAGCATGGCTGCGACGGTAATGCCGCGTAATGCATCTATAGACGATAGTCTGGTCATAATTTTTGACGGAATAAAAAATCCTGCCTGCCCCAGTGATCATTTTAAATGTAAAAACCCCGCCTTCGTAAAAAGGCGGGGTTGTGCTTTATGAAGTTCCAGAACCATTGCTGACGGGTTGAACGGGTCCAGAACTCGTTGGTGGTTGCATGCAATTACATCTGCCCGCGTACTCCAAAGAAAAGTTGATAACCTAATGTATAAAATGCGCGTGGTTCTTCCGGCGTACTCGCATAGGATTTATACAATGGATTGTTCAGATTTCTTCCTTCCATGGTAAGCGACAGGTTTTTGTTGATCTTGTATGCAGCCGATGCGGACAGCAGACCCACGCTGTCCTGATAGATGGCGCTATTACGATCCAGTCCATTCAGGTAAGCCGAGCGATAATTCCAGCCGATACGGGCACTGAACAAATCATTTTCAAAATACGCGCCAAGGTTATACGTGTTTTTGGATGTTCCAACCATATCGCAATCGTGCGTTGCACTGGCACAGGCAGAACTTGGCACATTACCGGTTTCTCTGCCATCTGCGTAAGTGTAGTTGGCACTCAGACCAAACCCGCCTGCCAACGCCTGCTCATAGGCCAATTCAAATCCCTTTACTTCCGCTGTTGTATTTTCTGGCGAACTCAGTTGAAATACGGAATTCTGGTTCGTCAGTGTATTGAACAGTGTCTGCGGCCCTGATCCATAAGTGATGTAGGAATCAAAAGCGGTGTAGTACACGCCAGCGGAGAGTAACGATTTTGGTGCGAAATACCATTCAACGCCGATGTCGGTATTATTGGCGTAAATGGGTTTCAGGTTAGGATTGCCACCGGTACCGGTTTGCTGAATATCCTGCAACGAGAGACCACCCAGACTGCCAAATTCAGGTCTTGCCATTGTGCGGCCCAGAGAAAAGCGTCCGACCAGATCCTTGGTCAGATCCAATCTGAAGTTCGCACTTGGCAACACATCAAAATACGTGTTGTCATAGTTGGTTGGCGCTCCTGTGGTTTGAGCATAATTCGTCACGTTTTCCTTGGAATTGACGATACGTACACCGAAATTTCCAGATAGGGCCTCAGCGCTGACGCGTGCCATTGCATAAACTGCTTCAGTCGGCTCGTCAATCTTGAATTCAGATTGGTAAGCCGGTGTTGTGTAGACCGAAGCAGGCAGATAGGTGGCGGCCCAGTTCGTTACCGCTGCGGGTGTAAACATCCAGCCGTTAGTGAGCGGGGCTCCGCCGAGACCACTGCCGAAATTGGACGGATAACTTGTTAGCCCGTACATGGGGAGGTTGGACGCCAGTCCTGCGGCAGCCGGTACGACGGGGCTTTCCACATTCAGGCTTCGCTGGTGATCCGAATAACGGAAGCCGAATTCCAAAGTCGGTATCACATCCATGTGCGTCCTGAGTTTCCCATCCAGATGGAAGTAGGTTTCGCTGTCGTTGTTGGTGTCCATGTCGCCACCGCCGCAAACGGCGTTGCCACAACCGACTGTGCTTGGTGTGGCAGGAAATGCATTGGCACCTGGAGCGATGATTGTTGCCGCACCGTTAAGACCTTGCGTTGTGTAGCTTCCGCCGGCATACGGTGACCAGACTTCCAGCAGATCCTCTGTTGAATGACCTGTACCACTGGTGTGTCCCAGTTTGCTGCTGACAGTGAGGTCGTCGCTCACGCGATATTTCAGATTCAGATCGAGATATTGAGATTCGCTGTATGCGTCCGGGCGAACATACATGTCGATGACAGACGACGCTACATTGCCGCAACCGCCGACTACGTAGGTAGGGCAGGTTGATGGCATCGTGTAGGAGGTAATCGTGTTGCCGCTACGTGTGAAACTGGTTGGGCTGATACCACCGGACGTGATCGAATTGAAAACGTCCTGCATCTGGTTATAATTGCTGTTGGTTGCATCAAGTCGTGAATAAAATCCATTCACATCAAATGTCAGGCTGGCATTGGGCTTGAATTGAACATCGAAGTCGCCGCCTTTGGTGGTTCGGGTTGAATTGAATAATTCTGAACCCGTCAGGCCGCTTATGTCGGCACCATTTAAACCCGGATTTGCGGCAAGGACAGTATTGTTTTTGCCCCACAATGAATTAACAGTTCCCCACCAGAGAAATTCCTGACCTTCGCGGTGTATTTCGCGTTTTTCGCTGAACAGCTGAAACATGACGCCCAGTGAATTGTCGTCGTTTTTCCAATTCACCAGCAGGCTGGCTTGCGGATCAGTTTTCGCAGCGGCACTTGAATAGACGCCTTCAATGCTTCCTTGTACGGTTAATTGCTGTTTGAAGTCCAGTGGTTTGCGCGTTTCGATATCAACGCTGCCCACCGCACCTCCTTCAACCAGATTGGCCTGTGAGCCTTTATACACGGTGACCCGATCAATGATTTCCGATGGCAGCAAAGTGTAACTGACGCTGCGAGCACTTGCAGTAATGTCGGACGGTAACCAGTCACCGGTGGACACGCTATGCCCATTTAACGTTGTAAGCGTCATGGTTGCGGGCGTTCCGCGCATACTGATGCGATCGTTTTCACCCCATGCGCCCTCTGTTCCGCCAGCAGTTTCAACATTAACACCAGGTATGCGTGAGAGGGAATCGGCCACATTCTTATCCGGCATTTTACCCACATCTTCTGCGGTAATGATTTCTACCGGACTGTCAGAGTTTCGCTTTTGCTCAAGTGATTTTTGCAATGAAGCGCGAATACCGGTCACGACGACCTGATCTACCTGTGACTGGTCAGTCGGCGCCGTTTGCGCTGTCTGCTGAGCCTGTGCTGTCAGGCTGAACATGAACATCGCAACTGCTGATGCTATTGGTGTTAGATTCTTATTCATTTTGTCCCCGTCAATGAAGGTCACTCTATGTATTGACCTGTTTCACTATGCTTGACATCTGCCACCTTGATTTCACCACAATAAAATCAAGGTGTCGCAGTGCCGCCCGTTACAACTCAACCGCTACATGCTTCTGTTAAACCCTGGTCTTTCCTAAAGCTGCCCACGTGCAAATCAAACGAAATAACTGCTGATCAATTCAAGAAATATTCGCAAGATTAGCGGCAACTTTAAATTTCACAAAAGTGGTTGTCAAGCGGTATCTACGTGGTATTACTAACTAATTTAATGGTATTACATCTGAATGTTCGCAAAAATAATTAACTGACTGTTTTGAAACAATAAAAATCAAAAAATCGCGAGAGTTCTCGCTAACTGGCATTATTGTCACATTCTTATTTTTTAAAGATGCCTGGCACGGATTTACAACAACTTGCAAAAATGGACATTGAATTTGGCGTGCGAGTTGCAAGCGCGGGCCGCATGGAACCAGGTCTGTCAAACGCAGTTGAACGACCTCGATGCACTCTGGGATTGAAATTAAAACTAAAATTTCTAATAACACCACTTAAATACCTATTGACATCCACTTATGAAGAAAATACACTTATTCCATCCGCTTCTGAAAATGGCCGGCTGAAGCGCATTTAATGGTTCTGGACGCATAAAAAAATGACAAAAAACATTTCCTATATTATTGGAGTCGACGGGGGCGGTACGGGCACCCGAGCCATTGTGGGAGATGAAACTGGTATGGAATTGGCCCGCGGTAGCTCCGGACCATCCAGTTTGGCCAATGGCGTCGATTTTGCCTGGAATTCGGTCATCAAAGCGGTACACAATGCGTTTTCCCACGCTCAAATAGACGTACCCGTGTTGTCGCAAATGGCCATCGGATTGGGATTGGCCGGTGCACATAATCGACAATGGGCCGCAGATTTTGTCGCGAAAAATCCCGGGTTTGGTCTGCTGCAACTGGAAACCGACGCGTATACGACGTTGTATGGTGCCCATCAAGGCGCGCCGGGCGGCATTGTTGCGCTTGGCACCGGCAGCGTGGGCGAATCTTTGCTGGCCGATGGAAGTCGACATGAAGTGGGTGGGTGGGGTTTCCCGTCAGGTGATGAAGCCGGCGGGGCCTGGTTGGGGTTGCGCGCGGTAAATTATGCAGAGCAGGTGCTCGATGGCAGGTTGGAAAACAGTGCGTTCGCCACCGATGTGATTAATCACTGTGGCGGACATCGGGATGGCATGTTTGCCTGGCTGGCAAAAGCCAACCAGAACAGTTATGCCCAGTTGGCGCCCGTGGTCGTATCGCATGCGCAGCATGGTGAAAATTCTGCTGTCCTGCAGATCATGCAGGATGCGGCAGCAGAAATCGTAAAAATTGCGCTGGCGCTGGATAAATCCAATACAATTCCTATCGCACTGTGCGGTGGCCTTGCTGGCGCCTTCGACAAATTTCTTCCTCAAAGTCTGCAGGAACGACTTGTTGCGCCACGAGGCGATTCCGTCACCGGCGCAATGTTGATGATCAGAAAAGTCATGGAAAATAACACATGCTAAATCTCATAAACGATTTCAGGCCAGATAGCGACAGCGCGACTCCGTTGTACCTGCAACTATCAAACAAACTGGCGGCTGCCATACATGGCGGAATCTGGCAGCCTGACGAAGCACTACCCTCAGAACGTACCCTGTCTGAGCAACTGAATATTTCGCGGGTGACTGCGCGCAAAGCTATTGACATGCTGTGTGAACGCGGACTGCTGATCCGAAAACAGGGATCCGGCACGTTTATTACCCCGAAACTGGAGCAGCCGCTGTCACGATTGACCAATTTCAGTGAAGAATTGCGGCAACGTGGCTTTGTACCAGGTTCACAATGGATTATGCGCGAAACAGGTATTGCCACCTCCGAAGAAATCATTTCGCTGGGTTTATCATTGAATACGGTGGTGTCGCGACTGAAGCGCCTGCGCACCGCAGATAACGTGGTGATGGCGATTGAATCAAGCACAATACCGACGCACTATCTGCCGAATCCCAAATTAATTACCGACAGTTTATACGATTTTCTGGATACTCGCGGCAATGCGCCCAAGCGCGCACTGCAACATATTCGTGCAGTAAATGCGACAGCTGAGCAGGCAAAACTGGCGGGCATCAAGGCCGGTGCAGCAATGCTGTTTATTACCCGTGTTGGCTATCATGCGAACGGCTCGGCAATAGAGCTCACTCACTCCTATTGCCGCAGTGATTATTATGATTTTGTTGCGGAGCTCTTTCGATGATCGACAATCACACCACAGCGCAGCAAATGTCCTCTGGCGATCTGGCGCAGACGGCCAGGCAGACGGGGCAGGCAGCGCAGCTGATGGGGAATGTCCTGACGCCGCAAGGCTGGGTGACCGGTTCGATAGGTTTTGATGAACGCATCAAGTTCATCACGGGTGACGCATGCGACCCGGAACAGAACAGTCTGCCTTACATAATGCCCGGATTTATCGATTTCCATGTACATGGTGCTGGCGGAAAAGACACCATGGAAGCGGGTGATGCGATTCAGGTTATCGCAAGAACGCACGCCCGTTACGGTACAACCAGCATGCTGGCGACCACAATGACCGCGCCTATGTCAGATCTGATCTCGGCGTTACACGGAATCAATGTGGCAGTGTTGGAACGCAGGCGGGGAATGGCGCGAGTGCTGGGAGTTCACCTGGAAGGGCCTTATATAAATCCCGACAAGTTGGGTGCTCAGCCCGACTACGTCCAAAAGGCGACACTGGCCGATGTCCAGACACTTAACGCAATTGCACCCATTAAATTAATTACAGTGGCACCGGAAATTGGTGAAAATCTGAGCCTGGTTCGGGATTTGACGGACATGGGCATGAAGGTTCAGTTGGGACACACTTCAGGAACCTACGAGGACGCCGTTGCGGCTATCGAGAACGGGGCATCCGGATTTACTCACCTGTTTAATGCGATGTCCCGACTGGATCATCGAGCCCCTGGGATGGTTGGAGCGGCATTGGCGCACGCCAGCTATTCGGAAATCATTCCTGACTTGCTGCACGTTCACCCTGGCGCGATCAAAGCCGCGCTGCGCGCCATTCCGCACCTTTATTGCGTAACCGATTCAACGGCCGCAACCGGAATGCCAGATGGCCCATATTTGCTGGGTCGACAGGTAGTGCACAAATGTTTGGGTGGCGTGCGTCTGGAGGATGGAACCCTGGCGGGCAGTACCCTGACAATGGATCAGGCATTTCGCAACGTTGTCAGCCTCGGATTGGGCATCGCCGAAGCGTCAATGCACGTTTCCACCTTTGCAGCGGATTATCTTGGCTTGTCAGATCGCGGGCGCCTGCAAACAGGTAATTATGCGGATCTGGTCGTCATGGATCGCCAGCTCAATCTGGTTGCAACTTATGTAGAAGGGGAATTGATTGAAATCGTTAATGCATGACGAAGCCTGCTCGTCAGCCGGATTCGTTGCGACCCAAATTAGTGAACAGGGCGCACGATTTGCGCAACTGGGTGCGTTCTTGCGGGCAGATGCACCAAGGACCGTGCTGACCATAGCGCGAGGAAGTTCGGATCATGCAGCAGCCTATGCCGCGTATTTGATTATGGCAAGGGTAGGACGGGTCGTCGCTTCGCTACCCATGTCGCTGATTACCCTGATGAATGCGCCGCTGCAGGCTAAGGACGCCCTGGCCATTGCGATCTCCCAGTCCGGTCAAAGCCCTGACGTCATTGAGCCTTTGCAGTATTTCAGAAAAGGCGACGCGACCACAGTCGCCTTGGTGAACGACGCAGCGTCACCGTTGGCGAAAAGTGCGGAGTGGTGCTTTCCATTACACGCCGGTGCTGAATTGAGTGTGGCAGCAACCAAAAGTTTTATCACAAGTCTGGTCGCTGGTGCACAACTGGCAGGTCACTGGCAAAATGATGCTGAGTTCCTTGCTGGTCTGTCTGACCTGCCCGAAGCGCTGGAAGGTGCAACCCACCTGGACTGGGCCGAGGCGATTGATGTGTTGACGCCGTCTAGCAATATCATGGTAGTGGGCCGGGGAATCAGTTTTCCGATCGCGTTGGAAGCCGCGCTGAAATTCAAGGAAACTTCCGCGATTCAGGCTGAAGCATTCAGTGGGGCAGAAATCAAGCACGGCCCCATGGCATTAATTGACGACGGCTATCCATTGATGATTTTCGCAACACGTGGACCCACTCAGGCCGGCTTGATAAAGCTGGCGCAGGAAATGCGCGGTCGCGGAGCGCGTGTGCTGCTGGCTGCACCAGCGGATATCGGCGAACGCAATCTGACATTGCCAATTGCAGCCACGCCCGATCTTGATCCGATTGTCGCCATACAGGCTTTTTATGTGATGGCAGCCAGGCTTGCATTGGCGCGCGGCCTGAATCCGGATCGGCCACGTCATTTGAGTAAAGTGACAAAAACAAATTGAACATTGATTTCGTGCGAGGGCAGTACACATGAACGCTGCACCGTTGCTATCACTCCAGGCAGTAAAAAAAATCATCTGTATGGCGATACTGACGTTGGTGATCCTGGACTTTTTCCCGGTTCCAGCAACTGCCGCCGCAATCAATTCGGCTAATCCGACACAAAAGTTTGAATTTTGGACATTAAGCATGAAACCAAAGTTCAGTAACTATTTCCAGCAGATAGTAAAAACATTTGAGTCGCAACACCCTGATATCGAAGTGGAATGGGTTGATTTTCCATGGGATATCCTGCAACTGAAACTGATCACCGCCATTGCTGCAGGCACACCGCCCGCACTGGTTAATTTGAATGTACCCTGGGCTGAAGAGTATGCTCGCGACGGATTAATTGTGCCGGTAGACCAGATGATGTTAAACAGATCGAGGTATACCAAAGTGGCGCTGGAGGATTTGACCTTCTATGGCCATATTTATGGATTTCCACAGTACAGCAATGTGAATGTTGTTGCCTACAACGCGGACATTTTTTCTGAAGCAGGTATCAAGGCACCGCCCGTAAGTCTGGACGAGGAGCTGTCCATTGCCAAACAGATCTACGCCAGAACAGGAAAGGCTGGCTATGCACCGACGTTAGGAAAAATGGACAGTTTTTTTATGCAGCAGGGATTGGTCATATTACGAAATGGGCGTGCCGCTTTTAACTCACCACAACATGTTGCGCTGGTAAGGAAACTGGCAGAAGCCTACCAGTCCGGCGGACTTTTAAAGGACAAATTATTTTCAGAAGACAGTTTTCCGGCAGTTATTGATGCCTATAAGGGTGGACGTTTGGGTATGATGGTTTCGGCCCCGACTGCCATCAAACGGATTGAAGTCGACGCAAAAGACATTTACGCTGTGACCCGGGTCGCCGCCGCACCATTGGGCCCGACAGGAATTGCCGATGGTGGCTGGATGTTTCATTATGCCGTTCCTCGCGGTGTTAATCCCCAGTTATATCCCGCGGTGGCCAGCTTTGCCGACTTTTTGACCAATGATGAAAATCAGCTGGTGTTTGCCAAACTGGCAGGCGTCATGCCGACCACGGTGAATGCACTGGCTTCCCCTTATTTTATGCAGGTGCCTGATCATGCTGGCGCTGCAGAACAGGCGCAACCGATCGCGGCGGCATCGATGAAATATTCGCACAGCGTGTATGTGGTTGGGTTGGAGGACTATGACGAAATGCGTCGCGTACTGGTCAAGGCTGTGGAGGCCGGGATAACCGGAAAACAGGATATAAAGAAAGCGCTCGATGAAGCGGTTGTCATCTGGAATAAAAAATTGGGCAAGTAAATTCCACAGATCCATGAATAAGATAAAATTTTCCATGAATAACAGCCGAAAGCAGACCCTGCAGGCGTATCTATTTTTGTTGCCGGCACTGGTTTTGTTGTTGCTGTTTTCTTTTTGGCCGGTCGGATTTGGATCCTTACTAGCATTCACCGATTTCAGTCTGGTAAGGTCAACCCACTGGGTTGGCCTGGATAATTTCCGCTATATTTTCGACAACGATATGTTTTTAACGGGCATAAAAAATTCCCTGCTGTTTTTGCTCATAGTGCCGTTTATTCAAATAGGAGCAATTTCGCTCGCTGTCCTGGTCAACAACCAGTTACCAGGCATACGGTTCTTTCGTGCCGCTTTTTATGTGCCGGTCGTGACCACGGTGTCAGTGGTCGGGATAATGTGGGGCTTCATGTTTCATGAACAGGGAACGCTCAACTTTATCCTGCTGAAGATACACGCCGTAAATGCGCCTGTGGGCTGGTTGTCTGACGACGCCATGGCGATATTTGCCATTATGTTTGTTACGCTTTGGCGCGGACTGGGATGGTATATGGTGATGTATCTGGCCGGCTTGCAGTCGATTCCGGTTGAAATGCAGGAAGCCGCGATTCTGGATGGGGCAAACCGCTGGCAGCGCTTCTGGAAAATTACGGTTCCCATGCTGTTTCCGACAATTATGGTGTGTACGATAATGTCGGTATTGGCGGCACTGAAGGCGTATCAGGAAGTGGATGTGCTGACACAGGGAGGACCGATGAATTCGACCTTCACGGCGCTTTATTATGCTTATGATCAGGGTTTGAAGCACCTTAAATTGCCGCGCGGTCTGGCGGCCAGTCTGGTGGTGTCG